>NZ_JBIRBB010000020.1:0-180638 GCF_044326295.1 Spongiactinospora sp. 9N601
GAGGACTTGACCACAACAAACACGCTTTCTTTTTGTGCTGTGTGTGGTGCTCGCGTTCACTGTGTGATTCTGAGACTGCAACCAGGTCATGGCCCGTGTGTGTGGGTTGTGTCGGGTTGGTGGTTTTACAGGGTTGCGGTGGTTATGGCGGTGGGGAGACACCCGGTTACATTCCGAACCCGGAAGTTAAGCCTGCCTGCGCTGATGGTACTGCACTGGGGACGGTGTGGGAGAGTAAGTCGCTGCCGCACAATCATTGAATAGGGTGAGAGGTCTTTGGTTGGGGTGTGTCCTTTTGGGGACGCGCTTCGACCAGGGACCTCTCACTTTTTTTATGCCCTACTACCCCACCCCCACCACCGTCTACACTGGACTCATCGACCTACGGAAGGACGCGCATGGTGGGGCGGCGAGCTAGTCGCGCCGAGCTGGGGCATTCCGAGGACCACGTCCTCGCCTGATCCCCTCGGCCGGCTCGGCGTGTGCCCGCCCACCGATCCTTTCGGACGAACGTCACCGGTCAGGTGGCGAGGAGATTCCGGTGTTCGTCCGGCTCCACCCATGTGAGGCCGTTCCATGCGTTCCCCGCAGATCCGGGACACATTCCTGGACTACTTCACCGCGCGCGAACATCGGCTCGTGCCGTCCAGCTCGCTGATCCCCTCCGAACCCACCCTGCTCCTCACCAATGCCGGAATGAACCAGTTCCAGCCCTACTATCTCGGTACGGCGGAGCCGGAGTACAGCAGGGCGACGTCGGTGCAGAAGTGCGTGCGTACCAGCGACATCGAGAACGTCGGCCGGACCACCAGGCATGCCACGTTCTTCGAGATGCTGGGCAACTTCGCGTTCGGCGACTACTTCAAGACCGAGGCGATCGACTTCGCCCACGACCTGTTCGTCAACGGCTACGGCCTCGACCCGGACCGGCTGTGGGTGACCGTGTACCTCGACGACGACGAGGCCGAGCGGCACTGGCGGTCGCTCGGTTTCCCGGCCGAGCGGATCCAGCGGCTCGGCATGAAGGACAACTACTGGTCGATGGGCGTCCCCGGACCGGCGGGGCCGTCCTCCGAGCTGTGTTATGACCGAGGTCCGGCGTTCGGCCCCGAGGGCGGGCCGGCGGTGAACGACGAGCGGTACATCGAGTTGTGGAACCTCGTCTTCATGCACACCGTGCGCGGCGAGACCCGAGGGACCGGCTCACCCAAGGAGGATTATGAGATCGTCGGCGAGTTGCCCCGCAGGAACATCGACACCGGTCTCGGTATGGACCGCCTGGCGATGATCCTCCAGGGCGTGGACACGGTGTGCCAGACCGATCTGCTCGCGCCGACGCTGCGCACGGTGGAGGAACTGGCGGGCCGCGGCTTTCCAGGGCGGGACGGGTCGCCGGAGGCGCTGTCCTTCCAGGTGGTGACGGAACACGCGCGGACGGTCGCGTTCCTGGTGGCCGATGGCGTGCTGCCGGCCAACGAGGGGCGCGGCTATGTGCTGCGCAGGCTGATGCGCCGCGCGGTACGGCACGCGCGGCTTCTCGGCATCGAGGGGCCCGTCCTGTCCGCGGTGAGCGCGAGCGTCGTCGGCAACCTCGGCGGCGTGTGGCCGGAGCTGTCCGCGCAGGCGGAGCTGATCTCCAGGGTGGTGAGCGCGGAGGAGGAGTCGTTCACGCGTACGCTGCGGGCCGGTTCGCGGCTGCTGGACGCGGCGATCGAGCGGGTTCGCGGCTCGTCGGCGTCCGTGCTGCCGGGGGAGACGGCGTTCGAGTTGCACGACACGTTCGGGTTCCCGGTCGAGCTGACCGTGGAGGCGGCGCGGGACGCGGGACTGCGCGTGGACGAGGACAGGTTCGCCGAACTGCTCACCGAGCAGCGGCGGCGGGCGCAGACGGGCGACCGGGCCAGGACGGCGGAGGCGCTGCGGCGGGTCGACCTCTACCGCTCGCTGTCCGCGCGGCACGGCCGTACCGACTTCGTGGGGTACACCGATCTGACCGCAGAGGGCACGGTCGTCGGGCTGATCGTCGGCGGCGCGGCCGTCTCCGGCGCGGGGGAGGGGCAGGAGGTGGAGCTGGTACTGGACCGTTCGCCGTTCTACGCGGAGGCGGGCGGCCAGGTCGGTGACACCGGCACGGTCCGTACGGCGGGCGGTGCGGTGCTCGCGGTCACCAGCACCCGGTACGGGCTCGACGGGCTGCACGTGCACACCGCGAAAGTGATCTCGGGCGAGGTCCGCGCGGGTGAGCCCGCGGAGGCGTCCGTGGACGGGCCGCGCCGGGCGGCGATCGCGCGTTCCCACTCCGCCACGCACGTGCTGCACGCCATGCTCCGCCGTACTCTGGGCGACCACGCCCGCCAGCACGGCTCGCTGGTGGAGGCGGGGCGGTTGCGCTTCGACTTCGCGCACTTCTCCGCGGTCGGGCCGGAGCTGCTGAACCAGGTGGAGGAACTGGTCAACGAGCGCATCCTGGACGATCCGCAGGTGCGGGTCTGGTACGCGAGCCGGGCCGAGGCCGAGGCGGCGGGCGCGATCGCGTTGTTCGGCGAGAAGTACGGAGAGACCGTGCGGATCGTGGACATCGGCGACTTCTCACGTGAACTCTGCGGCGGTACTCATGTCACCCATGGCTCGCTCGCCGGGCCCGTGAAGATCGTCGGCGAGTCGTCGATCGGCGCGAACCTGCGCCGGATCGAGGCACTGACCGGGTACGACGCGCTGCGCCGGCAGAGCGGCGAGCGTCACCTGCTGACCGAGCTGGCGGCGATCCTGGGCGTCGCGCGGCCGGAGGCGGCGCCCGAGCGGTTGCGGCAGCGGCTGGACGCGCTGGCGTCCGCACGGCGCGAACTCGGGCGGTTTCATCGGATCGAGGTCGAGCGTACGGCGGCGCGGCTGTCGGAGCAGGCCGTGCGGGTGGGCGGTGACGGCTCGCGCGGAGGGTGGCTGGTCGCGGCCCGCGTGGGCGGTGACGTGCCCGCCGACCTGCGGACACTGGCCGAGGCGGTCCTCGACCGGCGCGGGGGCCGTCCCGCGGTGGTGGTGCTCGCGAGCGGCGACGCGGACCGGGCCCGGCTCGTCGCGGCGGTGAGCGCGGACCTGTACGCGGCGGGCGTACGGGCCCGGGACATCCTCCAGGAGGCGGGCGGCACCATCGGCGGCGGCGCGGGCGGCCGTGGCGCGATCGCCAACGCGGGCGGCCCCGGCGTCCACCACCTCGACCGCGCCCTCCACACCGCGAGCGAAGCCGCCCGCGCCCATCTCCACAAGTCGATCACCCCATCCCCCTGAGCCGGTCACCTGATCCGCTCAAGCCCGATCGGGCTCCGCCTACGGTGAGCGGCGTACCCGGGAGCCGGGCACCTCGTCTGCCCGAGCCCGGCCGGGCCGTGTACGGCGAGTGGTACACCCGTGAGGCGGGGCGGTTCGGGGAGGGGGAGTTTTCCAAAGGGAAAGGGCATGAACCCGGGGGTTGGGGTTCATGCCCTTTTGGGGTGGTCCGGCTTAGCGAGCGGTGATGAAGAGGGCGTCGCCGACGGTGCGTTCGCGGCCGTCGGAGGGGCGGTTGACGACCTTGTGCTTGACGACCATGGCCGTGGAGCCGCCGCCGTCCAGGTTGATGGCCTGCTTGGCGCCGAGCCAGCGCATCAGCTTGGCCGCCTCCACCATCGACGCGCCCACCGCCTCACCCGGCTTGCGGCCGTCGATGGTGGCCAGGATGAGCCCGCCGGTGCGGGTGATGCCCGCGAGGGTGCGCGGGTGGCGGCGGAGGATCATGTTGACCGACGCGTGGCCGTCCGCCTTGGCGGTGATCTTGACATTGCCGTTGCGGACCAGGCCGACCGCGCCCCCGATGATGTGGGTGTCCGGCGTGAGCGGCACGGCCTTGCCGGTGCGCTGGTCGATGACCTTGGTGTTGCGGGTGAGCGTCCAGTCGGTCCAGGCGTGCTGGTTGATCCAGTCGGCGGTGGTGCCGCGGCCGTGCAGCACCCATGTGCCGCGCGGCACGGTGCCGCCCGCCGCGCGTACCTTGACGACCTTGCCGGTGGCGGCCTCGACGACCGCCTCCGCGCCGCCGTCCGCGGCCGTCTTCTCCCCGAACTCCTCGGTGTAGACGACCAGCTCGTCGGCCGCCGCCGCCCGGTTGATCCCCTGAACGGCGGAGCCGCCGCCCTCTCCGCCCGAGACGCTGATCTGGGTCTTCAGCTCGGTGATGCGCGCCGTGCCGCCCTTGAGGATCAGCGCGCTGCGCCCGGCCACCGCCTCGCTGAGCAGCCTGCCGCCGACCACGGAGATGCCCACGGGGTCGCCCTGAAGCTGCTTCGGCGTGTGGATGTTGAAGAACCCGCCGTTGACCCCGGCGATCGCGTTCACCTGCCGGGACATCGACGAGGTGGTCTCCCGCTTGGCCACGCTCTTGCCGACGCTCGTCACATAGGAGCCGCGGAAGCGGCGGCCGTCCACCATCAGGACCTGCATGCTCCACGGGCCGGTGGTGTCGAAGCCGTCGTCGCCGAGGTAGTCGGCCTTGGCGCGGATGTCGTCCTTCTTCAGCTTGGTGACCAGCTTGTCGGCCTTGGCGCGCTCTTTGAGGGTCCAGCGGCCGATCCGGACCGAGAAGTACTCCCGCTCGGGGTCGTCGGCCACGCCGGGGCGCACGAACCGCGTCACGATCGGTGTCTCGCCGACCGCCTGGACCTCGGCGGCCTTGGCATCGGCGTCGGCCTGGGAGCCGTGGTCGCGGCCGTTGGGCATCAGGACGGTGACCGTCCAGCCTTCGGTGGCCTTGCCGTGGCTGACCCGGAACAGGTCGATCCCCGGTGCCACTGCGCTGTGCGCGCGGGCGGGTACGCCGCGCAGCCCGAGAGGGAACTTGGCCGTGGGGAAGCCCACGGACGCGGGCGCCGCCGATGCGGCCGGTACGGCGGCGACCACGAGAACGGTGGCGGCCGACAGGCCGATGAGGATACGACGCGTCATTGTGTTGTCTCCGGCACAGGTTGGGCTGAGGGCGTTGATCGTCGGTCAACCATGGTGCCGATCTTTGACCCGGAACGTCAGTGGAACACGCCAAAAACGCCGAGAAAGGTATGGCAATTCGCCTACACCCACGGGGTTTCAGGTCAGCGGAGCTCTCGCCGGAAGGATTCGAGTGCCAGCAGCGCCACGTGGAGTGACAGGCAGGAGTCCACGTCGTCGAGGTCGGTGTCGAGGATGCGTTCCAGCCGGCGCAGCCGGTCGTAGAAGGCGGGCCGGGAAAGGTGCGCGCGCTGCGCCGCGACCGCCTTGTTGCGGCCCGCTTCGAGGTAGACGCGCAGGATGCGGGTGAGGTCGCCGCCGCGCTGGGCGTCGTGGGCGAGCAGTGGGGCCAGCTCGCGTTCGGCGAAGGTCTGGAGCCGGGCGTCGTCGCGCAGCAGGTGGAGCAGGCCGCGCAGGCGCAGGTCGGTCAGGCGGTAGAAGACCCGGCCGTCCGGCCGCCGTACCGCGACGTCGGCCACCTGCTCGGCCTCCAGGAAGCTGCGCCGGACGTCTTTGATCGACTCGACGGTCGAGCCTGCGGCCAGCACGAAGGCCGGGTTGAAGGCGATGCGCAGGCGTTCGGCGAGCGCGGTGAGCGCGGCCTCGGCGACGCCGCGCGGGGGCAGCGGGAGCAGTACCGCGACCCTGTCGTCGTCCAGGGTGCCCACCAGGGCGGGCAGGCGGACGTCGCGGCACGCGCCCGCGGCGGCCTCGGCGAGGTCGCCGAGCTGTGCCTGGCCGTCCAGGGTGGTGCCGCCGGGCTCGGTGAGCCGCAGCACCACGCTGACCAGCTTGCGGCCGGTGAGCGGCACGCCCACCGCCCGGGCGCGGGCGGCGGCCTCCTCGGGGTCGGCGTAGGCGTGCGTGAGGATGCCGGTGATGATCGAGCCGTGCGCCTGGCGCTCCAGGCTGCGCTGGTGGCGTTCCAGCAGGCGGCCGAGGGCCAGCGTGGTGGCGGCGCGCTCGGCGAGCACGATGTCGCGCGGGCCCGGACGTTCGTCGCAGAACAGGATGAGCCGGCCCCAGTCCTGGCCGCGCGCGCCCACCATGGCCACGAGCCAGCCCGAGGTGGCGTCGTAGGCGGTGCGCTCGGCGGGGGCCACGGCCCGCGAGCGCGTCTCCCAGGTCGCGAGCAGCGTGCCGGTGTCGCGACCGGCGCTCTCGCAGGCGAGCACCTGGTGGGCGAGGTTCTCCAGCAGCGCCGGCTTGCCGGAGATCCGCGCGACCTGGCCGAGTACCTCGGCGGGCGACGCGCCCTCCACCGACAGTTCGGTGAACACCTCGTGCAGGTGCTCGGAAGCGCGCAGCTCCTCCAGTTGGATGTCGATGATCCGGGCGTGCACCGACTCGGTGATCTGCACGAACGGCGTCTCGCGGGCGAGCGTGACCAGCGGCAGGCCGTGCTCCTCCGCGGCGGCGACCACCATGGCGGGCAGTTCGCCGATGAACCTGCGGCCCAGCTCGACGATCAGCCCGGACGCGCCGACCTCGGCCAGCGCGCCCACGTAGTCGATCAGCCTGCGCGGATCTTCGGGTAGCGCCACCCCGGTGGTGAGGACGAGTTCGCCGCCGCGCAGCAACTGCGCGATGTCGGTCACCTCGCCCACGTGCACCCAGCGGACCCGGGTGTCCAGCCGATCCGCGCCGGCCACGACTCGGGGGTTGCCGCGGCGCACCGGTTCCAAGGCCAGGATGTCGGCGATGGTAGGGAGCACGCGCCCGACACTATCTGATCAGGCTGTAAATCTGGATGGTGTACGGCTTACATGGTGGGGGCGAAGCGACAGGAAATCGGCCGTCAGGGCATGCGACCGGCGATGCCGTCCAGTACGCAGCGCAGGCCGAAGTCGAACCGCGCCTCCAGCGCGCTGCCCGTGTCCGGTGGGAGCCGCCGTTTTTCGTAGATCGCGCGCAGCCGGGGCAGGTCGGCCATGCCCGCCCGGAGCGCGGGCTCATGCTGCTCGGTCCACTCCTCGTAGGTGAGCCCGGAGGTGTTCACCGTGTCCCGCCAGGTGGCGTCGGCTCCGGAGATGCCGATGACGTAGGCGATCACGGTGGTGACGGTGAAGTCGATGTCCTCGTGGTCGAGGCCGGCGTCGTCGAAGATGGTCGCCATCCGGTCGGACATGCGCAGCGCGTTGGGGCCGATGTTGGGCCGCCCGCCGAGCAGGCGGGCCAGCCAGGGGTGGCGCATCAGGGCGCGGCGCAGGCTGTGCGCGAACACGGCGGTGGCCTCGCGCCAGTCGATCCCGCCGCCGACCGGGACGGCGATCTCGCCGAACGCCTCGTCGATCGCCAGGTCCAGCAGGTCGGTCTTGTTGGCGACGTACCAGTAGATGGAGGTCGCGCCCATGCCGAGCTTGGCGCCGAGGCGGCGCATGCTGAGCGCGTCCAGGCCCTCCGCGTCGAGGATCTCGATGGCGGCGCGGACGATCTGCGCGCGGCTCGGCTGACCGCGCCCTGGCCTTGCCGCGGCGGGCCGTGCCCGCTCTGCCGCCTCGCGTACCCAGACCGAGATGTACTGCGGTTTCGCGGTCACCGGGCCCTCCTTCCCCAGCGAGTATTCTAAACCCGCTCGCACAGCGTGCGAGACTTATCGTACGCTGTGCGAGTGAAATCGAACACTGTACGAGAGGCGCCCGGCGAGGCGCCGCAACGCGACCCCCGCCGCTGGTTGATCCTCGGAGTGCTCTGCCTGAGCCTGCTGGTGCTCGTGGTCGACAACACCGTGCTCAACCTCGCGATCCCCGCGCTGATGCGCGACCTCGGGGCGACCAACGGGGACATCCAGTGGATCATCGACGCGTATGTGCTGGTGTTCGCGGGCCTCCTGCTCACCTCCGGCAGCCTGTCCGACCGGTACGGCAGGCGCCGCTTCCTGATCATCGGCCTGATCGTCTTCGGCGGCGCGTCCATGGTCGCCACGCTCGCGGCCGAGCCCTGGCACCTGATCGCCGCCCGTGCGCTGATGGGCGTGGGCGGCTCCATCCTGATGCCGAGCACCCTGTCGATCCTCATCACCGTCTTCGACGCCGACGAGCGCCGCAAGGCCATCGCCGCCTGGAGCGCCGTGGCCATGATCGGCGTCATCGCCGGACCGACCCTGGGCGGTTTCCTGCTGGAGAACTACTGGTGGGGCTCGGTCTTCCTGATCAACGTGCCGGTGGCCGTCGTCGCGGTGATCGCCGCGGTGGCGCTGATGCCCGAGACACGCGGCCCGGCGCGGCCGATCGACCCGCTGGGCGTACTGCTGTCCACCGCCGGGATGACCGCGCTGGTCTATGTCGTGATCTCCGGGCCGCACGCGGGCTGGACGACTCCGGCCTCGCTGGCCGCGACCGCCGTGGCCGTGGTCGCGCTGGGCGGGTTCGTGGTCTGGGAGGCGCGCAGCCGGCATCCGATGTTGCCGCTGGAACTGTTCCGGGACAGGAACTTCAGCGGGTCGTCGTTCTCCATCGTGCTGCTCTCGTTCGGCACCGGGGCGCTGCTGCTGATGCTCACCCAGTACCTCCAGTTCGTGCTGGGGTACGGGCCGATGCAGGCGGGTGTGGCGCTGGTGCCGTACGCGGTGGCGGGCGCGGTCTTCAACGCCGTCGGCGCGGGGCTCGGGCAGCGGGTGAGCAACCGGCTGCTGATCGTCGCGGGGTTGACCGTGATGGCGGGCGGCTTCGCGGTGCTGTCCTTCACCGGTCCGGTGGACGGCTACGGCACGATGATCACCGCCCTGATCGTGATGGGCCTGGGCTCCGGGCTCGCGGGCCCGGCCGCGTACGCCACGCTGATGGGCGCGGTGCCGCCGGAGCGCGCGGGCGTGGGCTCGGCGATGAACGACACCGTGCAGCAGGTGGGCATGGCGCTGAGCGTCGCCGTCCTGGGCAGCGTGCTGGCGGGTGTGTACGCGTCCGGCATGCCGGGCGGCGCTCCCGCGCCCGCCCGGGAGTCGATCGCCGGAGCCCTCGCGCTACAGGACGCGGCGCTGGCCGAGGCCGCGCGCGAGTCCTTCGTCTCGGCGTTGTCGTTCGGTTCGTGGGTGGGGGTGGGCTCCTGCCTGGCCGCCGCACTTCTGGCCCGCCTGGTCCTCCGCCCCCCGGCACCCCCCACCCCGGCCGAACCGCCCCGGCAGGACGCCATGCAGGGCTGACCCGCCCTGGCCGGATGCCGTGCCGGGTCGAACCGCCCCGGCAGGACACCCATGCAGGGCTGACCTCGCCTTGGCTGGATGCCGTGCCAGGTCGAACGGCTCTGGCAGGACGCCATGCTGGGCTGACCCTGCCCCGGTGGGACGCCACGTGGGGCCGACCCGCCCTGGCGGGAGGCCGTGCCGGGTCGAACGGCTTTGGCAGGACACCCATGCAGGGCTGACCTCGCCTTGGCTGGATGCCGTGCCGGGTCGAACGGCCTTGGCAGGACGTGGCCCTGCCCCGGTGGGACGCCACATGGGGCCGACCCGCCCTGGTGGGAGGCCGGCCGGGTGGAACGGCTTTGGCAGGACGCCATGATGGGCTGGCCCTGCCCTGGCGGGGTGCCGGGCCGGGCTGGTCTTGCCGTGGTGGGCTGAGCCGCCTCGCGGGGGGCCGGTGCGCGGTAGGCTCCCGCACGTAGGCGGCGGAAGGGGCCCCAGGTGAGGCGTGGCAGGCGGATGGGGGCGTTCGTGTGTGCCGGTGGCGTCGCGCTCGCGGCGTGCGGCGGGGCGGGCGTGGCCACCGCCGATCCGCCCCGGGTCTCCGCCCTGTCCGCCACCCTCTCGCGTACGCCTTCGCCGTCCCCGACCCCCACTCCCACTCCCACTCCCACGACATCGCTCGGCGAGGGGGAGGGCCTGCTGGCCGTGCTCTCCTACCACGGATACACCGAGTGGGGCGGCAACGACCCGAAGGTCAACTGGGTCGCGCCGTTCGAGCGGGAGACCGGTTGCAAGGTGACCACGCTCGACCACGTGCGCACCGCCGAGGAACTGCACAAGGCGTACGACGCCGCGTCCTACGACGTGGTGGCCGCCGGTCCCGAGGCGGCCGGGCGGCTGATCGCCGAGGGCAAGGTGGGCCCGGTGAACACCGCCCTGCTGCCCGACTACCACGACATCCCCAAACGGCTGCGCACACTGCCCGCCTACAACCGCGGCGGCAAGGTCTACGGCGTGCCGTACCTGTGGGAGGCCACCCAGCTCGTCTACAACGCCGAAGGCGAGCGTCCGCGCGGCGTGGACGCGCTGTTCAAGTCCGGCGCGGCGGCCATCGAGGACGATCCGCTGAGCATCGCCGTGGCGGCGCTCGCGCTGCGCCGGACCGAGCCCGATCTCGGCGTGGACGACCCCTTCCAGCTCACGCCCGCGCAACTGGACCGGGCGCTCGCCCTGCTCGCCGACCGTGCGGACAAGGGACGGACCTACTGGACCGACCCGCTCGACGTGGTGTCCGGTTTCGCCGACGGTTCGATCTCGTTCGCGCAGACCTCGCCGTACGTGGTGAGCCTGCTGCGCAGGGCCGGACGGCCGGTACGGGCGGCTTCGGCCGATCCGGGCCCGGGCCGGGCGGACGCCTGGATGCTGGCGGCCGAGCCGCAGCACCCGAGCTGCGCCTATCAGTGGCTGCGGTGGACGAGCGCGCCCCGGGCGCAGCGCGACGCCGCCGCCTGGAACGGGCTGGCCCCCGCCAATCCCGGCGCGTGCACGGGCCGGGCGGGGCGGGTGTGCGCGGCGCTTCACGTGGGCGATGAGAAGTGGCTGGACAAGGTGGCCTTCGCCGCCCGGCCGTCGGCCGACTGCGGGCGCGGCGGCCCGGCGAAGTGCACCGACTACGCCGAATGGCAGAAGCGCTGGCAGGAACTGGTCGACTGACGCCGCTCACGACAGCGCGGCCCGGCGTCTGCCGGGAACGGGCGCGGGAAACGGGCAGGGCGCCGTCGCCGGGGCGGGCAGCAGCGCGTCGGCGCACTCGCCGCAGGCCAGTACGGCCACGCCGTCCGGCAGCCGCCCCACCCGCATGCGCGGTCTCGGCCACTTCTTGTGGCAGACCACGCACGCGTCGCCGTTCCGCTGGGCGCACGTCAGGCCGTCGGGATCGAACAGCCGTGCCGTCGCGGTAGGACCCCCGTCCATCACGCTCCCCGAGGTGATCGTCAGTGCCATACGGGAACCGTTATAACCCTGTCTCGCTCACTGATCGCCTAATCGGGCGTCAAGGTGCGGTAAATCACCGGCGTCACGCTTGGCGTAGGGCAATAAATTAGGACACCAGGTATATAAGCCTGATGTCCTAATTGCCGGGCAAACCAGGGGAGACCCGGGAAGAGTTGGGAAGACTTCGGGAAGATCAGAGGTCGCCGAAGACCTTCTCCAAAATGCCGAGCCCCTCGTCCAGCAGGTGGTCCGGGATCACCAGCGGCGGCAGGAAGCGCAGCACATTGCCATAGGTGCCGGCGGTCAGCGTGAGCAGCCCCTCGGTGTGGGCGCGCCGCAGTACCTCGCCGGTCGTGGCCGCATCCGGCTCCTTGGTGCCCGGCTTGACCAGCTCGATGGCGACCATCGCGCCCCGGCCCCTGACGTCGCCGATCACGGGGTGGCGGTCGGCCAGCGCGCGCAGCCGGGGCAGCATGATCGACCCGATCCGTCTGGCCCGCTCGACCAGCCCGTCGTTCTCGATCGTCTCCAGCACCCCCAGCGCCGCCTCGCAGGCCAGCGGGTTGCCGCCGTAGGTGCCGCCCAGCCCGCCGACGTGGACCTGGTCCATCAACTCCGCCCGGCCCGTCACCGCGGCCAGCGGCAGCCCGCCCGCGATGCCCTTGGCGGTGGTCACGATGTCCGGCACGATGCCCTCGTGCTCGCAGGCGAACAGGTCGCCGGTCCGGGCGAACCCGGTCTGCACCTCATCGGCGATGAACACGATGCCGTTGGCCTTGCAGAACTCCGCCAGCCTGGGCAGGAACCCGGGGGCCGGCTCGATGAACCCGCCCTCTCCGGCGATCGGCTCGATCACCACGGCCGCGACGTTCTCCGCGCCGATCTGCTTGTTGATCGCGTCGATGGCCTGCGCCGCGGCCTCGGCCGCGCAGTTGTCCGGGCCGGTCGGCCAGCGGAACGGGTAGGCCAGCGGCATCCGGTAGACCTCCGGCGCGAACGGCCCGAACCTGTGCTTGTAGGGCATGTTCTTGGCGGTGAGCGTCATGGTCAGCAACGTCCGCCCGTGGTAGCCGTGGTCGAAGACGACCACCGCCGGCCGGCCGGTGGCGTGCCTGGCCACCTTGACGGCGTTCTCCACGGCTTCGGCGCCGCTGTTCACCAGGAACGTGCGCTTCTCGTGGTCACCGGGGGTGATCCGGTTCAGCGCCTCGCACACCTCGACGTACGACTCGTACGGCGTGACCATGAAACACGTGTGCGTGAAGTCGCCGACCTGCTTGCGCACCCGCTCGGCCACCCGCGGATTGGCGTTGCCCACGCTGGTGACCGCGATGCCCGAGCCGAAGTCGATCAGCGAGTTGCCGTCGGCGTCCACGACGACGCCGCCGCCCGCGTGGGTGACGAAGACCGGCAGCGTGGTACCGATGCCCGCGGGCACCGCCGCCTGTTTGCGGGCCAGCAGCTCACGGGACCGGGGGCCGGGGATCTCGGTGACGACGCGGCGCTCCTGGGGAAGGGACGGGCCGCCCTGCGTGATGGTGCTCATACCCGTGACGGTACGTGTGGCCGGGCCCGGTGCCGATGCTGCACTATGGCAGACTGATACGGCCTGGGTTATCCAGATAGTACAATCCGCCCGGGCGCTCCAGGGAGAGATCGACACGTGGCACCGACACTGCGGCGCGTCGTCGCCCACGCCCCGCTTCGGCTGCGCGCCCTCGGCGACGAGGACCTGCTCGACCGGCCGGTCCGCTGGGTGGCGGTCAGCGAGCTGGAAGACCCCACGCCGTTCCTGGAGGGCGGCGAACTCGTCCTGACCACCGGGATGCGGATCAGCCCGGAGACCGCCGGATCCTACGTCACGCGGCTGGTCGAGCGCGAGGTCGCCGGGCTCGGCCTCGGCCTCGGGCTCACCCACGAGACCGTGCCCGCCGAACTCGCCGAGGCGGCGCGGCACGCCGGGCTGCCGCTCATCGAGGTGCCCCGCGAGACCGCCTTCGTGGCCATCGGCAAGGTGGTGAGCGAACTACTGGCCGCCGAGCAGTACGAGGAGCTGAGCCGGGCGTTCGCCGTACAGGGGCGGCTGACCAGGGCCGCGCTGCGCCCTGAGGGGACGCACGCGGTGCTGCGCAGGCTCGTCGCCGAGATCGGCGGCTGGGCGGCGCTGCTCGACGACGCCGGCGAGGTGATAGCCACGGCGGGCGAGCGGGCGGAGGGGCGTGTTCCGGCGCTGCGGCCCGAGCTGGCGCGGCTGCGCGGCAGGCACGCGAGTCTCACCCTGTCCACGCCGGATGAGCATGTCATCGTCCAGGCCCTCGCCGGGGCGGGCCGGGTCAGGGGCTACTTCGCGGTCGGGGCGGCGGCGGGGGAGCGGACGTTCTCCCCGGTCAGGCACACGGTGGTCAACGTGGCGGGCTCGCTGCTGACCCTCGCGCTGGAGCAGGAGGCGCGGCGACCGGCCGCCGAACGGCGGGTGCGGGCCGCGGTGCTGCGGCTGCTGCTGGCCGGCGAGGTGGACGGCGCCCGCGCCGCCCTGGCCGCGCTCGGCGATCCGCTGCCCGAACCTCCGGTCGTGGTGCTCGCCACCCGCGGCGACCGTGACGGGGTGATCGAGGCGGCCGGAGGGACGTTCGCCGCCGCGCTCGGTGAGGAGACCATCGTGCTGGCCCCGGCGGACGGGCAGGAGGCGCTGGTACGCGCGCTCGGGCCGTACGGGCCGGTCGGCGTCGGCGAGCCGGTCGGACTCGACCGCCTGGCGGCCGGTACCGAACAGGCCCGCCGCGCACTGGCCGCCGCCCACCGGATCTGCGTCCCGGTCATGCGCTATGCGGCGCTGCCCGGCCAGGGCCTGCTCGCGGTGCTCGACCCCGGCGCGGCCCAGGCGTTCGCGACCGCGCTGCTCGCCCCGATGCTGGAGTACGGCACGCGCGCCGACCTGCTGGAATCGCTGCGCGCCTACCTCGAGGCCAACGGCCACTGGGACGCCGCCGCGCAACGCCTCGGCATTCATCGGCACACGCTGCGCTACCGGATGCGCAAGGTCGCCGAACTGCTCGGCCGCGACATCGACGACCCCGCCACGCGCGCCGAACTGTGGGTGGCCTGCTCGATCATCGGCTGAGCCCGGGGCTCAGTCGGACTTGCGGACCAGGAAGCAGCAGATGGTGGCGGTGGTCACGGCGTCGAAGGTGCGCGAGTCGCGGAAGTGCCCCGCGCGCTCCAGGCTGATCGCGCCGTGCGCGGCCGCCCACAGCGCGTCGGCGATCTTGCGCGGCTGGGTCGGGATGATGTACCCGGCCGAGATGCAGTCGGCGATCACCCGGTCGATGATGTTGAGCGCGGCCCTGGCCAGGGTGCGCGCCCGCTCGCTCGGCTCGAAACCCGGGATGGCCTTCTCGAACATCAGGCTGTAGTAGGCGGGCTCGGACAGGCACGCCTCGCGGTAGACCGGGGCCAGCGCGGTGAGGTAGTCGTACGGGTCCTTGCGCGGCGGGACGGCCTCCAGCCTGCGCCGGAACCGCTCGAAGCCCTCCAGGTACAGGGCCTCGGCGAGACCTTCCTTGCTGCCGAACATGGTGTAGATGACCGTGGTGGAGCAGCCCGCCTCGGTCGCGATGCGCCGCATGGAAAGGCTGTCGGGCCCGTGGGTCAGCAACAGCTCCCCGGCGACGTCGAGCAACCGGGTGCGCAGCTCGTCGTGGGAGGTGCGCTCGCCCAAGTGGTAGGCGCCCTGGAGCCCACGAGGCGCCGACGAGGTCATGAGCTTCAGCCCTTCCACTCCGGGGCCCGCACGCGACCCACACATGACTTAACCCCGGCCGCGCAGGTTCAAACCGTCCTGCACGAAGTCATCCGGATTTATGGCCTATTTCGTTACAGGAACGCGGTCGGCCGATGTGCATTATCCGCCATGGCGTGAAAAAGCGAACCGATTGTGCGCACTGGAGTAAAGCTCTGGGCGGTTGGGTGGCATAGCGTTCAGGTATGGACGTGCGCCCCTTCTGGCTCGCCGGCCGTGCCGCCACCGGCGAGGCCGAGCTGACCGTGACCAATCCCCACGACGGCAAGGTCGTCGCGATCTGCTCCGTGCCGACCGAGGAGCAGGTCGAACAGGCCGTCGCCGCCGCCGAGGCGGTGCGCGCGCAGGCCGCGGCGCTGCCCGTGCACGTGCGCGCCGACGCGCTCGCCCACGTCTCGCGACGGCTCGCCGAGCGCGCCGACGAGCTGGCCACGCTGATCAGCAGGGAGAACGGCAAGCCCATGATGTGGGCCCGGGGCGAGGTCGCCCGCGCCGTGTCGACCTTCAGGTTCGCCGCCGAGGAGACCCGCAGGTTCAGTGGCGACGTCCAGCGGCTCGACACCGAGCCGGGCGGCACGGGCCGGATGGCCTACGTCACCCGGGTGCCGCGCGGGCCGGTGCTCGCGATCACGCCGTTCAACTTCCCGCTCAACCTGGTCGCGCACAAGGTGGCCCCGGCCATCGCGGTCGGCGCGCCGGTCGTGGTCAAGCCCGCGCCCGCGACCCCCGTCTCCTCGCTGGTGCTCGGCGACATCCTGGCCGAGACCGCGCTGCCCGAAGGCATGTTCTCGGTGCTGCCGGTGCCCAACGAGCGGGCCGCCGCGCTGGTCGACGACCCGCGCCTGCCGGTGGTGTCCTTCACCGGCTCGGGGCCGGTCGGCTACGCGCTGCTGGACCAGGTGCCCCGCAAGCACGTCACCCTCGAACTCGGCGGCAACGCGGCGGCCGTCGTGCTCGCCGACGCCGACCTGGACTGGGCGGCCTCCCGGATCGCGGTGTTCGGCAACTACCAGGCCGGGCAGAGCTGCATCGCGGTGCAGCGGGTGATCGTGGAGGACGCCGCCTACGACCGCTTCGTGGAGCGGCTGCTGCCCGCCGTCCAGGCGCTCGTCACCGGCGACCCGGGCGATGAGAAGACGCAGGTCGGGCCGCTGGTGTCGGAGGCCGCCGCGGAGCGGGTGGAGCAGTGGATCGCCGAGGCAGTGGCCGCGGGCGGGCGGCTGCTGGCCGGTGGCACCCGCGAGGGCGCCACCATCGCCCCCACCGTGCTGACCGACGTCCCCGCCGACGCCAAGGTCAACCGCGAGGAGGTCTTCGGGCCGGTGATGGTGCTGTCCCGGGTCGCGGGCGTGGACGAGGCGTTCGCCGCGGTCAACGACTCGGCGTACGGCCTGCAGGCGGGCGTTTTCACCCGGTCGCTGGACGTCGCCTTCCGGGCCAACCGGGAGCTGGAGGTCGGCGGGGTGATCGTCGGTGACGTGCCGTCCTACCGGGCCGACCAGATGCCCTACGGCGGGGTCAAGCAGTCGGGGATCGGGCGCGAGGGGCTGCGCTCGGCCATGGAGGACTTCACCTACGAGAAGACCATGGTGCTGACCGGCCTGACCCTGTGAGGTGACGGTGGGGCCGCCGCGTCAGGCGCGCTGCGCCCTCGCATACAGGTCTTTGGCGGCGGCGCCGAGGTAGGGGCCGTACATCACGGTCTCGTCGTCGGTGTACTTGAAACTGCTCACCGAGGTCAGCGTGCCGCGCCCGGTACGCGGATCGAAGCCGGACAGCCACGGGCCGCCGCTGGCCCCGGCCGTCATGTCGCACGGCAGGCCCTGGTCGTGGGTCTGGCCGTGCGGGTCGGGGCGGGGCCGCCCGGCGCAGTAGACCAGCCGCCGCCCGTCGTACGGCGGGTCGGCGGGGAAGCCGAAGATGTGCGCGGCGCCGCCGCGCCGGGCGTTGAAGGCGATCTCCTGGACGCCCGTGACATCGGCGACGTGCCTGCCCCTGCGGCGGTTGAGCGCCACCATGCCGACGTCGTGGCTGTCGTCGCCACGCTGGGACCACTGGCGTGGCACGAACATCCGGCGGGCCGTGAACGAGCCGTACGGCCCGCCGCCGTCCCGGTAGCCCGGCACGAAGATCCAGTTGTCCGCCCACTCGCCCGTGCCGTCCTTGAGACAGTGGCCGGCGGTCACCACGAGGTCACGGCTGGCGCTGCGCACGGTGCTCGCCGAGCAGACGAAGTCGCTGCCCGCCATCGTCAGGAACACCCTGCCGGTCGTGCGCCCCACCGACCCCGCTCCGCCCCTGCCGCTCCACACCGCCCCGTCGGCCCGCCGTGCGGTGGTGGGTCTCCGGATCGGGGCGCGCAGGGAGGGGAGCGGTGCGGCGGGCACGGCCGCGGCCATTCGCCGGGGCGTCCAGTAGCGCAGCACCCGGCGCCGCTCGGCCGCGCCGGGGGCGGCACTGTGCTCGGCCGCGACGGCCGGGGTCGTCTTGGGCCTTGCCGCCCGCACGGGCACGGCGGGGCCGGTGGTGGTCAGCAAGGTGGCCGAGAGGGTGGCGGCGGCGAGGAGGGGGAGACTCGGGGCCATGACCCCGAGTATGGAATGCGGATCGTGATTTCGCCACTACTTTCGGTGAATCGAACACCGCTTATTCGGCGTCCGGTTCTCGGTGGAATTACCGATGCGGATATATCAGCCCTCGGGGGGTGCCATCTCATTTTTCAGTGGTTGCGGCGCCGCATTAATCCGGTAGTGATATATCGCTTTAAGTGGATGCAATGTGTCAAATGCCACCACGCTACGCCTGGTCGTCGAGCAGCCCCGCGTCGTGGGCCAGGAGGGCGATCTGGACCCGGTTGTTGAGATCCAGCTTGGCCAGGATGCTGGACACGTGCGTCTTGATGGTCGGGACGCTCAGGTACAGCGTGGCGGCGATGTCGGCGTTGGATCGGCCCTGGCCGACGGCGATGGCGACCTCGCGTTCGCGGGCGTTCAGCAGGGCGAGGCGCTCGCGGGCCAGATCGCGGCGGCGGTCCTGCCCCGACTCGGCCACCCGGGCGATCAGCCGGCGGGTCACGGCGGGCGAGAGCACCGGATACCCCCTGGCTACCTGGCGGATGGCGGTGACGATCTCGTCCGGCGGCGTGTCCTTGAGCAGGAAGCCCGCCGCCCCGGCCCGCAGTGCCCGGAGGACGTGCTCGTCGGCGTCGAACGTGGTCAGCACGATGACCTCCGGCGCCCCGGCGCGCGCCCGCAGGGTCTCGGTGGCGGCCAGGCCGTCCATGCCCGGCATCCGGATGTCCATCAGGATCACGTCGGGCCGGTGCCGGTCGGCCATGGCCACGGCCTCGCCGCCGTCGCCCGCCTCGGCGGCCACGCGGACGTCGGAGGCCCCGCCCAGCATCATCGTCAGCCCGGCCCGTACCAGCGGATCATCGTCCACGATGAGCACGCGCACGGTGCCCGGCTCCGGTGTCGTCATGGCGGCCACGGTAGCCAGGCCGTCAGCAGCCAGCCGCCCTCGGGGGTGGGGCCGTGCGACAGCCGGCCGCCGGCCAGCGCGACCCGCTCGGCCAGCCCCGCGAGGCCCTGCCCGGCGGAGGGCGGGACGGTGGTCGCCGCCGCCGGGTCCGGCGGCGTGTTGCGCACCTCCACGGTCAGGCCCTGGCCCGGCTCACCCGTCACGCCGACCTCCACGGCGGCTCCGGGCGCGTGCTTGCGCACGTTCGTCAGCGCCTCCTGGACGATCCGGTAGGTCGTACGACCGGCCGCGTCGGACACCGGCCCCGGCGGCTCGCGCCGTAGTTCCACCGCCATCCCCGCGCGCCGGGACTCGGCCACCAGCGCCGGGAGGTCGGCCAGGGTCGGCTGCGGCAGCTCGCCCACGGGCGCGCGCAGCACCCCGATCACCTCGCGAAGGTCCTGTAGCGCCCGGTGGGCGCTCTCCCTGATCACCTTGGCCGCGCGGGCGATGTCCTCGGCAGAGGCGTCCGGACGGTACTCCAGCGCGCCCGCGTGCACGCTGAGCAGGGACAGCCGGTGGCCGAGCACGTCGTGGATCTCCCTGGCGATCTCCTCGCGGGCGTGGTGGCGGGCCTGCTCGGCGCGCAACCGGGCCTCGGTCTCCGCGCGCGCCGCGCGGTCCTGGAGCGACCACAGCAGCCTGCGGCGATGGTGGACGTACAGGCCCCAGCCCACCGCCGCCCCCTGTACGGCCAGCCCGAACAGCATGGTCACGAAGGCGGGCAGGTCCGGCTCCGGGCGCAGCACGACGTAGATCACGGTCGCCCCGAGGCTGAGCGGGAGGATCCGCCAGGTCACCGACGGCGGCCGGTGTACCGCGACCGTGAACATCGACACCAGCAGCGCGCCCGCGACCAGCTCGGAGAACGTGGACAGCGAGATCAGCACCACGACCAGGTGGACCGGGAAGCGGCGGCGCAGCCACAGCGCGGCGCACCCCAGCACGCCCACCAACTGGTCGAGGGGGAACAGCCACTCCGGGTGCGCGGGAACGGCGGCCTCCTCCACCCGCAGGATGATCTCCAGCAGGCCGAACAGCACCGCGAACAGGAACAGCGTCAGGTCCACGGCCCACTCGCGCAGGCCGCGCCGGCGGCGGGCGGCGGGCGTGCCGGGAGGGGGAGGGCCGAGGGCACCGGTCGCGGAGGGGTTCATCCTGATCGGAGCCTATGCGCAGGTCGGGCGGGCGGTGGACGGCCGGCCGGGGGTTCGGTACCGAAGTCGGCGGGTCCGGTACTTTGGTCGCGCGCCGCCCCGGCGGACGGCTCCGAGGGTCACCGGCCCCGGGCCCGACGGCCGATCCGCGCGCCCCGGCCATGTCCCTAGCGTGTCCGGTATGCGCAAAGCCTTCCAGGTCGTGGGGGCGGTGCTGGCCCTGCAGGGGATCAGCGGGGCCATCGACCACCTCGCCGTACAGCCGATCATGGGAATCTTCCTGAACGCCTTCAACCGCCTGGTCATCCCACGCCTGGGCTTTCTGACCGGCTACGAGTTGTACGCGAACCTCACCCTCGCCCTGTTCGGCGTCGCCGTATTCGTCGCGGCGACGAGGATCAACTCGTCGTGACGGCCCGCCGGGACGGGGACAATGGGGTGGTGCAGTCAGACATCACGCGTTCCGTCTCCGTGCTGGGATCGACCGGGTCGATCGGCACCCAGGCCCTCGATGTGATCCGCCGCAACCCGGGGAGGTTCACGGTGGCCGGGCTGGCCGCCGGCGGCGCCAGGGTCGGCCTGCTCGCCGAGCAGGCGGCGCGCACCGGCGCGGCGGTGGTGGCCGTCGCCGACGAGGGCGCGGTGCCCGAGCTGCGCGAGGCGCTGGCCGCGCACGGCGTCTCGCCCACCGTCCTGGCCGGGGAGCAGGGCGTGGCCGAGGTCGCCGCCTGGCCGTGCGACGTGGTGCTCAACGGCATCACCGGGGCGCTCGGGCTCACCTCGACGCTGGCCGCGCTGGAGGCCGGGCGGGTGCTGGCGCTGGCCAACAAGGAGTCGCTGATCATGGGCGGCGCCCTGGTGAAGCGGCTGGCCAAGCCGGGCGCGCTGATCCCGGTCGACTCCGAGCACTCGGCGCTGGCGCAGTGCCTGTGGGCGGCCACGCCCGGCGGAGAGGACGCCCGGGCCGTGCGCAGGCTGATCGTCACCGCGAGCGGCGGGCCGTTCCGCGGCCGAAGGCGCGCGGAGCTGGCCGACGTCACGCCGGAGCAGGCGCTGGCGCACCCCACCTGGTCGATGGGCCCGGTCATCACGATCAATTCGGCCACCCTGGTCAACAAGGGCCTTGAGGTCATCGAGGCCAATCTGCTGTTCGACATCGGCTTCGACCGGATCACGGTCGTCGTCCACCCGCAGTCGGTGATCCACTCGATGGTGGAGTTCGTGGACGGCGCGGTGGTCGCCCAGGCCAGCCCGCCGGACATGCGGCTGCCGATCGCGCTGGCCCTCGGCTGGCCCGAGCGGGTGCCCGACGCCGCGCCCACGGTGGCCTGGGACGTCGCCCAGTCCTGGACGTTCGAGCCGCTGGACGAGGAGGCGTTCCCCTCGGTGGCGCTGGCCCGGCACGTCGGCACTCAGGGCGGTACCGCACCGGCCGTTTACAACGCGGCCAACGAAGTGTGTCTGGAGGCGTTCGTGCAGGGTCGCCTGCCGTTCCTCGGCATCGTGGACACCGTGGCCAAGGTGGTCTCCGAGCACGGTGTGACTCAGGCGGGCACGGTCGAGGAGGTGCTCGCGGCCGACGCCTGGGCCCGCGTCCGGGCCGGTGAGCTGGCCGGTCGCTGAGCACAAGGCGGAAGATGATGGAGCGGTCTGAAGTGACGTATCACATCATGTGTTAGTAAATCGGACAGCCCGATATGGCGATTAGGGGATGAACGGCTATCTACGTCACAGTGACGGTTGTTACCTTCGCGGGCCGTGCGTTCACGGGACTACCTAGACTGTTGGCGTACGAATGCGGCTGCCAGGGCCCGTTGCGACGCTAACCAGTCAAGGTGCTGAGATGTCTATCGATCTTGGGATCCCCTCCGTGCGCACCCGGCCCATCGCCGAGCGCAGGAAATCACGACAGATCATGGTCGGACCGGTCCCGGTGGGCGGCGACGCCCCCGTTTCGGTCCAGTCCATGACGACGACCGTGACCGCCGACGTCAACGCCACCTTGCAGCAGATCGCGGAGCTGACCGCCTCCGGGTGCCAGATCGTGCGGGTGGCCGTGCCCTCCCAGGACGACGCGGACGCGCTGCCGACCATCGCCAGGAAGTCACAGATCCCGGTGATCGCCGACATCCACTTCCAGCCGAAGTACGTCTTCGCCGCGATCGAGGCGGGGTGCGCCGCGGTACGCGTCAACCCGGGCAACATCAAGAAGTTCGACGACAAGGTCGGCGAGATCGCCAGGGCCGCCGCCGACCACGGCGTGCCGATCCGCATCGGCGTCAACGCCGGTTCCCTCGACCCGCGCCTGATGCAGAAGTACGGCAAGGCCACCCCCGAGGCACTGGTGGAGTCCGCGCTGTGGGAGTGCTCGCTGTTCGAGGAGCACGGCTTCCGGGACATCAAGATCTCCGTCAAGCACCATGACCCCGTCGTGATGATCCAGGCGTACCGGCAGCTCGCCGAGAAGTGCGACTACCCGCTGCACCTCGGTGTCACCGAGGCGGGCCCGGCCTTCCAGGGCACGATCAAGTCGGCGGTCGCCTTCGGCGCGCTGCTCGCCGAGGGCATCGGCGACACCATCCGGGTGTCGCTGTCGGCCCCGCCGGTGGAGGAGGTCAAGGTCGGCATCGGCATCCTGGAGTCGCTCAACCTCCGCGAGCGCGGCCTGGAGATCGTCTCCTGCCCGTCCTGCGGGCGCGCCCAGGTGGACGTCTACACCCTGGCCGACCAGGTGCACGCCGGGCTCGACGGGCTCAAGGTCCCGCTCCGGGTCGCCGTGATGGGCTGCGTCGTCAACGGCCCGGGGGAGGCGCGCGAGGCCGACCTCGGGGTGGCCTCCGGCAACGGCAAGGGTCAGATCTTCGTCAAGGGCGAGGTCATCAAGACCGTGCCGGAGTCGCAGATCGTGGAGACCCTGATCGAGGAGGCCCTGCGGCTGGCCGAGGAGATGGGCGTCGACGTCGATCTCGACGACGAGTCCGCCACCGGCCCCGAGGTCACCGTCCACTGATCGTTTCTGGGGCGCCCCGCCACCGCACGCAGAGCAATGGATCGTTTACAGGTTGGCAATCATCGGGCATGACTCCATGTGAGCGCACGGTGACTTAGGGGAACATCTCCTCTGTCGCATGAACAGAGGAGAGCTGTCGAGTGAAGCGCGTCGTCGGAGTTGTCGCGGGCGTTGCGGTACTTACCTTGGGGATGGGAGGCGTGCCCGGCGGAGCGGCCGGCGCCGACGGCGATCCCACGGGCGTGGACGACGGCCGGGCCGGGCCGGTCGGGCTGCCGGGCTCCGGCTCCTCCGCCGGGCCGGACGATCCGATCTGGCCGGCGCGGGTTCCGGTGGGCAAGGGCGCCCCGAAGCCGTCCACCCTCGTCTGGCGGCCCTGCCCGGAGCCGGCCAAGCGGCACACCGCCGCCCGGCTTCCCGGCCACTCCGCGTTCCCCGGTCTGGCCGCCGCCGGTGTGCGGGCGGCTCCGGAACAGAAGGTGGAGTGCGCGACCCTGCGGGTGCCGCTCGACCACCGCGAGCCGTACGGCCAGACCGTCGAGCTGGCGCTCAACCGGGTGAAGGGCACCGCCTCGCGCGACCACAACCACCTGGGCGCGCTGCTGGTCAACCCGGGCGGTCCCGGGGCGTCCGGGCGCGACCTGGCCAGGCACGTCGCGGCGGGGCTGCCCGCCGCGATCTCCGCCCGGTTCGATGTGATCGGGTTCGACCCGCGCGGCGTCGGGGCCAGCAAGCCCGCGCTGACCTGCGTGGACGCCAAGACCTACTATGCGCCGCCGCGCCTTGACCACGTGCCGCGCGGCGCGGCCCAGGAGCAGCGGCTGCTCGCCCAGGCCAGGGAGTACGCCACGGCGTGCGGCAACCGCTGGTCGTGGATGCTGCCGCACATGACCACGGAAAACTCCGCCCGCGACATCGAGGCGATCAGGGTGGCGCTCGGCGAGGAGAAGATCAGCTACCTCGGCTACTCCTACGGCACCTACCTCGGGGCCGTCTACGCCACCCTCTACCCCGCGAGGATCAGACGGCTGGTGCTGGACAGCTCGGTCGATCCCCAAGGCGTCTGGTACAAGGCCAACCTCGCCCAGAACTACGCCTTCGACCAGCGCCACCGCGACTTCCTGGCCTGGGTCGCCCGGCACAACCGGGTCTACCGGCTCGGCGCGAAGGCGGCCGACGTCCGCTTCGCCTGGTACTCCATGCGCGACCGGCTGCGCGGCCGTCCGGCCGGCGGGCTGGTCGGCCCGAGCGAGCTGGACGACATATACACCGTGGCCGGATACTCCGACCGGGTGTGGCCGTCGCTCGCCGACGCGTTCTCCGCGTACGTCCGCAAGGGCGGCACCAAGGGCCTGATCGACGCCTACCACCGGCACGGCGAGAACGACGCCGCCGCCGAGAACAACTACGCGGTCTACCTGAGCGTGCAGTGCCGCGACGCGGCCTGGCCCCGTGAGTGGAGCGCCTGGCGCGCCGACGCCACCGAGATCCACGCCAAGGCGCCCTTCCTGGCCTGGCCGAACACCTGGTACAACGCGCCGTGCGCGTCCTGGGCGGTGCCCGCCGCAGGTCCCGTGCGAGTCAGGTCCAGCGGGGCGCTGCCGCCGATCCTGATGCTCCAGACCCGGCACGACGCCGCCACGCCGTACGCGGGGGCCCTGCGCCTGCGCCGCGCGCTCGGCACGGCCAGCATGGTCGTGGAGGGCGGCGGCAACCACGGCGCCGGACTCGCCGGAAACGCCTGCGTCGATCGGCACCTGGTCGCCTACCTGCGCGAAGGCACTCTGCCCGCCCGCAGGGGCGCGGGGCCCGACGCCAGATGCCCGGCGAACGCCGCTCCCACGCCCACTTCCGCCGCGGGCTGACCCAGGAGGTTTCAGGCGACCGGAAGGGGCGCGAGAGGGCGGCATCGATCTGGGGGTCTGCGTCGGTTCCTGCCAAATTCGGGGAGGTCGCGTACGCTTGGCGCGTGATGCTGCGAACATCGGCGTCGCGCGTGCTCGACGACAACGATCGTGAAGAAGTGCTGGCCCTTCTCGACCTCGATCCTGTCGCCAACGTCTTCGTCGCCTCCAGGGTGCGCTCGGTGGGCCTGAACTCGGCCAGGCTCGGCGGGCAGATGTGGGGTTTCGGCCCGCGCGGCGGACTGACCTCACTGTGCTACGCCGGCGCCAACCTGGTGCCCGTCAACGCGGGCCTGGAGGCCGTACAGGCTTTCGCCGAGCGCGCCCGCAGGCAGGGCAGGCGCTGCTCGTCGATCGTCGGCCCGGTGCAGGCGGTGGAGCCGATGTGGGAGATCCTGCAACCGTACTGGGGGCCGGCCCGCGCGATCCGCCGGCAGCAGCCGGTGATGCGGATCGCCTCCGCCCCGCTGGCCGCCCCCGACCCACTGGTGCGCCGGGTGCGGCCGGACGAGTTCGAGGCGCTGCTGCCCGCGTGCGTGGCGATGTTCACCGAGGAGGTCGGCGTCTCCCCGGACACCGGCGACGGCGGCGCCCTGTACCGCACCCGGGTGGCCGAGCTGATCCGGATCGGCCGCTCCTACGCCCGGCTGGACGGCCGGCAGGTGGTGTTCAAGGCGGAGATCGGGGCGGTGACCCCGCAGGCGTGCCAGATCCAGGGGGTGTGGGTGCACCCCGAGCGGCGCGGCCAAGGGCACGCGGTGGCCGGGATGGCCGCGGTGGTGGACCAGGCGCTGAGATACTTCGCGCCGATCGTCACCCTCTACGTCAACGACTTCAACCATGCGGCCAGGGCGGTGTACCGCAAGGTGGGATTCACCGAGGTCGGCACCTTCATGTCGGTGCTCTTCTGATCCTCTGCCGCCTTTTCGGTCTCGCCTGGTGGATACATGCAGGTGATGGCCGTTGACGGCGGCTGGTCCACCCCCTTGAGTAGAGGGGCGACCATTGGGGGGCGGCGAGGGGAGGCTGCCGGTGCCGCAGGCGCAGCCGCTCAAGACGGGGGACCCGCTGAGACTGGGCGACTACGAGCTGTCCGGGCGCCTTGGTGAGGGCGGCCAGGGCGTGGTGTTCCTCGCCACCCGTCCCGCGGACGGCGACGCCGAGCGCTATGCCGTCAAGCTGCTGTACGCGCCGCTCGGCGATGAGGAGGCGGCGTTCCTGCGCGAGGCCGAGCTGGCCAAGCAGGTCGCCAGGTTCTGCACCGCGCAGGTGATCGACGCGGGGGTCGAGGCGGGGCGTCCGTTCATCGTCAGCGAGTACGTGGACGGGCCGTCCCTGCAACGCGAGGTCGTCCTGGCCGGGCCGCGTACGGGCGGGGCGCTGGAGCGGCTGGCGGTCGGTACGGCGACCGCGCTCGCCGCGATCCACCGGGCCGGAATCGTGCACCGCGACTTCAAGCCCCAGAACGTGCTGCTCGGCCCGGACGGGCCGCGCGTGATCGACTTCGGCCTCGCCCGGGCCCTCGACGCCGCGGCGACCCTCAGCGGGCGCGGCATGGGCACTCCCGCGTACATGTCGCCCGAGCAGATCGGCGCGGAGGACCTGACCCCGGCGGTGGACGTGTTCGCCTGGGGGGCGACGATCTGCTTCGCCGCGACCGGGCAGGCGCCGTTCGGGCAGGATTCGGTGGCGGCGGTGCTGCACCGGATCCTCACCGCGCATCCGGAGACCGGGCGCATCCCCGGGCATCTGCGCGGCCTGGTGGAACAGTGCCTGGACAAGACGCCGCGCAACCGGCCGGCGAGCCGGGAACTGGTGCTCGCGCTGCTGGGGGAGGCGCCCTCCGGTTCTGGCTCGTACTACCTGGGGGCGGCTGCGGCGGGCGTCGCGCCCGAGCGCCCGGAGGAGGACATCGAGCACACCGGCCCGGTAGGGGGTGAAAGCGGTGACCCTCCGGATGGAAGATCGCGCAGGGCCGTCGCCAGGATGTCGGTGGCGGCCTTCGGCGCGATCCTGGTGAGCGCGATCGTGCTCGCGGTGGTGCTGGTACCCGCGCTGTTCACCCAGGGGGGCGCCCGATCCGGGCCGTCCCCGGCCACGACCGGCACCCTCGGCGTCACCCCGCAGAAGGCGGACAAGCCCGCCACCGAGGCCCCCGCGACCATGACCGACAAGGTCGCACCGCCCGCGGCGGCGTCCACCGCGCCCGTGGCGGTCACGGTCGTGGTCCCTGAGGTGGCCGGGCTGGACCGGGCGGCGGCGGTCCGCTCGATCCGCCGGGCCGGGCTGCGGCCCGGCGAGATCACCGAGGCCGACTCCCCGGAGAGGATCGGCCGCGTGCTGTCCGCGACCCCGGCGGCGGGCACGTCCGTGCGCAAGGGGTCCAAGGTACGGCTGCGCGTGTCGGCGGGGATCGAGGTGCCCGCCGTCGCGGGCCTGCGCCGGGCCGCCGCCGAGTCGGCGCTGTCGGCCGCCGGGCTGTCGGCGGGCAAGGTGAGCCGGGCCTGCTCCGAACTCCCGGGCGGCCAGGTCATCGCGAGCCATCCGGCCGCGGGCGCCAGGGTGGCGGGCGGCACGGCGGTTTCGCTGGTGGTGTCCCGGCGCGGTAAGGAGGTGCCGGGCGTGGTCGGCATGCCGGAGGCGGACGCCGGTACCGCCCTTGCGGCACTGGGCTTCACCGTGGACCGGCGGACCCGGGTCACCGGCTCCGCGGACCTGGGCAAGGTACTCGCGCAGAGCCTCCCGCCCGGCTCGTGCGCCGCCCCGGGCGCGAAGATCACCATCACCGTGGGCGTCGAGGGCGCCGACGACCCCTCCGAAGACCCCGGCCCCGGCCCGCGCGGCGACGACCGGGACCCGACCGATCAACCGGACGTCTTCGAGCCCGCTACCGCCGTCAGTCCTCCCCGGACGGATCGCGGAGGTGGCTCAGTACCTCGTCGAGGGTGAGGTCGGTGGCGTTCTTGTCAGGGTCCCAGCGGTGGAGTATCTCCTCGGCGGCCAGGGCGAGATCCGCGGGGAGGTTCGCCGCGCGCAAGGCATGGGCGACCTCGGCCATCTCCGGCGCCCACCGCCAGGCCCGCGAGGCCACGCCCGGCAGGTGCCCGGGCTCGGCCAGGGCGGAGGGCGTCATCCGTTCGGCCTCGGCCAGCAGCTCGCGCTCCACCCCGTGATGGGCGGCGAGGGCGTGCGAGACCGCGGCGAGCGCGCGGCTCGTCTTCTGGTAGGAGCCGTAGGCCATCTTCAGCGCCGACGCGCCGCCGACCGTCTCGTCCAGCGCGACGGTCTCAACGGCGCTCTGGTGGAAGAGGTCGCCGATGGCCTCGACGGCGTCCTGCGGGCCCGACAGGTAGAGCCGCACGCTGACGCGGTCGCCCGGCGGCGGGCCGATGACGCAGCCGTCCACGAAGCCCTGCCGCGGAAACAGCGCGGCGATCCGCTCGGCGCGCCGCGGACTGATCGCGTTCGCCTCCAGGTAGATCCGGGGGACGCCCGCGGCGGCCACCCGCTCCGCGGTCTCCTCCGCGGCGGCCGGCGGCACGATCGACACGACGACATCGGCCGCCGCCACCGCCTGCCCCAGGTCGGGCGCGGGCTCGAAGCCCGCCTCCGCGGCACGCCGGGCGGTCGCCCGGCCTCGGTCGTCGGGACACCACAGCACGCGCACGCCGCCGCGGCGCGCCTGCGCGCCGATCGCGGCTCCCATCTGGCCCGGGTGCAGCACCAATACGGTCTTCACCACACCGATTCTCCCGCATCCGGGGGTTCATGGCCTTGAGCGCGGTGGCGTGTCGGCCACGCTTACCTCGTCCCGCGACGGAACAGGCCCCCGCGAACCACGGGGCCTTTGATCGGTCAGAATGGCACCATAGGCGTAAGAACAGGCCGATCGAGACGAGCACTGAGCCGGGCGCGCCATCGCCTTCTCGCCCCTGATCGCCTCCGCCCGGCCTGGCATCGAAACTTCGTTCCGGCGGGCACATGTCGTCGGCGGGCGGTCCTGCGGGCCGCACACGGGCCCGTGTCGTGGACTCCTTATCTCGCGAGCGGTGACGCCAGGCCAGAGCCGGGCCGCGCCTTCTGGGCGGAGGTGTGGTGAGTCATGGTCGTGTGACAGGCCGCTCGGGTGTGTCCAGCCACACCTGCTGCCCTTCCGGGGTGACCGTCATGCCGAACCGGTCGCGGCCGGGCTCGCCCCAGCTCACCCAGCGGAAGTAGGCGTCCACGGCTTCCTCCCACAGTGGACGGTCGCCCGCCTGCCGCACGGTGTACTCGTCACGGCCGGGCCGCCAGGTGGCGACCGACCAGTTGCCGGTCGGTGGATCCGTGACCACGACCCGATAGGTGTCGTCCTCGCGGTAGGAGTAGCAGCCCAGGCCGGTGATGGCGGCCATGGCAAGGTTCGCGCCGGCGGGGGCGGCGGCGATCGTCCGGGGATCGACGGTCGTGGTGTGTTCGCTGCGCCGGTCGCCGGGAGTGGTGGCCGGGCGCTGGGAGCGCATCATCATGTAGGAGGCGAACCGGGGGAACCGCCCGTGCGCGATACCGTCCAGGGTGACGACGAGACGGACGGCGTGGCCGCCGCCGAAGTTCGGACACCACGGCGCGACGATGATCCCGCCGGGCCGGGACTGCTCGACCCAGGCGTACGGCACCTGCCGGATGCCGCAGGTGACGTGTACCCGATCGTACAGCGCGCGGTCCGGACAGCCGTCTGCGCCGTCGCCGACGATCAGATACGGCGTGACACCGGCCTCGCCCAGGTTCTTGGCGGCCTGCCCGCCGACTTCGGGGTCCACTTCGATGGAGGTGACATTGTGCTCGCCGACGAGGTGGGACAGCAGGGCGGCGGTCCAGCCGGTACCGGTGCCCACCTCCAGCACCCGGTGCCCGGGGGCAGGGTCGAGCAGGACGAGGAGATCGGCCACCGTCGCGGGGGCGGAGTTGGAGGAGGTGTAGTCGGCCGCGGGGGGGAGGCGCAGGCTGCCGTCGTCCGAGATGGTGTCGCGTATGGGGACCGCGCCGTCGGCCAGTTGGGTCACGATCGGCATGTCGGAGTAGACCGCGTTCATCCAGGCGGCGGGGTCGGCGTGACGGTCGATGCCCGCGGTCATATCAGCCCCGCCCACCAGGGCCACCGGAGGGATGAACAGGTGGCGTGGCATCGCCTGGAACGCAGCCCTGACCGGTCCGGGGATGTCGCCGACAAGGGCGGTGATGTCGCTGATCATCCGCTCGATACGGCCGGCGGTGCCGGTCACTTCTTGTCGTCCGGCTTGCCCGCGGGCTGCTCGGGACGCTGGTCGGGGTTGTACGGCTGTGGCGTCGGGTCCTTGTCGCCGCTGTTGGGGTCTTCGTGCTTGCCCCATCGTGGGCCGCTCATCGTGCTCTCCCTCGCCGGACGGCTTCTCAGGGTGACGGTATGGCTACGCGTCGGGCGCGACAAGGGGGACGGAAGATTTCTCACCGGTGCCTCATGCCGAGGCAGAACTCTATGTGCGGTTATCGGTCGTGTGGTGTGGCAGGCCGGGGGAGCGCGAGGGGGCCGGGAGGCCCCCTCGCAGGGAGCTCGGGGGCGAAGCCCCCAAGGGGGCACAGTCCGAGCTTGGTCCGCGCGAAGCGCGGTGTTGGCGAGGGCTGTGCCCTTGGCTTTGTCAGGGGCGGGCGTGGCGGCCTCGGCGGGTGGCGTGAGGGGGGTCGTGGAGGGGGTGCGACGGGCGGTTGGGGGGTGCCGTGGTGGCCGGGTGGAACCAGTTCCACTCGGAGTGCCGGTCGGCGGGGAGCGGGGAGCGCTGGCTTGGTACGGGACGGTGGCGGCGGCCCCTGGGCCTCTGCTCGGGCACGGCCGGGGACGCATGCTCGTCGGACGACGGCACGATCCTGCGCCGCCGTCCCCGGTATGGGGTGTGACGCTCCCCTTCCGTCGGGGCCTGCCCGGCCGCGTGCCTGCCCAGTGACCGCGCCTTGATCTCGGGGGCGATGATCAGGTCGGGGTGGGCGGCGTGGCGGCCCCGGGTGCGGGATGTACGGGTGGCGCGTGTGCCCGACGTGCCTGTGGCGGAGGCGTGCCGCGCCGCGGAAGGGGCGTGCCGCAGGATAGGTGCCGCCGCCAAGGCCGGCTCGGGCCCTTCCGGCGGCGTGGCGGCGCTCTCGACCGGGCGAACGGCGAGCCCGGTAGCGGCCTGTGCCCGGAGCCGGCGGGATCGGGCGTGGGCGAGCAGGCCGATGGCGGCCAGGAGGACCGGGGCGAGGAGTACCGGGCTGCTCAGGTCAGGCAGGGGCGACTGGAGCGCGCCCGGGGCCGAGAGCGGCGAGCCGGTGAGCGGGGCCGTGTCGGGAAGGACCTTGGCCCGCGGCGCGGGCTCGGGCGCGGACGAGCGTGCGGGCGCCGCGCGGTCGTCGTCGGCCGGAGCGTCGTCGCCCTTCCGCGACCGTGGCGAGGCGGCCGGAACGGGCTTTTCCATGGCCGCCTTGTGCTCGTCGCTCTTGACGGGCTTGGCGGGCTCGCTGGGCGCGCTGGACTTCCGAGCCGCGGAATCGCCGCGCGCCGGTTCGAGCGGCCGGGGCGAGATGAGCCGGGCCGCGATGTCGGGCGCGACGTTCACCTGTGGCCCTTGCGGCATCGCCGTGCCCTGTCCCGCCTGGCCGAGTACGGAGTCCGGCGGCATCACCGGGGCCTCCAGGGCCTCCCTGACCTTCTCCGGGTACCCGTACCCGACGACCTTGTCCTGGTCGCGCTTCTTGCGCTTGGCGACCCCGCCGTCGATGTTGCCCTCGATGGTGAGGATCTTGCGGCCCTTGACCCCGGTGACCACACCCACGTGGTCGATCCCGCCGATCTTCTTCCCGCCGCTCCAGTCGTAGAAGACGAGGGCACCCCGCTCCGGCTGGGTGCCGAACGCGCCCTGCTTCTCGAACCACCGCGCGTGCGAGGGGGTCCACGCGAACTGCCCGACCCACTCCTCGTAGCCGAGTTTCTCGGCCGCCCAGGAGATGTACATGTCGCACCAGGGCTGGGTGCTGTAGTCGGCGTCGGATTCGACGGAGTTGTACCAGGCGCCGAACTTGGTGTGGCCGCCCTTCTTCTCGGCGTAACCGAGCTGTTTCTCAAGGAGCTTGATGAACTTTTCGGTCTCAGGGCTCATCTATGTATGGGGGACCTGCCGGACAGCCCGTGGGCATGGTCGCGCCGCCTCGCGACCGGGCCGTACGGAGGTGGGGTCGATCGATGGCGCGTTCGCGCGGGCCGATCGCGGGGGAACCGATCGGTACGCGCGTGGCGGCACCACAGGTCAGAGTCTTCCGTGACGACGGAGACTACCTGCGAGTAACGGGAGGTCAAACCACCGCAAAGGAACCGTCAAGCGACGGTCGATCCCCGCGAGCCGCGTAGCCGCAGGTCGAACGGCGTTCCCCTTTGCCCAAACTTGAGGGATATGTGATGTAAATCAACCTTTGAGGTGACTTAGTGGATCATGTCCGCTATCGGGATCGCCGCGAAGGTGATCGTGGCGTAGGGCCCGGAATCGCCGGTCTCGTACAGCAATCCGACCGTCTCCCGGTCCACCGCCACGAGGTCGGAGTAGGCCGCGGGCAGGCTGGAGAGCGTGTGCGCGTCCCGCCAGGTCCGGCCGGCGTCCTCGCTGGCGCGGATCGTCATCCGCGCCCGCGAATCGGGGTCGGCCGGGCCGGAGAAGAGCAGCACCTCGGGGTCGGGCCATTGCAGCACGCTGCCCTCCACCACCGGGCCGACCAGCCCTTCCTGCGCTTGGAAGGGGGCTTCGAGGGTCTGCCCGCCGTCGGCGGAGTAGGCGTCGGCGCGGGTGCCGGGCGCGGTCGAGTCGGTACGGGTGTTCAGGTAGATCCGGCCGTCGGGGAGTTCGGCCGCGGTGGTCTCGTTGACGTTGATGCGGCCGTCCGGATCATCGTCCAGGTAGCCGAGCGTCCACGTTTCGCCGCCGTCGTCGCTGAGCAGGCCGTGGCCGCCGTCGTACTTGCCCTCGGCCCCGGTGTCGCCCTTCGCGGGCGGCAGGGAGTGGTTGCCGGGGACCACGATCCGCCCGGCGTGCGTCCCGGCCCGGAGTTCGAGCGCGTGGCCCGGCGTGGTCGCGTACCACCGCCACTCCCGGCGCTTGACGCTCGCGGTGATCTCCCGGGGCGGCGACCACGTCACGCCGTCGTCCTCGCTGCGCTGGACGTAGACGCGGCGGCCCTCCTCGGCCTTGACCTGGCCCCTGCGGATCTTCTGCTCGGTGGCGGAGGCCGCGTTCTGGACGGTGACGAGCACGATCGGGCCGCCCGCGGTCACCACCGGCGCGGGGTTGCCCGCCGTACCGCCGCCGTCGCGGGTGGCGACCACCTGCAACGCACCCCAGGTCCGCCCGCCGTCGCCGGACCGTTTGAGCACCAGGTCGATCCGGCCCGTGTCGCCGGCCGAGTCGCGCCGGCCCTCGGCGAACGCGAGCAGCGTCCCCGAGCCGGTCGCGACGATCGCCGGAATGCGGTAGGTGTGATAACCCTCGGTACCCGCCCGGAACGGGACAGAGTCAACGACCGCCATCAGGGCCTCCGTACGCGTATGGACGGCTGCTTCGGCGTTTCGACGCTAACGCCGACCGGCGGGAGGTGCGACGGCTTTCGCCGAACTCTCATCGTCGCCGGGCGGTTCGTCCACCGGGCGCTGATCGGTGGGCGTGGGCTCGCCGGCGCACGGCGGCCCGGTGAGCAGGGCCTCCCGCACCTCGGGGCCGCCCGTGGCCGCCCGGTCGGTGGACACCAGGACGCCGAGATGGGCGCGTTCGCCGCAGGGCACGTCGCCGGGCGGGTTCTTGATCTCCACGGTGTACTCGGTCCGCCCGCGCAGGATCCGGCGGTCCGTGTGCAGGGTGCGGGCCGCGTCTTCGCCGTCGCGGCGGGTGTAGGCGACGGTCAGCCGTACCGGGCCGGGACCGTTGGTCGTGACCCGGAGACTGCCCGCCGAACCGTCCCAGGCGACCACCTGCGCCTCGCGTACGGCGGGCGGCGGGCACGCCTGCCCTCGTACGGCGGTCGTCCGGGAAGCGGTGCCCCCGCCCGGCACGGCGGTGACGGTCAGCCGCCGGTAGACCGTCGTGTCACACGCCGGCGGGGCGAACGGATGGGTGAGGACGCGAGTGTAGGCGCTCGCCCCGGCGAGGGTGAACGTGCGCGGCGGGGCCGTGGTCAGCCGGTCGGGGGCCGGGCCTTCGGCGAACATCGCGGCCACGGTCACGCTGCCCCGGGTGGACGCGGAAAGGCTCAGCGTTCCCCGGCCGCCGTCGAAGGCGGCGATGCGTAACTCCCTGACCGTGTGCGCGGCGGCCGGGGTGCCGCTGGCGACCACGGGGCGCGGTTCGTTGCGTGCGGGCGTCCGTACGGCCTGCGGGCTCCGCTCGCCCTGGCCGGCGGTGGGCGTGGCCATGGCGCGCGGCTCTTCACCGGGCGGACGCTCGGGGGACTGGCCGCGCGGCTCGCGCGGCGGCGTGGCCAGGAAGGTGTCGGGGGTGCCGTCGGCGGCCAGCAGGATCACGGTGACCGCCGCCGCGGCCATCGCGGCGGCGATGACGAGCCGCGGCCGGGCCCCGGGCACCTGGGGGACCCGGCGCATACGCCGCCGCCCGCCGGCCCCGCCACGGGGCGAAGCGTGCGGGCCGTCGTCGCGGCGCCGGTCGCCGGGTGCGTGCGAGTCGTGCGGTGGCCCGCCGTCGCGGGGGTGTGGGGCCGCCCCAGTGAGCCTGCCGAACAGCCGTGCGGTTCGTGATGGCCGCCGGCCGGTGGCGGCGTGGGAGCCGTGCGCTGGCCGGTCGTCGCGGGGGTGTGGGGATGCGATGGTGTCCGAGCCGTCGTCGTGGGGCTGCGGGGCGGGGCGCGTGAGTTCGCCGAGGAACAGTGCGATTCGCGATGGCCGGCGGCGGTCGGTGGCGGCGTGGGAGCCGGCGGCGCGGGGGAGCGGGCCCGCCAGGGGGAAGCGCAGGGCTAGCGTCGTCGCCAGTTCGGCCAGGTGCCGCCGTCCCCGTTTGTCCCACTCGGGGCCGTAGGCGGCGCGTGCGGCGGTGTCCAGTGCCATGGCGTAGCCGACGGCGCTCGCCGGGCGCTGTTCCGGGTCCGCCGAGAGCCCGGCGGTGACCGCTTCCCGGACCGAGCCGGGGACCTTCCGCAGGGTCTCGTCCTGCGGCGGGCCGCCGGTCAGGCACTCCACCAGCGTGCAGGTGAGGGCGTGCAGGTCCGCGGCGGCCTCCCCGGCCGCCAGGCCGTCCGGCAGGGGGTACGGCGGAGCACCACGGGGCGGCGTCAGCCCGAAGTCGGCGATCTTGACGGTTCCGTCCGCCTGGACCAGGACGTTCTCCGGCTTGAACGAGCGGTGCGCGATCCCGAGGTCGTGGGTCGTGGCCAGACCCGCGAGGCAGCCGTTGACCAGAGAGAGCGCGGCCTCAGGGCTCATCGTGCGGTGCTCGTCCAAGATCGCGCGCAGCGAGACCCCGTCGACCAGTTCCGTCACCAGGGCCGCGCTCGTCCGCGTCTCGACGTACTCGTGCATCCGCACCACATGCGGGTCGTCCAGCTCGACCAGGTGGCGTGCCTCCTCGCGGAAGCGGGCCAGGAACGCGGGGTCCGCCCACAGCAGCGGACGCAGGTACCTGATCGCGACATAAGCCCCGGTCGCCGTATATGTCGCCAGAACGACACGTCCGGCCCCGCCACTGCCCAACTGGCGTACTTCCTCATACCCGGATACCATCCGCCCCCCAATCGAGTACTGCGCCACAATTTCGACGGTCTCACCCCGGGGGTCGGTTGTCACGGAAGCCGATATTTAGCTATTTGTCGCTAGACCTAATCGGCGCCCGGCGGCTCTCAGACGTGACCCACAACAGAACCGCCGCCGCCCGCGGGTACGGCGAGCGGCGGCGATTAAAGTGATATGAGTGATCTAAGTGATCCGAGTGATGAGAACCGATCGCCCGATCAGCGGCCCAGGTCGTACTCCCCGCTCTTGACGCCCGCGACGAACGCCCCCCACTCCGCAGGGGTGAACCGCAGCTCACCGCCACCGGGACGCTTGGAGTCGCGGACGCCGACGGCGCCGCTCGCGACGGAAACCTCCACGCAGTTTCCGCCACCGCTGTAGGAGCTCTTGACCCAGCCTTCTCTCGCGAACTCGTTCACGTGTGCCCTTTCCCAAACGGTTAGACGAGACTGTCTGTCATATCGCGGATCAGATTCGCCGAGTCGCCCGTGTTGAGCGCGGACGCCCGCAGGTGGTCGAACACCAGCGTGGCGCGCCGCGTCTCCTCGGGCTCCTCCAGGTACACGCATCCCATGAGGTGCTCCAGGTAGAGCACGTCCGGGTATCCGTCGAACGTCAGCAGTACGAACGAGCCGTCGATCGCCGCGTGCACCCCCGCGGTGAACGGGAGCACCTGGAGCGAAACGTTGGCCAGTTCGCCCAGTTCGAGCAGCCGCCGAAGCTGGGCGCGCATGATGGCCGGGCCGCCGACGACGCGGCGCAGCGCCGCCTCCTCGACGATCTGCCAGACGTTCAGCGGACTGGTGCCGGCGGTCAGCCGTGCCTGCCGCCCGAGCCGTACCCGCACGGCCCGGTCCGCCTCCTCCGAACTCACCTGCCGCGATCCGAGCAGCACGGCGCGGGCGTAGTCCCCGGTCTGGAACAGGCCGGGGATCACTTGCGCGTCGTAGCCGCGATATGTCGCCGCCTCCGCCTCGAAGCCCAGGAACTGGGTGAACCCCGTTTTGAGCACTGCGCGGTAAGGGTGCCACCACCCCTGCCTGCGAGCCTCACGCGCGAGCCGTACCAGTTCGGTGCGCTCTTCGGCGGTGACGGTGTAGATCTCGCACAGCTCCATCACCTCGCCCGAGGTGATGCGCATGCGCGCGTTCTCCATCCGGCTGATCTTGGACTGGTCCCAGCCTGCCAGGCGGGCCGCCTGTTCGCCGCTGAGCCCGGCCGCCTCCCGGATGCGCCGGATCTCATGCGCGAGTCGCCTGCCACGAACCGTGGGTACGTAGGCCATTGCTTCTCCGCATAATGTTCCGATTTCCCTTGCGGCACCCGAGCTGCCGCGACAAGGTGTAACCATACGACTACGGAACCTGTACGGGGGCGGGTTTCGACGAGTCCGAGGGGGAGGCCATGTCCAGGGCAAGGTTGCTGGGGTCACTAGACATCCCGGGTACGGCCGCCGCCCCTGCGCACGCGCGGAGCTACCTGCGCACCATCCTCGACCCCACCATGCACGCGCTCGACGCGATCGCCGACGTCACGCTGCTGACCAGCGAACTGGTCACCAACGCGGTCGTCCACACCGCGTCCGGCGACGGTGGCAAGGTGACCGTCAGCGTGATGGAGTTCCCCGGCGGCGGCATCCTGGTCCAGGTCGCCGACGAGGGCGGGCCGACACGCCCGACCCCGAGGGTGCCCGACGACGAGTTCGACCTGCACGGCCGGGGCCTGCGGCTGGTCGACGCGCTGGCCGTGACCTGGGGTCACCAGCGCGACGGCGTCGGCACCACCACGTGGTTCATGGTCGACGCGAGCGAGGTGCGGGCCGAGCAGCGCGACGCCTCGTAGGGGTCGATCCGGTCACTCAGAGTGACCGCCGGCCGCCCGTGAAGGGCCGAGCAGCCTGCTCGACTCCGACTCCTGGGCCAGCCGGCGCAGTACGTCGAACAGCCGCCCGTACAGCACCGTGCCGATCACCAGATGCTCGACCGCGGCGTCGCGCGGCCCCTCGAACGGCACCCCGGCCAGCTCGTGCTCGGCCAGCTCGTGGGCGGCCCGCGCGTAGGGCCGCAGCGCCTCCGGGTCCGCGGCCATGCCGAGCCGTTCCAGCGTCAGCAGGCTCTGGGCCAGCTCGTCGAGGGCGGGCGCGTTCGGGTTGATCGCCCAGCCGAGGTCGCCGGCCAGTGCGCGGGCCCGGTCGGCGGCGTCGCGCCAGGCGGCCTCGTCGGGGTCGGGCTCGACCTCCGGGCCGAGCGCGTAGTGCGCGGTGCCGAGCATGTCGTGTACCGGCAGGTCCTCGTCCTGCACGGCATCGACGACCTTGCGGATGGCGGCCACCGGTAGCCGGCCCACCTCGATCAGCGCCCGGATCAGCCGGAGCCTGCGCAGGTGGTCCTCGCCGTAGACGGCCCGGGTGGCGGACGTCTGCTCGCCCTGCGGGAGCAGGCCCTCGCGCAGGTAGTACTTGATCGTCGGGATGGGCACCTGCGACCGTGCGCTCAGTTCTGATATCCGCATTGTTGGATAGTAGCGCTAACCAATCTCTGTGTCGCCGGTGAAGACGTCGTGCGCGGGCGCGTCGCGTTCGCCCAGGACGTCCAGCGCGGCGAGCCAGGCCGCCGCGCCCGCGCCGTCGCCGGCGACCGTGACCGGGGCGTCCCAGCGTTCGCGCAGCAGGGCGAGCACGGCCCGCCGTACCGGACCCTGGCTGGTCAGCACGCTTCCCGCCAGGACGATCGGGGTGCGCGCGCCGGCCGGGCGCACGCTCGCCACCGTGCCGGTGAGCAGCCGCGCCGCCTCCGCCACGATCTCCAGCGCCAGTTCGTCGCCCGCCTCCGCCGCCCGGCTCACCAGCGGGGCCAGCCTGGCCAGCTCGATCGGCGGGCGGGCCTGCGCGGCGGCGATCACCCGGGCCGCCTGCCGCCGGCCGGCGCCGTCGAGCCCGGTGCCGAGGATCGCACGGGTGATCTCGTCGGCCAGCGCCCCGAGCGGGGCGCGCACGGCCACGGCGTGCACGACCCGCTTGGCGGCCTGGTGGCCGATCCAGTAGGCCGAGCCGTGGTCGCCGAACAGCCAGCCGAGGCCGTCCGCGGCGGCCGTCATCCGGCGGTCGCCGACGGCCGCGGCGATCGCGCCGGTGCCCGCCAGCAGCACGTGACCGTCCGGCTCCGGGGTGCCCGCGGCGAACGCCACCAGGACGTCGTGGATCGCGGTCACCGGGGTGACCGTGCCCAGCGCCTCCCAGATCCCGGCGAAGGCCGCCCGCCCCGCGCCCCGCAGCAGCGGGCCGATCCCGGAGACCCCGGCCACGCCGCCGAGCACCCGCGGCCTGCCGTACTCCCGCGCGTAGGCGTCCAGCGCCTCGCCCGCCGCGGCGGCCATGGCGGCGCAGGCCACGGAGACCCCGTGCGCGCTGGGGTTGCCGGGGCCCGAAACCCCGCGCGCGAGCCGGGAGCCGTCGAGCGCGGCGGCCACCGCCCGGGTGTTGGAGCCGCCCACGTCCAGGCCGAGCACCACACCTTCTCCGGCGCCGTCCGCAGCGCCTTCCACTGCGCCTTCCACTGGGCCTACTTCAGACATGACCACATCCTGGGACTTGACTCCTGGCGAACGCAAGAATAATTTTCATCCAATCGCCCGAACAGTGAAAGGAATGCTTGTGGCCGGAGGGGTGCTCGGACGCATCCAGACCGAGCTGCCCGGTCTGCCCGAGGCGCTGCGGCGCGTCGGGGAGCTGATCCTCGCCGATCCGGGGGAGGCGGCGCGCTCGACGATCATCACGCTCGCCGAGCGGAGTGGCAGCTCTCCCGCGACCGTGACCAGATTTTGCCGGGTGTTCGGCTTCGCCGGATACGCCGAGCTGCGGGTCAGCCTGGCCACCGAGACCGGCAGGGCGGCCCAGGCCAACTGGGGCAGGGGCGTGGGCCGCGACATCGGTCCCACCGACCCGCTGGACACCGCGATCGAGACGATGGCCGCCTCCGACTCGCGGCTGATCCAGGAGACCGCCGCGCAGCTCGACACCGACATGGTGGCCAAGGTGGCCGAGGCCATCGTGGCCGCCCGCCGGGTGGTGCTGTTCGGGGTGTCCATCAGCGGCGCGGTCGCGGGCATGCTGGAGGCGCGGCTGCGCCGGATCAGCATCCCGTGCTGGAGCCACACCGACGCGCACGAGGCACTGGCCGACGCCTCGCTGCTCGCCGCCCAGGACGTCGCCATCGGCATCTCGCACCGGGGCCGCACCCGGGAGGTGCTGGAGGCCCTGGCCGAGGCGGGCGCGCACGGCGCGACGCTGGTCGCGGTGACGTCGTTCGCCAGATCGCCGCTCGCCGAGCTGTCGGACCTGGTGCTCACCACCGCGGGCCGGGACATCAAGACCTTCCGCCCGGGCGGGCTGGCCGCCGTCCACTCCCAGCTCTTCGTGCTCGACGCGGTCTACGTCGCGGTGGCCCAGCGCACCTACGAGCGGTCCAGGGACGCCTACGAGCTGACCATCAACGCGGTCGAGAGCCACCGTGTCGAAAGGGGTTGAGAAGATCGTGGACATCGGCGCCGCCGCCTACGTCGAGCAGGTCGAGAACCTGGTGGGCGAGGTCGCACGGAGCCAGGCCGAGCCGGTACGCCGGGCCGCCGCCGCCGTCACCGCCGCACTGCGCGCGGGAGGCGTGGTCAACGCCTTCGGCTCCGGCCACTCCGAGGCCATCGCCATGGAGATCGCCGGCCGCGCGGGCGGGCTCGTCCCGGCCAACCGGCTCGCGCTGCGCGACGTCGTCGTCTACGGCGGCGAACCGGTGAGCCTGCTGACCGCCGCCAACGCCCGAGAGCTCGAACGCGACCCCGCCATCGCCCGGCGGATCTACGACCTGGCGCCGGTGCGGCCGGAGGACGTGTTCGTGCTGATCTCCAGCTCGGGGGTCAACGGCTCGATCGTCGAGCTGGCCGGCATCGTCAAACGGCACGGCCACGAACTGATCGCGATCACCTCCGTGCGGCACAGCACGGCGATGCCCTCGCGCCACCCGTCCGGGCACAAGCTGCTCGACCTCGCCGACGTGGTGCTCGACAACGGCGCGCCGTACGGCGACGCGGTCATGCCGCTGCCCGGCGGCTCCTCCACCGGCGCGGTCTCCACGATCACCTCGGCGCTGCTCGCGCAGATGGTGGTCGCCGAGGTCGTCAGAGAACTGCTGGAGGCCGGGGAGACGCCGCCCATGTACCGGTCGGTCAACGTGGCCGGCGGCGACGAGCACAACCGCGCGCTGGAGGCCCGCTACGCCGGGCGGATCCGCCGGGGCGCCTGAACCACCAGGTCACATCACCACAGGAGGGACCCCACCATGGCACCGACCCCCTTCACCCGGCGCGAGCTGCTGAAGAACGCCGCCCTCGCGGGCATGTTGCTGCCCGCCGCCGGCGCGCTGGCCTCCTGCGCCACCCCCGCGGGCGACTCGGGCCCGGCCCAGGCCCCCACCGCTGGCGCCAAGAGCGCGAACAACCCGCTGGGCATCCCCCAGGACAAGCCCGTCGAGGTCGTCATCTTCGACGGCGGCTTCGGCGACAAGTACTTCACCGACATCCACAAGCCGCTGTTCCGCACCAAGCACCCCAAGGTCGAGATCAAGGAGACCGCGACCAAGGAGGTCGCCAAGACCCTCCAGCCGAGGCTGGCCGGCGGCGCCCCGCCCGAGGTCATCCACAACTCCGGCGCCAACGCGATGGACGTCGGCGCGCTGGTCCAGGACGGCCAGCTCTACGACCTGCGGACCCTGCTGGACGCGCCGAGCTGGGACGACCCCAACGTCAAGGTCCGCGACACGATCTCGCCCAACGTGATCGAGTGGGGCACGTTCGAGGGCAAGTTCCAGGTCATGGCCTACACGAACGGCGTCTGGGGGATGTGGTACTCGCAGAAGTTGTTCAAGGAGGAGGGCTGGCCGACCGCGCCCAAGACCTGGGAGGAGTTCACCGGGCTGCTGGAGACCATCAAGAAGTCCGGGAAGATGGCCCCGTTCACCTACGCGGGCAAGCACCCCTTCTACGTCTACGAGGCCATCCTCACCCTCGCCGCCAAGATCGGCGGCAAGGACGTGCTGAAGAACATCGACAACCTTGAGGACGGCGCCTGGTCGGCCGAGCCGGTCAAGCAGGCCGCCGCCGCGTTCCAGGAGATCGGCGCGAAGTACCTGCTGCCCGGCACGGCGGGCCTGGACCACGTCCAGACCCAGACCGCCCAGAACAAGGGCAAGGTCGCCATCCTGCCGTGCGGGGTGTGGCTGGAGAACGAGCAGAAGGGCACCGCGCCTGCGGACTTCGACTACGGGGTCTTCCCGCTGCCCGACTTCACCTCCTCCGACGCCCTGCCGTACGGGACGGTCCACGCGCGGCCCGGCGAGGACTTCATGGTCGGGGCCAAGTCGCCCAACCCGCTGGGCGGCGTGGAGGTCCTGCGGGCCATGCTGTCCAAGGAGGCGTCGGCCAAGTTCGTGCAGGCCGTCAGCACGCCGTCCATCGTCAAGGGCGCGGCCGAGGGCGTGCCGCTCAGCCCCGGCCTGAAGTCGGCCATCGCCATGCTGGAGGCGGCCGGGGACAACACCACCTTCTTCCGCCTGCGCCAGTGGTACCTGCCCATGCACGACGAGGTGGCCGCGGCCACCGGCCAGCTCATGAACGGCCGGCTGACCGTGGACAAGTGGGCCGAGCGCATCCAGAAGAAGGCGGCCGGCATCAAGGCCGACTCCTCCGTCACGAAGTACACGCGCGACTGAGCGCGCCCCGACCCGATGTGAGCTACCAATGAGATACGGCAGGACGGGATTCGTCGTCGGATTCCTCGCGGCGCCAGTGCTCCTCTACGTGATCTACGTGATCGCGCCCTACGCGCAGGCGTTCTACATCGCGCTGACCAACTGGAGAGGGGTCAACGCCAGCCCCGAGTTCATCGGGCTGGAGAATTTCCGGCGCCTGTTCGAGGACTCCGTCTTCTGGAAGGCCGTCGGGCACAACCTGCTGCTGCTGATCCTCATGCCGGTGCTGACGCTCGGGATCGCGCTGTTCTTCGCCTTCCTGCTGAACGTCGGCGGGAAGTCGGGCATGACCGGGATCTGGGGGGCGAAGTTCTACCGGGTGGTGTTCTTCTTTCCCCAGGTCCTGGCGGTCGCCATCGTGGCGGTGCTGTTCCAGCAGGTGTTCCGCCCGGACCGCAGCGGCATGCTGAACGCGCCGCTGATCGCGGCCGGGGCGGAGCCCATCGGGTTCCTGTCGAACCCGGACGTCGCGTTCTGGTCCGTGCTCGGCGTGCTGGTGTGGCAGGCCGTCGGGTTCTATGTGGTGCTGTTCTCCGCGGGCATGGCCTCGGTGCCCAAGGACATGTTCGAGGCGGCGGCCATCGACGGCGCCGGACGCCTCTCGCTGTTCTTCCGCGTGACGCTGCCGCTGCTGTGGGACACCATCCAGGTCGGCTGGGTCTACCTCGGCATCGCCGCGCTGGACGTCTTCGCCGTGGTGTGGGTGATGACCGCCGAGCACGGCGGTCCCGACTCCTCCACCACCGTCATGGCCGCGGAGATCTACCGCAACGCGTTCCAGTACTTCAGGTTCGGCTACGCCTCGGCCATGGGCGTGGTCCTGTTCTTCTTCACCGTTGGTTTCGCGGCGCTGTCCCTGCGGCTGTCGCGGCGCGAGCGGATCGAGTTCTAGGGGATCTCCAGTGGCTTCTCAGAGTCTGCCGTTCTCGCGGTCCGAGGCCAGGGAGCAGCGCAAGGCGCGGCTCGGGCCGATGGCCATGCTCTCGCACGTGGCGCTGGCGCTGTGGGCGATCCTCGTCGCGGTACCGCTCATCTGGACGTTCCTGGCCTCGGTCAAGAGCGAGGATGAGATCTTCGGTGACGCCTGGTCGCTGCCGGCGGCGCTGCGCCTGGACAACTGGGCGCGGGCCTGGGAACAGGCGCACATCGGCCAGTACATGCTGAACAGCATCGTGGTCGTCTTCTTCGGCGTGTCCGGCACCATGCTGCTCGGGGCGATGGCCGCCTACGTGCTGTCGCGGTATGAGTTCCGCGGGAGCAAGGCGCTGTACCTGCTGTTCGTCTCCGGTCTGGCCTTCCCGGTGTACCTGGCGCTCACGCCGCTGTTCTTCGTGGTGCAGAACATGGGCAGGGTGCCGCTGATCGGCCCGTTCATCGGGCTCAACAGCCACGCCGGGCTGGTGCTGGTCTACATCGCCTACTCGCTGCCCTTCACGGTGTTCTTCCTGGCCGCGTTCTTCCGCACGCTGCCCACGGCGGTGGCCGAGGCGGCCTTCGTGGACGGCGCCTCGCACACCCGGGTCTTCTTCCAGATCATGCTGCCGATGGCCAGGCCGGGGATCGTGAGCATCACGGTGTTCAACATCCTCGGCCAGTGGAACCAGTACCAGATCCCGCTGGTGCTGCTGGCCGGGGCCAAGGACAAGTGGGTGCTCACGCAGGGCATCGCCGACATCTCCACGGCGGCGGGCTACGACGCCGACTGGTCGGCGCTGTTCGCCGCGCTGAGCATGGCGATCTTGCCGATGCTGGTGGTCTACACGGTCTTCCAGCGGCAGATCCAGGCCGGGCTGACCGCCGGGGCGCTCAAGTAGCCGCGATCAGGCGCCGGGTACGTTGCGCAGCGCCTCGCGGCGGCTGAGCCCGCTGATGCCCTTGTGCTCGACGTAGCGGACCACCTCGCGGGGATCGACCTTGGCGTACTCGCGCAGCGCCCAGCCGATGGCCTTGCGGGCGAAGAAGTCGGTGTCGGACAGGCTGGGCTCGATGCAGGCGTAGAGCAGACCCAGGTCGGTGCCGTGGCGGAAGCGGTTCTGGGACAGGATGGCCGCGCGGCGCTTCCACAGGTCGTCGGCGCGTGACCAGTCGAGCATCAGCGGGCGCATGGTGTCGGGAAAGGCGGCGAGCAGGCCGCCGATGCGGTGGACGGCGAGGTCATCGACGTAGTCCCACCACGCGCCGGTGACGATCATCTCTTCGTACATCGGCAGCGTGTAGAGGGTCTGCCAGGGCCGGTAGTAGCGGTAGCCGGTCAGCTCGATCGCCGCGTAGCGCTCCTCGCGGTACTCGGCCGCGCGCCAGATGGCCAGTGAGGTCTTGCGCCACTCGGGGGCGGCCAGGATGCGGTGGTGGGCGAAGACCTTCTTCAGCGCCGCCCGGCGCGGGACGGCCTGCACGCCGAGGAACGGCATGTCGGACTTCATGTAGGCCCGCATGGCCTCGGCCTTGGTGGGCTCGGCGGCGACGGTGAGCGCCTGCCGGATCGCCTCGCGCAGCGCGTTCATGCGCGCTGGCTGGTGCGCTCGCCCGTGGAAAGGCCGTCGAACAGCACCGTGATGTAGTGCTCGGCCAGGGCTGCGGTGTCGAGCGGGCCGTCGGACCGGAACCAGCGCACGGTCACCCAGATCGTGTCGCGGATGGTGCGGTAGGCGAGCTTGGGATCGATGTCGGTGCGCAACTGCCCTCTGGCCTGGCCGCTCCTGATCTGGTCGACCCACATGCGCTCGACCTCGTCTTCGGCCTTGACCAGGTAGTCGAACCGGTCGCCGGGCAGCGAGCGCAGGTAGCTCCAGTCGTTCTGCATGACGGTGATCGCGGCCCGGTGCGGCTCCAGGGTGGCGAACCCGATGCGGATCATGTCGGAGAGCGCGGCGCGCGGCTCGCCGCGGCCGGCCAGGGCGGTGCGGTAGCGGCCGATCAGGTCGTCGAGAAAGCTGGAGAGCACCTCATCGACGATGCTCTCCTTGGAGTCGAAGTGGTGGTAGAGGCTGCCCGAGTGGATCCCGGCCTCCTGCGCGATCTCGCGGACCGTGGTCGCCTGGAAGCCCTTGCGCGCGAAGATCTCGGCGGCCAGCCGGACGAGATGATCGCGGCGGTCCGAGACAGGGGTCGCCTTACCCGTGTTCACGCCCACCATTATGGGCCCTCGCCCAATCGCTTGTTGACGATACGGGTTCGCAAGCTCTCACCCTCAGTACCCTCATATTCCACTATTTCCTCACTTATCCCTCCAAACCAAACACTCCGCCCGAACCGGGTACATCGGGTATCTCACTACGCGACGATCGTGTCATGGCGAAGATCGGATATCCCTTCACCCTTGGCGTGGCGTCCGGCGAGCCGACATCCGGTGGCGTGATCATCTGGACCCGGCTCGCGCCCGACCCGGTCGGGCTCGACCCCGGCCGGCCGGGCGGGATGCCCGCCGAGACGGTCCCGGTGCGCTGGCAGGTGGCCGAGGACGAGCGGTTCACCAAGATCGTCGCGACCGGCACGGCGCAGGCCCGGCAGGCGTGGGCGCACAGCGTGCACGTGAAGGTGGACGGCCTGCGCCCGGCCGCCGACTACCACTACCGCTTCTCGGTTCCGGCCGCGTTCGGCGGGGCCACCAGCCCGGCCGGCCGTACCAGGACCGCCCCGGCCCGCGAGTCGGGCGACCCGGTGCGGTTCGCGGTCGCCTCCTGCCAGCGCTACGAGCACGGCCATTTCTCCGCGCTCGGCCACATCGCGGACGAACGGCCCGATGTCATCTTCCATGTGGGCGACTACATCTACGAAGGGGGCAAACCCGCCGATCCGGCGCCCGGCCGCTACATCCGGCCACTGGAAAGTCCCGAGCGCACCTGCCGCACGCTGCACGACTACCGCAACCGGTACGCCCGCTACCGCACCGACGCCGCCCTGCGGGCCGCGCACGCGGCGGCCCCCTGGGCGCCGATCTGGGACGACCACGAGGTGCGCGACAACTATGCGGGAGCACGGCCCGGCGACGGCTCGGACCCCGAGGCGTTCCTGCGCCGCCGCACGGCCGCCTACCAGGCGTACTACGAGCACTTCCCGCTGCGGGTCCGGCCGGTCGGCACCGGGCTGCACATGTACCGCTGGCGGCCCTACGGCCGGGTCGCCGACTTCCTGATCCTGGACGCGCGGCAGTACCGGGAGCCGGGGGACATGCTCGGGCGCGCCCAGGAGGAGTGGCTGGTCGGGCGGCTGGAAGGTTCGACGGCCCGATGGAAGGTGCTCGTCCAGCCGATGTTCTTCGCCCGCAGGCAGTTCCCCGACGGGTCGCTCAGCACGGACGCCTGGGACGCCTTCCCGGCCCAGCGGGCCCGCGTGCTCTCCGCGGTGGACGGCGGCCTGGTCGTGCTGAGCGGCGACGTGCACAACAACTGGGCCTGTGACCTCGCCGACGACGCCGGGCGGCCGGTGGGCGTGGAGTTCGTGGGCACCGCGATCACCAGCGCGCCGCCCGGTACGGACAACGCGGCGATCCTGGCGGCCAACCCGCACATCCGCTTCCACGACGGCCATCGCGGCTACATGTCCGGCACGGCGGGACCGGACGGCCTGGAACTCGCCTATCGCGTCGTGGACTTCGTCGACCGGCCCGGCTCCCCGGTGCGGACCGTGGCGCTGTTCGGCGTGGAAGGGGATCGCCTGAAAAGGCTTGACGTCTGACGCCGGGCTGAAATCGCGTGATCAGCCCCTTGGCAATTAGGAAACTTTCCTATTAGATTGTCGGCATGCCCATGAGCGGTGACGCATGAGCCGACGCGACCACGAGCTGTTGCGCCTGGCCGATGAGGTCCTTCTTCCGGGATTCACTGGAACCACGCCCCCCGACTGGCTGAGACGCCGGCTCGGCGACGGACTGGCGGGGGTGGTGCTGTTCTCCAGGAACATCCGCGACCCCGAGCAGGTCGCCGGCCTCACCGCCGCGCTACGGGCGGAGAAACCCGACCTGCTCGTCGGCATCGACGAGGAGTCCGGGGAGGTCACCCGGCTGGAGGTCACCGGCGGCAGCAGCAGGCCGGGCAGCTTCGCCCTCGGCGTCGTGGACGACGTCGAGCTGAGCGAGGCGATCGCCCGGGGTCTCGGGCTGGACCTCGCCGCCGCGGGCGTGACGATCAACTTCGCGCCCTCCGCCGACGTCAACTCCAACCCGGACAACCCGGTCATCGGGCTGCGCTCGTTCGGCGCCGATCCCGAACTGGTGGCGCGGCACACCGTCGCCGCGGTCCGCGGGATGCAGTCGGCGGGCGTCGCGGCGTGCGTCAAGCACTACCCAGGACACGGCGACACCGCCATCGACTCCCACCACGCCGTGCCGTACGTGGACGCCACGGAGGAGGAGCTGTGGAAGGTGCCGCTGCTGCCCTTCCGCGCCGCCATCGAGGCGGGCGTGCGCGCGGTCATGACCGGGCACCTGCTCGTCCCGGCCCTGGACGAGGACCGGCCCGCCACGCTCAGCCCCAGGGTGCTCACCGGGCTGCTCCGTGAGGAGATGGGCTTCACCGGGCTGGTCGTCACCGACGCGATCGAGATGTCGGCGGTTTCCGGCCCGTACGGCATCGGCGGCGCGTCGGCCCTGGCCATCGCGGCCGGGGCCGACGCCATCTGCATCGGCGGCGAGCACGCCGACGAGAAGACCGCCGCGGCGGCCAGGGACGCCATCGCCGACGCGGTGACCGGCGGACGGCTGAGCGAGGAACGCCTGGCCGAGGCCGCGGGCCGGGTCCGCGAACTGGCGACCTGGACCGTCGCCGCGAACCGTGAAGGCGACCCCGGCGCGGGACTGGACAGCGCGCCGCTCGGCCTGCGGGCCGCCCGCCGCGCGCTGCGGGTCACCCGCCGCTCGGCCGACGCCCGCTTCCCGCTGGGCGGGCCCGCGTACGTGCTGGAGTTCGCGCCGGAGATGAACCTGGCGATCGACAAGGGCACCCCGTGGGGGCTCGGCGGCCCGCTCGCCGAGCTGATCCCCGGCACCACCACGACCAGGCTGACGGCCTCCGCCGCCACCGGAGGGGCCGTGGAGGCGGTGCTTTCCGCGGCCGACGACCGGCCGCTCGTCCTGGTGGTCAGGGACGCGCACCGGCACGCCTGGCAGATGTCCGCCCTGGACCACCTGCTCGCCGCCCGCCCGGACGCCGTCGTGGTCGAGATGGGCCTGCCCGGCCGGCGCGACCTCGGCGCGGTCCACATCGCCACGCACGGCTCGGCCCGCGTCTGCGGCCTGGCCGCCGCCGAAGTCCTCAGCGGCCGTGTCGACGGGCGGTTCTCCGGGGAGGCCGGCGACCTGCACCCGCAGGTCCCCTGAGCCGGGGCGGGTTCTTGTCGGTGGGGGCTGGTTGAATCGCGGTATGGAGTTCGAGTCGGAGGATCTTTCCAACGCGTCCCTTGCGGAGCGGCTGCGTGACGGCGGCCCGCACGTCTTCCGGGAGTGCGACCTCACGCAGGCGGACCTGCGGGGTCTTTCCCTGTTCGAGGCGGTCTTCGAGGCGTGCGTGCTCGACCGCGCCGACTTCCGGCGGGCCGACCTCGACGGAGCCCGCTTCTCCGGCGGCGGCGGGTCCGGCCCGCGCTTCGAGGACGCCGAGCTGGTCGACGCCGTCTTCACCGACGTCGACCTGACCTCGGCCAAGTTCGGCAACGCGCTGCTGACCGACGCGGTGTTCACCGGCTGCCGGATGATCGGCGCCGTGCTGTCCGGGTGCCGGGGCACCGGCTACCGGTTCACCGGCGGCAACCTGAGCCTCGCCGACCTGACCGGCTGCACGCTGCGCGGGGAGACGATCGAGGACGTCCGGTTCGACGAGGCCAACCTGTCCGGCTGCGACCTCACCAAGGCGGTGTTCCTGCGCTCGCGGCTGATCGGCGCCCGGCTGGTGGAGACCCGCTTCGAGGGCGCCGACCTGCGCGGCGCCGACCTCGGTGAGGTCGACGACACCCGGCTGCGGGCGCTGCGGGGCGCGGTCGTCTCGGCCGAGCAGGCCGCGCGGATCCTGTCGGAGCGCGGCCTCACGGTGCTGTAGTGACGCCGGGTACAGAAGATAATTCTGATCACTCTGGGCTATGATCTCGTCACTGTCGGCTATAGCATCGGGATGCAATTGACCTTGAGGTCAACGGACGGTCGATCGGGGGGTCAAGGCCGGGTGTGGTGGCCTTCGGGTCCTCGCCGCGGCCGTCCGGCGTCCAACCGCGAAGGAGATCAAGTGATCAAGAAGCTGTGCGTCGCCGGTGCCGTCCTGGCCGCTGCGACGACCGCCGTGCTGGTCGCGGCGCCCGCGCAGGCGGAGTCCGCGGACTCGTGGTCCAACTGGGCGACCAACCACCGCTCGGCCCAGTCCGGCAACCTGTTCGGCCAGCTCGCGACCACCGCGGCCGGCGGCGCCGGATCGACCAACGTCAACAACATCAACGGCACCGTGGCCAACGCCACCAACGGCAGCGTCACGGTGTTCTACTCGTTCCGCTGATCCCCGCTCGACGTGCGGGCCGGGAGTCCTCGAAGCGGACCCGGCCCGCGCCGCTCTTTCCCCGACGCCTGATCCAGGCCCGCGCCCCGCGCCACGTTCCGTGACCGCGGTGGCGCTTTTTCGCGTTCGGCCCCTGTTCGCCCCGCCCGCTGCGGGCGGGAGGGTGTCCTGGCGGGCGTGGGGGACCCGCCAGGACACCTCCCTTTCCGGTCGCGACGGCGTTAGAACCCCGGCGAGGGATGAGGTCCTAGGCCGATTGGCCGCGACCGGAGCCGGTGGGGGGAGCGGCTCTCGGTGGAGCCTCCCGGGCGTCGGTACCGGACGGTGCCGAGGCGTGCCGCCCCGGCGGGGCCGTCCGCAGGATGAACGACCATGTGTCCGCCTTCGCTCCTGACGGACACCCGTCCCCATCGCTCTGGTAGGTGTGGGTGACCCCGTGGCGTCGCAATGCGTAGCGCAGTAGACGCGTCGCGTCGCCGGGATCGCGCCGGGACGGTGTTGGCGCGCCCGCACGGACCGACAGCACCGGCCGTCACCCCCTCGCCGACCTTTCGATGGTTTTGTACCAACGTTTGGATGATGAGGCTCAAAGGGGGGCGCGGTCAAGGGCTGAGTTTCAAACTAGAACCAGATCGTCTAGATTCGTTGGCACAAAAGGGGTGAATGTGGCGCGGTCGACGCTGTACCAGCAGGTGGCCTCAGAACTACGGAGGGCCATCTACTCCGGTGACCTCGGTCCCGGGGACCAGCTTCCGACCGAGGCCGACCTCATGAGCTCCTATGGAGTCAGTCGCAATACGGTCAGGCTCGCCCTCGGCGAGCTGGTCAACGAGGGTCTGATCAGCCGGACCCCGCGGCGCGGCAGCATCGTCCGCGACCGCCGCCCGCTGCTGATGTACCCCCAGCGCGAGCTGACGCCGCAGCCGGCCAGCGCGCCGCGGGAGGCGTTCGGCTTCGCGGTGTCCCAGGAGGGCCGCGAGCCGAGCCAGGTCATCGAGGTGTCGATCGTCGAGCCTCCCGAGGAGATCGCGATCCGGCTCGAACTGCCCGACGGCGGGCTCGCCGTGGTGCGGCGGCGGCTGCGGTTCGTGGACGGCCAGCCCTACAACACCAACGACTCCTACTTCCCGCACGCCCTGGTGGGCGATTCGGAGATCGTGCGGCCCGGCGACATCGTGCGCGGCGCCAACCGCGTCCTTGAGGAACTCGGGCACCCCCAGGTGCGCGTGGTGGACGACATCTCCGCGCGGATGCCGACTCCGACCGAGAGCGCCCGGCTCGAACTGGAGCCGGGCACGCCTGTCGTGGAATACGTCAGGGTCGGTTACGACTCTGACGACGTGCCGGTCCGTGTGGCCGTGTCGGTGCTGCCGGCGGACAAGCACCTGATCCGGTACGAGCTGGAACGCCGCTGACCTATCGCGGCATGCGACACCGGCCGGTGATCTTGCCGGCGCGGTGCTAGATACTTCCCCAAAAATCCGGATTTGTACCGACATTTCCGTGTGCCTTGACTCAGGCACGATTCGTGTTCATTCAAACACATATCGCAACGAAGGGAAGTACCATGCAATCCAACCTCGTGCTGTCCCCCCAGACGCTCACCCTCCGCCGGGCCGGCGTCGGCGACCTCCCCGCCGCCCTCGGGCTGCTCGCCGAGGCCGCCGAGTGGCTGCACCGCCAGGGGGTCCGCCAGTGGCCGCGCGGCGGCTTCGGCCCCGAGCGGATCGAGCCGCTGATCGAGCAGGGCGTGCTCTACGTCGCCGACATCGCCGGACGTCCCGGACGGCGGGCGCAGATGGCGGTCGTGGCCGTCGACGGGTTCGCCGACCCGGAGTTCTGGACCGCCGCCGACCACCCCGGCGACGCCCTGTACGTCCACAAGCTCGCCGTCTCCCGGGAGATCGCGGGCATGGGCGTCGGCGACGCACTGCTCGACTGGGCGAGCGAGACCGCCCGCGACCACGGCCGCCGGTGGCTGCGCCTGGACTGCTCCAAGGAGAACCAGCGGCTTCAGTCCTACTACCGCGGGCGGGCGTTCGCCCACCTGCGCACGGTGGACCTGCCGCACCGCGCCTCCGGCGCGCTGTTCCAGCGCCCGGCGGGCCTCACCACGGGCGCGCCGCGCGTCCACCTGCTCGACCGTACGGCCCGCCGCGACCCCTCACCGGCCCTGGTGTAGCCCGCGGCGTTCCCCGCCGGGACCTGCGACAGGGGCCCGGCGGGGGGCCTGCGCCCCGATTTCGGGATGCATGCCGTACTGACCGCGAAACACAGCCGATAGCCTCGATCCATGACCGGAGCCCTGCTTGAGGTGATCGCGCTGGACGTGCGCGACGCCGTCGCCGCCGAGCAAGGCGGCGCCGACCGCCTGGAGGTCGTCGCCGACATGGCGGCCGACGGGCTCACACCGGCGGCCGAGACGGTCGCGGACATCGCCAAGGAGTGCTCGCTCCCGCAGATGGTGATGCTCCGGCCCGGACCGGGCTTCACGGTGACGGACGAACAACTGGCGAGGCTGCGCGCGAGCGCGCGGGCCCTCGCCGACGCCGGCGCGGCCGGGTTCGTGTTCGGCTTCCTCGACGCCGAGGGCGCCGTGGACCTGGCCGCGACGGAGGCGATGATCCACGCCGTCGCGCCGCTCCCATGGACGTTCCACCGCGCGGTCGACCACGCCGCCGACGTCCAGGCGGCATGGCGTGCCGTGCGGCTGCTGCCCAACCTGGCCACCGTCCTCACCGCGGGGTCCCCCGAGGGCGTCGCAGGCGGCCTCGGCGTACTACGCGCCCGCGCCGGTGCCGGCGACGCGGGCCTGATCCTCGCCGGTGGCGGCCTGGCCCCCGAACACGTCCCCCCACTCCTCGACTACGGCGTCCGAGCCTTCCACGTGGGCAGCGCCGTCCGCCCCTCCTGGCGCGACCCGGTCGACACCACCCTGGTCCGCCACTGGCGAGCCCTCGCCGACCAGACCTGACCCAGGCGCGCCGGAGCCCTGAGCGGTGCCGGGGATCGTCAGTCGCCGAGGGCGTGGTGGGCTCGGGCCAGGGCGGTGGTCAGGGATGTGAGGGCCGGGCCGGTGGGGGCCGCGGCCTTGGCGGTGTAGGCGGGGCGGTGTGCCAGGTGGAAGGTGTAGGTGGCCACGTAGCGGCTCACCAGGTGTGCCGGGTGGGTGTCGCCGCCCTGGTAGTAGCCGTGGGACAGGGAGTGGGCGACCAGGGCCGCGTGGCGGCGCCACAGGGCGCGTACGTCGGCGGCGGAGGCGGTGGCCGGGGCGAGGGCCGGGGAGCCGTCCGCCAGTTCCACACCGGTGCCCGCGAAGGCCGTCTGCATGACGTGGCGGGCGTGGTCGCAGGCCGGGTGGTCCGGGCGCTGTTCGTGTGGGGCCAGCCCGCAGGCCGCCGTGTAGCCGGACACGCCGAAGCGGGCCGCGGCAAGCCTCCCGCCCGCCGTCTCAACCAGGCCGGGCCGCAGGAAGCGCAGCGTACGCGGGTCGTCCACCTGCATCTCGAAGCGCAGCGTGCCGTCCGCCGGCCCGAGGCCGCGCTCCAGCGCCGCCAGGCAGTCGGCGAACTGGCCGAGATACGCCTCCTGAAGCACCCTGGGGAAGGTGATGACGAGTCCGGGTGGCAGACCCCCGGCGAGGTCGCTCACGGCCGTCAGGAAGCCGTCCAGCGTCCGCAGGGAGCGCACCGGGTCTCCGGCGGCGAACGACCCGACCCGCGGCCCCCAGCGCCGCGGCAGCCTCCCGGCGGCGTGCATCTGCGCCACATGGCGGGCGGCGGACTCGGCGCGGGCGTCCTCGGCAGCCGCATCGCCCCCGCCGCCGTCCCCGAAGTCGATCCGCAGGTCCTCCACCGGCTCTGTGGCCAGCTTGGCGGTGACCCGCCGGTGGACGTCGGCGGCGAGCGCGGGGGAGGAGACGCCGAACACCCCGGCGAGCGCGCCGGGGGAGCGCAGGTGCGCGGCCAGCATCGACGCCGCCGTACGGCCCCACTCGGCGATCGTCCCGGCGCGGAAGACGCCGGCGGGCACGTAGACGGTGTGGACCGGCTGCCAGGCGGGCTCGGCCCCCGCCCGTTCAGCGGCCCGCTGCGCGGCGTACGCGGCGGCGAAGCCCGGGATCAGCGCGGCCGGGTCGGGCAGCGTCACCCGCATCAGGCCGGCGCCTGCTCCCTGCCACAGGCGGCCAGCATGGCGGCCAGCCCCACCAGCTTGACCCGCTCGCCGCGGCCGAGCGAACGGGCCCGTTCGGCCTCGGCGGCCTCGATGGACAGCCACTCGGCGTAGGTGATCGGCCGGACGCCGCGCTCGGCGAGCAGGTCGTCCAGCCGCACGGCCGGGGGCGCGGCGGGCTCGGCGGCCAGGTCGGCCAGCAGGGTGCGCACGGTCTCGGCCGCGTCGGACTTGTTGGTGCCGATCACGCCGGTCGGTCCGCGTTTGAGCCACCCCGCGACGTACTGGCCCGGGGCGATCCGGCCCGCCGTGTTGGGCACCGTCGCCGAGCGCTCGTCGAACGGCACTCCGGGCAGCGGCACGCTCTGGTAGCCCACCGAGCGCAGCACCATCCCGGCCGGGATGGTCTCGAACACGCCGGTGCCCACCACCTTGCCGTCCGACAGCGCGGTGCGCTCCAGCCGGATGCCCTCCACCCGGTCGGTGCCGATGATCTCGACGGGACGCAGCCAGAACCGGACGTCCAGCCGCCGGGGGCGGCCCGCAGGAGTGCGCGCCGCCCAGCCGCGCAGCACCTCGACGTTGCCCCTGATCTGCCGGGACAGCTCGCTGACATCGTTGTCGCCGGCCTCGTCGGGCCGCACGGAGACGTCGGCGTTGGCCAGCTCGCCCAGCTCGCGCAGCTCCTTGAGGGTGAACTTCGCGTGCTCGGGCCCACGCCTGCCGATCATGTGGATGGCCTTGACCTGGCTGTCCGCCAGCGCGCCGAGCACCTCCTCGGGCACGTCGGTCGTGCGCAGCTCGGCCGCGGTCTTGGCCAGGATGCGGACCACGTCGACCGCGACGTTGCCGACCCCGATCACCGCGACCTCGGTGCTGTCCAGGGTGAAGGCGTCGGCGGGCACGTCGGGGTGCCCGCAGTACCAGTTGACGAAGTCGGTGGCGGCCACGCTGCCGGGGAGGTCCTCGCCGGGGATGTTCATCCGCCGGTCGACCATCGCGCCCGTGCAGTAGACCACCGCGTCGTAGGCGGCGCGCAGGTCGTCGACGCTGATGTGGGGGCCCAGCTCCACGCCGCCCAGGAACCGGATGCCCGGCTGCTCAAGGACCCGGCGCAGGTAGCCGGCGATCGACTTGATCGAGGTGTGGTCGGGGGCCACGCCGTACCGGACCAGCCCGTACGGCGTCGGCAGCCGTTCGAGGACATCGACCTCGACGGGCTCCGCGGACTGCTTGGTCAGTGCCTCGGCCGTATAGATCCCCGCGGGACCCGACCCAACGATCGCCACACGCAGCGGCACGTCCGCCTCCCTCGTCTCGGGGTCCACCGCCCCCCATTACACACCCAGGACGAACAGCCGGGCATCTGGGTTCCATCCCGCCCCCCGGGCGCGACTCGCGGGAAACCAAAGCCGGACGTCCGCCAACGCGGCCGACAATTCCGAAGCCACCCCCGAATACGGCCAGAGGCTTGCGGGAAGCCGACCTACCCGATCACAGTTGGACCTCGTGGGCGCAGGGGCGAACAAACGGCTAAGAGGTCGCGGGCGGCGGCCGGAGGACGGCACCGCCGCGAGCGCGCGCGAACCGCGTCACGGACCTCCCCGCGGCCCGGCCGCCCTGCCGGGCATCGACGAAGACCTCATCGCGCCCGCCGCGCGCCGCTACGAGGCGCTCGGGCGGGTGATGGCGGCGCTGGCCGCCCAGACCGAGATCATCGAGTCCTGCCGCGACCTCGCCTGGTGGCGCGGGACCGACCATAGCTGGCACATCGAGTGGCGCGACGGCCTGTTCGCCTTCGAGGTCGCCGCGCTGCTCGCCGAGCAGATGCGCGACAGCGCCATCGCGGGTCCGCTGGCCGCCGCCGCGGGCCCGGCCTCGCGGGGTTCGGCCGCCATCGACGTGCTGGGCGTCCGGTTCGCGCTGCGCGCGCTCGATCCCCTCGGCCGGGCCCGGCTGCGCGCCCGGCCGGGCCTGTGGCGGCTCACCGAGGCCCTTGACACCTCCCGGCCGGGTGACACCCGCCGCGCCTGGGAGGAACTGCTCGGCGGTTAGCCCTCCCGGAGGGGGGCAGCTTTCGACCACATGGGGGAGAAACGGGACAGGCCGGGGTACGCGCCCGTTCCCGGAGCGGGTGGCGACCCCGGTTACGAGGGGTTCGCCGAGTACGACCGCAGGCAGGAGCGCATCGGCCGGCACGTGGTGGTGGCCTTCGCGCTCGGCCTGCTGTTCGGCGGCTTCGGCGTGGTCGCCACGCACGTCCTGCCCCGCGGCGTGACGGCCGTCTTCAACCCCTACGGCTACTTCCTCCTGGCCGTCTACGTGGGCGGCACGGCCGCGGGGATCGGCTGGGCGGCGCTGTCCAGCCTGCTCGCGGCGCTGGCCCCCCTGGTGGCCTCGATGGCCGGGACGCTGGTCTTCGAGGGCTTCGACGCCCAGGCGTGGGGCGCCGGCAGCGCCATCCAGACCAACGTCCTGCTGGTCGCCATCTTCGGGTACGGCCTGGCCGCCTACGTCGCCCGCCGCGCCGGGATCGCCGGGGACGTCACCGCCGGGCTGCTCGGCGGAGTGCTGCTGGCCGACGCCGCGGACAAGGCCGCGCCGGGGTGGGTGGAGTACGTGCCGGGCTTTTGGCCCTGGCCCGCGGCGGTGGTCACCATGCTGGTCGTGGCCACGGTCGCGCTGCTGCGCGAGACCACCGCGGGGCGCGCCCGCGCGCTGGTGTCGGCGCTCGTCATCCCGGCCGCCGTCATTCTCCTCGCGCCGCCCTGGTGAGCCGATAGCCTGGAGGTCTCCGCGGGCCCCTTCGGCGGGGGCCGAAATCTCGATCCGGGAGTGGCCGTGCTGCTGCGCATGTCGTCGTTGTTCCTTCGCACCCTGCGGGACGACCCGGTGGACGCGGAGGTCCCCAGCCACAAGCTGCTGGTCCGGGCCGGATACGTGCGCAGGGTCGCCCCCGGCATCTACTCCTGGCTGCCGCTCGGCAAGAAGGTGCTGGACAACGTCACCCGCGTGATCCGCGAGGAGATGGACCGCATGGGCGGGCAGGAGGTCCTGTTCCCCGCCCTGCTGCCGCGCGACTACTACGAGGCCACCGGCCGCTGGACGGAGTACGGCGAGGCGCTGTTCCGGCTGAAGGACCGCAAGGGGGCCGACTACCTGCTCGGTCCCACCCACGAGGAGATGTTCGCCGACATGGTCAGGGGCGAGCTGTCCTCCTACAAGGACTTCCCGGTCACCCTGTACCAGATCCAGACCAAGTACCGCGACGAGGCGCGGCCCCGGGCGGGCATCCTGCGCGGGCGCGAGTTCGTGATGAAGGACTCCTACTCCTTCGACCTCGACGACGACGGCCTCAAGCGCTCTTATGAGCAGCACCGCGAGACCTACATCAGGACCTTCGAGCGGCTCGGCATCGACTACCGCATCTGCTTCGCGACCTCGGGCGCGATGGGCGGCTCCGCCTCCGAGGAGTTCCTGGCTCCGGCCGAGACCGGCGCGGACGCCTTCGTCGCCTGCCGCTCGTGCGGGTACGCCGCCAACGCCGAGGCCGTCACCACCCCGGCCCCGCCCGCGAGCCCGGCCGAGCACCCCCCGCTGCGGGTGCTCGACACCCCGGACACCCCGACCATCCAGACCCTGGTCGACTTCGTCAACGAGCACCACGGGCTGGGCGTCACCGCGGCCGACACGCTGAAGAACGTCGTGGTCAAGATCCGCACCCCCGGCTCGGACAAGGCCGAGGTGCTGGTGATCGGGGTCCCCGGTGACCGCGAGATCGACTTCAAGCGGCTGGAGGCCGCGGTGGCCCCCGGCGAGCCGGAGATCTTCGAGGCCGCCGACTTCGAGCGCCACCCTGGCCTGGTCCGCGGCTACATCGGCCCGCAGGTGCTGAAGGACCTCGGCATCACCTATCTGGTCGACCCGCGGGTGGTCGATGGCACCTCGTGGGTCACCGGGGCCAACGAGCCGGGCAGGCACGCGGCCAACGTGGTGGCCGGGCGCGACTTCACCCCCGACGGCACCATCGAGGCCGCCGAGATCCGGGCCGGTGACGCCTGCCCGCAGTGCGGCTCGCCGCTGTCCATCGACCGGGGCATCGAGATCGGGCACATCTTCCAGCTCGGCCGGAAGTACTCCGACGTCGCCGAGCTGGACGCGCTCGGCCCGGACGGCAAGCCCATCCGGATCACCATGGGCTCCTACGGCATCGGCGTCTCCCGCGCGGTCGCGGTGATCGCCGAGCAGCGCCACGACGAGCTGGGCCTGGTCTGGCCGCGCGAGATCGCGCCCGCCGACGTCCACATCGTGGGCACCGGCAAGGACGACCAGATCGGGGTCGCGGTCTCGCTCGCGGAGGAGCTGACGGCGCGCGGGGTGCGCGTCCTGGTGGACGACCGGCCGGGGGTCTCGCCCGGCGTGAAGTTCAAGGACGCCGAGCTGCTGGGCATGCCCACGATCCTGGTGATCGGGCGCGGTCTCACCCAGGGCGTGGCCGAGCTGCGCGACCGGGCGTCCGGCGAGCGGGAGGAGATCCCGATCGCCGAGGCCGTGGACCGCGTCGCCGCGCTCGTCTCCTGACCCGTGGGCCGGCGCTCACCCCGTGGCGGGCGTGGGCGCCGGTGACCCGGACTTCGCGGTGGGCTCGGGCGTCGCGGCCGGGCGCAGGCCGGGCAGCGCCGGGATCTCGGCGCGGAAGCCGTAGGCCCGGATGACCGACTCCTGCATGGCCAGCGCGGCGCGCTCGCGCACCGCGACCTCGGCGGTCGCGGCCAGTTGCAGGTAGGCCGCGGTCACGCCCTCCTCCACGTGTACGGCCAGCCGGGTCGCCTCGGCCGCCGAGCCGGGGGTGACCGGCACCGCGTAGGACGCCGCGGCCTCGCGCGGCGCGGCGCCGCGCTCGCGGATCATCACCCGGAGCTGGTCGCGCCTGGCCCGGTGCGCGTTGTAGGCGGTGGTCGCCGCCGAGCGCAGCGAGCCGGTCGTGCGCGCCGCGATGAGGCCGTAGGCGTAGACCGCGGCGTGCTCGGCGGCCAGCGTCTGCTGCAGGTCGTCGAGGGTGCTCACGGCGACCTCGACAGGGCCGCGGCGTGCGCCGCCTCGCAGGCCCCGATGCTGGCCAGGAGCTGGGCGAGCGCCGGGGCGGCCGACCGCACCTGATCGGCCCTGGCCGCCGCGGACGCGCGCTCCAGGTCGCGCAGCGCGGCCGGGGTGACCTTGCCGGGGGAGGGGCGCGCCGGGGCGGGCGTACGGCTCGGCGTGGCGCCGGGCGTCGGCGTGGGCGGCGGCGGGAGCCTGCGCCGCAGCTCGGCCAGGTGCTCCTCGTGCCGGCGCAGGAACGGCGCCAGGTCGGCGTCGGCCTCGGCGGCGCGGCCGTACAGGGCGACGGTGCGCTCCTTGTCGGCCACCAGCTCGCGCAGCAGCACGACCTGAGGGTCGGGTGGCTCGGGGGCCGTCTTCCGCTCCGCGGCGCACCCGGACACGGCCGCGGCGGCCAGCCCGGCGGCCGAGCCCCGCAGCAGGACGCGCCTGGTCAGGCGTGGCGGACGCACGGACGGGCCTCCTGGAGAAAAGCGGCGGAAGGGGGGCACCCGGCGAACCCGGGACGGATACGGCCGTGATGCCCCTAGCATGGTACGGCTCGCGGCGTGCGCATTCCGCGTTTACGCATTGGCGCGGCGCGGCACTTCGGCGGGCTCGCCGCAGCGAGTGGCGCTTTTCCACGCCTGGGTGTGGATAGGCTGGTTAACCGCATGGGCGAGGTCCGCCCGATTGAGATCGTGACAATAGGAGGTCGGCATGGGAACAGACGCCTCCCGTGACCGCCTGGTGAAGTTCCTTGATCCGGTGGTGTCCGGCGAGGGGCTCGATCTGGAGGACGTCACGGTCACCCCGGCGGGCAAGCGACGGGTGTTGCGGGTCATCGTCGACCGGGACGGCGGAGTGAGCCTCGACGACGTGGCCGATGTGAGCCGGGCGATCTCCCAGGCGCTGGACGCCGGAGACACCATGGGCGCCGCACCATACGTCCTGGAGGTCACCTCACCGGGTGTGGACCGCCCGCTGACCGAGCCGCGGCACTGGCGGCGCGCGGCCGGGCGGCTGGTCGCCGTGGAGCTGCGCGAGGGCGGCACCGTCGAGGGGCGCGTCCGCGCCGCCGACGACAGCGGCGTGGACCTCGACGTCCCCGGGGGGCCGCGCCGCCTGGACTACCAGGACCTCACCCGCGGGCGGGTGCAGGTCGAGTTCCGCCGTCCCGGCGACGCCGACGACACTGACGACGGCGACGACACCGACGACATTGATGACATCGACGGCGACGACGGCCAAGGGGGAGCCTCGTGGACATCGACATGAGCGTTCTGCGCAGCCTGGAGCGAGAGAAGGACATCTCCTTCGACCTGGTCGTCAAGGCCATCGAGGACGCGCTGCTGATCGCCTACTTCCGCACCGACGGCGCGGCGGCCAAGGCCAGGGCCGAGCTGGACCGGCAGTCCGGTCACGTCACCATCTGGGCGGCCGAGGTCGACGAGGCCGGTGAGGTGCTGCGGGAGTACGACGACACCCCGGGCAACTTCAGCCGGATCGCGGCGACCACCGCCAAGCAGGTGATCCTGCAACAGCTCCGGGACGCCGAGGACGAGATCAACTTCGGCGAGTTCGCCAGCCGCGAGGGCGAGCTGGTGGCCGGCATCATCCAGCAGGGCAAGGACCCGCGGATCGTGCTGGTCGACCTCGGCAAGATCGAGGCGGTGCTGCCGCACAACGAGCAGGTCCCCGGTGAGGACTACGTGCACGGCGAGCGCATCCGGTGCTACGTCGTGCAGGTCAAGAAGGGGCACAAGGGCCCGTCGGTGACGCTCTCGCGCACCCACCCCGGCCTGGTCAAGAAGCTCTTCGCGCTGGAGGTCCCGGAGATCGCCGACGGCACGGTGGAGATCGCCGCCGTGGCCCGTGAGGCGGGGCACCGGACCAAGATCGCGGTGCGGTCGCGGCGTCCGGGGGTCAACGCCAAGGGCGCCTGCATCGGGCCCATGGGGTCACGAGTCCGTAACGTCATGACGGAGCTGCACGGCGAGAAGATCGACATCATCGACTGGTCGGAGGAGCCCGCGGAGTTCGTGGGGAATGCGCTCTCGCCGGCCCGCGTTTCCCATGTCGAGGTGGTAAACGCCGACGCCAGGGTGGCCAGGGTCACCGTGCCCGACTATCAGCTCTCCCTCGCCATCGGCAAAGAGGGACAGAACGCCCGCCTCGCGGCGAGGCTCACCGGGTGGCGGATCGACATTCGTCCGGACACCGCGCTCGGTGATGCCGCCGGTCCCGTAGATGCGTCCACGAGGTAAGCTGGAATATGGTGGCCAGGCGGCCCCGCTGAGAACCTGCGTGGGCTGCCGGGTTCGTACGGTCAAGTCCGAGCTGCTCCGCCTGGTGGAGGTCGAGGGCGTCATCGTCCCCGATCCGGCAGGACGGCTGGCGGGCCGTGGTGCCTCGCTGCACCCGGCCCTCGGTTGCCTGGAGCTCGCCGTGCGTCGCCGGGCGTTCCCGCGGGCGTTTCGCGCCGCAGGAGCTCTCGACACAACGCGATTGCGGGCCTACCTGGAGGAGCGAGAGGATGCTGGAGGAACCTCGTGAAGGTTGCCAACTGTCATGTAGGACGCCGAGTTGATGGGCGGGTCAGATAGCGATGAGCGCCTGATGAGCATGCGGCGATGAACACGTCTAGGTAGCGACGGTCCGGCGGCTACAGCCTCCCGGGCCGAGTAAGGGAGTGCAGTGGCGAAGGTCCGGGTCTACGAGCTCGCCAAGGAGTTCGGCGTAGAGAGCAAGGTCGTGATGGCCAAGCTCCAAGAGATGGGCGAGTTCGTGCGGTCGGCGTCCTCCACCATCGAGGCGCCGGTGGTCCGCAAGCTCACCGAAGCTTTCTCGGGTGGGCCGAAAGGCTCGTCCGACAGATCCAGGTCGTCCCAGAAGGCGACCCCCCGGCCGGGTGGCCCCCGTGCCGGAAACGGCGCTCAGGCGCCGATGGGCAATGTCCCCAAGCCGGGTCCCAGGCCAGGCCCGCGTCCCGGCCCCGCCGGGCGTCCGCCTGTGCCCGCCCCTCCGGGACCGCAGGTCCCGCCGGCGCCACAGCAGCCGGTCCAGCAACAGCCGCCGCCGCAGCCGCAGCCCGCCCCGCAGGCGGTCCCGCCGCAGCAGGGGCAGCAGGGGCAGGGGCAGCAGCAACAGCGGCCGGAGGGCGCGCGCCCGTCCGGCCCCGCGCAGCGTCCGGGCCCGCAGTCCGGTCCCAAGCCGGGCCCCAGGCCCGCGCCGCGGCCGGGTGCGCAGCAGGGCGGTCCTTCCGCCCCCGCCGCTCCTGGCGGCGGTCGTCCGGGCGGTGAGCGCGGGCCCAAGCCCGGCCCGCGTCCGGGGCCGCGTGGTCCTCGTCCCGGCAACAACCCGTTCTCTTCCAATGCCAGTGGCATGGGCCAGCCCCGTCCGCCGCGTCAGGGCCGTGACGGTGGCCCGCGCGACGGTGGGCCCGGCACCCGTGAGCCGCGCCGCGAGGGCGGCGGTCAGGGTCCGCGCGACGGCGCGATGCCGCGTCCGCCGTCCGGCCGTGGCGGCGCTCCCGGGGCGGGCGGTCCCCGTCCGGGTCCCGGTGGCCCGCGTCCGGGCCCGGGTGCGGGTGGTCCGCGTCCCGGCGGTCCCCGGCCCAACCCGATGATGATGCCGCAGCGTCCGGTCTCCGGTGGCGGCCCAGGCCGCCCTGGTCCGGGTGGCGGTGGCGGCGGTGGCGGTCGTCCCGGTGGGGGCGGCGGTGGCCGCCCCGGCGGTGGCGGCGGTGGCGGCGGTCGTCCCGGTGGCGGTGGCGGCGGGTTCGCCGGCCGTACCGGCACGGGCGCGCGTCCCGGCGGCGGTGGCGGCGGCGGTGGCGCTCCCGGTGGTGGCGGCGGCTTCGGCGGCCGTCCCGGCGGGCGTGGCCGCGGCGGCGGCACGGCGGGCGCCTTCGGGCGTCCGGGCGGACGCCCGGCGCGCGGGCGCAAGTCCAAGCGGCAGCGCCGTCAAGAGTTCGACAACATGCAGGCCCCGGCGATCGGCGGCGTGCAGGTCCAGCGCGGCGGCGGCCAGACGATCCGGCTTCCGCGCGGCGCGTCCCTGGCCGACTTCGCCGACAAGATCGGTGCCAACCCCGCCTCGCTGGTGCAGATCATGCTGCACCTCGGCGAGATGGTGACGGCCACCCAGTCGGTCAACGAGGAGACGCTGCAACTGCTCGGGGCCGAGCTGGACTACGTCATCCAGGTGGTCAGCCCGGAGGAGGAGGACCGCGAGCTTCTCGAGTCCTTCGACATCGAGTTCGGCGAGGACGAGGGCGACGAGGCCGACCTCGCGGCCCGTCCGCCGGTCGTGACCGTCATGGGTCACGTCGACCACGGTAAGACCAAGCTGCTGGACGCGATCCGCAAGACCAACGTGGCCGCGCGTGAGGCCGGCGGCATCACCCAGCACATCGGCGCCTACCAGGTCGAGACCACGCACGACGGTGAAGGCCGCAAGATCACCTTCATCGACACCCCGGGTCACGAGGCGTTCACCGCCATGCGTGCCCGTGGTGCGCAGTCGACCGACATCGCCGTGCTGGTGGTCGCCGCCGACGACGGTGTGAAGCCGCAGACCATCGAGGCGCTCAACCACGCCCAGGCGGCCGGAGTGCCGGTCGTCGTCGCGGTCAACAAGATCGACCGTGAGGGCGCCGACCCGAGCAAGGTCCGTGCCCAGCTCACCGAGTACGGCCTGGTGGCGGAGGAGTACGGCGGCTCGACCCTGTTCGCCGACATCTCCGCCCTGAACGGCACCGGCATCGACGGCCTGCTGGAGTCCATCCTGCTGACCGCCGACGCCGAGCTGGACCTGCGGGCCAACCCGACGATGGACGCCCAGGGCATCGCCATCGAGGCGCACCTGGACCGGGGCCGCGGCCCCGTGGCCACCGTCCTGGTCCAGCGCGGCACGCTGCGGGTGGGCGACTCGATCGTCTGTGGCGACGCGTTCGGCCGGGTCCGGGCCATGCTGGACGACAACGGCGAGCCGGTCGCCGAGGCCGACCCGTCCCGTCCGGTCCTGGTGATGGGCCTCACGGCCGTGCCGAGCGCCGGTGACAACTTCATCGTGGTCAACGACGACCGGATGGCCCGCCAGATCGCCCAGCAGCGGGCGGCCCGCCAGCGCAGCGCCGATATGGCCAGGTCCGGCCGCAGGCGCAGCCTGGAAGAGCTCTTCAAGGACATGGAGAAGGGCCAGGTCAACGAGCTGAAGCTGATCATCAAGGGTGACGTCTCCGGTTCGGTGGAGGCCCTTGAGGACGCGCTGCTCAAGATCGACGTCGGCGAGGAGGTCACCCTCCGGGTGCTGCACCGCGCGGTCGGTGCGATCACCGAGTACGACGTCAACCTGGCGATCGCCGACGACAACGCGGTGATCATCGGCTTCAACGTCCGGCCGGAGGTCAGGGCTCGCGACCTCGCCGAGCGCGAGGGTGTGGACATCCGCTACTACTCGGTCATCTACCAGGCGATCGAGGAGGTCGAGGCGGCCCTCAAGGGCATGCTGAAGCCGGAGTTCGAGGAAGTCCAGATGGGCACCGCCGAGGTGCGCGAGGTCTTCCGGGTGCCGAAGATCGGCAACGTGGCGGGCTGCCTGGTCCGCTCGGGCACGATCGTCAGGAACAGCAAGGCCCGGATCATCCGCGATGGCGTCGTGGTCACCGACAACCTCACGGTGTCGTCGCTGCGCCGCTTCAAGGACGACGTGACCGAGGTCCGCGACGGCTTCGAGTGCGGTATCGGTGTCGGGTACAACGACATCAAGCTCGACGACGTCATCGAGACCTTCGAGATGCGGGAGAAGCCGCGCGTCTGACGCCTATCAGTCCTCGGGGGCACGGCGGGCACACCGGCCCGCCGTGCCCCCGGGACCATGGCGCACGACGCGTGCGGACTGCCATGTACGTTGGTGCTCTGACACTTGACATCCTGCTCGGCGACGTCCGATCGCTGAAGCAGAAACGCTCGGCGGTGCGTCCCGTCATCGCCGAGGTCCAGCGGCGGTTCCCGGGCGTCGCCGTCGCCGAGAGCGGTCACCAGGATCTCCACCGCCGCGCCCTGATCGGGGTGGCGGTGGTCTCCGCCGAAGCGGCCAACTGCCGCGAGGTGCTGGAGGCCATCGAGCGCCTGGTCGCCTACCGCCCGGAGATCGAGTTGCTGTCCGCGCGGCAGCGGCTCTACAACCACGAAGAAGAAGACTGAAACCTGGACGACCGGCCGGAGCCGCCCTCCGTGCCGGTCGTCGTCGGTTCGCGGTACCGTGCCCAACGGGCCCGCACGATGAGGGGGAGCCATTATGGACGCCGCCCGCGCGCGCAAGCTGGCCGATCGGATCCAGCAGGTCGTGGCGGAGATGCTGGAGCGCCGGATCAAGGACCCGCGCCTCGGCTTCGTGACGGTCACCGACACCAGGATCACCGCTGACCTGCGCGATGCCACGGTCTTCTACACCGTCTTCGGCTCCGACGCCGAGCGGGCCGACAGCGCAGCGGCGCTGGAGAGCGCCAAGGGCGTGATCCGCTCGGAGGTGGGCAGGCAGACCGGGTTGCGGCACACCCCGACGCTGACCTTCAAGCACGACCCGCTGCCCGACTCGGCCAAGCACATCGACGGCCTGCTGGCCGAGGCGCGGGCGCGGGACGAGGAGATCGCCAAGCGCGCGCAGGGCGCGCGGCACGCCGGGGACGCCGACCCGTACCGCAGGCCCGAGGAGGCCGACGAGGCGGACGAGGCCGGGGACGAGCCGGCCCGCCACGGCGAAGAGCCCTCCGACCGGGCGGGACACTCCGCGAAGTGACCCCGGATCACACCGGCGCCCCGGCGGTGCCCGAGGAGACCTGGCGGCGGGCCGTCGAGCTCGTCACCGCCGCCGAGGAGGTCGCGCTGGCCTGCCACGTGTCCCCGGACGGCGACGCGCTCGGGTCCATGCTCGCCACCGGCCAGGCGCTCGCCGCGCTCGGCAAGCGGGTGGTCGCCTCCTTCGGCGACCAGCGCTTCGGCGTGCCCCGGCTGCTACGGTTCCTGCCCGGCCAGGGCCTCCTGGTCGAACCGGCCGGCTACCCCGCGGCGCCCGCGCTGATGATGACCTTCGACGCCTCCACCGTCGAGCGGCTCGGCCTGCTCGGCGACAGCGCGGCCAAGGCCCGCGAGCTGATCGTGGTGGACCACCACCCCGGAAACGCCGGGTTCGGCACGATGAGCCTGATCGATCCGGGGGTCGCGGCCACCGCGGTGCTGGCCGAGGAGCTGATCCGCCGTCTCGGCGTGCCGCTGGACAAGGACATCGCGACCTGCCTTTACACCGGGCTGGTCACCGACACCGGCTCGTTCAAGTACGACTCGACCACGCCCGCGGTCCACGAGATGGCGGCCCGGCTGATCGCCACCGGGCTGTCGCCCGAGCTGATCGCCCGCGACCTGTACGACCGCTCGCCGTTCGGCTATCTGCGCGTGCTGGGGGCCGCCCTGTCGCGGGCGGAGCTGGACAGCGCGGCGGCGGGCGGCCTCGGGATGGTGTGGACCTACGTCACCCGGGCCGACCGCGCCCTGTCCGGCCTGCCGTACAACGAGGTGGAGGGCATGATCGACATCGTCCGCCGGGCCGACGAGGCCGAGGTGGCGGTGGTGCTCAAGGAGGACGACGACGGGGCCTGGCAGGTGTCCACCAGGTCCAAGGGCGCGATCGACGTCGGCCGCGCCTGTCACCTGCTGGGCGGCGGTGGCCACGCCAGAGCGGCCGGCTTCACCTCCTACCAGCCCGTGACGCAGACCGTGGCCGCGCTGCGCGGCGTGCTGCTTCCCCCCGCCTGAAAGGACGCTCATGAGCCGTACGGCCGGCCCCCGCCGCCCCCCGCCGCCCAGCGGGCTGATCATCGTGGACAAACCGCCGGGCTGGACCTCCCACGACGTGGTGGCCAAGCTGCGCGGCGTGGCCGGCACCCGCAAGGTCGGCCACGCGGGCACCCTGGACCCGATGGCCACCGGAGTGCTGGTGACCGGGGTGGAGCGGGCCACCCGGCTGCTCGGCCACCTGGCGCTCACCGAGAAGTCCTACGACGGCACGATCCGCCTCGGCAGTTCCACCAACACCGACGACGCCGAGGGCGAGACGGTGGCCACGACCGACGCCGGGCGGGTGACCGAGGGCGAGATCCTGGCCGGCGTGGCGCGGCTGACCGGCCGGATCATGCAGGTGCCGCCGCAGGTCAGCGCGATCAAGGTGAACGGCGAGCGGGCCTACCGGCGGTCCAGGGCGGGGGAGAACGTCGAGCTGTCGGCCCGCCCGGTGACGGTGTCGGTCTTCCAGGTCGTCGCGATCCGCCGCGAGGGCGCTTTCATGGACGTCGATGTGTCGGTCGACTGTTCGAGCGGCACCTACATCCGCTCACTGGCCCGCGACCTGGGCGACGGGCTGGGCGTGGGCGGTCACCTGACCGCGCTGCGCCGCACCCGGGTCGGGCCCTACCCGCTGGCGCTCGCGCACACCATGGACGAGCTGGCCAAGGAGTGCGTGATCCTGCCGATCGCCGAGGCGGTGACCGCGGCGTTCCCGCGTCGTGAGCTGACCGAGGAGCAGGCCAGGCTGGTCGCGCACGGCGGGCGCCCGCCCGCGGCGGGCGTCGGTCCCGGCCCGGTGGGGGCCTTCGCCCCCGACGGCACGCTGGTCGCGCTGCTCACCGAGGAGGGCGGGGTCGCCAAGCCGCTCGTGGTGTTCGCCCCATAGCAGGTCAGGGCACCCGGGCGACCAGGATGTCGCGGGTGATCGCCTGGTCGACCCGGTGCTCGAAGCCGAGGTACGGTTCGGCGTCGAGCACGTCCAGGCCGCTTTCGGCGAGCACGCCGGCGAGTTCGTCGCGCGGGGCGACGTAGGTGTTGAACGAGATGCCCACCGCTCCGCCGGGGCGCACCAGCTCCCGCCACAGCGGCACCGCCCGCCGCAGCAGCGCCATCGGGCTGCGGGACAGGCCCTCGCCGCCGCCGCGGGTGCCGTGCTGCACGCCGTAGGGGGCGTCGGTGACCAGCAGGTCGAAGGAGCGGGCGCGCAGCAACTCGCGGCTGCGCAGGGTGTCGGCGTTGATCATGGTGATCCGGTCCACCTCGCCGGCCTTGTAGCGCTCCTTGGTGCGTCCGATGTCCACCTGGAAGCGCCGGCCGACCAGGGCGCGCTCGCGCCTGATGGGGGTGGTCTCGGCGGAGTGCTTGAGGCGGTGGTTCTTCAGCCAGGTGCGCAGGAACGCGGAGTAGGCGTCGAAGTCCTTGCCGTCCACGTCGATGCCGGTGGCGTCGTAGCCGTACATCAGGGCCTGGTTGAGCGTGGTGCCCCGGCCGCACAGCGGGTCCAGCACCGACAGCTTGCGCTCCAGCATGTCGGCGGGGCGGGCGGCCGACACGGCGGTGACGTTGAGCAGCAGCCGGGTGAAGTGCTCGTTGGTCTTGCCCACGTACTTCAGGATGGTGACCAGGTCACTGGCGAAGGAGTCCAGTGGCCGGACGGCGATCGGGCGCAGCAGGTCGCCCTCGCGCCGGAACAACGCGTACATCGACGACAGGTTGGACAGGAACCGCACGTCGAGGTCGGTCAGCTCGTCGGCCTCGAAGGTGACGTACGGCACGCCCGCGATGCGGGTCTCGGCGATGTCGCCGACCCGGCCGCCGAGCGCGGTGCGGTTGAACACGGCCAGCTCACCGAGGGTCAGCCTGATCGCGCTCTCGCCGTAGACGCGGTTGAAGGCGGGAAGGATCAAAAGCGCGAAAGTTGCCATGGACCTTGTACTCGCTGGGAAGAGGTGACCGATGGGCGCGCCCGGCACGAGGATCGGTGCGGGATGCGCCGGAGGTTCATCCGGGTGATTATATGGCCGTCGCCGTACCGGATCGGCGTGCCCAGCGGGCGGCCCGGTGCCGCGCGAAAGTCCGGCGCATGGCAGTCTTGTCCGGGAAGATGTTGGTCGCAGGGATCACCGACAGGATCGAGGTCAACGTGCGAAGCTGGCACGGGCTGGGAAACGTGCCCGAAGATCTGGGCGGTTCCGTGGTTACGATCGGTGTCTTCGACGGGATTCACCGCGGGCACCAGCGGGTGCTCGGGAGGGTCGCCGAGATCGCGGCCGAGCGGGGGCTGCCCTCGGTGGTCGTCACCTTCGACGTCCATCCGGAGGAGATCCTGCTCCCGGGCACGCATCCGCCCATGCTCACCACGCAGCGGCACCGCATGGAGATCTTCGAGGACCTCGGCATGGACGAGGTCTGCGTGCTGCCCTTCACCGTGGAGTTGTCCCGGCTCTCGCCGGAGGAGTTCGTGCGGACGGTGCTGGCCGACCGGCTGCGCCCGGTGGTCGTGGTGACCGGTGAGGCGTTCCGCTTCGGCCACCGCACCTCGGGTGACGTCGAGACGCTGCGCACCCTGGGCGCCGAGTACGGCTTCACGGTCGAGACCGTCCCGCGCGCCGAGGTCGGCGGGCAGGCACAGGGGCTGGTGTCGGCGGGCATGGTGCGCGGGCGGGTGGTGGCCGGTGACGTGGAGGCCGCCGCCGCGGCGCTCGGGCGTCCGCACCGGGTGGAGGGCGTGGTGGTCCGCGGCCACCAGCGGGGACGCAAGCTGGGCGTGCCGACCGCCAACGTCGAGTCGCCGCCGCACACCGCGATCCCGGCCGACGCCGTGTACGCGGGATGGCTGCGCTGCGTGCCGAGGGACGACGTCCCGGCCGCCTACGGCGGCGAGCGCTGGCCCGCGGCGATCTCGATCGGCACCAACCCGACCTTCGACGGCGTGGTCCGCACGGTGGAGGCCCACGTGGTGGGCCGCGACGACCTCGACCTGTACGGCACGCACGTGGCCGTGGAGTTCGGCTACCGGCTGCGCGACCACTCCAAGTTCGAGAGCATCGACGCGCTGATCGAGCAGATGCGCGCGGACATCGCGGAGACCCTCAGGCTCACCGGCTGACCGGCAGCGTGTTCGGTGCCCCGGGGCCGCCCGAGACCGGCCCCGGGCCGTCGATGTGCCGTGGCTGCGATGCGTGATGGTAGCCTTACATGTCAGCTCGGTTGGGGTGGCGCTGCATGCTGCCCGCCGGCTCTGCCACGGCGACTGTAGGCACGCACGGTCGTTTCGGGTTTTTTCGCATTTAGCGCGTGCCCTTGGATGAGATAGAGGAGAGCCGTGTCCCTCGACACCGCCGCGAAGAAGTCGATCATCGCTGAGTATTCCACCGGAGACGGGGACACCGGGTCCCCCGAGGTGCAGATCGCGCTGCTCAGCAAGCGGATCAGCGACCTGACCGAGCACATGAAGGTCCACAAGCACGACTTCCACAGCCAGCGCGGTCTGCTGCTGCTGGTCGGCCGGCGCCGCCGGCTGCTGAAGTACCTGCAGAGCAATGACATCGGGCGGTACCGCTCGCTCATCGAGCGACTCGGACTCCGCCGATAAACTGGGAAGGGAGCGGCACGCGCCGCTCCCTTCGCGTATCGCCCGCGTGCTGATGAGGCGGCGGAAGAGGAGCGGGACACGACGCTCGGATCGCCCTTCCCGGCCGGATGGGCGATCGGCACAACTGAAGAACAACTGAACAAACCGAGAAAGGCCCCGCGTCCGCGCAGCAAGCGTGCCCCGTGACGCCTGCGGGCCGGTCCTCGGTAGTGGCTTCCGGTGGATGACAAGCGCGGCGACTGGCCGTACGAACCGGGCGCTTCGATCGAAGACCGGCGCTGCACCTGACGGGGGAGATTCAGGACGCGGGAGAGACCGACCGAAGAGGAGGTCCCCCGTGGAGGGTGTCCACACTACCGAAGCCGTCATCGACAACGGTTCATTCGGGTCGAGAACGATCCGCTTCGAGACCGGGCGCCTCGCCCGCCAGGCGGCGGGTTCGTCCGTCGTCTACCTCGATGACGAGACCATGGTCCTGTCCGCGACCACGGCTTCCAAGCAACCTAAGGAAAGCCTCGACTTCTTCCCGCTGACGGTGGACGTCGAGGAGCGGATGTACGCCGCGGGCCGCATCCCCGGCTCGTTCTTCCGGCGCGAGGGCCGCCCGTCCGAGGACGCGATCCTCACCTGCCGCCTGATCGACCGGCCGCTGCGCCCGTCCTTCGTCAAGGGCCTGCGCAACGAGATCCAGGTCGTGGCGACCATCATGGCGCTGCACCCCGACCACCTGTACGACGTGGTGGCCATCAACGCCGCCTCGCTGTCCACCCAGCTCGCCGGGCTGCCCTTCTCCGGGCCCATCGGCGGCGTGCGGGTCGCGCTGATCGACGGCCGCTGGGTCTGCTTCCCGACCCATCCGGAGCTGGAGCAGGCCACCTTCGACATGGTCGTGGCGGGCCGGGTGCTCGAAGACGGCGATGTCGCGATCATGATGGTGGAGGCCGAGTCCACCCGCGACACGCTCAAGCTCGTCGCCGGCGGCGCGGTCGCCCCGACCGAGGAGACGGTGGCCGAGGGCCTTGAGGCGGCCAAGCCGTTCATCAAGGTGCTGTGCGAGGCGCAGGCCAAGCTGGCCCAGGTGGCCGCCAAGCCGACCGCCGAATATCCGATCTTCCTGGACTACCAGGAGGACGTCTACGAGGCGGTCGCGGGCGCGGTCAAGAGCGAGCTGGCCGCGGCGCTGACCATCGCCGCCAAGCAGGACCGCGAGACCGAGCTGGACCGCGTCAAGGCGCTCGCCGCCGAGAAGCTGCTGCCCGACTTCGAGGGCAGGGAGAAGGAGCTCGGCGCGGCGTTCCGGTCGCTGACCAAGCAGCTCATGCGCGAGCGGGTGATCCGCGAGGGCGTGCGCATCGACGGGCGCGGCGTGAAGGACATCCGGCAGCTCAGCGCCGAGGTCCACATCGTGCCCCGGGTGCACGGCTCGGCGCTGTTCGAGCGCGGCGAGACCCAGATCCTGGGCGTCACCACACTGAACATGCTCCGCATGGAGCAGACCATCGACACGCTCAACCCGGAGCGCACCAAGCGCTACATGCACAACTACAACTTCCCGCCCTACTCCACCGGTGAGACCGGCCGGGTGGGCTCGCCCAAGCGGCGGGAGATCGGGCACGGCGCGCTCGCCGAGCGGGCGCTGATCCCGGTGCTGCCCACGCGCGAGGAGTTCCCGTACGCGATCCGGCAGGTCTCCGAGGCGGTCGGCTCCAACGGCTCGACCTCCATGGGCTCGGTCTGCGCCTCCACGATGTCGCTGCTGGACGCGGGCGTGCCGCTGGCCAAGATGGTGGCCGGCATCGCGATGGGCCTGATCCACGAGGGCGGCGACTACGTCACCCTGACCGACATCCTCGGCGCCGAAGACGCCATGGGCGACATGGACTTCAAGGTCGCCGGCACCGACGAGGTGATCACCGCCCTGCAGCTCGACACCAAGCTCGACGGCATTCCCGCCAACGTGCTCGGCGCCGCGCTCAAGCAGGCCAAGGCCGCCAGGCTGGCCATCCTGGACGTCATGCAGGAGGCCATCAACTCCCCGGCGGAGATGAACCCGACCGCGCCGCGGATCATCACGATCAAGGTCCCGGTCGACAAGATCGGCGAGGTCATCGGCCCCAAGGGCAAGATGATCAACCAGATCCAGGACGACACGGGCGCCGAGATCACCATCGAGGACGACGGCACGATCTACATCGGCGCCACCGACGGCCCGTCGGCCGAGGCGGCCCGCAGCTCGATCAACGCGATCGCCAACCCGCACATGCCGGAAGTGGGGGAGCGCTACCTGGGCACGGTCGTCAAGATCGCCGCCTTCGGCGCGTTCGTCTCGCTGCTGCCCGGCAAGGACGGCCTGCTGCACGTCTCGCAGATCCGCAAGCTGCACGGCGGCAAGCGGATCGAGAACGTCGAGGACGTGATGAGCGTCGGCGAGAAGGTCCAGGTGGAGATCGCCGAGATCGACGCCAGGGGCAAGCTGTCGCTGGTCCCGGTCGAGGTGATCGAGGCCGAGACACAGAACCCCGCCGCGGCCCCCGCTCCGGCCGAGGATGACGACGACGACCACGCCGAAGGGCGTCCGGAGGGCCGCTCCGGCGGGCGCGGCGACCAGCCGCAGGACGAGGGACGCGGTGAGCGTCCGCGTCGTCAGCGGGTGCGCACCCGCGGCGGACGGGACGACCGCAACACCTGACCGGGCCCCGCGAGCCGCGCCGGCCGCGCGGCTCGCCGGCCCGACGACCCCCCCGAGCGAACAAACAGGGCGGGCCGGACGGCTGCCGGGTGACCGGCCGCGCCGCCCGGTCCGCGAGGAGCCGAGCATTGAACACCCTCACTCTGCATCCCGGCAAGGACGGCGCCGGGACAGTGCGGCGCACCGTACTCCCCGGCGGGCTCCGGGTGGTGACCGAGACCATGCCGACCGTGCGATCCGTCGCCGTCGGCATGTGGGTCGGCATCGGTTCGCGCGACGAGGCCCCCGAACACACGGGGGCCACGCACTTTCTTGAGCACCTGCTGTTCAAGGGCACTCCGCGGCGCAACGCGCTGGAGATCTCCGCGGCCGTGGAAGGCATCGGCGGGGAGATCAACGCGTTCACCGCCAAGGAGTACACCTGCTACTACGCGCGGGTCCTGGACGAGGACCTGCCCCTGGCCATCGATGTGCTGGCCGACATGGTGACCTCCTCGCTGATCACCGAAGAGGACGTCAAGTCCGAGCGCGGGGTGATCCTTGAAGAGATCGCCATGCACGACGACGACCCGTCCGACGTCGTGCACGAGCAGTTCTCCGCCGAGCTGTACGGCGACACGCCGATCGGCAGGCCCATCCTGGGCACGGTCGAGACGATCAGCGACCTGACCCGCGACCGCATCGTGGAGTACTACCAGCGCTACTACCGCCCGACGCACACCGTGGTGTCGGTGGCCGGCAACGTCTCGCACGAGGCCGTGGTCGAGCTGGTCGCCCAGGCGTACGAGCGGGCGGGCGCGCTCGGCGGCCCCGACGGTCCGGTGCCGCCGCGGCTGTCCGGCCCCGGCGTGCCGGAGCGCTCCGGCGTGCGCGTGCTCGACCGCCCCACCGAGCAGGCCAACCTGATCATCGGCACCACCGGCATCAAGCGCACCGACGACCGCAGGTTCGCGCTCGGCGTGCTCAACGCGGCGCTGGGCGGCGGCATGTCCTCGCGGCTGTTCCAGGAGATCAGGGAGAAGCGCGGGCTGGCCTACTCGGCCTACAGCTACACCTCCCAGTACGCCGACACCGGCCAGTTCGGCGTCTACGTCGGCTGCCTGCCCGGCAAGATCGACGAAGTGCTCGCCATCTGCCGCGAGGAGCTGGCCAGGGTCGCCGCCCACGGCATCACCGAGGAGGAGATCGCCAGGGGCAAGGGCCAGATGCGCGGCGGGCTGGTGCTCGGCCTGGAGGACACCGGGTCGCGGATGTCGCGGATCGGCAAGAGCGAGCTGGTCTATGACCGGCTGCTCTCGGTGGACGACGTGCTGGCCCAGATCGACGCGGTCACCGCCGAGGAGATCGTCGAGGTCGGCCGGGACGTCCTTGAGCGGCCGATGACCCTCGCCGTGATCGGGCCTTACGCCGACAAGGACTTCTCACCGGTGATCGGCTGAGCTGGATTTCGATAGGGTTGGGGCTGTGATCAGGGTAGGTGTGCTGGGCGCCCGCGGGCGCGTGGGCGTGGAGGTCTGCAAGGCCGTCCACGCCGCCGACGACATGGAACTTGCGGCCGCGATCGACCAAGGCGACGCGATCGAGGATCTGGCGGCGGCCGAGGTCGTCGTCGACTTCACCCACCCCGACGCGGTGATGGGCAATCTGCGCTGGTGCATCGAGCACGGTGTCCACCCGGTGGTCGGCACCACCGGGTTCGACGACGAGCGGCTCGGGCAGGTCCGGGGCTGGCTCGCCGAAAACCCCGGGACCAACGTCCTGATCTGCCCCAACTTCGCGATCGGGGCGGTGCTGATGATGCACTTCGCCCAGCAGGCCGCCCGGTTCTTCGACTCCGTCGAGATCATCGAGCTGCACCACCCGAACAAGGCCGACGCGCCCTCGGGCACCGCCCGCCGTACGGCGGAGCTGGTCGCGCAGGCCAGGGCCAAGGCCGGGCTCGGGCCCTCGCCGGATGCCACGAGCACCGCCCTCGACGGGGCGCGTGGCGCCGACGTCGAGGCGGTGCGGGTCCACTCGGTGCGCCTGGCCGGGCTGATCGCCCACCAGGAGGTGCTGCTCGGCACCGGCGGGGAGACGCTGACCCTGCGGCACGACACCACCAGCCGCGCTTCCTTCACGCCGGGCGTGCTGCTGGGCGTCCGGCGGATCCGCGAGCTGCCCGGCCTGACCGTCGGCCTGGAGCACCTGCTCGACCTCTGATCAGGCGCCGGCGAGGTAGGCGTCCAGCTCGGCGAGGTAGCCGTCCTTGACCTGCCGGGGCAGCCAGGCGATCTCGAAGGCGTTGCGCTGGAGCCGTACCAGCTCCTCCCTGGTCAGCTCCAGCTCCTCGGCGACCACCGCGAGGTTCTCCGCGACGTAGCCCATGAAGTAGGCAGGGTCGTCGGAGTTGATCGTCACCCGCAGCCCGAGGTCCAGCATCCGCCGGATCTGCGCGGTCTTCGTCGAGCCGGTCACGTAGCCGTTGGAGATCGGGCACACGGTCAGCCCCAGCCCGCGGTCCTTGATCGCCGCGACCAGCGCCGGGTCCTCAAGGGCGTTGACGCCGTGGTCGATGCGGTCCACGCCGATGTCGTGGACGGCCTGACGGATGTGCTCGGTGGCGTCGTCCTGGTCGACGTCGCAGTGCATGGTCAGCAGGTGGCCCTCGCGCCTGGCCCGCTCGAAGACGGCGGCGAACTTCGCCGGAGGGTTGCCCTTCTCGTCGGAGTCGAGCCCGACCCCGGCGATCCGGTCCCGGTAGGGCAGGCCGGCCACCAGCGTGGCCATCGCCTCGTCGGCCGGGCGGTCGCGCAGGAAGCACATGATCAGCCGGGCCCGCACCCCGAGCAGCCGCTCACCGTCGAGCAGCGCCCGGTGCAGGCCGTCGATCACCGTGGCGAAGGACACCCCGCGGGAGGTGTGCGCCTGCGGATCGAAGAAGATCTCCGCGTAGCGGACGTTCTGTTCGGCGGCCTTGCGCAGGTAGGCCGTGGCGAGGTCGTAGAAGTCGGGCTCGGTGCGCAGCACCGTCATGCTCTCGTAGTAGATCCGCAGGAACGAGGGCAGGCTGTCGAACTCGTATGCGGCGCGGACCGCGTCGGCCCCGTCGTAGGGCAGCGCGATGCCGTTCCGCTCGGCCAGCTCCAGCATCAGCGACGGCTCAAGGGTGCCCTCGATGTGCAGGTGCAGCTCGCACTTGGGCAGCCCGGCGATGAAATCCTTCACATCCGCCAGCCTAGAAGGCCAGGCCCACCGCCAGGAGGAGGCCGAAGACGAGTTGCAGCCGGCCGGTCTGGCGCAGGCAGTCGATCAGGGCCGGGCCGGTCGCGCCGTGCCGTACGGTGCGGACCGGGCGCGCGGCCACGGCCAGCGCGAGCAGGCAGAGCAGCGCGAGCGGGTGGACCACCACGAACGCGGCGGCCACCGCGAACGGCACGAGCATCGTCACGGTGTAGAGCGTGCGGGTGCGCGCGTCGCCGACCAGCACCGCCAGGGTGCGTTTGCCGGCCGCCCGGTCGCCGTCGAGGTCGCGCAGGTTGTTGACGATCAGCAGCGCGCAGGCCAGCAGCCCCACGGGCACGGCGGCCGCCAGGGCCAGCCAGGGCAGCCGCTCGACCTGTACGTAGGTGGTGCCGGCCACGGCGACCACGCCGAAGAAGACGAAGACCGACACCTCGCCGAGCGCGCGGTAGCCGTACGGGCGCGAGCCGCCGGTGTAGAACCAGGCCGCGGCGATGGACAGCGCGCCGACCGCCACCAGCCACCACGCCCCGGTGACCACCACCAGCACGAGCCCGGCGACCGCGGCGGCGGCGAAGCAGGCGATGGCGGCGGTCAGGACCGCGCGCGGGCGTGCCGCGCCCGAGGCGACCAGGCGCATCGGGCCGACCCTGGCGTCGTCGGTGCCGCGCACGCCGTCGCTGTAGTCATTGGCGTAGTTGACGCCTATCTGGAGCAGCAGCGCCACCGCGAGGGCCAGCAGGGCCCGCCACCAGACCACGCCGCCCTCGGAGGCGGCGACGCCGGTGCCCACCACGACGGGGACCACGGCGGCGGGGAACGTGCGGGGGCGGGCCCCCGCGACCCACTGGCCGGGCGTGGCCGAAGTCGTCTCGCTCACGGGCGGATGTCCGTGGTCATGCGGATCATCCGCACCGGCCGGCCCATGTCGAGCACCCGCTCCGCGCCGTCTTCGCCCCACCCGGAGGACTCCAGGAAGGCCAGCATGGCGTGGTTGTCGGCGAACACCCAGGCGATCAGCGAGGAGAACTCGTCCTGGCGCAGGTAGTCGACCGTGGCGTGCAGCAGCCTGCTGCCGTGGCCGCGCCTGATGTGGTCGGGATCGACCAGCAGCGAGAGCAGCTCCGCGGTGACCGTGGGGTCGGTGTCGGGGTCTTCGGCGGGGGCGTGCGAGGCCAGGCCGACGACCTTCTCCGGGGCGGCCGAGGCCGCGGCGGCTGCGACGCCACCGGGCCCGAGCGCCGGGAAGGCGTCGGTGTCGAGGACCCGCTCGATCGCCACCAGCAGCCGGTGGCGAGGGGTCGGTGGTGAATCGACGGCCTCCTCCCACTGGCGCTGCCACAACTCCTCCGCGGCCGGGCCGGTCATCTGCTCCAGCGGCCCCTCGGGCAGGAACTCGCGGTATCCCAACCGCCAGGCCCTGATCTGGGCACGGGTCACCGCCACCACGTCTTCGTGGCGCGCCACCCGCACGCCTACGTCTGCCATCTCGGCCCGCTCCTTCGCAATGCCGTCGTGCCGCCTGGACCTGGCCGCGAGAGACCCGTCCGGTGGCGTGGCGCGATCGTCGAACCGGAGAAGTCCGCGGTGCAGGCACTCCAACCGTATCGGGGAATCGCGGTCAAGAAGGACGCGTACGGTGCTGTCTTGCTCGGTAAGCGCGGGTTTTTGTGCGATTGCCGCAGACTCGCATCGAACACCAGGCCCTTGAGCGGTTCTTCGAGGCGTCGATGAACGCCCACCGGCAGGTGCCCTCGGCGCACACCTTGAGCCGCGGCCAGGTGCCGTCGGCCTGGGCGCGGGCCACCGCGGCGGCGATGGCGGCGAGGCCGCCCCTGACGCCCGCCGCCAGCGGGGCGAGGCCCGGCCCGGCAGGGGTGAGGCGGACGCGCAGCGGCAACGCCCGCAGCGCCTCCTCCAGGGCCTCCTGCGCATCCCCCTGGAGCAGGCCGGCCGTGAGGGCCCCGCGCAGGCCCTCACGCAGGCACACGGCCAGTGTGAGGTCGTCGTCGGTCGCCCGGTCGCCCGGGGCGGTCAGCGCGCGCTCGTGCAGCCACACCGACAGCTCGGCGGGGGAGGCGAAGTCGTCGGTGTCGTCTTCGACGTCGTAGGTGTTGACGAAGTCGCGTACGAGCTCGGCTGCGCTCGTCATGTCCTGGTCACCTCCGGGGGACACTGTATGCCAGCTCGGGGACGTTTCTACGGCGCCGACGGCCCGCCGGCCCGCGCGGTCGAAAGGCGCAGGGCCACGGCCAGCCGGCGCACGCCCTCGTCCAGCTCAGTGGTGTTGGCGGCGGCGATGTGGGTGACCCGGATGTACGGCCCTGGCGGCTCGGCCGGGTAGAAGATACGGCCCGGGCTGATCAGTACCCCTTCGCGGCGCGCGGCGTCCACCAGCGCGGTGTCGTCGAGGTCGGGCGGCAGCCGCAGCCACAGGTGCAGGCCGCCCTGGGGGATGTGGTGGATCTCCAGCTCGGGGGCGCGGGCGGCGAGCGCGGCGACCAGGGCGTCGCGCCGGGCCGCGATCTGGGCGGCGATGGCCGCGATGTGCCTGCCCCAGGCCGGGGAGCCGGTCAGCTCGACCACCGTCTCCTGCAGCGGGCGCGCGACGAAGAACGACTCCACGACCTGGGCGGCGCGCAGCCGGTGGGCGGCCGGGCCGCGCGCGGTGACCCCCGCCACCCGCAGGCTGGGCGCGACGGCCTTGCTGAGCGAGTTGACGTGGACCACCGTGCCGTGCGTGTCCAGGGTCACCATGGACGGCGGCAGCGGCGCGGCGGAGAGGTAGCGGGCGTAGTCGTCCTCGATCACGAACGCCCCGGCGGCCCTGGCCACCGCGAGCACCTGCTCGCGCCGGTCGCGGGGCAGCACCGCGCCGGTGGGGTTGTGCGGGCCGGGCTGGCAGTAGAAGACCCTGGCTCCGGTGATCGCGAACGCCTCGGCGAGCAGGTCGGGGCGCACGCCGCACCGGTCGATGGGGACGGGGTGCGCGCGCAGGCCCAGGGTGCGCGCCGCGGCGAGCGCCCCCGGATAGGTCGGGGTCTCGACGAGCACCGGCGCGCCGGGCGCGGCGAGGGCGCGCAGCGCGTGGGTGAGCGCCGCCTGACCGCCTCCGGCGATCACCACGTCCGCGGGCGTCACGTCGCCGCCCGCCTCGGCCGCGAACCAGCGGCGCAACTCGGAAATGCCGGACAGCGGAGGCATGCCCCAGGAGGCCGCCCGTCGTACGGCACGCGTGGCCGCGGCGGTGAGCGCCTTGGCCGGGCGCAGCGCCGGATTGAGGTAGCCGCTGGTCAGCGGGATCGCGTTGTCGTCGGCGAACGGCGTGAGCGGCGGCATCAGCAGGGGCACCACGCCGGAGTCGTCCACCACCCGGTCGCCGAGCGCGACCGTCTGCCAGGACAGGTCGGCGCTCTCGCCCCGGGGCGCGGCGCGGCGGGCCACGTACGTGCCGCTGCCCGGCCTGGTCACCACCCGGCCCTCGGCGGCGAGCATGGCCAGCGCCCGGGAGACGGTCACCGGGCTCACGCCGTGCGCCCGCACCAGCTCGCGGCTGGACGGCAGGCGGTCGCCGGGGCGCAGGTCCTCGGTCAGGCCGCGCAGCACCGCCGCCAGCGAGGCGATACTGCTATCGTCTTTCATGAGGAACAAGAGTAGCGCTACCGCCGGCGTGACGATAGCGATCAGCGAGCCGCCGGACCGCGCGTGGTGGCGGGGCACCGCGCTGGCCGCGCTGGGCGTGCTGGCCTTCTCCGGCACGCTGCCCGCCACGGGGTTCGCGCTGCGCGGCTTCGACCCCTACCTGGTGGGCATCGGCCGCGCGGTCGGCGCGGGCCTGATCGCCCTGGCCTGTCTGCTGGTCCGGCGGGAGCCGCTGCTGCCGCCCAGGCGCGACCTGCCCCGTTACGCGGTCATCGCGGCGGGAATCGTGTTCGGGTTCCCGATCTTCAGCACGCTCGCGCTGGGGCTGGGCGCGAGCAGTTCGCACGGGGCCGTGGTGGTCGGGCTGCTGCCCGCGACGACCGCCGCCGTGGCGTTCCTGCGGGCCGGTGAGCGCCCGAGGCTCCGCTTCTGGATCGCGGCCGGGGCCGGGGCCGTGGTGGTGACGGCCTTCGCGCTGTACGGCGGCGGCGGGCACATCACCCTGGCCGACCTGCTGCTGCTCGCCGCGCTGCTGGCGGCGGCGGCCGGATACACCGAGGGCGGGCGGATGTCGCGGCGCACGCCGGGGTGGCGGGTCATCTCCTACGCGCTGGTCATCTCGCTGCCGCTCACGATCCCGCTGACGGTCGTACTGGCGGCGGTGACCGAGGTACGTCCCGGCGGGGCCGCGCTGGCGGGGTTCGCCTACGTGACCGTGGTGTCGATGTTCCTGGGCTTCATCCCGTGGTACGCGGGGCTGGCGGTGGGCGGGATCGCCCGGGCCGGGCAGGTCCAGCTCATCCAGCCGAGCCTGACGCTGGTCTGGTCGTGGTGGCTGCTCGCGGAGCCCGTCGGGGTGGTCACGGTGGCGGGCGCGCTGGCCGTACTGGCGTGTGTCGCGATCACGCAGCACAGTCGCGCTTGAAAGCCATGACATGGAGTCGGAGGATGAGAGGCAGGGTGTAATAGCCGTTGACGAGGGGTGCAGCATGGCGGACCTCAGAGTTCCCGAGGGCGGGTTCTGGCCGGCACCGGAGATCCCCCAGCCGAACATCTATCCGATGGAATGGCGGGTCGACACCGAAAAGCTCGCGGCGATCTACGAGAAGTCCAAGCGGGTGGTGTGGAACCCCGCCGACCTGCCATGGGACTCCCTCGACCCCGCCGACTTCACCCGTGAGCAGCGGCTCGGCATCATGTACTGGTTCTCGGTGCTCGCCAACTTCGACGCCAGCGGGCCCGCCGTGTTCGCCAGGGCGACCATCCACGCGTTCGAGAAGCACGAGGAAGACCCCGTGCGCAAGTGCTTCTTCTCGATCACCCGCGACGAGATGAACCACGAGGAGTGCTGCCAGCGGGCCATCGCCAGGCTGTGGCCGGGCGGGCCGCTGGACTGGACCCCGGCCGACGACCTGGAGCGCGCGGCCCACAACAACATCGGCTGGCTCTACCACAACGGCGGGCGCTACTGGAACGGCTACAACGCGGCGGTGGGCAGGTACACCCTGCCGGTGCTGTTCACCAGCTTCATGATGGGGGAGATGGCCGCCTCGACGTTGTTCCGCGGCATGTCCTCGGGGACCGAGCACCCGGTGTTCCGCGAGGTCTTCGAGCGGATCGGCCGGGACGAGTCACGACATCTCCAGATCTGCATGACGATCCTGGAGAAGGAGTGGCCCGGCCTCACCGACGACATCCGCTCGACGATCACCCGGCAGTTGCGGGCGGGGTTCGTCTTCCTCTCGATGATCCTCTGGGAGCCGCCCGAGGGCTTCTGGGACCTTCCGCCGTACTTCATGCACAACCACCGCGTGCTGATGGACCACGCCCGCGACGCGGGCCTCGGCGTGCTGTCCTACGCGGAACAGGCGGAGAACTGGCGGACGGCGATGGCCCGGGTGCGGGCCATCGTGGAGCGCTGGGGCATCGAGTTCCCGGCCATCCCCGAACTGGACATCGACGGCGTGGAGGTGGACGTCATCGACCCTGAGGACATCATCCCGGTCTTCTGACCCGCGGGCTCAGGGGCGCACCGGCAGGTTGTAGACCACCCGGAACCGGTCGCCGGACATCACGATGTCGCTGGTCTCCACCGGCCGGTCGCCGGCCAGGTGGGTGCGCTCGACGTGCAGCACGTTGACCCCGGCCGGCAGGTCGAGCGCGTCGCGCTCGGCCGGCTCGGGGATGCGGGTCCGGACGCTCTCGACGATCTCCGAGACGGTCAGCCCGGCGGCGGCCATCCTGGCGATGACGCCCTGGCGGCCGTTGCTGCCCTCGGCGGGCATCGCCTGGTCGGGCGGCGGGGGCGCGAGGTCGGCCGGCTCGTAGGAGAAGGCGAGCTGTACCGGCTTGCCGTTGCTGCGGAACAGGTAGCGGGCGCGGACCACGGGGGCCGCCTCGCGCAGCCGCAGCCGCTCGGCGATGCCCCGGCTGGCCACGCCCCGCTCCAGCCGCCACACCCAGGTGACATTGACGCCATAGGGGGCGAGGTCGGCGGCGAGCGGCGCGTGGTGGTCGCTCCACCGGGCGCGGTGCAGCGGCACGAGCACCGGCCGCGGCCGGACGTAGTGGCCCGACCCGATCCGGCCGACGATCAGCCCCTCGGCGGCGAGCACGCGCAGCGCGTGCCGGGCGGCGGTCTCGCCGACGCCGTACCTCCGGGTGAGCTGCGCCCGTGAAGGGATCAGGGCGCCGGGTGGAAGCGTGCCGTCGACGATCTGACGCCGAAGATCTTCGACAATGCGCAGGTAGACCGGATCGGAACTGGCCATGTCCATCCCTGTGTGTGCCCGTTGCTCAATCTTGTCGTATCGAGGGGGCGACGCAGGGTAACCGGTTCCGGCTGGAGTTCCAACTTATGGGACGGCAATACGGGGGAAAATATTTCAACTTGTGTGTAACGCCACGGTAAGGGACAGCGATTCTTGGGGTAGAGGTCGTCGATGTGTGTACCCCCGAGCACATATCGGCGGCCTCTTTTTCGCCGGCTCCGGCCGCGGCCGTCCGGGGCGTTCCCGGGGGCGGCCGAGGTCACCGCCGGGCAGGCCCCGCAGGCGGCGAACGGCGCGGGCCGGGGTGGCGGGGTCCACTGTCCCCGCCGTTCCGGGGTACCGTTCGGTCTATGGCATCGCCCACTCGAACTCCGGACGCCCCTTTCGGCCGCATGCTGACCGCCATGGTGACGCCGTTCACTCCGGACGGCGCCCTCGACTACGACGGCGCCCAGCGCCTCGCCGCCTATCTGGTCGACGAGCAGCGCAATGACGGCCTCATCGTGAGCGGCACGACGGGCGAGTCGCCCGTCACCAGCGACGAGGAGAAAGAGCGGCTGCTGCGCGCGGTGGTGGAGGCGGTCGGTGATCGCGCCACCGTCGTCGCCGGGGCGGGCACCTACGACACCCACCACAGCATCGAGCTGGCCAGGCGATCCGAGCGCGCGGGCGCGCACGGGCTGCTGCTCGTCACGCCCTACTACAGCAAGCCGCCCCAGGAGGGCGTCTACCGGCACTTCACGGCCATCGCCGACGCGACCGGCCTGCCCGTGATGCTCTACGACATCCCCGGGCGCACCGGCACGCCGATCGCCACCGAGACGCTCATCAGGCTCGCCCAGCACGAGCGCATCATCGCGGTGAAGGACGCCAAGGGCGACCTGTTCGCCGGGTCCCAGGTCATGGTCGCGACCGACCTCGTCTACTACTCCGGCGACGACACGCTCAACCTGCCCTGGCTCTCCGTGGGCGCGGCCGGGTTCGTCAGCGTCATCGGGCACGTGGCCGGGGCCGTCCTGGCCCAGATGATCGAGCGCCGGCTCGCCGGCGACCCGGCCGGCGCGCTCGCGCTCCACCGGCAGTTGCTGCCGGTCGTGGACGGGATCATGATGCGCGCCGGCGGTGCGATCATGAGCAAGGCCGCCTTGAACCTGGTGGGGCGGGCCGCGGGCCCGGTGCGCCCGCCGCTGGTGGAGGCGACGCAAGAGCAGATCGCCGAGCTGCGGGCCTGCCTCGTGGCGGGCGGGGTGAAGCTGTCGGACATCTGATCATGGGGAGGAATCACCGGTTTGAACAACAGTAGCCACAGCGGGTGGTCCGGTGAACACGCCACCGGCACGGCACGGGGGGAGCGCGCATGAGCCATCCGCATCCCGACCTCGGCCCGCCGCCGCCACTGCCCGCGGGCGCGCTGCGCATCGTGGCGCTCGGCGGCCTCGGGGAGATCGGCCGCAACATGGCGGTCTTCGAGTTCGGCGGCCGTCTTCTGGTCGTCGACTGCGGCGTGCTCTTCCCCGAACCCGACCAGCCGGGGGTCGACCTGATCCTCCCGGACTTCGACTACATCCGTGACCGCCTGGACGACATCGAGGCGGTGATCCTCACCCACGCGCACGAGGACCACATCGGCGCGGTGCCGTACCTGCTGCGCGAGCGGCCGGACATCACGCTGGTGGGGTCGCGGCTCACCCTCGCGCTGATCGAGAGCAAGCTCACCGAGCACCGCATCCAGCCGGTCAAGCACGAGGTCGTCGAGGGCGAGCGGCACGCGTTCGGCCCCTTCGAGTGCGAGTTCTTCGCGGTCAACCACTCGATCCCGGACGCGCTGGCCGTCTCCCTGCGCACGGAGGCGGGCATCGTCCTGCACACCGGCGACTTCAAGATGGACCAGTTGCCGATGGACGGCAGGCTGACCGACCTCGGCGGGTTCGCCAGGCTCGGCGCCGAGGGCGTCGACCTGCTGATGTCCGACTCCACCAACTCCGAGGTGCCCGGCTTCGTCACCAGCGAGCGCGAGATCGCCCCGGTGATAGACGACGTGTTCCGCGGCGCCGAGCAGCGGATCATCGTCGCCTGCTTCGCCTCGCACGTGCACCGGGTGCAGCAGGTGCTGGACGCGGCCGACAAGCACGGCCGCAAGGTCGCCTTCATGGGCCGGTCGATGGTGCGCAACATGGGCGTGGCCCGCGACCTCGGCTACCTGAAGGTCCCGCCCGGCCTGATGCTGGACGCCAAGGAGATCGAGCAGTGGCCGCCCAAGGACGTGGTGCTGATCTGCACCGGGTCGCAGGGCGAGCCGATGGCGGCGCTGTCGCGGATGGCCAATCGTGACCACCCGATCCGGGTCGCCGAGGGCGACACCGTCCTGCTGGCCTCCTCGCTCGTACCGGGCAACGAGACCGCGGTGGGCAAGGTCATCAACGGCCTGACCCGCTGGGGCGCCAGGGTGATCCACAAGGGCAACGCCCGGGTGCACGTCTCCGGCCACGCCGCCGCGGGCGAGCTGCTCTACGTGCTCAACCTCACCAGGCCGTCCAACTTCATGCCGGTACACGGCGAGTGGCGGCACCTGCGGGCGCACGCCCGGCTGGCGGCGCTGACCGGGGTGCCGGAAGACCACATCGTCATCGCCGAGGACGGCGTGGTGGTGGACCTGCTCGACGGCCGGGCCAAGATCGTGGGCGCGGTCAAGGCCGGGTACGTCTACGTGGACGGCAGCTCCGTGGGCGGTGTGACCGACGTGGCCCTGAAGGACCGGCGCATCCTCGGCGACGAGGGGTTCATCTCCATCGTCATCGTGGTCGACTCGACCACGGGCAAGCTCACCGGCGGCCCCGAGGTGCACGCCAGGGGCTCGGGGATCGACCTCGACGCCTTCGAGGCGGTCATCCCGCAACTGGAGCACGCCCTTGAGGAGGCGGCCCTCGACGGGGTCGCCGACGTGCAGCAGATGCGCCGGGTGGTCCGCCGTACGGTGGGCCGCTGGGTGAGCGACACCTACCGCAGACGGCCGATGATCATCCCCGTGGTGGTCGAGGTCTGACCGGCGGGCACCGGCACACCGGAGGGACGGCGGGCGTGAATTCGCGCCCGCCGTCCCTCTGTCAGCGGACCTTCCGCAGCGCGCGGTCACGCGGAACGGCCGGCAGTGTGCGCCCCCGATGCCCACCTGCCGCCCACCGCCCCGCCGCGGGCGCCTCTCACGAGGGCGTGCCCCCGGATGCCGAGACGCCCGCGTCGCGGGAAGGGTCCGGCGGCTACCTGACCTTGACGGTCGCCTCGCGGCTGACGCCGCTGACCGACACCGACAGAGTCGCGGTGCCGGGCCTGCGGGCGGTCAGCCTGCCGGTCGCCGGGTCGAAGACCGCCACATGGTGACCGCGTGCCGTGCGCGGGTCGCCGATGTGCAGGGTGCGCCCGCCCGACCAGGCCACGCCGACCGGGTAGGCCGCCGGCACCTGCCGCCCGCCCTGGGTGACGACGGCGGACACCGCCGCCGACGCGCCCCTGGACAGCTCGGCGGGCGCGGTGAGGGTCAGCGCGTCCACGTGCGGCCTGGTCTGCGCGGCGAGCCAGCGCGGCCCGCCCGCGAACGGCAGCACCTTGGCGGCCAGCCGGTCCAGCCGCGACACCGGGTCCACGGCGAACATGGTCCAGCCGGTGAAGCCGCCCTGACCCGGCTCGGTGGCCGGGGCCTTGGCGGAGTTGCCGTTCACCAGGTACGGCACGCCGTCCACCCGGGAGGCGTGGAAGGTGCCGACGTGCCCGCCGACGAACGCCGCGCCCTTGCCGGTCCGGTGCTGGAAGTCGGCCAGCCACCGCTCCACCAGCGCGGCCTCCTTGCGGTCGCCGAGCTGGCTGCCCTTGCCGGGGGTGGGGTCGCGCGGCGGGTGGTGCTCGATCAGCACGAACGAGCCGATCGAGTCGTCGCGGGCCGCCTCGTCCAGCGCCCGGCGCAGCCGTTCGATCTGGTCGAAGCCGCCGCCCCTGATCGTGCCGAGCGAGGTGTCCAGGGTGACGAACCTGGTGCCCTTGTGGTCGAAGGTGCGGTGGGTGTCGCCGAAGCGGGCCTTGAAGTTGGCGATGCTCGCGCCCATCACCTCATGGTTGCCGGGCACGTAGTAGTACGGCAGCGCGCCGCCCAGTTCCTCGTCCAGGATCCGCTTGGCGAGCTGGAAGTCGGCCTCCGACGCCTCGTCCACCAGGTCGCCCGCGATCACCAGGAACTCCGGCCCGGCCGCCTTGATCTCGCGCAGCGTGCGCCGCGCGCCCGCCACCAGCGGGGAGTCCGGGTCGCGCGCGACGAACTGCGCGTCGGACATGACCGCGAAGCGCCAGTCGCGGCGGTCCAGCTCGCCGGAGACCAGCCGGTCCTTGACGGCGTCCGGCTCGGGGGCCTCGATGGACGGGGCGACCTGCGCGTACACCTCGTCGATCAGCACGTCGCCGGTGTACTGCCGGTCGGCCTTCAGCTCGATCGTGTAGAAGCGGCTGACCGAGACCGGCTGCGGCAGCCCGGCGGGCACCGGGATCTCGATCTCCTTCCAGCCCTGCCAGGTGATGTACGGGCCGTAGACCGAGGTCGCCTTGCCCGCCGCGTCGATGACGGTGAACGCCGTCCACTCGCCGCGCCCGTGGCCGTAGACCGACAGGCCGAAGGCGCGGGTCTGACCGGGCAGGCCGAGGCTCTGCGGGGCGATGGCGTACGCGGTGCGGGTCGCGGTGGACTTGGTGAAGTCGTACGACAGCTTCAGCCCAGGGCCGGTACGGCCTTCCGCGACCGGTTCGACGGCGGCGGTGCCGCGCGCCGAGCCCGCCTTCCACTGGGCGCCGTCGCTCATGTCGGCCAGCACCCGCTTCTCCACGCCCACGGTCACCGCGACGGTGGCGGTGTGCCCGCCGGCCCTGACGGTGATCAGCGCGGCCCCGGAGGGGCGCTTGGCGGAGATCGTGTACCCGCCGGACTCGCCCGGCTCGACGGCGAGCAGCGCGGTGTCGTACTCCAGCCGGACGTCGGCGGGCTCGACCGGGGCCGAGTTGCCGTGCTGGTCGTAGCCGACGACGCCGAAAGCGGTCTTGCCGGAGGCGTCCGCGATGTTGACCGACGGGTGGGTGGTGTCCAGCCGGGCCAGCGGGCCCAGGACCTCCAGCTTGACGCTGCCGCGCACCCGGCCGGAGCGGGCGGTCACGGTGGCGGTGCCGGGCAGTACGGCGCGGAACACGCCGTCGTCGCCCGCCCGGCCGTGGGTGGCCGTCCAGCGGATGTCGCGGGGCGCGCCGGCCGGGCCGTACACCTCGTCGTGGCCGGTGGCGGCGATCGTGCGGGTCAGGCCGAGGAAGACCCGGTCGGGACGGCCGCCGGCGACCGGGCCGGTGCCCGGGGCCACCGTGGGGTCCACGGCGGGGCGCACCCAAAGGCCGTGCAGTCTGCCGCTGCCCTTGGCGCGGTGGATCGCCAGGCCGTTGGGCACCAGGCGCTCGGTGCCGTCGTTGGGCTCGTTCTCGATCCGCACGCGCTCGGCGCCGGGCTCGCGGACCGCCATGGTGGCCGAGCCGCCGCCGTCGATCTCCAGGCCGACGTGCGCGCCGAGCGCGACCAGCCGGTCGGCCATCTCCGAAAGGGACGCGCCGCGGCTGTTGACGGTGCGGTTGCCGTCCACGGTGACCAGGTACATCTTGGTGCCGTCGGCGTTGAAGCCGAGCGCCATCCTGGCGGCCAGGGTCGTGTCGTCGGCGGGCTGCGCCGCGCCGTCCTTGACCAGCAGGCTCCGGCCGCCGATGGCGGTCCGCGCCGGGCCGGTGTCCTGGCTCGGCCGGGGGCGGTAGGTGATCTCGACGGGGTCGCCGGGGGCGAGCGCGGCGAGCTTGGCGGCTCCGGCCTCGCGGCCGAGCAGGACGGTCGCCCCGGCCGGGACTTCGCCCTCACCCGCGCCTGGGGTCACCCGCTCGACCTTGCCGTCCCTGATCAGGGCCTCGGTCACCTGGGTCACGCCCTGTACCGCCCTGGTCCGCGAGAACGCGCCCCAGCGGGAGTCGTAGGCCCCGATGCCGCCCTGGGGCAGGTCGGTGGCGTTGAGCCGGTCCAGCTTGACCCGCTCGCCGCGGGGGAACGCGACCGTGCCCTCGAAGAGCATGTCGAGCACGCGCCCGACGCCCTTGGCGTCGATGGTGGCGGCCCTGTTCCAGTCGGCGGACGGGGACTTGATCAGCTTGCCGTCCTGGACGGCCACGCCGAGCGGCGCGCCGGAGTTGTTGATGTCGAAGAAGTCGCCGTTCACGGCGGCCACCGCGCCGGCCTTGTCGGCCATTTCGGTGATCTTGCCGGTTGCGGCGACCTTGCCGGTGTCGAGGTAGCCGACCGTGTTGCCCTTTTTGAGGTCGATGGTCAGCGCGTCGGACCGTTGCCAGCCGCGCGGGTCGAGGGTGTCGATCGAGTCGATCTCCACGCCGGGCGCGACGGGCCTTTCGGTGTGGAAGGTCTCGACCCGGGAGCCCGCGGCGGCGGCCGGGCCGGCCAGCGTGGTGGCCGCGGGCGGGTGTGACGACGCGCCCATGGCCTGGGACGCGGTGTCGGCGACGGGATCGGACGGCGGCGCGGCCGTGGCGGTGGCGGGTAGCGTCACCAGGCCGAGTACGGCCGCGGCCAGCAGGGCCGCGGTACGGCCCCGGGGAGAGCGATGCCTGGACAGGGGGACCTCCGATGAGGACTGAATCGAGCATCGGAAGTCAACTAGAACACGGTTGACGAAAAATACCCAGAGATCATGAACTAGAGGCGAAAAGTTTCATAGGGTGATACGCCAGGTGTTCACCGCCCGGCTGATGAAATCGCGCGCAGTGGGGCCGCCCATGGCGGTCTGTGCCCTGCGTGATAGGAGTTGACCAGCGGTATCAGTGGGGGAGCCATGCGCAAAGAACGGTTCGGCACGCTTTCCTCCGGTCGGCCGGTCGAGCGGTTCACGCTCGACGGCGGCGACCGGCTGCGCGTCGCGGTGCTGACGTACGGCGGGATCATCCAGGCGATCGAGACGCCCGACGCGGCCGGGCGCATGGCGGGCGTGGCGCTCGGCTTCGACACCCTGGACGGCTACCTGGAACGCAGCCCCTACTTCGGGGCGCTGGTCGGCCGGTACGCCAACCGCATCGGCGGCGCCGCGTTCACCCTCGACGGCACCGTCCGCGACCTCGCCCCCAACGTGCCGCCCGACACGCTGCACGGCGGGTGGCAGGGCTTCGACAAGCGGATCTGGGACGCCGAGCCGGGCGGTGACGGCTCGCTCGCGCTGTCCTACGTGAGCCCCGACGGCGAGGAGGGCTATCCGGGCACGCTGAGCGTCCGGGTGGTCTACACCGTCAACCCGCAGGGAGAGCTGCGCATCGAGTACCGGGCCACCACCGACGCGCCCACGGTGCTCAACCTGACCAACCACTCCTACTTCAACCTCGCCGGAGCGGGCAACGGCGACGTGTTGGACCATGTGGTCACCATCGACGCCGACCACTACCTGCCGGAGGACGACAGGCAGATCCCGACGGGCGAGGTGGCCCCGGTGGCGGGCACGCCGTTCGACTTCACCCGGGCCCGCCGGATCGGCGAGCGCATCGGCGCGGACCACCCGCAGCTTCGCATCGGCAAGGGCTATGACCACTGCTGGGTGTTCAACGACGGCGACGGCGTGCGCGCGCGGGTGGAGGAGCCGGTCTCGGGGCGGTCGCTGGAGGTCCTGACGACCGAGCCGGGAGTGCAGTTCTACACGGGCAACATGCTCGGGTCGGACGGCACGCCCTACGCGCCGCACGCGGCGCTGTGCCTGGAGACCCAGCACTTCCCCGACTCGCCCAACCGGCCGGAGTTCCCCTCCACGGTGCTGCGGCCAGGGGAGGAGTTCGTCTCGGTCACGACCTACAGGTTCGGGACGGTCGCGTAGCGGGGTCAACGGGCGAGCAGCCGCTCGACGTCCTCGGGCGTGGCGACCCTGCCGGTGCCGCCCTGCCCGGCCAGGCTGACCGCCGCGGCGGCGGTACCTGCCGCGACGGCCGCGGGCAGGCTCTCGCCTCTGGCCAGCCAGGCGGCGAGCGCCCCCGCGAAATTGTCGCCCGCGCCGGTCTGGTCCACGATGGTGGGCGCGGTGCGGGCGGGCACGAGCACCGGCGGGGCGTCGCGCCCGGCGAGCAGCACCCCGCGCTCGCCCATGGTCACCGCCACGGCGGGCGCGCCGAGGTCCAGGCACGCGCGGGCGGTCTTCTCGGGGTCGCCGACGCCGAGCAGCGCGGTGCTGTCGCCGGGGCTGGAGATCTTGACCAGCGCGGTGTGCGGGGCGATGTCGCGCAGCACCTGGGCGGCCTGGGCGGGGGTGGTCAGCCGGGCGCGGAAGTTGGGGTCGTAGACGACCCGGCCCGAGGCGAGGCGGGCGGCGTGCCGCACGGCCTGGGCGCACGACTCGGAGATGGCCGCGGCGATGCCGCTGAGCAGCACCACCTTGGCCGAGGCGACGGGAGAGCGGTCCACGTCCGCGGGGCTCAGCCGGGTGGCCGCGCTGCCCTGGCGCAGGTAGCTGAAGGCCCGCTCGCCGGAAGGGTCCGCGCCGACCGCGTACGCGCCGGTGGGCCCGCCGCCGCGGATCATCCAGCCGGTGTCCACCCCGCGCTCGGCGGCGAACCTGATCAGGCGCTCGCCGAACTCGTCGTCGCCCACACGGGTGACCAGCGCGACCCGCGCGCCCTGGGCCGCCGCCGCGACGGACGCGTTGAGCGCGTCGCCGGAGAAGGACAGGCGGAAGTGCTCCGCGTCGATCAGCGGCCGGTCGGAGGAGAACTCCACCAGCGGCTCGCCCAGCACCACCACGTCCACGGTCCGGCTCCTTCGCCCGCTTCAAGTAGCGACATCATGTAGTGAAATATGGTCGTTTGTCACACAACGGGGCATCACGAGATTATGCCGTACGCCCCTTCGCACCCGATCTCTGCGATGCCCCGGACGCTCCCCGGTACGGCGCGCCTAGCCGCATCCGGCGTGCCTCCCGCGTAACTTGTTCATCATGGCCACCCGTACGTCCAAGGGCGCCCAGCGGGGACCCCAGAACCAGAAGGGCACCGCGAAGCGCTCGACCTCGTCGAGAACAGGGCAGAGATCCGGGGCCCGCACGACGCCCGCCAAGCGCGGCGCCGCCACCGGGCGGACCAGGGCCGCCCAGGGCCAGGGCGCCCTGCACCAGGACCCGGTCAGCTGGGTCTTCGGGATGATCGGCAGGCTGTTCGCCGGCGTGTGGCTGCTGTTCGCGCACGGCGTCGGCAGCGCGGCCCGCGCGCTCGGCCACACCGCGCGCGACCTCGACCCCGCGCACCGCCGCGACGGCCTCGGCCTGGCGGTGCTCGCCGGGGCCATCACGCTGGCCGCGATGACCTGGCGGGAGACGCAGGGGGCCGCCTCCGAGCTGGTGAACGCCGTCCTGCGGGGCGTGTTCGGCTCGCTGGCCTGGGCGGTGCCCATCATGCTCGCCCTGCTGGCCTGGCGGTTCCTGCGCCACCCCGACCAGAACGCCGACACCGGCCGGATGGTGATCGGGTGGGCCGCCCTGGTCATCGGCGTGCTCGGCGTGGTCCACGTGGTCAACGACACGCCCTATCCGGCCGGCGGCGACAACGACACCATGGAGAAGGTCTCCGCCGCGGGGGGGATGATCGGCTTCATCGTCTCCGCGCCGCCGGACAGCATCCTGCCGTCGTTCATCACGATCCCGCTGCTGCTGCTCCTGTCCGGGTTCGGGGTGCTGGTGATCACCGCCACGCCGGTGCACCGGGTGCCCGAGCGGCTCGCGGAGATCCGCCACATGCTGTTCCACAAGGAGGGCGACGGCAAGGCCGGCGGCGAGCGCAAGCGCGCGCCCAAGGCGGCGGGCAGGGCCAAGGGCCGGGCGAAGGGCGCCGGCGAGGAGCAGGGCGAGCACGACAAGCCCTACGACACGCCGATCATGCGGGACGGCGACGAGCGGCGCGAGGGCCACTCGCCGGAGATCGTGCCGGGGCTCGTGGACGAGCCGGAGCCTGCCGTGCCGCGGCCGGCCGAGCCCGCCCGGGCCGAGCCGTCTGACCAGCCCGAACCACTGGAGCCGCCCGCCCCCACCCCCGCGCCGCGCAAGGTCGAACAGCTCGTGCTGTCGCCGCAGGCCGGTCCCTACGCCCTGCCCGACGTCGCCGCGCTGCGATCGGGCACCGCGCCCAAGCCGCAGACCAAGGCCAACACGGTCGTGGTCAACGCGCTGACCAGCGTCCTTGAGCAGTTCTCGATCGACGCGCAGGTGATCGGGTTCACCCGGGGGCCGACGGTGACCCGGTACGAGATCGAGCTGGGTCCCGCGGTGAAGGTGGAGAAGGTCACCGCGCTCACGAAGAACATCGCCTACGCCGTCAAGTCCGCCGATGTCCGGATCTTGTCGCCCATTCCCGGCAAGTCGGCGATCGGGGTGGAGATCCCCAACACCGACAAGGACCTGGTCTCGCTCGGCGACGTGCTGCGCTCCTCGGTCGCGCAGGCCGACCACCACCCGATGATCGTCGGCCTGGGCAAAGACGTCGAGGGCCGCACGATCGTGGCCAACCTCGCCAAGATGCCGCACCTGCTGATCGCGGGCGCGACCGGCGCCGGTAAGTCCGTCTGCGTCAACGGCCTGATCTCCTCGATCCTGATGCGCGCCACCCCGGACGAGGTCCGCATGGTGCTGGTCGACCCCAAACGGGTCGAGCTGAGCGTGTACGAGGGCATCCCGCACCTGATCACGCCGATCATCACCAACCCCAAGAAGGCCGCCGAGGCGCTGGAGTGGGTCGTCGGCGAGATGGACCGCCGCTACGACGACCTGGCCGCCAGCGGCTTCCGGCACGTGGATGAGTTCAACAAGGCGGTCCGGGCGGGCAAGCTGGTCCCGCCGCCGGGCAGCGAGCGGGTCTACCAGCCCTACCCCTACCTGCTGGTGATCATCGACGAGCTGTCCGACCTGATGATGGTCGCCCCTCGCGACGTGGAAGACTCCATCGTCCGCATCACCCAGCTCGCCCGCGCGGCGGGCATCCACCTGGTGATCGCCACCCAGCGCCCGAGCGTGGACGTCGTCACCGGCCTGATCAAGGCCAACGTGCCGTCCCGGCTGGCCTTCGCCACCTCCTCGCTGTCGGACTCGCGGGTCATCCTGGACCAGCCGGGCGCCGAGAAGCTGGTGGGGCAGGGCGACGCGCTGTTCCTGCCGATGGGCGCGAGCAAGCCGATGCGGCTGCAGAACGCGTACATCTCGGAGAAGGAGATCACCGAGGTCGTCGGGCACTGCAAGGGCCAGATGCAGGCCGAGTACCGCGACGACGTGGCCGTCGCGGCCAGTGCCAAGCGGGAGATCGACGAGGACATCGGCGACGACCTCGACCTGCTGATCCAGGCCGCCGAGCTGGTGGTGACCACGCAGTTCGGCTCGACCTCGATGCTCCAGCGCAAGCTGCGGGTCGGCTTCGCCAAGGCGGGGCGGCTGATGGACCTGCTGGAAAGCCGCGAGGTGGTCGGGCCCAGCGAGGGCTCCAAGGCCCGCGAAGTGCTGGTCAAACCGGACGACCTGCCCGGCCTGCTGGCGATCCTGCGCGGAGAGTGACCCCCGATGTACGGTACGCGAGCCGTTGCTGGTTGAATGTGACTTACTACGCAACGTCAGGGGGAGGCGTTCGTATGGATGGGCGTAGCGAGAGCATCGGATCGGTACTGGCGCGTGCGCGGCGGTCCGCGGGGTTGACGGTCGGGCAGGTGAGTGCGCGGACACGCATCCGCGAGTCGCTCATCCACGCGCTGGAACGCGATGACTTCTCCCCGTGCGGGGGCGACTTCTACGGGCGCGGGCACGTGCGCAACATCGCCAAGGCGGTGGGCCTGGATCCGGAGGCCGTGGTGCGCGCGTACGACGAGGCGGCGGGCGGCGGGCCTGCGCCGGTGCGCGCCTCGGCCGTGTTCCAGGCCGACCGGCGGATCAGGCTGCGCGAGCGGCGCTCGCTCAACTGGAGCATGGCCCTGGCCATCGCGCTCGGCATCGCGATCGTGTTCGGCGTGGTGCGGCTGATGGGCGGCGCGGGCGACGTCAACGTGGCCGAGGTCCGGCCGGCCCCGCCCAAGCCGAGCGCCTCGCCGCCCGCCGTGCCGCCGCGCAATGCAGCCGCCGCGGCGCCCGTCCGGCCGGGCGACATGGTCGTGGTGGAGGTCAGGGCGAGCAAGACCACCCGGGTGACCGCCCGTGACGCCAAGGACCGCACGCTGTTCTCCGGGCGGCTGAAGCGCGGCGCGACCGCCACCTGGCGGGCCAGGTCGGAGGTCGTCCTGGAGATCGGCAACGCCGGGGCGGTGTCCGTGCGGGTCAACGGCAAGGACCTCGGGGTCCCCGGCCCGCTCGGGGAAACGGTCACCCGTACCTACAAACCCCGCTGAGCGGCGGTTGCCGGGCGGACACTTGCCGTTATCTTCCGGTCTATCCGCTATATCGGGCACAACGTCGCCGGGGCGGGGCTCAGGTAGGGGGCAACTGCCGATACCGTAGTGTCACCATGTCATCCCGCCGAACCGCATCGCTGATCACACTGGGCTGCGCGCGCAACGAGGTCGACTCCGAGGAGCTCGCCGCGCGACTTGAGGCTGCCGGCTGGCGCCTCGGCGACGACGATCCCGACGTGATCGTCGTCAACACCTGCGGCTTCATCGAGTCGGCGAAGAAGGACTCGATCGACACGATCCTCGCCGCCGCCGACGCGGGCGCCAAAGTGGTGGCCGCGGGCTGTATGGCCGAGCGGTACGGCGAGCAGCTCGCCGACGCCCTGCCCGAAGCGTCCGCGGTGCTGTCCTTCGACGACTACACCGAGATCGGCGCCCGCCTCGACGACGTCGTCGCGGGCCGCCCGCTGGTGGCGCACAGCCCGCGCGACCGCCGCACCCTGCTGCCCATCTCCCCGGTCCAGCGCGCCGCCGCCGCGCCCGCGCACGCCATTCCCGGCCACGGTGAGCTGCCTCCGGGCATCGCCCCGGCCAGCGGCCCCAGGCCGCTGCGCAAACGCATGGACGACGGCCCGGTGGCCGCGCTCAAGCTGGCCTCCGGCTGCGACCGGCGCTGCACCTTCTGCGCCATCCCCTCCTTCCGCGGCGCCTACGTCTCGCGCCGCCCCGACGAGCTGCTCGCCGAGGCCGCCTGGCTGGCCCGGGAGGGGGTCAAGGAGCTCGTCCTGGTCAGCGAGAACTCCACCTCCTACGGCAAGGACCTCGGCGACCTGCGCGCGCTGGAGAAGCTGCTGCCCGCGCTGGCCGCGGTCGAGGGCGTGGAGCGGGTGCGGGTGAGCTACCTGCAGCCCGCCGAGCTGCGGCCGGGGCTGCTCAGCGTGATCGCCGCGACCGAGGGCGTGGCGACCTACTTCGACCTGTCCTTCCAGCACGCCAGCGGCACCGTGCTGCGCCGGATGCGGCGCTTCGGCGACCCGCGGCGCTTCCTGGAGCTGCTGGAGCGCATCCGCGCCGAGGCCCCGGAGGCCGGTGTGCGCTCCAACTTCATCGTCGGCTTCCCCGGCGAGACCGAGGAGGAGTTCGCCGAGCTGACCGGCTTCCTCCAGGAGGCCAGGCTCGACGTGGCCGGCGTGTTCGGCTACTCCGACGAGGAGGGCACCGAGGCCGCCGGGATGACCGGCAAGCTGGACCAGGAGGTCGTGGACGCCCGGGTGGCCGCCCTGACCGAGCTGGCCGAGGAGCTGACCGCCCAGCGGGCCGAGGAGCGCATCGGCACCGAGGTCGACGTGCTGATCGAGGCCGACCTCGGCGACGGCGGCTACGAGGGCCGGGCCGCCCACCAGGGCCCGGAGGTGGACGGGTCGGTGACGGTCCAGGGCATCGGCCTGCGGCCCGGCGAGATCGTCCGCGCCGTGGTGGTGGACGCCGAGGGAGTCGATCTCATCGCCCGGATCAAGGCCGGTCCATGACCGAGACGCCGGACGCGACGACGCCGGCCAAAGGCCGCCGCGTGAGCCCGTGGAACGTCGCCAACGTTCTCACGGTCGTCCGTCTGGTGCTCGTCCCCTTCTTCGTCGCCTGCCTGTTCCTGCCGGGCACCGGCTGGCGGGTCGCGGCGCTCGTGCTGTTCGTGATCGCCTCGCTGACCGACCGGCTGGACGGCGAGCTGGCCAGGCGCTACGGCCTGGTCACCGACTTCGGCAAGATCGCCGACCCGATCGCCGACAAGGCGCTGATCGGCGCGGCGCTGATCAGCCTGTCCCTGCTGGACGAGCTGCCCTGGTGGGTGACCGCGGCCATCGTGGTCAGGGAGCTGGGGGTCACGCTGCTGCGGTTCGCGGTGATCAGGCACGGCGTGATCCCGGCGAGCTACGGCGGCAAGGTCAAGACCGTGCTCCAGGTCGTCGCGATCGGCCTGTACATCTGGCCCGGTGTCTATGACCCGCTGCGCTGGATCCTGATGGCGGGCGCGCTGGCGGTGACGCTCGTCACGGGAATCGACTACGTCGTGCGCGCGGTGCGCCTTCAGCAGGTGGCCCGTAAGGCCCGTGGCGGGTGAAGATGGATCACTTGAACGAGATTCGGGTACAGACAGCGGAGAAAGCGGTTGATCTGCTGATAGATGAGCGTGAGGCGAACATGAGGGAACATTCCCGGTGATTACCGTGTTACGTCACCAGCGAACATGCTCCTTACGGTCTGCCGCCACGTCGGTGGATGCGGGTACGGTGGAGCTGTGAGTGAGGTCCGTAAGCCATCGGCGAAAAGCGACTACAGCGGGAGCCCGGCCGGCGGGCCCACGGGAACGGTGATGACGGCGAGGAGCATGTACGAGGGTCACAGAGATGGGCGGCACGAACCGATCGCGCGAAGTGGTGTGAAGGCACCCGCACCGGGGAGGGAACGACAGATGGTCCTGCTGCGACAACTGCTCGGTGACGTGCTACGGCGACTTCGCGTGCGGCAGGGCCGCACGTTGCGAGAGGTCTCCACGCTGGCGCGCGTCTCGCTCGGCTACCTCTCGGAGGTCGAGCGCGGTCAGAAGGAGGCGTCCTCCGAGCTGCTCGCGTCCATCTGTGGCGCACTCGGGGTTCCCCTGTCACAGGTGCTGCGCGAGGTCTCCGACCAGTTCGCGCTCGCCGAGCTGCAGGCCGCCCCCGTCATGGCCGACGTGCCCGAGCACGAGCGCCTGTCCATCGGCGAAGGTGTCGGGAGCGGCATCTCCGGCACCGTCTTCCCCGAGGTCAAGGACATGGTCGCGGCCTGAGGGCCGCGTGACCGGCTACCGCGGCTGGCAGGCGGGACACCAGTAGACCAGCCGCTCTGGCGAGCGTGCCGCGGGCGCGCCGCCGAGGTGGGTCACGCCCACCCGTGTGCCGCAGCGCCGGCACGGCCGCCCGCCGCGTCCGTAGACCCAGGTGCCCCTGCCCGGTCGCGGATCACCCGTCGTGACCGTCGCGGCGCGTTCCCGGCCGGCCATGAGCAGCCGGTGGGCCAGGTCCGCCAGGCGTTCCAGGTCGTCCACCCGCGCGACCGGCCGCCACGGTGAGATCCCGGCCAGAAAGAGCGTCTCGGCCCGGTAGATCGTCCCGATCCCGGCGAGGTTGCGCTGGTCGAGCAGGGCCTCGCCGATCGTGTTCTCCGCACCCGGGCCGGCCCAGGCGGCCAGCCGTGCCGCGGCCAGCGCCGCGTCCCAGCCGGGGCCCAGCAGATCCGGCCCCAGATGGCCGACCACATCGTCCTCACGCGCGGTGGGCAGCAGGTCCACCATGCCCAGCCGCACGCCCACGGCGACCTGGGCGGCGTTGCCGAGCACCAGGCGCACCACGTCGCCCGGCGGGAGGCGGCGGCCCGCGGGGAACACCCGCCAGGAGCCGTCCATCCGCAGGTGGGTGTGCACGGTCAGCCCGCCGTCCACGCGGGTCAGCAGATGTTTGCCCCGGGAGACCGTCTCGATGACCGTACGGCCGGTCAGATCGGCCGTGGCGTGCTTCGGGACCCGGAAGTCACTGCGGGTCAGCACGCGGCCGTCCAGCGCCGCGCGCAGGCGTACGGCGGTGCGGTAGACGGCGTCGCCCTCCGGCACGGCTCACGCCCTTCCCTCGGGCGGGGTCAGTCCCAGGCCGCGGGGTCTGCGGCCAGCTTGCGCACCCGGTCGGGCAGCGTGCCCGAGCAGACGTTGGCCAGCGTCACCTCTTCCAGGATCGCCCGCTCGCTGGCGCGCAGCGCGATCCACACCTCCTGGAGCGACTCGGCCGCGCCCCGGTAGCCCACGTGCTCGGGGCGCTCGCCCCGGACGTTGGCCAGCGGGCCGTCCACGGCACGGATGACGTCGGCGAGGGAGATCTCGGCGGCCGGGCGGGCCAGCACGTAGCCCCCCTCTGGTCCGCGCTGGCCACGAACGAGCCCGGCACGGCGCATCTGGAGCAGGATGTTCTCCAAGTACTTGGGTGGCATGTCCTGCTCTTTGGCCAGCTCGCCCACCGTGGTCGGGCCGGCACCTGCGGCGGCGAGCTCGGCGGCGGCGCGTAGGGCGTAGTCGACACGAGCGGAAAGGCGCATGTTGTCGATTATCCCGCCTGGAGAACAGTGGTCGGGCGCAGGGCCCGCCGGAAGGGCATCTGACCTTGGCGCTGACCGTGGCGGATGGCCCATCCCGGACGCCGGGGCATCCGCCGCGCGCAGTTGATCGACACTCCGGCGAGGTGTGTTCTAGCGTGGACGAGGGTCCGTTACGCTGGGCGTGCAACTAACAGGAAGCCTTACTAAATGACTCCGCCAGCTAATCTGTGCTCGATGAAGGCGGCGGGAACACGGCGATCAGAGAGCATGGGTATGGAGCGACGTCCTGGGGTGCCCAGGTTGCTGCGGGAGATCAACGATCGGGCCGCCCTGGAGCTGCTGCTGTCCTCTGGTCCCCTCACGCGGGGCCAGATCGGCGAGATGACCGGCCTTTCCAAGGTGACCGCGTCACAGACGCTGGCCCGGCTGGAGGATCGCGGTCTGGTCGAGGTGGTCGGCGAGCTCGCCGGAGGCCGAGGTCCCAACGCCGCCCTGTACGCGGTGGTCGCCTCCTCCGCGTACGTCGCGGGGCTCGACGTCGGCCCGGAGAGCGTCACCACCGCCGTCGCCGACATCCACGGTGACATCGTGGCCGAGGTGACCGTGACCCCCGACGGTCACGAAGATCCGGTGGCCGTGGTGCACAGCGGTGTGGTCAAAGCGTGCCGTTCGGCGAAGGTTTCGCTGGCCAAACTGCGCGGGGTCGTGATCGGCACGCCGGGCGTGGTCGATCCGCGCAGCGGCGACGTGCGCTTCTCCTTCGACCTGCCCGGCTGGCACGAGGGCATCCACGAGGCGCTGGCGCGCGACCTGCGCCGCGAGGTCGTCATCGAGAACGACGTCAACCTCGCCGCGGTCGCCGAGTACGCGGGCGGCGCGGCGCGCGAGGCCGACGACTTCGTGCTCGTCTGGGTGGGCCGGGGGCTCGGCCTGGCCGTCATGCTGGGCGGCCGGCTGCACCGGGGCCGTTCGGGCAGCGCCGGCGAGATCGGCTACCTGCCGGTGCCCGGGGTGCCGCTGGCTGAGGACGTGCGGGCCATCCCCGGCCGGTTGCCCTCGCTGGCCGGCGGCCTGCAGTCGCTGGTCAGCGTGGAGGCGGTGACCGAGCTGGCCGAGACCTACGGGTTCACCGGGTCCCGGCAGGCCGAGTGCGTGGCGGCGGCGGTCAAGGCGGGGCCGGAGGGCGAGCCGCTGCTCGACGAGATCGCCGCGAGGCTCGCGCTGGGGGTCGCCTCGGTGTGCGTGGTGCTCGACCCCGGACTGGTGGTCCTGGGCGGCGATGTGAGCCGTGCGGGCGGCACGGCGCTGTCCTCCCGCGTGGAGGAGGCGGTCGCGCGGATCTGCCCCATCCGTCCCCAGGTGGTGCCGAGCGAGCAGACCGGCAACCCGGTGCTGCGCGGTGCCGTCCTGGCGGCGTTGGAGCGTGCCCGCGAGGAGGTCTTCTCTTCCTAAGGGGCCTTACGACGGCTGTCCGGCGCTCCTGCCGGACAGCACCTCGGCGGCGGCGGTGCCGCATGCCCGGGAGGACCCGAAGGTCGCGATGTGGTGCGCGCCCGGGGTGGCCGGGCCGGGGCGGCCCATCTCCACGATCACGGCGTCCGGCCGGTGGGACAGCACGGTCTCGATCGCCGCGGCCACCCAGCCGTGCCTGCTCGCGTCGCGGCAGGCGATCACCAGCGGCCGGCCCAGCGCGAACGCGATCTCAAAGCCCAGCAGCCCGGCCTGCCCCGGGTCCAGGCGCACCGCCGTGGTGCCCGGCATGAGCCCCGCGAGCGGCCCGGCCACGCCCCATCCGGTGCTGCGGTCCACCGCCAGGCTGGTGACCGAGTTCAGCTCGATGACGTGCGGAGGTACGGCCAGCGGCAACGGCCCCGCGTGCTCCTTGGAGGTCAGCCGCACGGCCCTGCGCGCCGCCGCGACCCCGACCCCCGGTTCGGCCGCTCCGCAGCCCTGCCGCGGCACGGCGGCCCAGGCGGCCAGCGCCCGCACCCGGGCGGCGGCCTCGGCCAGCCGTTCCTCGGGCAGCGCGCCCTCGCGGACCGCGCCCACGATCGCGTTGCGCAGCATGTCCACCAGCCCGGGGGAGGTGTTCTCGCCGCCCACGCAGATCACGTCGGCGCCGGCGGCCAGCGCACGTACCGCGGTCATGCCGAGGCCGTAGCGCAGCGACAGCGAGGGCATCTCGATGCCGTCGGTGACGATCAGGCCCTCGAAGCCGAGTTCGCCGCGCAGCAGGTCGGTGAGGATGCGCGCGCTCATCGTGGCCGGCCAGTGCGGGTCGAGCGCGGGGACGAGCAGGTGCCCGGTCATGATCGAGCGCACGCCCGCCCGGATCGCGGTGCGGAACGGCGAGAGCGCGACCCTGGCCAGTTCGCCGGCCGAGGCGGTGACCGCGGGCAGGTCGTCGTGGGAGTCGACGGTCGTGCCGCCGTGCCCGGGGAAGTGCTTGGCGCAGGCGGCCACCCCCGCCTCCTGTAAGCCGGTGACCCAGGCGCGGGTGTGCCGGGCGACCAGCCACGGATCGCCGCCGAAGGCCCGGGTGCCGACGACCGGGTTGTCGGCGTAGTTGACGTCGGCCACGGGCGCGTAGTTGAGCGTGATGCCCGCCCGGGCGAGCGCGCCGCCCACGTCGCGCGCCACGGCCTCGGTGAGGCCGGGGTCGTCCACCGCGCCGAGCGCCAGGTTGCCGGGCCGCGAGCTGCCGGCCGCCACCTCCAGCCGGGTCACGTCACCGGCCTCCTCGTCGGTCGCGATGACGATCTCGGGGTTTTCCGCTCGCAGGGCCGCGGTGAGTCTGGCAAGCTGGTCGGGACCGGTGATGTTCCGGGCGAAAAGCGTGACGCCGCCGAGCCCGAGGCCCAGGCGGCGCCGGATCCAGTCGGGCGGGGTGGTGCCGATGAACCCTGGTTGCAGTACACAGTCGGCGAGTCGTGCCAGGTCGGCGCTCGCGACGTCTCGGGCGGTCTCGATGGTCATCGTGTCTCCGTCTCCGTGACGCGAGGGGCGGCGGCCATGTTTCGGCCGCATCACCTGTTTAGCATCGACTCCCCTATTAAACAAGAAACTTTACTAACAAATATCTGCCAAGGCCCTTGTCAAGGCACCTGTCAGGATGTCGTGGCGGCCTTGACGAGGTCGGGGAAGAGGAGTTCGGCGGCGGCCCGGGCATTGGGGCGCGCGGCGCCGTACGTCGCGATGTAGACCGCGCTGTCCGGACGCCAGACCGGCAGTCCCATCTCCACGACCACGGCGTCCGGGCGGGCCGCCACCAGCGCCGCCATCAGGGCCCGGCTCGACTCATGCCGGTGGGCGTCCTTGGTCACGATCACCAGTGAGCGGTCCTTGGCGCGTTCCAGGAGGGATTCCGGTTCCTCCTGGCCGGGGGTGACCCGGACGACCTCGGCGGCCTGTAGCCACGGCGCGAACCCCCACGGCACCTCGCCCACCGCGATGGTCGGCGGCGTCTCCAGCTCCACGACCAGCGGATCGACCGGCGCCGGCGGCGTCCCGGTGAGGCTGAGCGCGCGCCGGGCCGCGGCCAGGCCGACGACCTGCCCGCCGGGCGCGGCGGACCGGGGCTCGGCGAGCCAGGCGTGCAGCGCCGCCACGCGCGCGGCCGACTCCGCCAGCCGCTCGACCGGCAGGCGGCCGTCCTGGGCGGCCTGCGCGATGCCCGCGATGACCGCACGGACGTCGTCATAGGTCGGCAGCGGGCCGAGGCAGAGCAGGTCGGCCCCGGCGGCCAGGGACATCACCGCGCCACCGGCCAGGCCGTAGGCATCGGTGATCGCCCGCATGTCCAGCGCGTCGGAGACGATCACGCCGCCGAAGCCCAGCTCCTCGCGGAGCAGGCCGGTCAGCGCGGCGGAGGAGAGCGTGGCGGGCGCCTCGCCGGTCAGGACGGGCACCCGGACGTGGGCGGTCATCACCGACTTGGCCCCCGCCTCGATCGCCGCCCGGAACGGCACCAGCTCGCGTGCGCGCAGCACGTCGAGTCCGGCGTCCACCAGCGGGATCTCCAGGTGGGAGTCCTGCAAGGTGGCGCCGTGCCCCGGGAAGTGCTTGACGCAGGCGGCGACTCCGGCCGCCTGCAGGCCCTCGACGGCGGCCACGGTGTGCCTGGCCACCAGCGTGGGGTCGTTGCCGAAGGCGCGGGTGCCGATCACCGGGTTGTCGTCGGCGGTGTTCACGTCGGCGTCCGGCGCCATGTTCAGGTTGATCCCGCACAGGGCGAGTTCGCCGGCGATGGCGTGGTAGACCTCGCGGGTGAGTCCCACGTCGTCCACCGCGCCCAGGGCGGCGTTGCCCGGGTAGGGGCTTCCCGTGTGGTAGGCGAGCCGGGTGACGTCGCCGCCTTCCTCGTCCAGCGAGATGACCAGGTCGCCGGCCCCGCGCAGGCGTCCGGTCAGCGCGGACAACTGGGCGGGATCGGCCACGTTGAAGCCGAACAGGGTGACGCCGCCGAGGCCGCGTTCGGTCTCGGCGAGCACCCACTCGGGAACGGTGGTGCCCTGGAAGGCGACGAGCAGGGTGCCGGCGGCCAGGCGGTACAGCTCCCGGTCGATCGGCCCGGTCGGGCGGCTCGCGGAGTTTTCGGGCATGGCTCGGCTCCTACGGATGGTTCGGAGTGACGGACGGTACGGCAGGCCGGCATGGCGGCTCGGGCCTTGTGGGCCGCGAGCCGTCAGAGACCGGTGGGAAGGGAGCGGGGATCAGCCCTTGACGGCGCCCGCGACGAGGCCGGAGACCATGCGCCGCTGCACCAGGAGGAAGAACACGAGGACCGGGATGGTCATCAGCGTGGACGCCGCCATGATCCCGCCCCAGTCGGTGGAGCGCTGGCCGATGAAGAACGACAGCGCCCTCGGCATCGTGTAGTTGCTGGTCTCGTTGATCAGGGTCAGCGCGAACACGAACTCGTTCCACGCGGTGATGAACGAGAAGATGCTGGTCGCGACCAGGCCGGGGGCGACGAGCGGGAACAGCACCTTCCAGAAGGTGGTGAATCGGGACGCCCCGTCGATCCATGCCGCCTCCTCCAGATCCTTGGGGACCGCGGCGACGAAGGTACGCAGCATCCACACCGAGAACGGCAGGGTCAGCCCGATGTTGACCACGATGAGACCGATCAACTGGTCGTACATGCCCAGCCGCCGGACCATCAGGAACAGCGGGATGAGCAGCGCCTCGGCGGGCACCATCTGCACGATGAGCAGCAGCACCAGGAACGACGTGCGGAACCTGAACCTGAACCGCGCCACCGCCGTCGCGGCGAGCAGCGCGAAGACCGCGCCCACCAGCACGGTGGTGACCGCGACGATGGCGCTGTTGAGCAGGTACTCCCAGATCGAGTGCCCGGCGACGCCCTTGGTGAACACCCGCTCGACGTGGTCCAGGGTGGGGGAGAGCGGGACCGGCATGAACTCGGTCGTGTAGATCTCGTCGTCCGGCTTGAACGCGGTCGCGACCATCCAGTAGACGGGGAAGACCGCGAACAGGAACACCGCGATCGCGCCGGCGTTGAGACCGTACTTGGCAAGGCGCTTGCGCGCGAGTGGCGTCATCGGACGTCCTCCGCTTTGACGATCTGCCGGACGTAGACGAACGTGATCAGCAGCAGCACCACGGTGAGCACCACCGCGATGGCCGAGCCGAGTCCCATGTCCGGAGGCGGGCTGAACGCCTCGATGTAGCTCCACAGCGACAGGTTGAACGCCTCACGCGGCATGTTGGTGCCGCCGGCGATCAGGAAGAGCTGGGTGAAGACCTTGAAGTCCCAGATGATCTGCAGGACGATCAGGACGGAGAAGACCGGCTTCAGCAGCGGGAAGGTGATCTTCCGGAACGTCCCGATGCCGGTCGAGCCGTCCACCTTGGCCGCCTCGTACAGCTCCGACGGGATGCTCTTCAGCCCGGCGAGCACCGAGACCGCCACGAACGGGAACGACGCCCACAGCACCGCCATCACCAGCACCATGTAGATGGTGAGCGGTTCGTTCAGCCACGGCTGGCCGGACCAGTTCGCCCGGCCGAAGACCAGCGATGACAGCCAGTCGGGCAGCAGGTTGAGCGACCAGTTGATGATCCCGGAGTCGGCGTCGAACAGCCACTTCCAGATGATCGCCTGTGAGGTGGGCGGCACCGCCCAGGCGGCCATGATGCCCACCACCACGACCGTGGACATCGCCCGGCCGAGCCGGTTGAGCAGCAGGCCCACCAGCGTGCCGACCACCAGGGTGAGCGCCCCGGTGACCAGTGCGAACACGACGGTGTTGCGCAGGGAGGTCCAGAACAGGTCCGACTGGAGGACCGTGGTGTAGTTCTCGAAGTCGTTCCACTCCGCGGGGAGCGGGTTCTTCGGCCTGATCTGCTTCAGTCCCACCTTCTGGAAGGACATGACGACCATCTGGAACAGCGGGTAGAGCAGCAGTGCGCCGATGACGATGAGGCCGGGTATCAGGAGCGCGTAGGGGACCAGCTTCGGCGACATGCCGCTGGTCCTGCGCGGCGGCCTCCTTCTGGGGCCCCGCGACGGGGCGGGGGGATCTCCCCCGCCCCGGGCGATGGTTCGTGTGTGTGCCATGGTTACTGCTGGTTCAGGATCTCTTCGAGTTCCTTGTTGGCCGCCGCGAGGGCCGCGTCGACGTCCTTCTCACCCTTGATCACCGCGCGCGCCGCGTTCTGCAGCACGGCCTTGGTGTCATTGGCCTCCGCCCACTGCGGGTCGGCGGGGAAGCCCTTGGCGACCTTGAAGGTCTCCGCGAACGCCTTCTGGGCCGGGTCGTTGGCGTACTCGGCGAGGGCGTCGGGGTAGAGGGGGAGCAGGCCGTTCTCCTTGGCGTACCGGCCGCCGAACTCCTGGCCCGCGGCGAGCTTGACGTACTCCGCGGCCAGTTCGGGGTTCTCGGTGTCCTTCCAGACGGCGATGTCGTTGCCGCCCTGGAACGCCGGCGCCGGGCCCGTCCCTTCCTTGTTCGGGATGGAGAAGAAGGCCATCTGGTCGGCCTTGATCTTGCCCTTGCTCTGCTCCTCGATGGAGGCGATGTCCCAGCCACCGGTGACGAACATGCCGACCTTGCCGGCCGCGAAGCGCTGCGCGATCTCGATCGAGTTCAGGTTCAGGCGGGACTTACCTGACACGCCCTCCTTGGCCACCAGGTCGGTGTAGAACTGGAAGCCCTCCTTGAAGGCGGGCTCGGTCAGCTTGCCGACCCACTTGCCGCCCTCGAAGGCGGCGAAGTCGCCGCCCGCCGACCACACGAACGGCGAGAGCGACATGTTGGCGTCCGAACCGCCGTTGAAGGCGAGGCCGTCGACGTCGGAGCCCTTCTCCTTCTGGATCTTCTTGGCGGCCGCGATGAGGTCTTCCCAGGTCTTGGGCTCCTCGATCTTCAGCTCGCTGAACCAGTCCTTGCGATAGAGGACGGCGCGGGTGCCGCCGCCCCACGGCACGGCGTAGATCTTGCCGTCGATGGTCTCGTAGCCCCACAGGTTCTGCGGGATCTGCTGGAAGTCCGGGGTGCCCTTGGCGACCTCGGTGATGTCGGCGAGGGCCTCCTGGGCCACCCAGGCCGACACCTGGTCGTTGCCGAACTCGGTGACGTCCGGGCCCTCGCCGCTGGCGAGCGCGGCCGTCCACTTCTTCTGGGAGTCCGGCCACGGCACCCAGGTCAGTTCGACCTTGGCGCCGGTCTGCTGCTCGAACTTGCCGTTGAGGTCGTTCATGTACTTCTCGAAGACCTCGTTGGGCGCCCCGAGGCGCCACACCTTCAGCGTCTTGCCCGCGTACTGGGGCCCGGACGCGGAGGAGGAGGCGGCCTCGGACGGCTTGTCCGCCTCGGTCCCGCCACTGCTGCCGCCACCACAGGCGGCGACACTCAGAGCAAGCACGGCGGACGTCGCGGTCGCAACCGTGATCTTTGAGATTCTCACTTGGGTTTCTCCCTTCCCGGCTTCGCGTCGGGGGTCGCGCGTTCGGGGGTGCGGGCCCTGGCAGACCACCCCGCACCAGGTCGATGGCGACCTCGGACGGTCGGCGCTGTGACATCCCGAGGCGGGATCACTTGCCTGCGGGGTGACTCTCGCTAAACTAACAAGAAAGTTTCTTAAAAAAAACGCTCGTTAGCGTATCGTGACGAGAGGGGGGCCGATCCTTGTCCCGACGCCCGGGAACACCTCGGTTGCTGCGCCAGTTGAACGACCGCGCCGCACTGGAGCTCCTGCTCTCCGACGGCCCGCTCACCCGCGCCGAACTGGGTGAGCGAACCGGACTTTCCAAGGTTACGGCCGGACAGCTTCTGGCGCGCCTGGAGGGGCGCGGATTGGTGGCGCCCGTCGGCGAACAGGCGGGCGGGCGCGGCCCCAACGCGGCCCTGTACGGCGTGGTCCCCTCCAGCGCGTACGTGGCCGGCCTGGTGGTCCTGCCCGACCGCGTCACCGCAGGTGTCGCGGACATCACCGGCGAGTTGATCGCCCAGATCGCCGTCGATCCCAACGGCCACGGCGACCCGGTGAGGATCGTGCACAACGCCCTGCAGCGGGTCTGCCAGACCGCGCGGGTGTCGATGGCCCAACTGCGCGCCTGTGTGATAGGGACCAGGGGAGTGGTCGATCCGCGCACCGGCGACGTGCGGTTCTCCTTCGACCTGCCGTCCTGGCACGAGGGCGTGCTGGCCGCGCTGAGCGCCAGCCTGCGCCGGCCCGTGGTGATCGAGAACGACGTCAACCTCGCGGTGATTGCGGAGCGTGAGCACGGGGCCGCCCGCGGCCTGTCGGACTTCGTGCTGGTGTGGGCCGGCATCGGCCAGGGGCTCGGCGTGATGTTCGGCGGGCGGCTGCACCGCGGCAGCAGCGGCGGCGCGGGCGAGATCGGCTGGCTGCCGGTCCCCGGCGAGCCGCTGCCCGTCGATGTCGGCGAACCTCAGTCCGGGTCCTTCCAGCGCCTGGTGGGCGGGGAGGCCATCGCGGGCCTCGCCGCCGCCAACGGCCTGACCGGCGGCACCATCAGCGAGCAGGTCGCCGCCGCCGTGGCCGATCCGAGCGGCGCCAACGGCGACTTCATCGAGGAGGTCGCCGGACGGCTGGCGATCGGCGTCGCCGCGGTGACCGTGGTGCTCGATCCCGGTCTGGTCGTGCTGACCGGAGACGTGGGCAGGTCGGGCGGCAAGGCCCTCGCGGTCAAGGTCGAGGAGGCCGTGGCCCGCATCTGCCCGAGCCGCCCGCAGGTCAGGGTGACCGAGGTCGAGGGCGACCCGGTACTGCGCGGCGCCATCCTCGCGGCGCTGGAGCGCGCCCGCGAGGAGGTCTTCACCAGCACGGTGGACACCTGAAGCCAGGCGCGGCGGACGCCGCAGGCGGCGTCAGACCGTCCGCCACCGCAGCGGCACGGCCGGCCCCGCCGTGACCAGGCGTCCCGCGTGCGCGGTGAACGTGGTGCTCACCACGCAGGAATCGCTGCGGGAGAGCGTGCGCCACTCGTCCTCGTCGCCGCCCGGCGGCAGGCGGGTGTGGATCGCACCGCCCGCGTCCATCGCGTACAGGCGGCCGGTCATGCCGCTGAGCGCGACCGCGTCCGCCGAGGGGCCGATGTCCGCCCAGGCCCCGCTCGGCGCGTCGGCGAACGCCAGGCAGTACAGCCGTCCCGCCGTGGTCGCCGTGTAGAAGCGGCCGTCGGCGATGGCCAGGGCGACGGTGCCGGCCGGGGCGCGGCACACGTCGGTCCAGCCGCCGGGCCCCGCGGGCAGCGGCCGGTGGCGCAGCACGCCGCTCGGCGTCACGCCGTACAGGCCGATGCCCAGGCCGGCCGCGGCCTCCCGGGGCACGTCCAGGCAGCGCACCCCGCCCGCGTCGGCGATCGGCCGCCACGGCAGGTTCTGCCCGCACAGTTCGCGGACGTGCAAGATGCCCCCCGCGCCCACCCCGAACAGCGACCTGCCGTACCCGGCCAGGGCCACCATGTCGGCCGCCGGGCCGATGACCTCCCACTCGGCGGTGCCGGCCGGAGCCGACAGCCGGTCGATCACGTTGCGGGTGATCCGGTCCACCACAGGGTCGTCCAGCGCGTTGCCCCAGTTGATCGTGGCGGCGTTGAAGACCGTGCCGCGCCCGCTGGTGAACACGCCCATGGTGGCCGCGCCGCCCTGGCCGTAGGCGCTCCAGTGCCGCAGGTCGGCCGTGGCCAGCACCACGAACGAGGACGGCGTGCCGTCCCTGGCGGTCACCCGGGGCACGCCCATGACCTCGGTGTACTCCGCGGCGTCGGTCTCATATCCGAGCGTGCCCTGCCCGAACGGGTCGCCGTCGGCCAGCCCGGTCCCCTCGAACACCCAGTGCTCGGCGAACCTGACCGTGTAGGACTCCTTGAGGATCAGCGGCATGTACGGCCCCCAGGCCCCCGCGCCCTGCCGGAAGCTGACGCCGGTCAGCGTGTTCTCCGGCCGGTTGACCGGGGCGGCCGACCACTCGGTGGTGACCAGCCGGGGATCGGGGGAGGGGTCGGTCATCGGGTCGCGGTGGCACACCATGGTGCGCCGGTCGTCCTCCAGCCGGATCTGCCACCAGCAGGTGTTCCCGGCGAAGAACGCGATGTTGCCGCCCCGCCGGACGAACTCCTCGGCCGCGTCCCGCATGCCCGCCGACCAGTACTCGTCGTGCCCGCTGACGATCAGCAGCCGGTAGCCGCTCAGCAGGTCCAGCCCGTCGTGCAGGTCCAGGTTGGAGCAGAGGTCCACGGTGTAGCCGGACGGGCGCAGCCAGCGCAGCATGCCCTCCTCCCAGCGTTCGGGCGGCGGCCCGCCGCCCGGCCGGTCGAAGGTGACCCGGGAGGCCCGGGTGGGCTCCTCGGTCCAGTAGATGCTCTGGCCCGGCTCGCCCGCCCGGTTGTAGGCCTGCCAGGTGGTGAACGGCACCGACAGCAGCACCGGTGAGCGCGGCACGGCCGGCCGCAGTACGAAGTAGACCTCGTTGGGCGGCGAGACCGCCGTGCCGGGCAGTTCCTGCTCCCTGGGCCACGGCAGGTCGGCGTCGGCCTGGCCGGGGGCCAGGAAGCGGGCCCGGTACAGCGAGCTGTGCCAGTCCGCGGGGATCGTGAGGGTCCACTCGGGGCCGTCCACCCGCGCCGACAGCACCCGCCGGTCATCGGTCGCGTCGGCCACGCTGACCCGCACCGGCAGGTCGGACGGCTCGGCCTGGACGTGGAAGAGCAGCGATTCGCCGTGCGCACAGGACGTGGCCGCGGCGTACGCGGTCACCGTCATCCGGCGTGGACCTTCCGCGCCGCGGCCCGTGCGGCCGTCTCCACCAGCAGGTCCTCCAGCCCGCGCAGCCAGGACTCCATCCCGGCTTTGGGCAGGTAGCGGGTGTCGGCGGTCACCGAGATGCCGAGCCCCGCGCCCTCGCCGGTGATGTGCACACAGAACCGGCAGTTCAGCCGATCCTGGCTGATCGGCCAGGTGAGCGTGGAGGAGCCGAGCGCGGCGTGGATCTCGCCGGGCTCCCAGTCGCGCGGCGGTGGCTCGGCGAAGCGCATGTCGTTGTAGCAGCAGTACGGCTGGACCTCGGCGCCCCTGGCGGCGCTCGCCCGCGCGGTCGCCGCCGCCCGGCCCGCCGGGTCGTGGTAGGCGTGCCGGTAGGCGCGCAGCGCGGCGGGCCTGGCCGCCCGCAGCAGGTCATCGAACCGCTCGGCGGTGACGTCGCAGACGAACAGGCCCTCCTGGGACAGCGTGGTCACCGCGTTCCTGGTGTCGGCGCGGAACCGGTTGCCCACGATCGGCAGCATCGCGCACAGCTCCTGGCCGGTGACCCTGCCGACCATGGCGGCGCTCGCCGCGAGCAGTACCGCTCCGGTCGTCGCGCCGTGGAGCACGGCGAGCCGCTGCGCGGCCATTGCGGCGGCCCGCGAGGTCAGCAGCGCCCGCCAGATCGGCGGCCCGGGAAGTTCGGCGACCGGGGCCGGGAACATCGAGACGGGGATGCGGGAGAACTCCCGCTCCCAGTACTCGTCGGCGGCCCGCGCCAGGCGCAGGCCCTCCGCGGAGTTCTGCCAGCGGGCCAGTTCGGCCGGCTGTGCGGGCGGCGGGCCGCCCACCGTGCCGCGCAGCAGCAGCAGCCGAAGGTCGCGCACCGCGATCTCGGCCCCGAGGCCGTCGGCCGCCATGTGGCAGAAGACCAGCACGACATGGCTGACCGTGCCCTCGCAGATCACCACGCCGACCCGCAGCGGACGCTCGTCGCCGTAGTCGAAGGCCGACGACCCCATCCGGGCCTGCAACTCGGCGGCGACGGCCGCCTCCTCGCCGCGCGCCGCGTGGACGATCCCCACCACCGGCTCCGCGCTCTCGCCGACGATCTGCACCGGGCCGGGGCCGATGGTGGTGCGCAGCGCCTGGTGCCGGTCGGTCAGCAGGCCGACGGCCCGGCGGACGTCCGCGACGCCCAGCGGGCGGATCGAGCGGGGCACCGCGAGCACCCGGCCGAAGTTGAAGTAGCGGTCGTCGGGCGCGGTGCGTTCGATCGCCGCCCAGATCGCCCGCTGCCCCCAGGTGAGCGGCTCGCCGCTCACCGCGCCCGCCCGGTGATGTGGGCGGCGAGCAGGTCCAGGTCCTCGAGCGCGGCCAGCGACTCGTCGGAGAAATCCACGTCCACGCCGAACTCGCGCTCGATGGCGTCGATCAGCCGCATCTGCGCCAGCGAGGTGACGCCGAGGGCCGACAGCGGCAGCTCGGCCGCCAGCGCCTCCGCCGCGGAGACCTCGCCGTCGCTGGCCGTGGCCACCAGTTCGGCCAGTCGCTCCTTCGTCTCGCGCACGGCGCCCGCCGGGGCACGTCTCCCCACTGTGCTCACGTCATGGCTCCCTGCGTGGTCGCATGTCGGTCCAGGTCCGCTCGATGTGGTCCAGGCACGCCTGCCGGTCGCCGGTGACGCCGGTGGGGTCCCATCCGGCGGGGGGCTCCCGATCGGCGGGCCAGATCGAGTACTGCTTCTCGTGGTTGACCACCACCAGATGGGTCATCGCTCAGTCCCGCTCCTTCGCAAGGCGCGCGGCCTCCTCGTCGGTCAGTCGGTCGATCTCGGCCGTCAGCAGGTCCGTGACGGCCTGGGCGAGGTCCGCGACGGCGCCGGCGGCGAAGATCGTGCGGATCGGCACCTCGACCTCGGTCAGCGCCCGGATGCCCGCGATCACCCGGGTGGCCAGCAGCGAGTGGCCGCCGAGCGCGAAGAAGTCGTCGTGCGCGCCGACCTTCTCCAGGCCGAGGACCTCGGCGTACACGTCGGCGACCAGCTCTTCGGCGTCGGTGCGCGGCGGCACGTAGGCGGTGCTCTCGGGCACCGGGCGGGCGTCGCCGGGCAGCGCGGCGCGGTCCACCTTGCCGTTCGGGGTCAGCGGCAGCGCCTCGGCCCGCACGAACGCGCCCGGCACCATGTACGACGGCAGCGTGGCCGCCGCGTGCGTCCGCAACTCCGCCACCGGGGCGTCGCCGACGACGAACGCCACCAGCGTCTCCTCCCGGACCACCACGACCGACTGCCGCACGCCGGGGTGGGCGTCCAGCACGGCCTCGATCTCGCCGGGCTCGATCCGGTGGCCCCGCAGTTTGACCTGGTGGTCGGTACGGCCGAGGCACTCCAGGGTGCCGTCGGCGCGGCGGCGGGCCAGGTCGCCGGTGCGGTACAGGCGGGCGCCCGGCGGGCCGTACGGGTCGGGGACGAACCGGTCGGCGGTCAGCCCGGGGCGGCGCAGGTAGCCGTCCGCCACGCCCGCCCCGCCGATCAGCAGCTCACCGGGGACGCCGATGGGGGCCGGCCGGCCGTGCCGGTCCACCACGTGGCAGGTGGTGTTGGCGATCGGCCGGCCGATGGCGACGTCGCCGGGCGCGTCCGGCACCTGCCAGGCGGTGGACCAGATCGTGGTCTCGGTCGGGCCGTACACGTTGAACAGCCGCCGCGCGTTCGGCCGCAGTTCGGCGGCCAGCGCGGGCGGCAGCGGCTCGCCGCCGGCCAGGGCCGTGTCCACGCGCAGGCCCGGCAGCATCCGCCAGCCGGACGGCGTGGCCTGCACGTGCGTGACGCCGTGCCGGGCCGCGAGCGCGGCCACGGCGTCGCCGTCGCGGGCGTCGATTCCGCCCGCCATGACCACCCGGCCGCCGGTGACCAGCGGGAGGAACAGTTCCAGCGCGGAGATGTCGAAGGACAGCGAGGTCAGCGCGAGCCAGGTGTCGCCGGGGCCGCCGTCCAGCAACGTCCGCATGGCGAGCAGGAAGTTGGTCAGCGCCCGGTGCGGCACGACGACGCCCTTGGGCCGCCCGGTGGACCCGGAGGTGTAGATCACGTAGGCGGGGTCCTCCGGGCGCGCGCCGAGGGTCTCGCACATGGCGCCCGGCACGGCGAGCCGCCGTACGTCCTCGTCGGTGAGCACCCGGGCGACCTGCGCGTCCTCCAGCACGTACGCCACGCGGGCCGCCGGATAGTCCGGATCGACCGGCAGGTACGCCGCCCCGCTCATCGCCACGCCGAGCAGCGCCACCGGCGTCTCCGGCCCGCGTCCCGTGGTGATCGCCACCAGGTCGCCGCGGCCGATGCCGTCCTCGGCCAGCCTGGCGGCGAGGCCCGCGGCCCGCGCGGCGAGTTCGGCGTAGGTCAGCTCGCCTTCGTCGTGGACGACGGCCACGGCGTCCGGCGTGGCGGCGGCGTGGTTCAGCATCAGCCCGACGACGGTGACCGGCGGCAGGTCGGCCGCGGTGTCGTTGCACGCGCCGAGCAGCAGCTCGCGTTCGGCGCGGGGGAGCAGCGGGAGCGCGGAGACCGGCCGCCGCGGGTCCTCCGCGACGGCTTCCAGCAGCACCAGGTAGCGGGCGGTCATCCGCTCGACGGTGCCCTGGTCGAACAGGTCCGTGCTGAAGATGGCGTGGCCGGTCAGCGCCCCGTCGTCGCGGGGATAGAGGTCCATCGACAGGTCGAACCTGGCCGGGTGCCAGCCGTGCGGGACCGGCGCCGCGGTCAGGCCGGGCAGCGGGTCCCCGGTGTCGCCGTGGGTGTGGACCGCGAACATGGTCTGGAACACCGGCGTCCTGCTCAGGTCGCGGTCCAGGCCGAGCGCGCCGACCAGTCGTTCAAAGGGCACCTCACGGTGCGCGAGCGCGGCCAGGACGCCTCTCCGTGTCCTGGCCAGCAGCTCGGCGAACACCGGATCGCCCGACAGGTCGGCGCGCAGCGCGAGGGTGGTGGAGAACATCCCGATCAGGTTCTCCACCTCGGGGCGGTCCCGTCCGGCCGCCGGGGTGCCGACGCAGAAGTCGTCCTGCCCGCTGTGGCGGGCCAGCAGCACCTGGTAGGCGGCCAGCAGCACCATGTACGGCGTGCAGCGCTCCCGCCTGGCCAGCCGGTTGACCGCGGCGGACAGGCCGGGCGGGATCTCGAAGATCACCTCTCCGCCCGCAGGGGTCCGGACGGCGGGCCGGGGGCGGTCGGCGGGCAGGTCCAGCGGGGGCGTGCCGGCCAGCCGTTCGGCCCACCAGGAGACGTCGGCGTCCTGCTCCCGCTCGGCCCGCACGTGGTCGGCGTAGCGCAGCGGCAGTTCCTCCAGCGTGCCGCCGGCGTACAGCTCGGCCACCTCGCGGCGCAGCACGTTGATGGACCAGCCGTCGGCGTTGATGTGGTGCAGCACCACGCAGAGGACGTGGTCGTCGGCGGCCAGGCGGATCAGCGTGACCCGCAGCGGTGGCCGCGCGGCCAGGTCGAAGGCGGTGTTGGTGCGGTCGGCGACGATGGCCAGCGCGGCGCGTACGCCGTCCGCGTCCACCCGCTCGATCTCCACGGGGGCGGGCGGCTCGATGACCGCCGTGGGCCCGCCGTCCTCCGCCTCGGGGTAGCGGGTGCGCAGTGGCTCATGCCGGGCGGCGACCTCGGTGAACGCGGCCTGGAGCCGGGTGGTGTCGAGCCCGCCACGCAGCCGGTAGGCGTAGTGCGTCGTGTAGGAGGGGTCCTGCGGGTCGAGGCGGTGCAGGAACCACAGTCTCTCCTGGCCGAACGACAGCGGGCCGCTAGTCACGTACCGTCTCCCACGCTGTTTCGGAAGGATTCTTTCCGGAAAGATTCTTAACTGTTTCCGGCTGGGCCCAGTGTTCCACGGGCCTCGCGGCTGCCGCAAGCCCTGTCCTCACAAGGGGTTGCGGCTCTCCAGAGCCCATGTAAAACTGTCGATCTCGCCGAAAAGGAAAGGTTTCTTTCCAGAAAGAAACCTTACTATTCCGCTTCGCGCAAGAGTCAAGACGGTGTTGACAGATGGCTACGTGACGCCCGGGGGCTCACCCATGAGTGCGATCTCCAACCTCACCATTCCCGACCTTCTCCATGCCCGCGCTCAGGCCGACCCCGACCGGGAGGCGCTGATCGTCCACGGAGGCGGCAGCGGCGCGTTCGGCGCCCGCCCGGGCTCGCTCACCTTCGCCGAATGGGACCGCGGCGCGGCCGAGGTGGCCCGCGGCCTGGCCGGCCGCGGCGTCGGCCGCGGCGACCGCGTCGGACTGGTCTTCGGAAACGGCGACTGGATCGACTACGCGGTGACCTTCTGCGGGGTGACCGCCGCCGGGGCGGTGGCCGTACCGCTGTCGGACCGGCTGGCCGAAGCCGAGATCGACGCGGCGCTCGCGCACTGCGGCGCGGCGACCGTGCTACGGCCCGGCGACCTGCCGCTCGGCGGCGGCGCCGAGCCAGCGCCCGCGCGTCCCGGCGACATCGCGCAGATCCTGCTGACCTCCGGCACCACCGGCCGGCCCAAGGGCGTGGCCGCCACGCATGCCAACCTCACCTTCGGCCACGGTGGTCGCAGGCGGCCGTTCGCCCACTCCGCCCACCTCGCGCACGCCTTCCCGATCGGCACCAACGCCGGGCAGACCATGCTGGTCACCGCCCTGTCCGCGCACCCGGCCACGGTCACCCTGCCCCGCTTCACGCCGGGGAGGTTCGCGGCACTGATCGAGGAGTACCACGCGGGCACGGTGTTCCTCGTGCCCGCCATGGCGGTCGAACTGCTCGCCGCCGGTGTGCAGGACCGCCACGACCTGTCGTGCGTGCGCCTGCTCGGCTCGGCCGCCGCGCCGCTGCCCGCCCCGGTCGCCGAACGGCTGTGCACCGCCTTCCCGCGCGCCGCCATCGTCAACTACTACACCTCGACCGAGTCCTACCCGGCCCAGACGATCATGATGTACGACCCCGACCGGCCCGGCAGCGTCGGCCAGGCCGTCGGCGGCGGCACCGTCAAGATCGCCACCGCGGCCGGGGAGCCGGTGCCCGCCGGCGTGACCGGCGAGGTGTGGCTGCGCTCACCGGCCGCCCCGCGCGCCTACTGGGCCGACGAGCGGGGCAGCCGCGAGGTGTTCCGCGACGGCTGGGTGCGGATGGGCGACCTCGGGCGGCTCGACGAGGACGGCTACCTCTACCTGGTGGACCGCGAGAGCGATGTGATCAAGTCGGGCGCGTTCAAGGTCTCCACGCTGCACGTGGAGGAGACCGCGCACGAGTGCCCCGGGGTCCGCGAGGCCGCCGCGTTCGGCGTGCCGCACCCCACGCTCGGCATGTCCGTCGCGCTCGCCCTCGTCGGCTCGGTGACCCCGCAGGAGCTGCGGCTCTTCCTCGCCGACCGGCTCGCCCCGCACGAACGCCCCGCCCGGGTCGTCCTGATGGATGCCCTCCCCAGAAACCACGCGGGCAAGGTGGACAAGCGCCTCCTGCGAGAAGGAGCACGATGATCGGTACGACGACCGTGGACGCGGTCCAGCACGGCATGTGGATCAACGAACGGCTGGGCGCGGGCTCGGCCTACCACGTGCCCGTGGTGATCAGGCTGCGCGGCCCGCTCGACCGGGGCGCGCTGATCAGGGCGTGCGCGGCCGTGGTGGAACGGCACCCGGTGCTGTCCGGGCGCGTCGAGGAGGACGACGGCGTGCCGTACCTGCGGAGCGGCGACGCCCCCGTGGAGGTCGCCCACATCGCCGCCGAGGGCGAGGCGCTGAGCGAGATCCTGCGCCGGGAGGTGGTGCGGCCGTTCGACCTCGCGGCGGGGCCGCTGGTCCGCTTCACCATGGTCGGCGAGTCACCGCTGCGGCACCTGCTGCTCGTCGTGGCCCACCACCTCGTCTTCGACGGCAGGTCCAAGGATCTGCTGGTCGCCGAGCTGGCCGCGGCCTACGGCGGCGCCCGGCCGCCGGTATTCCCGGTGCCCGAGGTGTCCGGCCCGGACACCGAGCCCGCCCCCGGCTTCTGGGACACCCGCTGGCGCGAGCCGGGCCTGGTCGCGCTGCCCGGAGCGCCGGGCCGCTCCCGGGGCACCGCCCCGGGCCGTACCGTCGCCTTCGAGACCGACACCGACTTCGCGATCCCCGGGCTGACCAGGTTCGAGGTCCTCACCGCCGCCCTGCACGCGCTGCTGCGCTCCTACGGCAACCAGGACGTCGTCACCGCGATCGACCTGAGCACCCGCCGCCCCGGCGACGCCGCGGCGATCGGGTCGTTCGTCAACGAGCTGCCGCTGTTCAGCCGCCCCGAGGCGGGCATGCCGTTCGCGGACTTCGCCGCCGGGCTGCGCGCCGAACTCCGTGCGCTCTACGCCCACCGGCACCTCCCGCTCGCCCGCGCCGTGCCCGGCCTGCGCCCGCACGCGGCGCTCGCGCCGGTCTCGATCAGCTACCGCAGGCGCGAGGAGCCCGAACCGGACTTCGCCGGACTCGACGCGTCGGTCGAATGGCTGGCCGCCAACCACGCGGTCAGGGGATCGCTCCAACTGCAGTTCCTGGACACCGCGGGCGGCCTGACCGGCTCGCTGCGGTACGACCCCGAGGAGGTCCCCGAGGCGGGGGCGGTCGCCGGGGAACTGGTGGCGCTGCTGGACCGGTTGGCCGCCGCCCCGGACGCGCCGCTGTCCAAGCTGCTGGACATCCGCGCCGCGCACGTGGCCGAAGCCGTTGCCGCCGCTCCGGTGACCGAGGCGCCCGGCGAGGTGGACGACCCGCTCGCGGGCGAGGTCGCCGGGATCTGGGAGGAGGTCCTTGGCATCTCGCCGATCGGGCCGCACGACGACATCTTCGACCTGGGCGCGCACTCGCTGACCATCACCCAGATCATCGCCAGGATGCGCAAGCGGCTGAAGCTGGAGGTGCCGCTGGACGCCTTCTTCGAGACGCCGACCATCGCCGGGGTGCTTCAGGCGGTCCGCAATGACTGACCTGCTCGACCGGCCGCCGGGCGGCCTGCCGTACCCCGGCGGGGGCGGCGACGACCTCGAACTGATGCTGATGATCCGGGCGTTCGAGTACAAGCTGCTCGACCTGTTCGCCGCCGGGATGCTCAACGGCACCACGCACACCTGCCTCGGGCAGGAGCACGTGCCGGTCGCGCTGTCCCCGCTGATGGACCCGCGCGACCACGTCTTCAGCAACCACCGGGGCCACGGCCACTACCTGGCCAGGTACCGCGACCCGCACGGCCTGCTCGCCGAGATCATGGGCCGCGAGGGCGCGGTCTGCGGGGGCGTGGGCGGCAGCCAGCACGTCCACCGTGACCGGTACATGTCCACCGGCGTGCAGGGCGAGAGCCTGCCGGTCGCGGCGGGCGTCGCGCTGCACCTCTCGCGCGCCGAGCCGGGCGCCGCGGCCTGGGCCTACATCGGTGACGGCACGTTCGGCGAGGGCGCGGTCTACGAGGCGCTGAACATCGCGGCGCTGTGGCGGCTGCCGGTCGTGGTCGTGGTGGAGAACAACGGCATCGCCCAGTCCACGCCGACGAGCGCGCACCTGGCCGGGACGATCGCCGGGCGGGCCGCCGCCTTCGGCGTTCCGCACCTCGCGATCGGCTCCACCGACCCCGCGGAGATCCGCGACATCGTCGCCGGGCCGCTGGGGCACGTACGGGCCGGGCGCGGGCCGCTGGTGCTGGAGTTCCGCGCCCATCGGCTCGGCCCGCACAGCAAGGGCGACGACACGCGCGATGAACAGGCGCTGCGCGAGGCCAGCGCGGGCGACTGGTACCACCGCTACGCCGAGGCCGACCCCGCCGGGCTGGCCAGGGTGGAGTCCGAGCAGCGCGCGTACGTGGCGGCGGTGGCCGACGAGGTCGCCGCCCGCCCGCCGTCCACCGGGCGGGCCGCGTGCGGGTAGCCGACAACCTCAACGCGGCGCTGCACGACCTGCTCGACCGCGACCCCCGGGCCTACCTGCTCGGAGAGGACATCACCGACCCGTACGGCGGCGCGTTCAAGATCTCCCGTGGCCTGTCCGAGCGCTTCCCCGGCCGGGTGCTGTCCACCCCGATCAGCGAGGGCGCGCTCACCGGCATGGCCGCCGGGCTCGCCCTGGCCGGGGACACCGCCATCGCCGAGATCATGTTCGGCGACTTCGTCACCCTCGCCTTCGACCAGCTCGTCAACTTCGCCGCCAAGTCGGTGACCATGTACGGCAAGCGGCTGCCGCTGCGCATGGTCGTGCGCTGCCCCAGCGGCGGCGGGCGCGGATACGGCCCCACGCACAGCCAGAGCCCGCAAAAACACCTGCTCGGCGTGCCCGGCCTGGCGATCTACGAGGTCTCGCCGTTCCATGACAACCACGCGGTGTTCGCCGCGATGCTGGACCGCGGCGAACCCTGCGTGCTGTTCGAGGACAAGGTCCTCTACACCCGCCCGATGTACCCGGCGGCCGAGCCGTTCCGGCTGACCCCGCCGGAGACCCCGGACGGCTTCGCGCGCGTCGCCCTTCCCGGCGGCGACCCCGACTGCGTGATCATCGCCACCGGCGGCACCGCCCACAAGGCGCTCGCCGCGATGCGCGCGCTGCTGCTGGAGGACGAGATCACCGCCGCCCTCCTGATCCCCTCGCGCCTGTACCCCTTCGACTTCCCCGCGGCGATCGGCGCGGCGAACTCGGTGTTCGTGGTCGAGGAGAGCACGGCGGGCGGCACGTGGGGCGCGGAGGTCGCGCACGTGCTGCACGGCCGCATGTGGGACCGCCTGGCCCGGCCCGTGCAACTGGTCCACTCCGCGGACTCCATCATCCCCACCGCCGCCCACCTCGAAGAACGCGTGCTGGTCAGCGAGTCGTCGATCCACCGAGCCATCAGAAGGGCCCTCCGTGGCTGACATCCGCGTCCCCAAGCTGAACAACAACGACGCCGAGTACCTCCTGGTCGAATGGCTCGTCGAGGACGGCGCGCCGATCCGCTCCGGTGACCCCATGGTGATCGTGGAGACCTCCAAGGCGGCCGAGGAACTGACCGCCGAGGAGACCGGCCACCTGCATCACGGCGTGCCTGCGGGGACGTGGTGCCGGCCCGCCCAGTCCATCGCGCACATCACCGCCTCGGCCGCCGCTCCGGCGCGGCGGGAGCCAGCCGCGGTACCCGGGCACGCCGTACCCGAGGCGGACGGCCCGCTCATCACCGAACCGGCGCGGGCCCTGATGAACGAAATGGGCATCACCGAGGACGCGGTCCGCGCGCTCGGCGTCGCGGTCGTGCGGCGGACCGACGTCGAACGGCTCGCCGCGCCCGCCGCCCGGCCCGCCGACACCCCCGGCCCGGCGGGCGGGAGGCGCCGCCCGCTGTCGCGCGTGCAGCGGGCGGTCGGCCGCGCCGTGGAGACCTCGCACCAGACCATCCCCGCCGCCTACACCGCCGTGCGGATGGACCTCGGGCCGCTGCTGGCCCGCGCCACCCGCCTGACCAGGGAGACCCGCCGGCCGGTGGGCCTCGCCGAGCTGTTCGTGATGGCGGTCGCCGAGACCTACGCCGACCACCCGATGTTCTTCGCCACCCTCACCCCGGACGGCACCGCCGCCGACATCCCCGACGCGCCGCACATCGGCGTCACCGTGGACGCGGGGGAGGGCCTGTTCGTCCCGGTGGTACACGACGCCGCCAGGATGGGCGTCAAGGAACTGGCCACGCTGCTGATGAAGTACCGGGTGGCCGCCGCAGGCGGCGAGTTCACCGAGCGGGAGCTGAGCGGCGCCGGCATGGTGATCACCCTGCACACCGAGCCCGACGTCGTGCTCGCCATCCCCTACGTGCTGCCCGGCACGGCCTGCGCGCTCGCCGTCACCCCGCCCTCGGACGGCACCCACGCGACCATCGGCATCGCCTACGACCACCGGCTGGTCAACGGCCGGGACGCCGCGCTCTACATGGGCCGCCTCAAGCAGATCATCGAGACTCCGGAGACCGCGTGACCACCCTCTCGCCGGACAAGAAGGCCCTGCTCGCGCAGCGGCTGCGGCGGCGTACCCGGGCGCGGGTCATCACCCCCCGCGACCCTGCCGCGCAGCCGCCGCTGACGCCCGCCCAGGAGCGGCTGTGGTTCCTGGAGCAGTACCGGCCGGGCACCACCGCCTACACGATCCCGCTGGTCGTGCGCGTACAGGGCGAACTGACCGGCCCCCGCCTCGCGACCGCCCTGGCCGGGGTCGCCACCCGGCACGAGGCGCTGCGCATGCGCTTTCCCACCGACGGCGACGGGCGGCCCCACGTCGTGATCGACGCCGAGCCCCGGGTCGAGCTGACCGTCCTGGAGATCCCCGGCGAGGACGCGGCCCGCGCGGCGGGCGCGGCGCTGCTCGCCCGCACCTTCGACCTGGCGGCCGGGCCGCTGTGGCGGGCGGCGCTGGTGACGATCGCGCCCGGCGACCACCTGCTGGTGCTGGCCGTTCATCACCTGGTGGCGGACGGCTGGTCGGCGGACGTGATCCTGCGCGAGGTGCTGACGCTGTGCGGCGGGGACGCCGCGCCGGACCCGCCGGGGGCGCAGTACGGCGACTATGCGCTATGGGAACGCGGCAGGGACCACGACGGCGAACTGACCTACTGGCGCGAACGGCTGGCCGGGCTGCTCGCCCTGGACCTGCCCACCGACCTGCCGCGGCCCGCCGAGCAGAGCAGCGCCGGGGCCGGGCACGAGTTCCACATCGACGCCGCGCTGACCGGGCGGATCGCCGCCCTCGCCGCCGAGTGCGGGGCCACGCCGTACATGGTGCTGCTGGCCGCGTTGCAGGTGCTGCTGGCCAGGCACAGCGGGCAGGCCGACTTCGCGGTCGGCTCGCCGGTCGCCGGGCGTGACGTGCCCGAACTCGACGGCGCGGTCGGCATGTTCGTCAACACCCTGGTGCTGCGCGCCGACCTGGCCGGCGACCCGTCGTTCCGCGACCTGCTGGCGCGTACCAGGGAGACCGCGCTGGACGCCTACGCCCACCAGGCCCTGCCGTTCGACCGGCTGGTCGGCGACCTGAACGTGGCCCGCGACGTGAGCCGCACGCCGCTGTTCCAGGTGATGTTCGCGCTGCAGAACTACGGGGCCGCCGCCGCGGCGCCGGTCGGCGGGTACTCCGTGACCGGGGTGACGCTGCCGCCCGCCGCGTCCCGGTTCGACCTGTCGTTCTACCTGCACGAGACGCCGGACGGCCTGAGCGGTTACGTCATCTACAACAGCGACCTGTTCCTGCCCGGCACGATCGAGCGGATGGCCGCGCGCTACGCCAGGCTGCTGCGGTCCATCGCCGACGCGCCGCAGACCCCGGTCTCCCGGCTGGACCTGCTCACCGCCGAGGAACGGGCGGCGCTCGACCGCTTCAGCCTGCCGGCGGAACCGCTCCCCGAGCCCGCCGGGTCACTGCCGGAACTGATCGCCGCGCAGGCCGCCGCCACCCCGGACGCCACCGCGATCGTCTGCGGCGGAGAGAGCCTGACCTACGCCGAACTCGACCTGCGGACCGGGCGGCTCGCCGCCCACCTGCGCGCCGCGGGCGTCGGTCCCGACGTGCGGGTGGGCGTCTGCCTGGACCAGTCCGCCGACCTCGCCGTCGCCGTGCTGGGCGTACTGCGGGCGGGCGGCGCGTACATCCCGATCGACCCCGCCTACCCGCGCGACCGGATCGGCTACATGCTCCAGGACGCCGACGCCCGGGCCGTGATCACCGTCCCCGAGCACACGGAACTCCTCACCGGCCAGGTGATCCTGATCGGCGACGTCCCCGCCGGCCTCGATCCGCTCCCCGTGCGGAGCGCGTCGCCGGACGACCTGGCGTACGTGATCTACACCTCCGGGACCACCGGGCGGCCCAAGGGCGTCGGCATCCAGCACCGCCAGGTGGTCAACTACCTGGCGGGCGTACGGCAGCGGCTCGGCGTGCCCGAGGGCGCGGACTTCACGCTGGCGCAGTCGCTGTCGTTCGACTTCGGCGTGACGATCTTCTACCTGGCGCTGCTCACCGGCGGCCGGCTGCACCTGGTCTCGCCCCGCACCCCCGCCGTCGAACTGGCCGAACGCTTCAGCCGCACCGACTACCTGAAGATCACCCCGTCCCACCTGGCGTCCCTTCAGGCCGAGGCCCCCGAGGCGAACCTGCTGCCGCGGCGCACGCTGATCCTCGGCGGCGAGGCGTCGCGCGCCGACTGGGCCGCCGGCCTCACCGCCTCATGTGATGTCGTCAACCACTACGGGCCCACCGAGGCCACCGTCGGCATCACGACGTACGCCGTCCCGGGTACGCCGGGCGCGGGCGGCATGCTGCCCATCGGCCGCCCGCTGCCCGGGGCCCGGGTCTACGTACTGGACGAGAACTTCGCGCCCACGCCCATCGGCGTGCCCGGCGAGGTCTACCTGGGCGGCGACCGGCTGGCCCGCGGCTACCTGGGCCGCCCCGCGCTCACCGCGGAGCGGTTCCTGCCCGACCCGTTCGGCGAGCCCGGCGCGCGGATGTACCGCACCGGTGACATCGGCCGCTGGTCGCCCGAGGGCGACCTGCACTTCCTCGGCCGTCGCGACCTCCAGGTCAAGGTGCGCGGGTACCGCGTCGAACTCGCCGAGATCGAGGCCGTGCTCGAAGACCTCCCCGGCATCGACCAGGCGGTCGTGGAGGCCCGCGCCGACCGGCTGGTCGCCTACCTGGTCGGGGCCGCCATGAACGTCGGCGACCTGCGCTCCGACCTCGCCGGCAGACTGCCCGACTACATGGTCCCCGCCCGCTACGTGTGGCTGGACGAACTCCCGCTGAAGTCGCACGGCAAGGTGGACCGCGCCGCGCTGCCCGACCCCGGCGAGGAGCGCCCCGACCAGGAGACCGGCTTCGTGGAGCCGGAGACGCCGCTGGAGGAGGCGGTCGCCGGGATCTGGGCGGGCGTGCTGGGGCTGGCGCGGGTCGGCGTCCTGGACGACTTCTTCGACCTCGGCGGGCACTCGCTGCTCGCGGCCCAGCTCGTGGCCCGGCTGCGGCACGCCGTACCGCCGGACGGACGCCGGCCCACCATCCTGGACGTCTTCAAGCACCCCACCGTGCGGCGGCTGGCCAAGGTCATGGAGGCGGGCGCGGCGGGCGCGTCCGATCGGCTGCTGCACCGGCTCACCCCCGCCGGACGGCGGGTCGCGGCGACGGCGGTGTGCGTGCCGTACGGTGGCGGCAGCGCGGTCATCTACCAGCCGCTCGCCGACGCACTGCCGGACGACTGGGACCTGTACTCCGTCGCGGTCCCCGGGAACGAACTGGGCGAAACCGCCCGGCCCTCGGCCGAGGTCGCCGAACAGTGCGCCACGGAGATCCTGAAGTCGGTGCGGGGACCGATCGTGCTGTACGGGCACTGCGGCCTCGGTGTCACCCTCACCGTGGAGGTCACCCGCAGGCTGGAGGCGGCCGGACGCGAGGTCGAGGCGGTCTACCTGGGCGGGATCTTCCCGTTCTCCCGCCCGGCCGGTCCGCTGGCACGGCTCGCGGCCCGGATGGACCGGCTGCGCAGCGACCGCTTCTGGGCCAACGCCCTGCGCGCCTCCGGCCTTGACGTGGACGAACTCGCCCCCGACCAGCTCAAGCTGATCATCGAGAACCGCCGCCAGAGCACGCGCGAGGCCGAGGAGTACTTCGCCCGACTCTTCCGCGAGGGAATGTCACCGCTGCGCGCCCCGGTCATCTCGGTGGCGGGCGAGCGGGACCCGGCGATGGAGTTCTACCAGGAGCGCTACCCGGAGTGGCACCTGATCGCCTCCACCGTGGGCCTGGTCGTCCTGGACGAGGCCAACCACTTCTTCCTCAAGTACCGCGCGACCGAACTGGCCGCCATCCTCACCACCGTCCACCCCTCCCTTCCCACCGGCACCCTGATCACCACTCCCACCTGGTGGCTCCACGCCATCTCCACCACCACCCCTGAGCCCGCTGCCCTCACCCCGGCCGGCGACTTCAACACCGACCCCACCGCAACCGCGACCACCGACCCGGCCACCACCGCCGCCCCCGCCGCGGTCACCGGCCTCAGTCCCGGCCCCATCACCGACCCCACCGATGCGGGGGCCGACGGTGGTACAGGCACGTCCCCCCTCGTCCCGGCTCCTCGCACCGAGCCGGACGTCGGGCGGGCCGTACCAGCGGGCCCCGCGTCGGCGCGGACCGTGGCCGGGCCGCCGACCGGGGCCGGGGCGTCGCCCAGTATGGGCCGGTTCATGCTGGTGGCGGTCGGTCAGCTCGCGTCCATCCTCGGTGCGGCGCTGACCGAGTTCGCCGTGCCGATCTGGATCTACCTCACCACGGGCTCCCTGGTCAGCTACGCCCTGTTCTCGGTGATCGCACTGGTCCCCGGCCTGCTCGCGGCCCCCCTCGCGGGCGCGGTCGCCGACCGCTTCGACCGCCGCCGGGTCATGCTGGCCGCGAACGTCGCCGCCGGCGGCGTCCAGCTCTGCCTCGGTAGCCTCCTGTGGACCGGCAACCTGCGGATCTGGCACGTCTATCCGCTGCTCGCCATCCTTTCCGTGGCCCTCGCCTTCCAGCGGCTCGCCTACCAGTCCGCCATCCCGCAACTGGTCCCCAAGCGCTACCTCGGGCACGCCAACGGCATCGTGCAGACCGCCACCGGAACGGCCCAGCTCATCGTGCCGCTGGTCGCGGTCGCCCTGATGGCCGTGATCGGCCTGGAGGGCATCCTCATCCTCGACGTGACCGGCTACACCCTCGCCATCGCCGTCCTGCTGGCCACGAAGTTCCCCGCCACCATGGCCGCGCGCCGCAGGGAAACGGTCATGGCCGAGATGATCGGCGGCTTCCGCTACTCCTGGGGCCATCGCGGGTTCCGCGGCATGCTGGCCTTCTTCGCGGTGTTCAACGTGCTCGTCTCGCCGCTGTTCCTGCTGATCTCGCCGCTCGTGCTCGCGTTCGCCACCCTCCAGGACGTCGGCAAGGTGTCGTTCGCGGGCGGCCTCGGCGCGCTGCTCGGCGGCCTGACCGTGGCCGTGTGGGGCGGGCCGCGCCGGCTGCGGATGCGCGGCATGCTGCTGTCCGGGCTCGCCCTGGCCGCGTTCTGCCTGGCCACCGGCGTCGTGGACAGCCTGGTCGTGATCGGCGTCGGCGCGTTCGGCATGTCGTACTGGCTCGCCGTCCTCAACGGCGTCTACGCCACCCTCATCCAGGTCAAGGTGCCGCAGCGCTTCCACGGCCGGGTGTTCGCGATCAACCAGATGATCGCCTGGTCCACCCTGCCGGTCGGATTCGGCCTGGTCGCCCCGTACGGCACGGCGCTGTTCGAGCCGCTGCTCGCGCCCGGCGGACCGCTGGCCGGGACCGTGGGCGCGGTGATCGGCACCGGTGAGGGACGCGGCATCGGACTCATGTACCTGCTCTTTGGCCTGGCCATCGCCCTCCTGGTACTGATCGCCCTGCGGGTACGCGCCCTGTCGCGCTTCGACACGCACGTCCCCGACGCCCTCCCCGACGACCTCGTCGGCCTGGCCGTACTAGAAGGCCGCACCCACCCGACCACCCCGAACCCCCACCCCGACAAGACCCCTCGCCCCTGAAGATCACCCATCAGGCAACCCACGGTGTGGCGCGGCCCCGGGCCCGTAGAGGGGGCGGGCCCGTGGCCGCTCACACACCCAGAACCCCCGGATGTGGACCAACTGCGGGACGTTTCTCCAGGCTGAAGGTTTCAGACCGCGGGGTGGCCCGCTCCTGCATGTTCTGGGGCATCAGGCCGCCTCATGGGTTCGGGCGGTCGCCGGAGCCGGGCCGACAAGAGGTCCGAGGCACCGGGGGACCCATGGGCAGGGGCGGCCCCGGGGCCACATACCGGCCCTGGGGCGTCGACCCTGTCCGGGGTCAGGCGCGCAGGCGCAGGCCGCGTGGGGTGGGGTGGAAGCCGGCCGCCTCCAGGGCGGCGGCCAGTGGGGAGTCGTTGATCGAGGCGCCGTCCGCGCGCTCGACCGTGAGCTTGCCGAGCGCCCCGTCGCGTACGGCGAGGGCCAGTGCGTCCACCGCCGGCTGCACCCGGTCGTCGCCCGCGAACGACAGCAGCGTCTTGCCGCCACGCTCGACGTACAGCACCAGGTGCCCCTCGACCATCACCACCAGCGCCCCGGCCTTGCGCCCCGGCTTGTGGGTGACCTCCCCGGGATGGGCCGGCCAGGGCAGCGCCGCGCCGTACGGGTTGGCCGGGTCGGCGGCGGCCAGCACCACCGCCCGGCGCGCGCCCGTCTCGCCCGCCGAGCGGCCGGAGCCGCCCGCGGGCGGGGCCATCGCGCGCATCCGGTCGACCGCGCCGGGCAGCGCGAACTGGGCTCCGCCGAGCCCCTCCACGAAGTAGCCCCGCCGGCACCGGCCACCTTCCTCGAACGCCCGGAGCACCCGGTAGACGGCCGAATAGCCGCCGGGCGACCGCTCGCCCGCGACCGCGCCCCTGGTGACCACGCCGTGCCGTTCGAGCAGCACCTCGGCCTGTGCGTGGGCGCGCTGCGTGCCGTCTTGTGAGGGGGCGGGCAGCGCCCACCACCGGCCGCCGACCGTCGGCGGCCCGCTGCGGGTCGGCAGCACCGCTCGCCGCCTGCGCCCGCCGGCCGGGCGATGGGCGGGCCGCCCGGTGCCGAGCGTCGCCCGCAGCGGGGCCAGCGTGTCGCCGGTCACCTGACCGGACCACACGAGGTCCCACAGCGCTCTGGACAGGGCCGCGTCATCGGGCACCGCCTCGGCGCCGTCGGGCAGCGCCCTGCTGAACACCTGATTGGCCAGCTCACGGAAGAACACCGCCCCGCCGCCGCCCAGCACCGCGAGGATCTGCTCGTGCACCGGCGTGCGGGTGATCTCGGCCGGCTCGGGCAGCAGCAGCGGGGCCGTGTCGGCGAAGTAGAGCGACACCCAGCCGTCGCCGCCCGGCAGCGTGCCCTGCCCGGCCCAGATCACCTCGCCGGACGCGGTCAGCTCGTCCAGCAGCGCGGGGGAGTAGCCGGGCACGCGGGACGGCAGCACCAGCGTCTCCAGCGCCGACGCGGGCACGGCGGCCCCCTGCAACTGCTCGATCGCGTTGACCAGCGCGTCCATCGCCCGGCCCGGCCCCTGCCCGCCGCCGGGCCGCCGGGTGTACGCCGCACCGTCGGATCGCTCGGACCGGTCGGCGACCGCCGAACCGGCGATCCCATGCCACACCGGAGCGAAAGCCGCGAAGGTCTCCGGCGCGACCGGCTCGACCTCCCTGCGCAGCCGCGCGAGCGACCTGCGGCGCAGCAGCCGCAGCACGCCCGCGTCGCACCACTCCTCGCCCCGCCCGCCGGGCCGGAACTCGCCGCCCACCACCCGGCCGCTCGCCGACAGCCGGGTCAGCGCGTCGCTCACCACGGCGACGCCCAGCCCGAACCGGGCCGCCGCCGTGCTCGCGGGGAACGGCCCCCGGGTGCGGGCGTGCCGCGCCACCAGGTCGCCCAGCGGGTCGGCCACCGGCTCAAGGAAGGCGACCGGGAGCCCCACCGGCAGCGGCGCGCCCAGCGCGTCGCGCAACCGGCCGGCGTCTTCGATGGCCGCCCACTGCTCCACCCCCGCCACCCGCACGCGGATCGCCCGGCGCTCGCGCTCCAGGCCCGTCAGCCAGCCCGGATCGCCTTCCCGCACCAGCACGTCGTCGGCCAGCAGCGGCCCGTGCGAGCGGAGCAGGTCGGCGAGGTCTTCGGCGTCGCGCAGCGGCCGGTCGAGGCGGGCCAGCTCGCGCTCGGTGTCGGCGATCACGTCGGGGTCGAGCAGCTCCCGCAGGTCGGCCTGGCCGAGCAACTCGGCGAGCAGCCGGGTGTCCAGCGCGAGGGCCTGCGCGCGGCGCTCGGCCAGGGGGGCATCGCCCTCGTACATGAACGCGCCGACGAAGTCGAACATCAGCGACGCCGCGAACGGCGACGCCTGGGAGGTCTCCACCTCCACCACGCGCACCCTCCTGGCGGCGACGTCGCGCATCAGCCGCACCAGGCCGGGTACGTCGAAGACGTCTTGCAGGCACTCGCGCATCGTCTCCAGCACCACGGGGAACGAGCCGTAGGAACCGGCCACGCCGAGCAGGTGCGCGGCCCGCTGCCGCTGCTGCCACAGCGGTGTACGCCTGCCCGGACTGCGCCGGGGCAGCAGCAGCGACCGCCCCGCGCACTCCCGGAATCGGGAGGCGAACATCGCCGACCCGCCCAGCTCCTCGACCACGATCTGCTCGATCTCCTCCGGGTCGAAGGCCGCCACGTCGGAGGGCGCGCCGTCGAAGGTGTCGGGCACGCGCAGCACGATGCCGTCGTCGGAGTGGACGGCCTGCACGTCGGTGCCGTAGCGCTCGCGCAGCCGCCGCCCGATCGCCAGGGCCCAGGGGGCGTGCACCCGCGCGCCGTACGGCGAGTGGACCACCACCCGCCAGTCGCCCAGCTCGTCGTGGAACCGCTCGACCAGCAGCGTGCGGTCATCGGGCACGTAGCCGGTGGCTTCCCGCTGCTCGTCGAGGTAGGCCAGCAGGTTGGCGGTCGCGTGGTCGTCGAGCCCGGCCGCCCTGACCCGCTCCTCGCCGCCGCCCTCGGCCATGCCGCGCAGGAACTCGCCGATCGCCCGGCCCAGCTCGGCGGGCCGGCCCGCCGTATCGCCGTGCCAGAACGGCAGCTTGCCCGGCTGCCCGGGGGCGGGGGAGACCAGCACCCGGTCGGTCGTGATGTCCTCGATCCGCCAGGAGGTGGCGCCCAGCACGAACACGTCGCCGACCCGCGACTCGTAGACCATCTCCTCGTCCAGCTCGCCCACCCTGGACGACTTCTCCCCGACCAGGAACACCCCGAACAGGCCGCGGTCGGGGATCGTGCCGCCGCTGGTGACCGCCAGCCGCTGGGCCCCGGGCCGGCCGCGCAGCGTGCCGGTCACGCGGTCCCACACGATGCGCGGGCGCAGTTCGGCGAACTCCTCGCTGGGATAGCGCCCGGCCAGCATGTCGAGGGTCGCCTCCAGCGCGCTGCGCGGCAGCGTGGCGTAGGGGGCGGCCCGCCGCAGCACCGCATCCAGGTCATCGACCGTCCAGTCGTCCATCGCGGTCATCGCCACGATCTGCTGGGCCAGGACGTCGAGCGGGTTGCGCGGATAGCGCAGCTCCTCGATGGCGCCCGCCTTCATCCGCTCGGCGACCACCGCGGTCTGCACCAGGTCACCGCGGTACTTGGGGAAGATCACCCCACGGGACACCGCGCCCACCTGGTGCCCGGCCCTGCCGATGCGCTGCAGGCCGCTCGCCACGCTCGGCGGGGCCGCGACGCACGCCACCATGTCGACCGAGCCCATGTCGATGCCCAGCTCCAGACTGGAGGTGGCCACCACGGCGGGCAGCCGCCCGGACTTCAGCGCCTCCTCGATCTGCGCCCGCTCCTGTTTGGACACCGACCCGTGGTGCGCCCGCACGACCTCCGGGATCGCCCCTTTGCTCGCCCCCGCCTGGGCCATCATCTCGGCGGGGACCGGCTGCCCGGCGGCCTGCACGCCGCCGGCCCGCGCGTGGGCCAGCTCGTTGAGCCGGGTGCACAGCCGCTCGGCCAGCCGCCGGGAGTTGGCGAAGACGATCGTCGAGCGGTTGGCCTCGATCACGTCGAGCAGCCGCTCCTCGACGTGCGGCCAGATGGAGCGCTTGGCCGAGTCGGGCTCCGGCGCCCACGACTCGGGCTCCTCACCGGTCGTCGCCCCGCCGCGCGCCGGGGCGTCGAGCTGCGTCATGTCCTCGATGGGGACGACCACATCGACGTCGATCACCTTGTCGGACGGCGGCTGAACCACCGTGGCCGGGCGCGCCCCGCCCAGGAACGCCGCCACCTCCCCGACCGGCCGGACCGTCGCGGAAAGGCCGATCCGCTGCGCGGGGCGGGGCAGCAGCGCGTCGAGCCGCTCCAGGCTCAGCGCCAGATGGGCCCCGCGCTTGGTCGCGGCGACCGCGTGGACCTCGTCGACGATGACCGTCTCCACGTCGGCGAGCGCGCTCCTGGCCTGGCTAGTGAGCAGCAGGAACAGCGACTCGGGGGTGGTGATCAGGATGTCGGACGGCTTGGCGGCGAACCTGCGGCGGTCGTCGGCGGGCGTGTCGCCGGACCGGACCGCGACCGAGATCTGCGGGGCGGGCACGCCCAGGCGCACGGCGGTCTGCCGCAGGCCGGTCAGCGGCGCGCGCAGGTTGCGCTCGACATCGACCGCCAGTGCCTTCAGCGGCGAGACGTAGACCACCCGGCACCCGCGCCCGCCGTCTTGCGGCGGGTCGCCCGCCCGCTCGGCGGCGAGCCGGTCGATGGACCACAGGAACGCCGCCAGCGTCTTGCCCGAACCGGTGGGGGCCACCACCAAGGTGTTGTCACCCCGGGCGATCGACGCCCACGCCCCTTCCTGCGCGGCGGTGGGCGCGGCGAACGCGGCGGCGAACCACTGCCTGGTCAGGTCGGTGAAATGGACGAGCGACGAACCGGTCATGGCCCCATGATGCAACGTGCCACCGACAATTCCGCCGGGCGGCCTGCCGCCGGTCCACCGGCTCTGATCAGCAGAATGTCGCCTTCGTGGGGGATTGAGGGGGGATGGCGGCGGAGATAGAGGACGGATATGAGCATCGACCACGCGGCGATCGAAGCGGCCAGGGCCCGGATCAGATCCTCGCACGTGCGCGACCACCGCCCGCCGAGCAGCGCGCGCGGCCTTCACCATGTCGCGCTCCTGTCCTCCGACGTGGAGCGCACCATCGCCTTCTATCAGGACCTGCTGGAGTTCCCGCTCACCGAGATCGTGGAGAACCGCGACTACAAGGGGTCCAGTCACTTCTTCTTCGACATCGGCAACGGCAACCTGCTCGCCTTCTTCGACTTCCCCGGGCTCGACCTCGGCCCCTACCGCGAGGTGCTGGGCGGGCTGCACCACATCGCCATCTCCGTGAACCCCGCCACCTGGGAACGGCTGCGCGGCAGGCTCGAAGCGGCCGGCGTGCCGCACGACATCGAGAGCGGCGCGTCGATCTACTTCCGCGACCCCGACAACGCGCGCCTCGAACTCCTCGCCGACCCTCTCGGCGAGATGTACGGCTCCCGCGTGCTCTGACCGCTTCTACACATGCGGCCCGGCCGCCGTGCCCCTCATCCGCCGCATCGGCGGCGGGTTGCCCTTGGGCCGGCGCGGGCGGGCGCGGGTGAACGGCTCGGCGGTGGCGCCGCGCCGCTCGGAGCGCGCCGCCTTCTCCTGCTGGACGGCGGCGCGGACCTGTGAGAGCAGCGCACGGCGGCGGGCGCGGCGGGCGGTCTTCTGAGCGGGGGTGAGCGCCAGGACGGTCGCGGCGAGCACGCCGGCGACGACGCCGATAAGGGGGAGCTTCGCCATGGCGGGGTTCTACCCAAGCGCCGCCGTACCTCAAGCGCGGGCCGAGGGCCCAAAGGGACGTGCCGCCCGTTGCTTGCCCCATACTGGGGTGATGCGTCTATCCGACTTCTGGGACCGCATGCGCCGGCACTTCGGCGAGGCGTACGCCGAGTCGTGGGCACGTGACTACGTCATCGCCGAGCTGGGCGGGCGGACGGTCACCCAGGCGCTGGCCGAGGGCGTGGCCGCGAAGACCGTGTGGCGGGCGGTCTGCAAGGTGACCGACGTCGACGCCAAGCTCCGCTGACCTTCGCCGGCCGTTCAGCGGTCCTCCGCCAGCAGCTCCTTGACCATGTCGGCGGCCTGCTCGGGGAGGTCGGCCCCTTCCTGGCCGCCGGGGGACCACAGGAACAGCCAGCCGTTCTTGGACGGCGTGGCGAACACGATGGTCTGCTTGCCCGTGGTGGGATGCCAGATCCACAACATGGGGTCGGAGCCCCCGAGCATTCTGCCGATCAGCCCGCGTTCGGGCAGGCGGGCGGAAAGCTCGTCAAGGTAGGCGCGGCGTTGCTCGGCGAACGTGCTTGTCACGGGGCACCTCGCAGTCGTCTCCCTCCAGGATCACTCCAGGTCAGCACAGTGACAACAGGTCGACCGGAATGCCCGGGAATGTCGCTTGGAGGATGGGTGTGGGGCGCGTGTTCGCGGGCGATCGAACAGCCGTTCGGCTATATTGGAGCGACCGACTACGGCCGAGTGCCGGAAAATGTCGGTGGCAGCGCGTAGCTTTCACGCGACGATAACGACACACCACGACACCCTTCCAGGGGGCATCCATGGCACCCAATGACCGCGAGAAGGCCCTTGAGACGGCGCTCGCCCAGATCGAGCGCCAGTTCGGCAAGGGCTCGGTCATGCGCCTCGGCGACGACACGCGTCCCCCGGTCGAGGTGATTCCGACCGGTTCCATCGCGCTCGACGTCGCCTTGGGCATCGGCGGATTCCCGCGCGGCCGGATCGTAGAGGTCTATGGTCCCGAGTCCAGCGGTAAGACGACCGTCGCCCTGCACGCGGTGGCCAACGCGCAGCGGGCGGGGGGCATCGCGGCGTTCATCGACGCCGAGCACGCCCTCGACCCCGAATACGCACGCAAGCTCGGGGTCGACACCGACGCGCTGCTGGTCTCCCAGCCCGACACGGGCGAGCAGGCGCTGGAGATCGCCGACATGCTGATCCGCTCCGGCGCCGTCGACCTCATCGTCATCGACTCGGTCGCGGCCCTGGTGCCGAAGGCCGAGATCGAGGGCGAGATGGGCGACAGCCACGTCGGCCTCCAGGCCCGCCTGATGTCCCAGGCGCTCAGGAAGGTCGCCGGCGCGCTGAACAACACGGGCACGACCGCGATCTTCATCAACCAGCTCCGCGAGAAGATCGGCGTCATGTTCGGCTCGCCCGAGACCACGACCGGTGGCAAGGCGCTGAAGTTCTACGCCTCGGTCCGGCTCGACGTCCGGCGCATCGAGACGCTCAAGGACGGCACCGAGCCGGTCGGCAACCGCACCCGCGTCAAGGTCGTCAAGAACAAGATGGCCCCGCCCTTCCGCCAGGCCGACTTCGACATCCTCTACGGCGTGGGCATCTCCCGCGAGGGCGGCCTCATCGACATGGGCGTGGAGCACGGCTTCGTCCGCAAGTCCGGCGCCTGGTACACCTACGAGGGCGACCAGCTCGGCCAGGGCAAGGAGAACGCGCGAAACTTCCTCAAGGGGCACCCCGACATCGCCAACGAGATCGAAAAGAAGATCAAGGAGAAGCTGGGCGTGGGCCCGCGCCTCGACGCCCCGGCAGAGCCTGCCCCCGCCGCTCCTCCCACACCCCCGGCCACCACCCCGCCCCGCGCCGCCGCCCCCCGTAGCAGCAAGACCACGACCCCCAAGCCCGGAGACGTCTGATCGACCCACCCAATGCCCCGAACGACCCCGGTGCCCCACCCCCAGACCACCGACCCAAAACGCCCACCCCGCCCCCTCCACGCCACCGGCCGCTGAGGGGTCGGACAGACGCACCCGGCGTTTTCGTCAGGGCGCCGGGCTGTCGACGGGCCCTTGGGCTGGAACGCTCGCCCCGGCCTTTCCCGGTCGGCCGATGGCTCTGGTGCGCAGGACCGAAGCCTCGACGACGCGTGGCCGGTGGACGGCGAGGGTGTGCGTACCGGGTTGGGGGCTGTTGGCGGGCTTTTGAGGTGGAATGTCCGCTTCGGCCTTTCCCGGTCGGCTGATGATTCTGGCTCTGGCCCGCTGGGCCGAAGCCTCGCGTGGTCGGCGGGCGGGCGTTGGTGGTGGTTCGTGTACCGGGTGGCGGCAGGTGTCCGGGGCGGCTGGTGATTCGGAGGGGCTGGTGCCCTGGGTTTCGTTGGGGCGGTGGGCTGTTGGTGGGTCTTTGGGCTGGAACGCTCGTCGCGGCCTTTCCCGGTCGGCCGATGGTTCTGGCTCGCAGGGCCGAAGCTTCGGTGATGCGTGGCCGGTAGGTGGCGGGGGCGTGGTGCGTAGGGGGTGGTTGTAGGTGTCCTCTGAGGGGGCGGGGGCTGATTCGGAGGGGCTGGTGTCTGGACGGCGGGCGGCTGCTGATGGGCCTTTGGACTGGAACGCCCGTCCAGATCTTTCACCGTCTGCTGACGACGTCGGCTCTACCCCGCAGCGTCGTGGTCGCCGCGAACTCGGCGATGCCTCCTCATTCGAGGAGTCGCCGGTGGGCGAGGAGGGCTTGGGGCGCGGTGGTTCGCGGGCGGGGCGGCGGTCCGATGGCGGTTCGGCGAGACGGCGGCGCGGCGGGCGGGGGGCGATGTCCCGATCCTCGGCCGGTGGTGGGCCGGGGGCCGATCAGGAAGGGCCGGTGCCGGGGTCGCCGGCCAGTGAGGGCCCGGATGCCGACCCGGAGGCGGTGGCGCGGTCGATCTGCCTGCGGCTGCTGACCATGGCGCCACGTACTCGGGCACAGCTCGCCGACGCGCTGCGCCGGCGCGAGGTCCCGCAGGCGGCGGCCGACGCAGTCCTCGCCCGCTTCTCCGAAGTGGGTTTGATCGACGACAAGGCGTTCGCCGACGCCTGGGTCACCTCCCGCCACGCAGGTCGCGGGCTGGCCCGGCGGGCCTTGGCGGCCGAGCTGCGGCGGCGCGGCGTCGATGACGACACCGTTCGCGACGCGGTCGATCGCCTCGACCCCGAAGAGGAGGCCGAGACCGCCCGCCGCCTCGTGGCCCGCAAGCTCCCGTCCACCCGTGGTCTCCCGGGCCCGGTCCGCACCCGCCGCCTCGCCGGCATGCTGGCCCGCAAGGGATACTCCTCCGGCCTGGCCTTCCGCATCATCCGCGAGGCCCTCGAAGCCGACGGCCTCGACTCCACAGACCTCCCCGAAGAACTCGACTGACCCCACCGCGGACCCGCCGCACCCCACCGGCTCCGGACAAGGTGGCCGGCGCCACGGACCCTTGCCTGGACACCGTCGAGGGCGCCCCTTGAGGTGGCTTGCTCGTCCTCCTGGCGGTCCCCAGGGTGAGGCCCGTCCGAGGAGGGCGTCTGGACGCGGCCCGCGCGGGTCTTGGCGGTTGAGATTTCCGCACGTCGCGGCAGGCGCACCTGCCCAGAAGGAACTGGTCTTCCGGTTTGCGGTGGGTGCCTCCGTCCGGCCCGCGCGGACCTTGGGACGCTCGGGGTTCGTCGTGGCATCCGTTCGTCCGCCGGGAGAGGTCACGGGGGTGTGAGGTCCAGGGTGAGGACGTCCATGGTGGGGGCGGAGAGGGCGTCGGGGCGGAGGGTGGCGCGGCGGGTCCAGCCCCACTTGGCGTAGGCGGAGCAGGCCGCGATGTTGCCCGGGCGGACGAGGAGGGTCGCCCGGGTTTCCGGGCGGCTCAGCAGGAGTTCGTCGTGGAGGGCGCGGGCGATGCCGCGGCGGGTCCAGGCGCGGCGCACCATGAGCGCCGAGAGCGCGAAGGTCCGGTGCCCGTCCTCGCGGGCGAACCCCGGCTCCGGCGGGCACACCAGGCCCTTCCACCAGGTGGCCCCCGAGCGTTCGTCCAGCGGCCAGCCCCACGCCTGTCCCACCGGCTCGCCGTCCTCGTACGCCACGACGAGCTCGAACCCCTGGTTGGCGACGTACCGATCGAAGTGCCCGATGAACTCCGCGTCCCCCGCGGACGGGTCGCCCCCCGCGATCTCTCTGACGCACGCGCCGCGGTGGATGAGTGAGACGACGGCACGGACGGCGCGGGCGTCGTTTCGGCTGTGCCGTCTGACCACCAGGCCGGCCATGATCGATCACTCCTCTGCTCCATGCCCAATACGTGCAGTCCCCTCCGCACATCCACTATTCCGTGCGGTGTCAGGGTTGAATGTGGTGATTTGGGGGATGTTGTGGGACGGCGTCGTATGAGCGGGAACTAGCTTGACAGGTGGCCTTTGCTTGCCCGTTACCTCTTCGACGCTTAATCTCGACGACAGTGAGGAGTCACTCCGCGCTGTGCGGATTGCCATAACGGTGTACGACGGACGAACGGGCTCGATGGTGAGGCAGGTACGGTGTCGATCGGTGACGGTCGGTGCCTTACCTGACGCGGGTTGATATCTGTCCTGGCGGCGCCAGCGGTTGGTGCTTCCGTGCCGTGGGTGTGACCTTCGCGGGCTAGAAGATCGCTACGCGAGGAGGCTGGGGGCGCGCATGGAGACTGCTGTGGTGGTCGCCCTGACGGTGGCGGTGCTCGTCTTCGCCGTGGTGGCGATCGCCGCGCTGGTCGTACTCGCGCGCCGTACCGGAGCCATCGGCCCCCGCGCGACCGGGCCCGGGCCGGAGGAAGTGGCCGAGGTCCAGGCGGAGCTGGAGCGGGCCAGACACGAGGCCGGCGAGATCCGTACCCGTGCGGAGGCCGAGGCGAGTGAGATCGTCAGCCGCTCCGAGGCCGCCGAGAAGAGCGCGATCAAGCTGCGCCAGGAGGTCGAGGAGGAGACCCGGGTCCTCAAGTCGGAGCTGAAGGAGTTCCGGGCCGACCTGGAGCGGCGGGAGAACCGGCTGGCCGAACGCGAGCAGCGGCTGGACGAGGAGGCGCGTCGGCAGGCGGAGCGGGGCAGGAAACTCGCCGAGACCGAGACCGAGCTGGCCGACCGGCGCGAGGATCTCCTGCAGATCGAGGAGGAACGGCGGGCGATCTTGGAGCGGGTCTCCGGCCTCACCGCCGAGCAGGCCAAGAACGAGCTGGTCAAGGAGATCGAGAACCAGGCCAAGCGCGAGGCCGTGCTGTTGATCAGAGAGATCGAGAGCGACGCCCGCAAGGAGGCGGAAAAGCGCGCCTGCAAGATCGTGACGCTGGCCGTGCAGCGGGTCGCGACCGAGCAGACCGCCGAGTCGGTGGTCTCCGTCCTGCACCTGCCGGGCGATGAGATGAAGGGCCGCATCATCGGCCGCGAAGGGCGCAACATCCGGGCGTTCGAGTCGACGACGGGGGTCAACCTGATCATCGACGACACCCCGGAGGCGGTACTGCTCTCCTGCTTCGACCCGGTTCGCCGGGAGACCGCGCGGCTGACGCTGGAAAAGCTGGTGCTCGACGGGCGGATCCACCCCCAGCGCATCGAGGAGGCGCACGAGCGCAGCCGATCCGAGGTCCAGGACCTCTGCGTCCGCGCCGGTGAGGACGCCCTGGTGGAGCTGGGCATCACCGACATGCACCCCGAACTGATCACGCTGCTCGGCCAGCTCCGCTACCGCACCTCCTATGGCCAGAACGTGCTCAAGCACCTCGTCGAGTCCGCGCACATCGCCGGGATCATGGCCGTGGAGCTGGGCATGGACCCCAAGCTGCTCAAGCGCTGCACGGTGCTGCACGACATCGGCAAGGCCCTCACCCACGAGGTCGAGGGCAGCCACGCGCTGATCGGCGCCGAGATCGCCCGCAGGTACGGCGAGCACGAGGACGTCGTCCACGCGATCGAGGCCCATCACAACGAGGTCGAGGTGCGCACCGTGGAGGCCGTGCTCACCCAGGCCGCCGACGCGATCAGCGGCAGCCGCCCGGGCGCGCGGCGCGAGTCGCTGGAGGCGTACGTCAAACGGCTGGAGCGCCTGGAGCAGATCGCCCAGTCCTTCGACGGGGTGGAGAAGGTGTTCGCCATGCAGGCCGGCCGCGAGATCCGCGTCATGGTCAAGCCCGACACCGTGGACGACATCCAGACCCAGGTGATCGCCCGTGACGTCGCCAAGCAGATCGAGGAAGAGCTGACCTACCCGGGGCAGATCCGCATCACCGTCGTGCGAGAGTCGCGCTCGACGGAGTTCGCGCGCTGATCAGTTCACCGGCCCGCCCAGAAGATCTGCTGGTAGAAGGCCAGTTCGGCGGCCAGCGCGGCGCTGCGCGTCTCGGCCCGGCGAAAGCCGTGCGACTCGCCCTCGAAGGTGAGGTACGTGCACGGCACGCCGTGCTCGGCCAGCGCCGCCGCGAACGCCTCGGACTGCGCGGGCGGCACCACCGGGTCGTCGAGCCCCTGGAGCAGCAGCATCGGGCAGCGCACGTCGCCCGCGCGGGCGAGCGGCTCGCGGGAGGCGTACAGCACCGGGTCTTCGGCGCCGACCAGCCATTCGACGTAACGTGACTCGAAGTCGTGCGTGGTCGCGTTGAGCGGCGCGAGGGCGCTCACGCCGTAGTAGGACACACCGCCGGCGAAGGCCCGGGAGGCGCAGCAGGCCGCGAGTGCGGTCCAGCCGCCGGCGCTGCCGCCGCGCACGGCGATCCGCGTCTCGTCCGCCAGGCCCTCGGCGACCAGCCACTCGGCGGCGGCGATGGTGTCCTCAACGTCGATGACGCCCCACTGGCCGCGCAGCCGCTCCCGGTAGGCGCGGCCATAGCCGCTGGACCCGCCGTAGTTGACGTCGATGATCCCGATCCCGCGGCTGGTGAAGAACGCGCGTTCGAGGTCGAGCGCGCGGACCGCGTGCGCGGTGGGGCCGCCGTGCACCACCACGACGTACGGCGGCAGGCCCTCGCCCTGGGCGACCGGATTGGCCGGCGGGTAGACGATCGCGTGCACGCGCCGCCCGAAGCGGCTCTCGAACTCCACGGCCCGCGCCTCCGGCAGGTAGGCGATGTCGGGAAGCTCCTCCACGTCGCGGCGCAGCCCTTCGACCCGGCCGGTCACCGCGTCGATCCGCACCACCGAACCGGGCACCGCCGCGCCGTACGCGATGCCGGTGAGCGTCATGCCGTCGGCCGCGAGCGAGGGCGCCCAGCCGTCGTAGGGCACGTCAAGGTCGGTGAGCGTGCCCGTGTCCGGGTCGAGGATGGCCGGCCGGAGGTCGCCGCGGCCGTGCAGCACCGCGAGCCGCCCGTCGCCGAGCACGGCGTACGGCGCGTAGCCCAGCCGCCACAACGCCCCGGCGAACTCCTCCTCGGCCGGATGAAGCGCCTGCGACGAAGTGCCGTAAATGCCGATCTGGTAGAGATTCCACCAGCCCGACCAGTCGGAGACCAGGTAGAGGTGCCGGTCATCGCGCCACTGCGGGGCGAGCACCGACTCGCTCTGACCGCCTTTGACCGTCCAGGAGTGGCCGTCGGCGAGGCGCGTGACCCGCAACTCGGTGCCCTGCCACGGCATCCGCGGGTGGTTCCAGCAGATGTAGGCGAGATGTGCGCCATCAGGGGAGATAGTGGGGAAGGCGTAGAAGTCGCTGCCGGTGACGTGCTCGGTGGGGTCTGCCCCGGCATGACCGATGCCGGGGTCGTCAAGGGGGATCGACACGATCGCCCGGTCCACCTTGCCGTCGTCGTGGTGGCGCTCACGCACCGCCCACACCCGCCCGTCGCGAATGTGCAGGTCGGCGTACCGCAGCCCGGCGTGCCGCTCCGGATCAGGGGTGAGGGCCACCGGCGCCGCGTCTCCGGTCATCAGGTAGAGCCGCTGGTCGGCGTGGTTGGCGAAGACCAGCGGACCATCGGGCGCGACCGCGTACGACCGCCCGCCGTACTCGTGCACCCGGGACCTGGCGCTCCACGGCGCGGACAGCAGCTCGCGGCGGGTGCCGTCGGCGGCGCGGTGCATGATCGTGGTGCGCCCGCCCTCCGCCGGACGGTCTTCGCTCCACCACACCTCATCGCCCAGCACACTGGGGAATCCGAGGCTGAGACCGGCTCGGGCGACGTCGGAGGTGGAGATCGGTGAGGGCCAGGCGGTGTAGGGCACGGTGGTGGTCCGGGTCGGCGGTCGCTCGGGGGACATAGCCGCATCCTGCCGGAAAAGGCGGCCGTCCGTCTCCCTTTGGCCCTCCCTTTACGTGAGTACGCCACTTGCTCAGGCGTTCAGGTAAATGGCGAGGCGGTCGCCGCGAAACTCCGGCGACCGCCTCAAGGGACCCTCAGAGCTGTCCCATGCCGGCCCCGGCCGGGCCGGGCACCGCGGACAGCCCGATCGGCCGTGCCGCACTCTTACGGCTGCGCCTGCTGCGCCGCTCCAGCCAGGTGGCCAGCGCGCTGAGCAGCATGTTCAGGCCGATGTAGATGATCCCGATGACGATCGCCGCGGGGATCAGCGACCCGGGGAAGTTCGGCGGAATGATCTTGAAGCCGAAGTTCAGCAGGTCCACATAGGCGATGATGTAGCCGAGCGCGGTGTCCTTCAGCAGCACCACCAACTGGCTGACGATGGCCGGCATCATCGCGGTGACGGCCTGCGGCAGCAGGATGCGCCACAGCACGCCGGTCTTGCGCAGCCCGATCGCGTACGCCGCCTCCGACTGCCCGCGCGGAACCGCGAGCACGCCGGCCCTGATGATCTCCGCCAGCACCGACCCGTTGTAGAGGGTCAGCCCCGCGACCACCGCGATCAGCGTGTAGTCACCGCCGCCGAGCACCGAGGGCAGCAGGTAGAAGACGAAGAAGATCAGCAACAGCAGCGGAATCGCCCGGAAGACCTCCACGACCACCCCGGCCGGGATCCGGACCCAGCGGTGGTCGGACAACCGGGCAAGACCGAAGATCGCGCCGAAGAACAGCGCGAACACCGCCCCCAGCGCAGCCGCCTTGAGCGTGCCGATCAGGCCGGGAACGATGAAGTTGGTCCAGGTCGTGGGCCGGAGGAAGGGCTCCCAGATCTCCGCCCGCCACTGCCCCTTCTCGTCGAACTTGCTGTAGACGAACCACGCGATCGCCAGCAGCGCCACCAGCGCCACCGCGGTCAGCAGGTGGTTGCGCAGCCGCGCCCGCGGCCCGGGGGCGTCGAAGAGGAGGGACGCGCCGCCGTTCATCGGGCCACCGCCAGTCGCTTGGCCAGCCAGCCGGTCAGGAATCCGATCGGCAGCACCACCACCATGAAGGCCACCACGATGCCGAGGAAGATGGGGATCGACACGCCGGTGGTGTCGAAGGTGTCCTTCATCACGAACGCCACGTCGGCCAGGTAGCCCGCGGCGATGGCGACCGTGGTGTTCTTGATCATCGCGATCATCACGTTGCCGAGCGGCGCGATGACGGCCCGGAACGCCTGCGGCAGGATGATCAGGGTGAGCGACTGCAGGAACGTCAGCCCGATCGCCCGGGCCGCCTCCGCCTGCCCGAACGGCACGGTGTTGATGCCCGCGCGCAGCGCCTCACAGACGAAGGTGGAGGTGTAGGCGGTGAGGCCCAGCACCACCAGCCAGAACCCGTTCGTGCTCGGCTCATCGGAGAAGATGAGCCCGATCTGATCGCTGAGCCCGAGCGAGGAGAAGGCCAGGACCAGGGTCAGCGGTGTGTTACGCGCGATGTTGACATAAGTCGTGCCCGCCGCCCGGAGTACCGGAGTGGGGGAGACCCGTATGCCGACCAGGATCGTGCCGAAGATCAGCGACAGCACACCGCACACCGCCGACAGCTTCAGGTTCTCCGCGAAACCGGCCAGCAGGTCCGGCGCGTATTCGATCAGTTCATCCATCGTGCTCCAGCCACGGGTGCGGCGGCGGCAGGTGCCGGCTCGCGCCGGTCACCGGCCGCCGCGTACGTGAGAGAAGTGCGAAGAGTCGCGGCGAACCCTACGCGCAGGTCTCGAACTGCGGCGCGGCCGTGGGCGCGGTGAGCCCCTTCGCCTTGCCGAACCACTTGTCGAAGATCTGCTTGGCGGTCCCGTCGCTGTACATCTTGGTGATCGCCTTGTTGACCGCCTCGCAGGTCTTGGTGTCGCCCTTCTTCAGGCCGACGCCGTACTTCTCGTCCGTGAACGGGTCGCCGAGGATCTTGTAGTTTCCGCCCTGCGCGGCGAACCCGGCCAGGATCAGGTCGTCGGTGGTCACCGCGTCCAGGTTGTTGCCGCTCAGCTTGGAGACGCACTCGGAGTAGTTGCTCGCGCCGACCAGCTTGGCGTCCAGGTCGAGCTTGCCGTCCGGCGGCGGGTCGGTGATCCGCTTGTAGGAGTTGGAGCCCGCGGCCTGGCAGATCCGCTTGCCCGCGAGGTCGGTCGCCTTGGCGATCTCCGAGGCGTCGCCGCGGACCATGGTGTCCTGGTGGGCCACGATGTACGGCCCGCCGAACGTCACCTTGGCCTTGCGCTCCTCGGTGATCGAGTAGGTGGCGAAGATGATGTCGACGGTGCCGTTGGCGAGGAACGGCTCACGGTTGGAGGAGGCGGACTCCTTCCATTCGATCTGGACGTTCGGGTCGCCCGAGATCTCCTTCACGACGTACTTCGCCACGTCCACGTCGAAGCCCTGCGGCTCGCCGCCGCCGGTGTTCAAGCCCAGGCCCGGCTGGTCCCATTTGGTGCCGACCACGATCCGCTTGGTGTTCTTCACCTTGTCGACGACCGAGGTGGCCCGATCGGTCTTGCCGCCGGCGTCGCCGCCGCCTCCACTGCCGCCGCCGCACGCCGCCAGGCCCAGCGTCAGCGCGCCCGCTGCGGCGAGCGCCGCGCCGAAACGTCCTACCCGCATTTACGTACCTCTTCTTCCTAAAGGATGGGGCCTAAAGGTTGGAGCCTAAAGGTGGGGAGCCTAGGGGGGTGAGAGTCGCGTTCGCGCGAGGTCGGTGGTTCAGTGGGTGAGGATCTTCGACAGGAAGTCCCTGGCCCGGTCGGTCCTGGCGTTGGTGAAGAACTCGTCGGGGGTGTTCTGTTCGACGATCTGGCCGTCGGCCATGAACACGACCCGGTTGGCGGCCCTGCGGGCGAATCCCATCTCGTGGGTGACCACGACCATGGTCATGCCGTCCCTGGCCAGGCCGATCATGACGTCGAGCACCTCCTGGACCATCTCCGGGTCCAGCGCCGAGGTGGGCTCGTCGAACAGGATCAGCTTCGGGTCCATGGCCAGCGCACGGGCGATGGCCACCCGCTGCTGCTGCCCGCCGGAGAGCTGCGCCGGGTACTTGTCCGCCTGGTTGGCGATGCCCACCCGGTCGAGCAGCTCCATCGCGCGCGTGGACGCCTCCTTGCGCGCCTTCTTGCGGACCTTCATCGGCCCCAGTGTGACGTTCTCCAGGATCGTCTTGTGGGCGAAGAGGTTGAACGATTGGAACACCATGCCGACCTCGGACCGCAGCCGGGCCAGCGCCCTGCCCTCCTCGGGCAACGGTGTCCCGTCGAAGATGATCTGGCCCTCGTCGATCGTCTCCAGGCGGTTGATCGTTCTGCACAGCGTCGATTTGCCCCCGCCGGAGGGCCCGATGACGACCAGCACCTCGCCGCGGTCCACGGTCAGGTCGATGTTCTTCAACACATGCAGCGCGCCGAAGTGTTTGTTGACCCCGACCAGGCTGACGAGTGGAGTCGCGTCCCCGTTCTCCGTCATGGTGGTCAACGTTATGCAGGTGAAGGGCACCCGTCACTAACCGCCGGGTACCGATCCGATCACGGCGGGTTGACGAACACTCCGTTGGTGCCCCAGGTCACAGGGGCAGGGGCCCGTCCCGTACGTGAGTGATGCCCGCTCCCGTCCGGATGACGCTTACTCTTGTCATCGAGATGAATGTCACCGAGGAGAGCGCCCGCGCCGGCGATGGCCGCACCTACGAGGTCCGGACCTACGGGTGCCAGATGAACGTACACGACTCCGAGCGGCTCGCCGGGCTGCTGGAGGACGCGGGCTACGTGCGGGCGGACGACGGCCAGGCCGCCGACGTGGTCGTGTTCAACACCTGCGCGGTGCGCGAGAACGCCGACAACCGCCTCTACGGCAACCTCGGGCACCTGCGCCCGGCCAAGACCCGCAACCCGCGCATGCAGATCGCGGTCGGCGGCTGCCTGGCGCAGAAGGACCAAGGGGAGATCGTCCGCAAGGCGCCGTGGGTGGACGTGGTGTTCGGCACCCACAACATCGGGTCGCTGCCGGTCCTGCTCGAACGCGCCAGGATCGCGCGCGAGGCGCAGGTCGAGATCAAGGAGTCGCTGGAGGTCTTCCCCAGCACGCTGCCGACCAAGCGCGAGTCCGCCTACGCCGCGTGGGTGGCGATCTCGGTCGGCTGCAACAACACCTGCACCTTCTGCATCGTGCCGTCGCTGCGCGGCAAGGAGAAGGACCGCCGCCCCGGCGACGTCCTCGGCGAGGTCCGCACGCTCGTCGAGCAGGGCGTGCTGGAGGTGACGCTGCTCGGCCAGAACGTCAACACCTACGGCGTCGAGTTCGGCGACCGGCTGGCGTTCGGCAAGCTGCTGCGCGCCTGCGGCGAGATCGACGGCCTGGAACGCGTGCGGTTCACCTCGCCGCACCCGGCAGCGTTCACCGACGACGTGATCGCCGCCATGGCCGAGACGCCCAACGTGATGCACCAGTTGCACATGCCGCTGCAGTCCGGGTCCGACACCGTGCTGCGGGCGATGCGCCGCTCCTACCGCGCCGAGCGCTACCTCGGCATCATCGAGAAGGTCCGCGCGGCCATGCCGGACGCGGCCATCTCCACCGACATCATCGTCGGCTTCCCCGGTGAGACCGAGGCCGACTTCCAGCAGACCCTCGAGGTGGTCCGCGCCTCGCGCTTCGCGCACGCCTACACCTTCCAGTACTCCATCCGCGCCGGCACGCCCGCGGCCACCATGGACGGCCAGGTGCCGAAGGAGGTCGTCCAGGAGCGCTACGAGCGGCTGGTGGCGCTTCAGGAGGAGATCTCCTGGGAGGAGAACCGCGGGCAGGTCGGCAAGGTGGTCGAGGTTCTGGTGGCCGAGGGCGAGGGGCGCAAGGACGACGCGACCCGCCGCCTGTCCGGCCGCGCCCCGGACAACCGGCTCGTCCACTTCGCGCCGGGGCAGGAGCAGCCGCGGCCGGGCGACATGGTCCGTGTCGAGATCACCTACGCGGCCCCGCACCACCTGGTCGCCGACGGCCCGCCGCTGTCGCTGCGCCGCACCCGCGCGGGCGACGCGTGGGCCGGCCGCCAGGCCGGTCCGGCGTCCAGTCCCGGCGTCATGCTGGGCATGCCTGCCATCGGCCGCCCCGCCGCCACCGCCGTCCAGCCCACCGGCTGTTCCTGAGCCGCCGGGCCCGGCCGCTCAGCGCCTGCGGAGCCGGTCGAGGAACTGGTCGCAGTACGGCCGGCGGAAGTCGTCGAAGGTCGCGCACGGGTTGGGGCCGCGCCAGGTGACCGAGGGGCGCGGCGCGGGCTGTGGCCGGGGTTGTGGCTGGGGCTGTGGTTGGGGCTGTGGTTGGGGGGCCGGGGCCGGTTGACGGCGGGGAGCCTCCCGCTCGGGCCGGCGTACCGGGGCGTGGCGCGCTCCGCCGTTCCGGCGCGTCTTGGCGGCGGGCGGGCGGGGCGCCTGACGTCCGGCGGTCGGAGGGGGCCCGCCCGGGGCCGTTCTGTCCGCTGAATCCGCTGAATCCGCTGGATCTCCTTGGTTTCCGCCCGGTCCCGGGACCGCCGCCTTGTCCCGGGGCGTATCGGCGGTGGCGGGCGTCGGCGTGCCGCTGCCCGGCACCCATCCGGAGAACTCGCCGGACGGCTGCGGCCCCGGCCGCCCCGCCGTGCCCACCGGCTGTCCCGGGCGCGGACGTGGGGTGCCGTCACTCGTTGTCGATCGCTCCGGTGACCCGGAATTCGCGTTCTGGCCAGCCGAAAAGGCCAGGAAGACTCCGGCGCCCGCGGTGCCGAGGACGGCGACCGCGCCCGCGACCGCTACCCAGGAGCGCCGCTGACCCGCGAAAAGTCGTGAGATGAGGGACAAGGTGTGATTCCTTTGTGATCCTTGTGCGCCGTTTTCGTTACTGGGGTTAGTGTGGTCCAGCACCCTCGGAAACCGTGCTGGTTTCCACCGATACGACCGCAGGGAGTTGTCAACTCATGCAACGGCACGTCCGATCATCGACGGGCCACACCGATCCGCCCGAGTACGACGAGACCGAGAACGCAGAGTCCAGGAACACGAAGTCCAGGAGGAGGGGAGGGAGCAGGCGCGGCCAGGCCATAGCCGCGGGTGCTCTCGTCGCCGTCCTCGCCGCGGGAGGCGTCGCCTTCGCGGTGTTCAACGACACCGGCGGCGCCGCGCCCGGCGGGGGTGCCACGACCGGCCGGCCCGCGGACCGCGCGGGCGGCGTCGCCGAGCCCGGCGGGCGCGGCGAAGCGAAGGAGGGCACCACAGAAGACGCGCCCTCCGTGGAGGCCCACTCCGGCCCCGACGCCGACCCCGGCGGCGGCCCGGACGACACCGCCGATCCCGCCGATCCCGGCGGCGGCGGCAACGCCGGCCGCGAACCGGAAAAGGACCCAGGAAAGGATGAGGACTCCCCGCAGACCCCGCCGAAGAACAACGGCGGACAGACGGAGGAGGTCGACGACTGGCCGAGCGACGGCCCTCCCGGCCTGATCTCCGGCCGAGGCCCCCAGTAGAGGTCTGCGCGATGGCCTTTCTGGTCTGATCTCAGGTCGGGGTCCGCGGTGCGGTCCGTGCGACGGCCTTTCTGGTCTGATCTCCGGTCGGGGTCCGCGGTGCGGTCCGTGCGACGGCCTTTCCAGGCTGATCCCTGGCCGAGGTCCGCAGTGGGGGTCCGTGCGGTGGTCGTTCCGGGCTGGTTCCCGGCCGGGGCCCGCCGTAAAGGGCTCAGCGCGCACTTCCGGGCGTCGTGGCGGCCCGCCGTACCGCTTTCCCGAGCCGGTACGGTGGGCCGTACGCTGTCCTGGCTCCACCGCGCTCCCGGTGGGGCGCGGGCGCGCCGATGTGCCCCCCGCTGATGCCCGGAAGGCCCGCGCCGAATAGGGTCCGGCACATGAGCACTCACTACGACGTGGTAGTCCTGGGCGCGGGGCCCGGCGGATACACCGCCGCGGTGCGAGCCGCGCAGCTCGGCCTTCAGGTGGCGGTCGTCGAGGAGCGGTACTGGGGCGGCATCTGCCTCAACGTGGGATGTATCCCCTCCAAGGCCCTGTTGCGCAACGCGGAGCTCGCGCACATCTTCACCCATGAGGCGAAGACGTTCGGCATGCGCGTCGACGGCACCGTCTCCTTCGACTACGGCGAGGCGTTCAAGCGCAGCCGCAAGGTCGCCGACGGCCGCGTCAAGGGCGTCCACTACCTGATGAAGAAGAACGGCATCACCGAGTACGACGGGCGGGGCACGTTCACCGACGCGCACACGCTCCAGGTCGCCCGCACCGACGGCGGCAGCCAGACGGTGACCTTCGACAACTGCATCATCGCCGCGGGCACCACGACCAAGCTGCTGCCCGGTACGACGCTGAGCGAGCGGGTGGTGACCTTCGAGGAGCAGATCCTCGCCGACCGGCTGCCCGGCAGCGTCATCATCGCCGGGGCGGGCGCGATCGGCGTGGAGTTCGCGTACGTGCTCAACTCCTACGGCGTCAAGGTGACGATCGTGGAGTTCCTGGACCGCATCGTCCCGCTGGAGGACGCGGAGGTGTCCGCCGAACTCGCCAAGCGCTACCGGCGGCTCGGCATCGAGGTGCTGACCTCCACCAAGGTCGAGTCGATCGACGACTCCGGCGATCAGGTCCAGGTCACCGTCTCACGCAACGGCGAAGAGCAGAAGCTCGCGGCCGACAAGGTCCTGCAGGCGATCGGGTTCCAGCCCAGGGTCGAGGGCTACGGGCTGGAGAACACGGGGGTCGCGCTGACCGAGCGCGGCGCGATCGCGGTGGACGGGCGCGGCCGTACGAACGTGCCGCACATCTTCGCGATCGGCGACGTCACCGCCAAGCTGATGCTGGCGCACGCGGCCGAGGCGATGGGCATCGTGGCGGCCGAGACGATCGGCGGCGCGGAGACAATGGAGATCGACTTCGTGATGGTGCCGCGCGCGACGTACTGCCAGCCGCAGGTGGCCAGCTTCGGCTGGACCGAGGCGCAGGCGCGGGAGCAGGGCTTCGACGTCAAGGTGGTGAAGTTCCCCTTCACCGCCAACGGCAAGGCGCACGGCCTCGGCGACCCCAACGGTTTCGTCAAGGTCATCAGTGACGCCAAGTACGGCGAGATCCTGGGCGCCCACCTCATCGGCCCCGAGGTCACCGAACTCCTCCCCGAACTGACCCTGGCCCAGCAGTGGGACCTGACGGTCCACGAGGTCGGCCGGAACATCCACGCCCACCCCACCCTGGGCGAGGCCGTCAAGGAGGCCGTCCACGGGCTGGCCGGCCACATGATCAACATGTGACCCCGACCGGCCCCGCACGACCGTGAGCGGGGGTGACCACCGGCGGCCACCGGCCTTGGTGCGGAGCCCCCTTCTTGCGGATGAACGGCAGGGTTGAGCCCGTTCAGGGGCCGGACGGCTCAAGGAGCCAGGACGAAGTGCCCCCCGCTGCTGTCTCTGACGGCGGTGAAGTGTCTGCGGTCAAGGGTGGCTATCTGGCGGGTGCCGAGCCTTTCCGCGATCGCGACCACGGAGGCGTCCACCGCCCCCAGCGGGAAATCGGCATACTTCACTACCAGGGCCTGCATTCGCGCGATGTCGCCGAGTTGCAGCCCCTCCATTGTGAGCTCGCCGTCGGCGACGGCTTCGAGGAAGGCGGCCTCGGCTTCCGGGCCGACGCGCTTTTCCAGCAGCCAGCACACTTCGGTCAGCACGGGGACGGGCACCACCAGGGGGCCGGGGTGTGACTGGAACAGCCTCATGCAACGCGCGTGATCTTCATCTTTCCGGTTCAGCACTGCGTAGAGCGGCCCGGTGTCGCAGATCAGCATGGATCGGAACGGAAACCGTCACGAATGATCTCCTCGGAACGCCGGGCCGTGTCGGGCTCGTCGGAGATGATCCCGGCGAACGAGAAGCGGCGATGCGGAGCGCCCGCGCGAGGCGCGGCGGTTTCCGGCTCGTTCTGCACGAGCTTGAGCACGACCGCGTGGACCTGCCGCGCCTGGTCCGGGGTCAGCCGGTCGACCAGGCGATGGAGGTCGTCGTACTCCTCATGGGCCACGCTCATGCCTCAAGTCTAGTTCGCGAGTCATGATCACTTATGGTGAACACGGTAAGTGATGATTTGGTCGCTTTTGGTTCATGTTCGCTTCGGGACGGGGATTCTGGTGAGGTCGTGGGCCAGGATGATGTCGCCGGAGAAGGTCTTGGCGGCCTCGTCGAGGAAGCGGGGCTCGTCGGCGGGGTCGTAGCGTTCGGAGAAGTGGGTGAGCACCAGGCGGCGGGCGTTGGACTCGGCGGCGATCCGGCCGGCCTGGGCGGCGGTCAGGTGGCCGTACTCCTCGGCGAGGCGGGCCTCGGCGGACAGGTACGTCGACTCGATCACCAGCAGGTCGGCGCCCTCGGCGAGCCGGAAGGCCGCGTCGCACAGCCGGGTGTCCATCACGAAGGCGGCGCTCTGGCCCGGGCGGGGCTCGCTGCACTCCGCGAGGGTGACGGTGGAGCCGTCGGGGGCGGTGACGGAGCCCTCGCGCTGGAGGTGGCCGATGAGGGGGCCCGTCAGGCCGCGGGCGCGCAGGCGGCCGGGGAGCATGCGCCGGCCGTCGGGCTCGTCGAGGCGGTAGCCGTACACGGGAACGGTGTGGGACAGCGGAAGCGCGGTCAAAGTGACCGGGCCCGCGGGCAGGGTGACGGAAGGGCCGGCGAGGGGGCGTTCGGCGATGACGGTGGTGTCGGCGAACAGGGTCGCGTGCCGCAGCCGCCGCCAGTACGCCTCGCCGCTCGCCGGGTAGGCGGCCGTCACCTGGTGGGCGACGCCGTCGCGGGCGATCCGCTGGACGACGCCCGGCACGCCCAGGCAGTGGTCGCCGTGCAGGTGGGTGACGCAGATCCAGGTGATGTCGTGGGCGCTCAGCCCGGCGTGCGACATCTGCCGCTGGGTGCCCTCGCCCGGGTCGAACAGGAAGCCCTCGCCGTCCCAGCGCAGCAGGTAGCCGTTCTGGTTGCGCAGCCGGGTGGGCACCGCGCTGGACGTGCCGAGGACGATCAGTTCGCGAATGGACACGGACCCCATGCTAGGGAGCGGCCCGCCCGTGCCCGCCCGTGCCCGCCCGTGCCCGCCCGTGCCCGCCTACGTTGCGGGCACATAGAATTCGGTGGTGGAAAGCGTGGCATTCGGCGCGGTTCCGACCCCGCTCGGGCAGCTCGCCGTCGCCGTCACCGAGGTCGGGCTGGCCGCCCTGATCTGGGGCGACACACCGGAGCGGCGGGCGGGCGCGGCGCGGCGGCTGGGGCTGCCGATGGCGGACGGCGACCCAGACGGGCGTACGGCGGGCGTGCTCACCGAGCTGACCCGCTACTTCGCGGGCGAGCTGCGGTCCTTCAGCGTCCCGGTGGACTGGCGGCTGCTCTCGCCGGTCCAGCAGCGGGTGCTCGGCACCTTGCACGGGCGCGTGCCGTACGGCAGGGCGGTGACCTACGGCGAACTGGCCGAGATGAGCGGCGGCGGCGTGCCCGCGCGGGCGATCGGCTCGATCATGGGCGCCAACCCGATCCCGATCGTGGTGCCGTGCCACCGTGTGGTGGCCGGCGACGGGCTCGGCGGCTTCAGCGGCGGGACGGGCGTGGAGTCCAAGCGCTGGCTGCTCACCCTGGAGGGCTACCTGCAGCCGATGCTCGACTGGGAGATGTGAGCCCACAAGACGAGGGCGGGGCCGTGCCCTCCCGGCACGGCCCCGTCGTCTGCCCATGTCACCCGCACGGGTAGGCGGGCCGGCGGGTCAGCCTTCCCGGCCGTCGCCGCCCTGGGTGCGCTTGCGGGCCTCTTCGGCGGCGTGGTCGATCTGGTCGTCGTAGCGGCCGCCGGTCTTGTCCTTGGCCCACTGCGAGCCCTTGTCCACGATGTCGTCCGCCGGGCCTTCGGCCTGACGCGGGACGTCGTGGGTCTTGCCGCTCTGGCCGCCGAACATCTCCTTGAGCTTCTCCATGATCGACATGATGGATTCCCCCGAATCGATCTATATTTCCCCTCACCCCATGCATACCCAGGCAGTTGACACACTTATCGGCGTGACAGAGCGACCCGTGGTAGCCGTCGTCGGCCCGACAGCGGCAGGAAAGTCCGATTTGGCCGTGGATCTGGCCCTCCGGGTGGGGGGTGAGGTCATCAACGCCGACTCCATGCAGCTTTACCGAGGAATGGACGTCGGAACGGCCAAGCTTTCCCCCGAGGAGATGCGCGGTGTGCCGCACCACCTGCTCGGCGTCTGGGACGTCCGCAAGACGGCCAGCGTGGCGGAGTACCAGGGCCTGGCGCGTACGCTCCTCGACGGCATGCTCGCGCGCGGGGTGACGCCGATCCTGACCGGAGGGTCCGGCCTGTACGTCCGGGCCGCGCTGGACGACCTGGAGTTCCCCGGCACCGACCCGGAGGTCCGGGCCAGGCTGGAGGCGGAGCTGGCCGAAGCCGGGCCGCAGGTCCTGTACGACCGGCTGAGCCGCCTCGATCCCGCCGCCGCCGCGGCGATCCTGCCCAGCAACGGCAGGCGCGTCGTACGGGCCCTGGAGGTCATCGAGCTTTCCGGCCGGCCGTTCTCGGCGACCCTGCCGTCCTATGACGCGCTCTATCCCAGCGTCCAGATCGGGATCGAGGTCCCCCGCCCGGTGCTGGACGAGCGGATCGCGCTGCGGGTCGAACGGATGTGGCAGGCCGGGCTGGTGGACGAGGTGCGCGAACTCGCCCGCCACGGTCTCGCCCAGGGCCGTACGGCGAGCAGGGCCCTCGGGTACGCGCAGGTGCTCCGGTACCTGACGGGGGAGTGGACCGAGGAACAGGCCAAGGACGAGACGATCAGGGCCACCCGCAGGTTCGCGCGCCGCCAGGAGTCGTGGTTCCGGCGCGACCCGCGCGTCGTGTGGCTCCGCCACGACTCGCCCGCCCTGCTGGAACGCGCCCTGGACACGCTGGCGGGGGCCGCTCGATAGGCTTGGAGCATGCGGTTTCTCAAGGGGCACGGCACCGAGAACGACTTCGTGATCCTCCCCGACCCGGACGGCGAGCTCGACGTGTCGGCGGCGCTCGTGGCCGCGCTGTGCGCGCGGCGCACCGGGATCGGCGCGGACGGCGTGCTGCGCGTGGTGCGCACCAAGCTGTGCCCCGAGGTCGCCGACCAGGCCGCCCGGGCGGAGTGGTTCATGGACTACCGCAACGCCGACGGCAGCATGGCCGAGATGTGCGGCAACGGCGTACGTGTCTTCGCCCGCTACCTGGTCGACGCCGGCCTCGCCGAGCCGGGCGAGCTGCCCGTGGCGACCAGGGGCGGGGTCAAGAAGGTGCGCGTCGGCGTCGAGGGTGATGTGTCGGTCGACATGGGCCCGGCCACCCTGCACGGGGAGAGCACCACCACGGTCGGCGGGCAGGAATACCCCGGGCTGCACATCGACATGGGCAACCCGCACCTGGCCTGCGTGATCGGCGACCCGGTCGTTCAGCTCGACCTGACCCACCAGCCCGGCTTCGACTCCGTGCACTTCCCGGCGGGCGTCAACATCGAGCTGATCAACGCCGTCGGGCCGCGCCGCGTGGTGATGCGCGTCCACGAGCGCGGCTCGGGCGAGACCCGCTCCTGCGGCACGGGCGCGGTGGCCGCCGCGGTGGCCGCCGCCAGGCTCGCCGGGGAGGAGACCGGCACCTGGACGGTCGAGGTGCCCGGCGGCGCGCTCAGCGTCGTCCTGGAGGCCGTGACGACCCACCTCTGCGGCCCCGCGGTGATCGTGGCCGCGGGCGAATATCTCACCTGAGCCCCTCGGGCGCGCCGGTGCCGCAGGCGTTTGGGGCATGCCTGCCGACCTGGCAGACTGACTCCCCATGGACGTGGACATCTGGGCCTGGGTCGGCGACACCCAGCGGCAACTTCAAGAAGCCGGCAACGCCGGCCTCGCCATCGCGCTTGGAGATCTCCCCGCGCAGGCGTATGAAGGGCGATATGCCCAGCTTGACGTGGTGGCCCCGGCCGTCGCGGGGCAGGCCGAGGAGCTGGAGCTGCCCTGGCTGGAGTTCTACGCCCGCTACTGGCACCTGGTGGGCCGGATCGGCGACCGGGCCCAGGGTGCGGTCGCGCTCGGCGACGCGGAGGAGCTGCTGGCGTTCGCCCAGCGCGAAGACGTCCGCGACTGCCCGTCGGCGCCGGCCGCCATCGAGGCCCTGGCCGTGGCCCAGGCCAACGCCGACGGCCCCGGCCATGCCGCCGACCGCCTGCGGCTGCTCAGCGAGGCGCTTTCCGGTGTGGAGCCGGGCGCTCTGCCGTTCTGCGGCCTGACCACCCAGTACGTCTTGGCCCTGCTCGACTCCGGCCGTCCGGGCGAGGCCGTCGCCTACGCCGAGTCGGCGATCGAGCGGCTGCGCGCCGCCGACCACGACGCGAGCTGGGAGCTGGCCGCCGCCGCGGCCCGCGCGCTGCTCGCCGCCGACCGCGCGGAAGACGCCCTGGCCGCCCTCGAAGCCGCGTCCGGCCTCAAGCCCGACGACCCGATCAACCGCCCGCACCGCGAGGGCGTGCTGCGCGCGCTGGTGCTCGGCACCCTCGGCCGTACCTCGGAGGCCGTCGAGGCGCTGCCCGACCTCGACGTGGTAGGCGATCACCCGCACTCGTTCGTGGAGTGGTCGCGGGCCGTCCACGTGCTCGCCGGATCGTCGCAGATCGCCAACACCTGGCAGCTCGGGCGGGTGCTGCGGCAGTGGATCGACTACTTCGCGATGATGGGCGGCTACCGGGCCAGGGTCGAGCTGGCCCTGATCGCGGGCGACCTGGCGATCGCCAGGCAGGGCGTCTGGCAGGCCCGCTACCTCGCCGACATCGCCGAAAGCGGCCTGGCCGAGCTGAAGGAGGAGCAGGTGGGCGAGCTGCCCGCCCGCATCGCCAAGCTCCGCCGCGACGCCGACTCGACCGCGCCGCCGGAGGCCCCCGGCCCGCTCGGCGAGCGCGTGGGCATCTTCGACGCCGCCGACGGTTCCAAGGCCGACCCCGAGCGCTGGGTGGAATGGCTGACCCCGCTGGCGGGCGAGGACCTGGAGGGCACCCGCAGGCTCACCACCACGCTCGGCTTCCTCGGTTACCCTTCGCGCGGCGCCGACATCTACTGGACCATGATGGTCGACGGCGAGCCCGCGCCGGGCACGCCCGACGACGAGGACATCGCGATCCTGGCCAACCTGCTGATCGAGGCCAGGCAGGACGAACGCCTCGAACAGTTCGCGGCCAGGCTTCCCGACGCGCAGCGCCACCTCACCCTCGCCCGGCTGCACCGCGCCCGTGAGCGCTGGGAGGAGACGCTGTCGGAGGCCGAGCAGGCCCTCGCCGCCGGAGCGGGCCTCGACGCCCGCCGCCTGCTGTCCGGCTCGGCCCAGCGGCTCGACCAGAACGCCAAGGGCGCCCAGGCGATCCGCGAGGTCCTCGACTCGCCCGAGCTGGAGGACGAAGACGTCTGGCGGATGATCGTCATGGCGAGCAGCACTGAAGACTGGGAGACCGTCCGCCTGGGCGCGGCCAGGCTGCGCATGCCGGTGGAGGGCGACTCTGGGCCGGTGGAGCAGGAGATGGGCCTGATCCGGGTCATCCTGCCCGCCCCCGACGGCAGCCAGCGCCAGGTCATCAGCGTCCGTACCGGGCCCGCCACCGCCCGGCTGGCCATGCCGCAGCCGCCCGGGATGGAGTTCAACGCGGGCGACGTCGTGGTCTTCGACCCGCAGCTCCTTGAGCCGGTCCCGGACGGGGCGCAGGAGCGCGAGGAGTTCATCCCGCCGTTCGCCGCCGTGCGGATGCTCCGGCCGGGCGGATACACGAGCTGGTTCTTCGACGGGGCGGCGCCGTCCGAGCACGACTGGGCGGAGTTCAACGAGGTCCTCGCGGAGCGGGGCTGGCCGATGTGGGTCTACAGCGACGAGAACTACACGGTCAGCCACCCGACGAGCGGGGAGCGGCTGCCGGGCGTGTTCGGGTGGGTCGCGGTGCCGCCGGAGGTCAGCCCGACCGAGGTCGACGCGCTGCTGGACGACGCGACGGAGCGCTGGGTGCATCCGCTGGCCTGGCTCGACCTGGCCCGCGAGGTCGGCGTCGAGGTCGAGCGCCACGAGCGCATCGTCAAGGAGTACGGGCTCTGACGTAGGGGGCCGGTCCGGCTCTGGTCCGGCCCGCTCCGGTTTTCGGTACGGCACGCGCCACTCTCGCCGCGGCGCCGTGCCGCGCCGGGCCCCGTGCCCGGCGTTTCGCGGGCGCGCCGCTCACCCGCCGCACCTTGCACCGGCCGAAAGGCCCCCGGCTGCCCGCTGACACCGTGTGATCAGGGCCGCCTGATTAGACAGGCGTCACCCCGCTCTGCTTGGCTCGTGTCCCATGCGAAACGCCTGGCGTGTTCCGGTCGTGCCGAAAGCGGCCCTGGTGACGAGCCTGTTCGTGGCCGGTGGGGCGCTCGGCGGGTGTTCCGCCCCGGCCGCCGAGTCGCCGCCACGGGCCAAGGCGGCGACCCACGCCCCAGGCACGCCGCGAGCCCAGACCGCGACGCCCGCCGTGCCGGAGGTGGAGACGGCGGCGGTGCGGCGCGAACTGCGGGCGCTGGAAGCCTCCTTCGACGGCCGGATCGGCGCGTACGCCATTGACACCGCGACCGGAAGAACGGTCGGCCATCGCGCGGACGAGCGATTCCCGCTCGCGTCCACTTTCAAGGCGGTGGTGGCCGCCGCCGTGCTGCACAAGGCGCGGACTTCCGATCCCGGCCTGTTGAAGCGGGTCGTCCGCTGGACCGCCGCCGAGGTCGAGCCCTATTCGCCGATAACCCAGAAGCACGTGAAGAGCGGGCTGACGGTCGGCCGGCTGTGCGAGGCGGCGATCACTCACAGCGACAACACCGCGGGCAACATCCTGCTCAGGGAGATCGGCGGCCCGGCGGGGCTCACCCGGTATTTCCGCTCGCTCGGCGACGAGGTTTCCCGTTCCGACCGCTGGGAGCCCGAAATGAACCGCTGGAAGCCCGGCGAGAAACGCGACACCACCTCGCCCGCCGCAATGGCGCACGGCTTCCGGCGACTGACCGCCGGTGACGCGCTGAACGCCAAGGACCAGGCGCGCTTCAACGCCTGGCTGCTCGCGAACAAGACCGGCGGCAATCGCATCCGCGCCGGCCTGCCGTCCACCTGGAAGGTGGGCGACAAGACCGGCACCGGCGGAACGTACGGCACCGCGAACGACGTCGCGGTGATCTGGCCGTCCAAAGCCGCCGCGCCTATCGTGATGGCCGTGTACACCAGCAGAAAGGCGGCCGAGGCCGACGCCGAGGAAAAGGTCCTCGCCAAGACGGCCGCCATCCTCGTCCGCGCCCTGGGTGAAGGCTGACGGACAGGGAGCCGCCGATGGACGAAAGAGCCGGTGAAGGCGAACCGATCGCCGACGCACTCGACCGCATGAGCGCCCTGCTGAAGGGGACGAGTGAGCCTGGGCTCGCCCGCGAACTGACCGGCCTGGCCGCGGCCGTCCGTGTATTCCGGGCCGACTCGGACGAGCGTCAGGCGCTCATCAGAAAGATTCTCCGAATGTACGGGGGAATGGGGAGCCTTCAGGACGTCGTGCTCCAGAACACGGCGGGCGTGTTGCCGCAGAACATGGAATTCGACCGGCTGAGGCGAGCATTGTTCGCCCTCGCGCGAAGCGGGCTGTGCTAACGTCGCGGCGCGAACTCACGACCAGATGGAGATATGTCCTGGCTGCCGGTTATCCAGGTCTCCGCTGACACTTGGGCCGGATTCCTGAACGGCGACCTGCTTTACATCGGCACATTCGACGCACCGTCACGCCCCATCGACCCCGAATCACCGATCGCCCTGTTGCCCCTCTTGACGCGCCCGCGCATGGAAGTGCTCGCCGAATTACGTCCCGAAGAGAAGAAGCACGGCCTTCCCGCAGGCCGGTTCACCGAGCGCATTCCCCTGGGCGCGCTCCCCGGTGTGGCCCTCGCCGGTGGGATGCCCTACCGGCTGCGGGCGGCGCTCGACCGGGTCGGCGCCCCGCCGTACTCCGCCGAGGTCGCCGGCCGGCTCGCCGACGTACGGGACGCGCGTGGGATGCCGCAGGACATCCGGCACCGGGCGGCAAGACTCATGAACTACCGGGCCAATCCCCTGGAACCCCAATAACATTTGACTCTCATGGAGGAGACCCCCTAACACCACCGCTTCTGGGTAGTTGCTATACGTAGCCATTACTGAACCTTGACCTGGGAGCAACGGTGAGGAACCGCAAGAACCGGATGGCCACGGTGATGGCGCTCGCGGCGGTGGCGTTGGCGGGCTGCGGCGGTGTGGAGGCGCGCGGGGAGTTGCCCGACGAGAAGCCGGGCGGCGGGAGCAAGATCGACGTCCAGCAGTCGCAGGACGAGCTGGCCGGGCTCACCGTCAAGGGGCGTGCGCCGATGACCGGGTTCGACCGCGATGAGTTCGGCCCTGCCTGGGCCGATGTCGATCGCAACGGGTGCGACACGAGGAACGACATCCTCAAACGCGACCTGGAGAACGAGACCTTCAAGAAGGGGACGCACGACTGCATCGTGCTGACCGGGACGCTCAAGGACCCCTACGGCGGGAAGACCATAGAGTTCGAACGCGGGCAGAAGACCAGCATGGAGGTGCAGATCGACCACGTGGTGGCGCTCGCCGACGCCTGGCAGAAGGGCGCGGCCCGGTTGGCCGAGGCCGAGCGCCGCGAGCTCGCCAACGACCCGCTGAACCTCCTCGCCGTGGACGGCCCGCTGAACAGCCAGAAGGGCGCGGGCGACGCGGCGACGTGGCTGCCGCCGCGCCGCGCCTACCGGTGTGACTACGTGGCGCGCCAGATCGACGTGAAGGTCAAGTACGACCTGTGGGTCACCCAGGCGGAGAAGGACGCCATGGCGCGCGTCCTGTCCGGCTGCTGACCGATCGAGGCACGCGCAGGGGCGCAGGCCGTCAGTCGTCGTCGTACTCGCGCTCGAACTTGACGATCTTCCCGCTGTCCAGCGCGACGTGGACCTCGTACTCCCAGCGTCCCTTCTCCAGTTCCACCTGGCACACCTGCCGGCCGTGCTCCCGCTCCCGTTCGACGTCGGTGACGCGGGCGCCCGGCGCCTTCTTCTTGGCGATCTCGACCGCCCGCTCGCAGGTGCTCTTCCCGTGCGCCGCGGCGGGGGAGGGGGCGGCCTGGGCCGCGCCGCCGGTCAGCACGACCAGCGCTCCCGCGCCCAGGGCGATGACGAGTCTGCTCCGTGTGTTCATGGCCCCACACTCCCGCCGCCCGCCTTAGAACCGCGCTAGCCGGTCGTTAAGCCGTCCCTAAAGCCGTTATGCCGCCCCGAAAGAGGAATCGCCCTGCGGCAGGGTGACGGTGACCACCGCGCCGCCGTACGGCCCGCGCCCCAGGGCCATGGACCCGCCGGCCGATTCGGCCGACCGCCTGACGATGTCCAGCCCCAGCCCGGTGGACCCGGCTCCGCTGCTGCCCCGGGCCGGCCGCCGGGCAGGGAACCCCGGGCCCTCGTCGGCGACCTCGATCACCACGCCGGGGGCCAGCCGTACGGCCAGGGCGGTGCCCTCCGGGGTGTGCGCGAAGACGTTGCCGAGCAGCGCGTCCACGGCCGCCGCCAGTTCCTCGGCGGCCAGCGGGACCGGCAGCGGCCCGGGGTGCAGGTCCACGGTGACCCGGCGGTCCTGGTCCTCGGCCAGCGCCGACCAGAAGGTGACCCGCTCGGCCACCACCGCCGCCGCGTCGCAGTGCCGCCGCTCGCCCGAACGCCGCCGGGCCTCGTTGATCACGGCGGTGACGGCGCGCTCCAGATCGTCCACACGGGCTCCGATGCGCGTGGCCTCCTCCGGGTTCCGAAGCGCCTCCGCGTCCAGCCTGAGGCCCGTCAGGGGCGTGCGGAGGCGGTGTGAGAGGTCGGCCACCGCCTCCCGCTCCTCGGCGAGCAGATCGCCGATCCGCCCGGCCAGCCGGTTGAGCGCGAGCGCCGCCGCCCGTGCCTCTGGCGGGCCCTCGGGTACGGCCCGCGCCGACAGGTCGCCCGCCGCGAGCCGGTGGGAGGCCCGCGCGGTGGCGGCCATCGGCCGGATGATCGCCCCGGCCAGCCGGTCGGCGACCGCGATGCCGATCCCGATCAGCGCCAGGCCGAGCGCCAGCATGCCGAGCCACACCTCGCGAACACCCCGGGTGAGGTCCGCGTCGCTCAGGTACGTACGGACCACACTGGTGCCGCCGCCGCCCTGGACGGCGACCAGGATCTCCCTGCCGCCGGGGGCATCGGCGGCCAGGCTCCTGCCGCGCGCCGCCAGCTCGACGGCCGGGGTCCGCCGGGCGGGCGCGCCCACGATGGAGCCGCCTGGCAGGAACACGGTGATCGGATGGCCGGTGGCCTGCGTGGCGCGTTCGACGGTGATGGCCAGCGTGCCGGGGTCCACCGATCCGACCGCCACGGCAACCGACTCGGCCTCGCCGGTCGCCTGTCCCACCGCGCGGTTCTCCGCGGCGGTCCGCACCAGCAGGGCGAGCGGCACGAGCAGGGCGATCAGGACGAGCGAGGTGGTGGCCGCGACCAGCACCGCGAGCCACCTTCTCACCCCGGATCTCTCATGCCGGATCGACCAGCTTGACGCCGACCCCGCGCACGGTGTGCAGGTAGCGCGGGTGCTGGGCGGTCTCCTTCAGCTTGCGCCGCAGCCAGGACAGGTGCACGTCCACGGTCTTGTCCGCGCCGCCGTAGGGGATCTGCCAGACCTGTGTGAGCAGTTCCCGCTTGCCGATCACCTGGCCCTCGCGCGCGGCCAGGTAGTGCAGCAGGTCGAACTCCCGCGGGGTGAGATCGAGCGGGTCGCCGCCGAGTGCGGCCTCGCGCGTGCGCGGGTCCAGGCGGAGTTCGCCGACCTGCACGGAGGAGTCGGCCGGGCTCTCGCCCGCCCGGCGCAGCACCGCACGGACGCGGGCGTCGAGCTGGGCGGCGCTGAACGGCTTGACCACGTAGTCGTCGGCTCCCGCGTCGAGCGCGCCCACCATCGCCGCGTCCCCGTCACGGGCGGTCGCCACGATCACCGGGACCCGGCTCACCGCCCTGAGCATGCGCAGCATCTCCACGCCGTCGAGGTCGGGCAGCCCCAGATCCAGCACCACCAGGTCGGGGCGATCCTCCAGCGCGCCGCGCAGGCCGTTCATGGCGGTGGGGGCCGAGGACACGGCGTGCCCGCGCTCCCGCAGGCCCCGGGTGAGCGCGGTGCGGATCGTCGCGTCGTCCTCGACGAGCAGGACACTGGCCATCGGCCCACGGTATCCGCACCGCGGCCCGCCGTTGAAGCCGGTGAACGCGGGTTAGGGTCGTCTTAACCTCCGCTTATCACCGCGCGGGGGAGGGTGGCGATGTGGACAGGCGACGACTCGCGCTGGCGGCGGCGGGATGGCTCGGTACCGCCGCGGCGGCCACCGCGGCGGGCGTCGCCCTGATCGGGCTGCTCGGCGGCACGCTGACCGGCCCTGCGGGCGGCCCGCTGTCGGAGCAGCAGGTACGGCAACTGCTCGCCCGGCCCGTCGCCACTCCGCCGGGCGTTCCCTCGGCGCCGGTCACGCCCGGCCCCACCTCCGGTCCCGGCGCCGACGACCTGATCAGGACCGAAGGCGGCACGCTGGTCGCCCGGTGCGCCGGCGGGAAGGTCGCCCTGCGGTCCCTCACCCCGGCCCAGGGCTACGCGGTGGACGACGTGGACGCCGGCCCCGCCACGCGGGCGCGCGCGGAGTTCGAGACCGGCGACACCGAGATCCGGGTCGAGGTCCGCTGCGACGCGAACGGAAGGCCCGTCCACACCATTGGAAACGACACGGAGTGACCGGGTTCATACCGGATTGCGACTGCGGCTCCAGTACGGTGATCCGCCATGAGCACGAGCAAGAAGCAGGGCGTCACCACGGGTTCGGGCGGGAAAGGGGGGAACCGGAAGCTGCTGAAGTGGTTCATCGGCGCGGTCGTCGCGGTCGTCGCGCTCGGTTTCGCACTCGCCGGATGCTCCCGGGTCAGCACCCGGCCTGACGAGGTGATCCTGCACTACGCGGGAGGCACGTTCGAGGCCATCGCCTTCGAAAGGTGCATCAACCCCTCCAGCGGGGCGACCCTGCTCGGACCGGGGGACACCGCCTACTCCTACCCCTTCGGCCAGCGGACCTTCGACTTCTCCGGGTCCGAGGACTCGGAGTCGCGGCCCATCTCGATCGTCTCCAGGGACAACGTGGAGATGCAGGTCGCCGGTTCGGCCACGTTCACGCTGAACACCGACTGCCGCACGCTGCGGCATTTCCACGAGCGGATCGGCCTGAAGTTCGGCGCGTACTCCAAGGAGAGCGGGTCATCCTCCAGCGGCTGGGACAAGATGCTGAACTTCTACTTCAAGCAGCCCCTGGACCGCGCCATGGACGCTGCCTCGCAGGAGTTCGAGTGGCGCAAGCTGTTCAACGATCCGGCCGTCAAGCAGCAGTGGGAGCAGCGCGTCGGGCAGCTCGCCCGGCAGTTCATCAAGGAGACCGCGGGCGCGGACTACTTCTGCAGCCCCAACTTCGGCGGCGCCGGAGACTGCGGCGACGTCGTCCTCACCATCCAGAAGCCCGAGCCGCCGGAGTCGCTGGTCAACGCCCTGGCGGCCGAGCAGGCCGCCAAGGCCGAGAACATCGCCCAGGCCCAGCGCAACGCCAAGGTCCGCACCGAACTGGAGTCCATCAAGGACCTGGTCGGCGTCCTCGGACCGCAGGGCGCGGTGCTGTGGAAGGCGATCCAGGACGGCAAGGTCGAGGTGATCCCCGTCCCGCAGGACGGCAACATCACCATCAGTCCCCGCCGCCGCTAGGAGGCCCTGGCCTGGCCCCGCACCTCGATGGATCCGAGCAGATCGGCGGTGGCGGCCGTCACGGCGGCCACCGCCCGGTCGAAGGCTTCGGCGTTGTGCGCGGCCGGGGTCCGGAAGCCGGAGATCTTCCTGACGTACTGCAGGGCGGCGGCGCGCATCTCCTCTTCGGTCACGGTCTCGGTGAACGGCGGGCGGAGTGTCTTGATACTGCGGCACATGTTCCCATCATGCAGGGTCATTGGACCGGTTCATGCAGGGTCATGGGGACCGGTCGGGATTCGCGCGCGGCGCCAGCTCCGTCCCGAACTCGTCGGCGATCTTCCGCATGCCCCCGGCCAGCTCGGCGCGGTCCAGCGCGTCGATCCGGTCGGCCGGGCCCGACACCGACATCGCCGCCACCACCCGGTCGCCGTCGTGCACGGGCACGGCCAGGCAGTGCACGCCCAGTTCCTCCTCGCCCAGGTCGAGCGCGTAGCCCTCGGTCCGGACGCGGTCCAGGGCGGCGAGCATGGCGGCCCGGCCGGTGATCGTGTTGGTGGTGCGCCGCGGGGTGCCGGTCCGGTCGATGAGCGCCACGACCTCCTCGTCCGGCCGGGCGGCGAGAAGTACCTTGCCCACCGCCGTACTGTGCGGCAGCACCCTTCGTCCCACCTCCGCGAACATCCGCAGCCGCCGGGGCGAGGGCACCTGGGCCACGTAGACGATGAAGTCGCCTTCGAGCACGGCCAGGTTGGCGGTCTCGCCGGACAGCTCCACCAGGCGGGTCAGGTACGGCTGAGCCCACTCGCCGACCATTCCCTGAGCCACTCCGCCCAGCCGTACCAGGGCCCCGCCGAGCGCGTACCGGCGGTCGGACTCCTGGCGCACGTAACCACGGGCGAGCAACGTGCGCAGCAGCCGGTGGATCGTCCCGTACGGCAGCGTCGTACGGGCCGCCAGCTCCGAGATGCCCGCCTCGCCGCCCAGTTCGGCCAGCGACTCCAGCAGGTCGAGCGCCCGGCCGACGCTCTGCACCTCGCTCACGCCGGCACCCCGAGCCGCAGGCCGCGCAGCGAGGCGTCCAGGACCTGCACGGTGTGCGCGACCGGGATCTCCGCCTCGCCCATACGCCGCAGCGCCGCCGTGATCTGCATGGTGCAGCCGGGGTTGGCCGAGACCAGGAAGTCCGCGCCGGTCGCGAGCACCCGCGCGGCCTTGCGCTCGCCCAGCTCCCGCGCGGCCTGCGGCTGGAACAGGTTGTAGGTGCCCGCCGACCCGCAGCAGATCGACGATTCGGCGATCTCCTTGACCGTGAGCCCGGGGATGCCGTTCAGCAGTGCGCGCGGCTCGGCACGGACGCCCTGCGCGTGCGCCAGGTGGCAGGCGTCGTGGTAGGCCACCGAGATCGGCAGCGGGTGGCGCTCGGCCACCGGTCCGAGCCCGGCCAGGAACTCGCTCACGTCCACCGTGCGGATCGCCCGCGCCCGCCCGGCCCAGGCGGGCTCGGCGGCGAGCACATCGGCGTAGTCCTTCATGGTGGAACCGCAGCCCGCCGCGTTCACCACGATCGTGTCCACCCCGGCCCGCTCGAATGTCTTTATCGTCCGTTTGGCGAGCCTGATCGCCTGCGCCTCCTGGCCGGAGTGCAGAGACAACGCCCCGCAGCAGCCCTGGCCCGGCGGGATGACCACCTCGCATCCCTCCATCGCCAGCACCCGCGCCGTGGCCGAGTTGACCTGCGGGAAGAACTCGCCCTGCACGCACCCGGTGAGCATCCCGACCACCGCCCGCCGTTCGCCGCGGGCGGCCACCCGGTGGGGCAGGCGGACCCGCGCGGTGACGGACGGGGCCAGCTCCGCCATCGCGGCGAGCGACGGGTTGACCTCCGCCAGCCGCGGCGCGATCCTGGCCCGCAGCCGCCCGCTGAGCCGCAGCGGCAGGCGCATCGCGCGAAGGCGCCGCGGGTAGGGGAACAACGAGAACACCATGGCCCGCAGCGCGCGGTCCTCCGGCTGCCTGACGTGCTCGCGTTCGACCTCGGCGCGGGTCTGCTCGATCAGCCGGTCGTAGCGCACGCCCGACGGGCACGCGGTCACGCATGACATGCACCCCAGGCAGGCATCGAAGTGCCCGGCCATCTCCGGGGTGATCGGGGTGCCCTCGACGTGCTGTTTCATCAGGTGGATCCGCCCGCGTGGGGAGTCCATCTCCTCGCCCCACAGCACGTACGTCGGGCATGTCGGCAGGCAGAACCCGCAGTGCACGCAGTCCTTGATCAGCTCGGGGTCCATCGTCGTCCCTCCTCCGCCTCGGATGTCTCCGGCGACACCTCAGATGCCTCCGACGAACCGGCCGGGCGACATCCGGCGCCCGGGGTCGAACCGCTCCTTGACCCGGCGCATCAGCGTCAGCGCCCCGGTATCGCCCCATGGATCGAGCCGGCGCATCAGGGGCTCGGGCGCGGCGACGACGACGAGCCGGCCATCGATGGCCGCGCGCACGGCGCTCACGAAGCCGCTGAGGCCCTCATGGGCCGGCAGGGCGATGCGGAGCACCCCCGAGGCCGCCGCGCCGCTCACGCGCGGGCTCAGGCCCGCCCGCTCGGCCGCGTCGCGCACGGTGAGCAGCGCCGTGGCCAGGCTCGCGGGCGGCACCCGCAGTTCGAGCAGCGCCCCATCGGCGTCCTCCTCGTACTCCGGCGGGAGCGCCGCCGCCTCGCCCAGGGGGAGCAGGGCGGCGGCACGCCGGTCGGCGGCCGTGCCCTCGATCAGGGCGGACACGGTCAGCGGCGCGCCGGGGTCGGGCCAGTCCAGCTCGACGGCGCTCGGCTCGGCCTGGGCGGCGGCGAGCGCGGCGACGAGCGCACGGGCGGCGTGCGGGTCCGGCGCGGTGAAGGCGATCCAGCGGCGCTGGGCGGGCAGCGGGTGGAGGCGGAACGTGGCCTCGGCGATGACGCCGAGCGTGCCGTAGGAGCCGGTGAACAGCTTGCCCAGGTCGTAACCCGCGACGTTCTTGACGACCCGGCCGCCGGACCGGGCCACCGTGCCGTCGGCCAGCACGACCGTGATGCCGATCAGCAGGTCGCGCGCCGTGCCGTACCTGAACCGGCGCGGGCCGGCCGTCGCGGTGGCCAGGGTGCCGCCCACGGTGGCGCCCGCCATCGGGACGTCCAGCGCCAGCTCCTGGCCGCTTCGCGCGAGCAGGCCGGCCAGCGCCTCCATGGTCACCCCGGCCTGGGCGCGGACCACCAGGTCGCCGGCCGCGTGATCGGGCGCGGCGGCCAGGCAGCAGGTGTCGAGCAGCAGGTCGCAGCGTTCGGGCGGCGGACCCCAGTGCAGCTTGGTACCGCCGCCGACGGGGAGCACGGCGAGGTCGTGCCCGGCCGCGGCGCGCAGTACCGCGGCGGTCTCGTCGGTGGACTCGGGCAGCGCGACCCAGTTCGGGCGCAGCCCGGCGACCTCGTCGCCGGGACCGCCGTCGCGTATCGTCACCCCGGTCTTCTCCAGGGACGCCGCGGCCTCGCGCCGGGACTCCCGCGCGCCGGACATCAGAACTGCTCCGCCTTCCCGGACGCGACCAGCGGATGGACGCCCTTGCGCACGCCGGGGACCTCCCCGCACAGGCGGGGCGTCGGGAAGACCTTTCCCGGGTTGGACAGCCCGCGCGGGTCGAACGCGCAGCGGACGAGTTGCATGGTGTCCAGGTCGTCTTCTGAGAACATTCTCGGCATATACCGGGCCTTATCAACTCCGACGCCGTGCTCGCCCGTGATGGACCCGCCGTTCTCCACGCACAGGTCGAGGATGCGGGCCGACACCAGTTCCGCCCGCTCGCCCGCCCCCGGCTCGGCGTCGTCGAACAGCACCAGCGGGTGCAGGTTGCCGTCGCCCGCGTGGAACACGTTCGCCACCCGGATGCCGTGCTCGGCCGACAGCCGGTCGATGCCCGCCAGCACCCGCGGCAGCGCCGTGCGCGGCACCACACCGTCCTGGACGATGTAGGCCGGGCTGATCCGCCCGACCGCCGCGAACGCCGACTTGCGGCCCTTCCAGATCGCCGCGCGCTCCTCCGGGCCGTCGGCGGTGCGCAGCTCGAAGGACCCGCTCTCCTCACAGATCCGGGTCACCGCGGCGAACTGCCCGGCGACCTCGGCGGCGGGACCGTCCAGCTCCACGATCAGTACCGCAGCCGCGCCCTGCGGATAGCCGCACCGGACCGCGGCCTCGGCCGCCTCGATGGCCAGCGCGTCCATCATCTCGATCGCGGCGGGCACGATGCCCTCGGCGATGATCCGCGAGACGGCCACCCCGCCCGCCTCGACGTCGCGGAACGCGGCGAGGAGCGTGATCACCGACTCGGGCGTGCGGCTCAGCCGTACCGTGATCTTGGTCGTCACCCCGAGCGTGCCCTCCGACCCGACGAATGCCCCGGCCAGGTCGTATCCGGGGTCGCGGGTGTCGAGGGTGACGATGTCGCCGTCGGGCGTGACGATCTCCAGCGCCTCGACGTGGTTGACCGTGAAGCCGTACTTCAGGCAGTGCGCGCCACCGGAGTTCTCCGCGACGTTGCCGCCGATCGAGCAGACCTGCTGGCTGGAGGGGTCGGGGGCGTAGTAGTAGCCCTGGTCGCGCACCGCTTCGGTGATCGCCAGGTTGGTGACGCCGGGCTCCACGACCGCCCGGCGGTTGGGCAGGTCGATCTCCACGATCCGCCGCATCCGGGAGGTCACCAGGAGCACTCCGTCGGTCCTGGGCAGCGCGCCCCCGGACAGGCCCGTCCCCGCGCCGCGCGCCACGAACGGCGCGCCGTACTCGTTGCACAGCCGCACCACGGCGGCCACCTGCTCGGTCGTCTCCGGCAGCACCACGACCCCCGGCGTGGCGCGGTGGTAGGTGAGGCCGTCACATTCGTAGGTGCGCAGCCGCACCGGATCGGTGATCACCGCGTCCGCCCCGAGGACGCCGGCCAGTCTCCCGGGCAGCACGTCGGCCATTTCGGTCACGATGGCTCCTCCTCCCTTTCCATCCTCCTGCAACGCCAGGGTGGACGCACCCGGCGAGGGACCCTCGTCTGTGCGGCGAAGATCCCTCGTCCGGGACGGGCGGGTCAGGGCATGCGAGCGTAGGCGGGAAGGGTCAGGAAGTCGGCGAAGTCGTCGTCCAGGGCGACCTCCCTGAACAGGGCGGCGGCCTCGGCGAAGCGGGCCTCGTCGTAGCCGGGCTCGGTACGGATCTTGGTCAGCTCCTCCTCGATGACCCGCTCCACCAGGGCACGGGTGACCGTGATCCCGGTGTCGGACAGTTCGATGTCGTTGTGGATCCACTGCCAGATCTGGGACCGGCAGATCTCGGCGGTCGCGGCGTCCTCCATCAGGTTGAAGATCGCGACGGCGCCGCTGCCCGCCATCCAGGCGGCGAGGTAGCGCAGTGCGACGTTCACGTTGGCGCGCAGCCCGGCCTCGGTGATCTCGCCGGGCGTCTGCGAGACCGCTAGAAGGGCCTCGGCGGTGACCTGAACGTCGTCGCGCAGCCTGTCCACCTGGTTGGGCCGGTCGCCGAGCACGCCGTCGAAGACCTCACGGCAGATCGGGACCAGGTCGGGGTGGGCCACCCACGAGCCGTCGAAGCCGTCTCCGGACTCCCTGGTCTTGTCGGCGCGGACCTTCTCCAGCGCGACCTTGTTGACCTCGGGGTCACGCCGGGAGGGGATGAACGCGGCCATGCCGCCGATGGCGTGGGCACCGCGCCGGTGGCAGGTGCTGACCAGCAGTTCGGTGTAGGCGCGCATGAACGGCGCGGTCATCGTGACGGCGTTGCGCTCGGGCAGCAGAAACTCCCGCCCCCTGGTGCGGAACTTCTTGATGACGCTGAACAGGTAGTCCCAGCGGCCGGCGTTCAGCCCCGCGGAGTGCTCGCGCAGCTCGTAGAGGATCTCCTCCATCTCGAACGCGGCCGGGTAGGTCTCGATGAGCACGGTCGCCCTGATCGTGCCGCGCGGGATGTCCAGGGCCTCCTGGGCCCGGACGAACACGTCGTTCCAGAGGCGGGCCTCCTGGTGCGACTCGATCTTGGGCAGGTAGAAGTACGGGCCGCGGCCCTTGGCTATCTGGCGGCGGGCGCAGTGGAAGAAGTACAGGGCGAAGTCGAACAGCGACGCCGAGACGGGCGAACCGTCCACGAGCAGGTGCTTCTCGTCCAGGTGCCAGCCGCGCGGCCGCACCACGACGGTGGCGAGCTCGTCGTCCGGGCGCAGCGCGTAGGTCTTCTCTCCTGCGGAGAAGTCGATCGTGCGGTCGAGCGCGTCACGCAGGTTGAGCTGGCCGTTCACGCAGTTCTCCCACAGCGGGGAGTTGGCGTCCTCGAAGTCGGCCAGCCAGACCTTGGCGCCGGAGTTGAGCGCGTTGATGGTCATCTTCTTGTCGACCGGCCCGGTGATCTCCACCCTGCGGTCCACCAGGCCGGGCGCGGGGTCGGCGACCCGCCAGGCGTCGTCCTCACGGATCTGCTTGGTCTCCGGGAGGAAGTCGAGGGTCGCGCCGGCCGACAGTTCGGCCTGCCTCGCCTGGCGCGTCTGGAGGAGTTCGGCGCGGCGTGGCCCGAACTCGCGCTGCAGCGCCGCCGTGAAGGCCAGCGCCTCGGGCGTCAGGATCTCGTCGAACCGGTCCAGCATGGGGCCGGTGATCTCCACACTGTCCATGGCCTCCCCTTCGGGTTTTTCCATACAGTGGAAACTGTCTTCTGGATTATGGAAGTGACGCTACTTCATGCCGCTGAGACGTCAACGAGGGACCCCTGACTTTCCGGGCTTCCCCGGACATTTCATTCAGGGGTGATCCCGGGGGACGGGTGGGGGACTCCCCGATGGGCACGAAGCGGTGATCCGCGCCAAGCTGATCGCGGAGACACAGTCGGCGACTCCGAAGAGACGAGGGTTTGGAAGATGAACAGGTACGCCGTAGCGGGGGCGGTCCTCGGAACCGGGCTCATCCTGGCCGGTTGCGGAGTGGGCGGATTCGGCGGGCCCGAGAAGGAGGACGTGGCCAACTACGACATCACCGAGAAGATCGCCCAGATGCAGGTGGAAACGGGGGCGGGCGACATCATCATCACGGAGTCGGACCGCAAGGGGATCAAGGTCACCGAGACGATCCACTGGCGCGGGGAGAAGCCCAAGGCCGAGCACCCGATCAACGGCGACAAGGTCACCCTTCGCTACGACTGCCCCAACGGGATCGGGGTGAGCACCTGCTCGGTGGACTACCGGGTGGAGATCCCCAAAGGGGTCGCGCTGACCCTGAACGCCGGCTCGGGGAACATCACCCTGCGCGCCGCGTCCGGCGGGGTGACCGCCAACACCGGCTCCGGCGACATCGAGGCGGCGGGCCTGACGGGCAAGTCGGCGCTGGTGGAGACGGGGTCGGGCAACGTGCAGTTCAAGTACACGGCCATCCCCGACGAGGTGGAGGTCGAGACCGGGTCGGGCGATGCCACGGTGTACGTCCCGGACGGCAAGTACGACGTGAAACTCGACGTGGGCTCGGGCTCGGAGAAGGTCGAGGTGGTCCAGGACAGGTCCGTCCCCAACAAGCTGACGCTGACCACGGGCTCCGGGAACGCGTCGGTCCTGAAATCCTGACCGCCCGCGAAGATATCCGGATGAACGCCGGACTGAGACGTGTCACCATCGGGGAAGACATCACGGTGTCCGAGCGTTCTCCTCACAGAGATGACCTATATGCCGAACGATTCCCGTACCCGGTTCACCCGTGACAGCGCCCGTGAGTGGGACGACCTGGAGCTGATCTCCCAAATCACCCCCGAGACGGGCGAGCTCGACCTGGAAGACCGCCAGGCGCTCCGCCGCGTGGCGGGGCTCTCCACAGAGCTGGAAGACATCACCGAGGTCGAGTACCGCCGGCTCAGGCTGGAGCGCGTCGTCCTGGTGGGCGTGTGGACACAGGGCACGGCCGCTGACGCGGACAACTCTCTGATGGAGCTGAAGCTGCTGGCCGAGACGGCGGGCTCAGAGGTCCTGGAGGGCCTGATCCAGCGCCGCCAAAAGCCCGACCCGGCGACCTACATCGGCTCGGGCAAGGCCGTGGAGCTGCGCGACGTCGTCGCCGCGAGCGGCGCCGACACCGTGATCTGCGACGGCGAGCTGACCCCTGGCCAGCTCCGCCAGCTCGAAGACGTGGTCAAGGTCAAGGTGATCGACCGGACCGCGCTGATCCTGGACATCTTCGCCCAGCACGCCAAGAGCCGCGAGGGCAAGGCCCAGGTCGAGCTGGCCCAGCTCGAATACCTCATGCCACGGCTGCGCGGCTGGGGCGGCAACCTGTCGCGCCAGGTGGGCGGCCGGGCCGCGGGCGGCGTCGGCATCGGCGGCCGTGGCCCCGGTGAGACGAAGATCGAGCTGGACCGGCGGCGGATCCGCACCCGGATGGGCAAGCTGCGCCGCCAGATCGGCGAGATGTCCACCGCGCGCGAGACCATGCGCACCCGCAGGCGCGAGCGTGAGGTCCCCGCGGTAGCCATCGCCGGCTACACCAACGCGGGCAAGTCCTCCCTGCTCAACCGCCTCACCGGAGCCGGCGTGCTGGTGGAGGACGCGCTGTTCGCCACGCTCGATCCGACCGTACGGCGCTCACGCACGGCCGACGGCAGGCTCTTCACCATCGCCGACACCGTGGGGTTCGTCAGGCACCTGCCGCACCAGCTCATCGAGGCGTTCCGCTCGACGCTGGAGGAGGTCGCCGACGCGGACCTGATCCTGCACGTCGTGGACGGCTCCCACCCCGATCCCGAGTCCCAGCTCGCCGCAGTACGCGAGGTGCTGAGCGACGTCGACGCGGGCGGCATCCCGGAGATCGTCGTCATCAACAAGGCCGACGCCGCCGACCCGGTGGCGCTCGCCGCGCTCATCGCCAAGAAGCGCGGCGCCGTGGTGGTCTCCGCCCGGACCGGCGCGGGCATCGACGAGCTGATGGCCGTCATCGAGCGCGAGCTGCCCAGGCTGGACCACGAGGTCCGGATGCTGGTGCCGTACGACAGGGGCGACCTGATCTCCCGTGCCCACACGGAAGGCGAGGTGCTGTCCGTCGAGCACACCGGCGACGGCAGCATCCTGCACGCCCGGGTGCTGCCCAGCCTCTTCGTGGAGCTGGAACGGCACGCCAAGCCGGTGGAGATCGTAAGCTGAGACGGGGGCCTTCCGGGGCCGAGAAGCGAGAAGGTGGCCCGGAAGGGTCCGTATTGCTACTATTAGCCAAACCTTTCGACACGATTCTGGCGCGGGTTTCGTATGTCGGCTGTTGTGAGTTCTGATGCTGGTCCGCCAAGATGTGGCCTGAGATGCGCTGTCGCACCGGCGAGCGAGGCGGGACGACCGGCCGCCCCCAGCGGGCGAGCGCTAGATCGACAGGGCGTTCTTCGCGAATAACCCTGTACACCGAGCCGACCTGTGAAATAACGTAACTGAACTGAAATCGCCGGATCATGATCACGGCGATACGGTCACCGCACAACCTCAAGCGGATGAGAGCAGGAGACCCCCGATGTCGTCCGGAATGCGAGCGGGCCCTCTTGGCGCGATGGCGCCCGAGCGAGCCGGGGCACCGCTCACCCTCGGGGTGCCCGATCGGGCGGTGATGCGATGACCGTTCGCCTGCTGACCAATATCGGTCGGCTCTGGACCGGGAACGACGTGTGCAGCAACGCCGCGATCCTGGTCCACAACGATCGCATCGCCTGGGTGGGCCGCGCGGCCGACCTGCCGCAGAGCGTGCCCGGAGTCGTCGACGACATCGTCGACGTCGACCACGTGGAGAACCTCGGCGGCGCCCTGGTGACTCCCGGCCTCATCGACGCCCACACCCATCCCGTCTACGCGGGCAACCGCTACGCCGAAATGGCGATGCGGTCCGGCGGCTCCTCGTCGAGCGCCATCAACGCCGCGGGCGGCGGCATCGGCTCCACCGTGACGGTGACCCGCGGCACCGATCCCTGGACGCTTTGCAACGGCGTACGCGAGCGTCTGCGCGAATGGCTGCTCAACGGCACCACGACCGTCGAGGCCAAGACCGGCTACCACCTCACCCGCGACGGCGAGCTGGCCGACATCCGGCTGCTGCGCGAGCTGGAGAAGGAGCCGATGATGCCACGCATCCACGCGACCTTCCTGGCCGCGCACGTCGTGCCGCCCGAATACTTCGGCCGCCAGCGCGACTACGTCGAGGCGGTCGGCTCCTGGTGCGGCGACGCCGCGGCGGCCGGCGCCGACAGCGTGGACGTCTACTGCGACGAGGGCCACTTCACCACCGAGGAGGCGCGCTGGGTGCTCGCCTCCGGCCGCAACGTGGGCCTGCTGCCGCGCATCCACGCCGGCGCCTACAGCAGGCGCGGCGCCGTCCAGCTCGCGGCCGAGCTCGGCTGCGCCTCCGCCGATCTGCTGCACCACACCTCCGACGAGGACATCGCGGTCCTCGGCCGCTACGGCATCCCCGCCGTCGTCTGCCCGGCCACCGCGATGCAGCACGGCATGGGCGCCATGCCGCCGGTCCGGCGCATGATCGCCCAGGGCGTCCCGATCGCGCTCGGCAGCGACCACAACCCCGGCCACTGCGGCATCACCTCGATGGCACTGGTGATCAGCCTGGCCGTGTCCGCCTTCGGCATGAGCGTCAACGACGCACTCCGCGCCGCCACCCTCGGCGGCGCCACCGTCCTGAGCGCCCCTGACCGCGGCGTCCTCGCCCCGGGCCGCCTCGCCGACATCGTCCAATGGGACGCCGACCACGAGGGCGCCTTCGCCTGGTCCTTCGGCCTCAAGCCCAAGCGCGTCTGGAGCGGCGGCACCCCCGTCCAGTAACGGATCACCCGGCAAGTACATGGGGCTGCTCCCTCAGCCCGTACGTCTCGCGACCCGATCCTGCCCCTCTCTTCCAGATCACCCGGGCTCCTGGACCTTCTCCGCCCCTGCACCCTCGATGGGGGTCGCCCCAGCGCTCCTCTTCAGGAGTCCCCGATGGCTCATGCAGGCACCCGAATCCGCCATCTGGCCGCCATCGCCATCCTCATGTCGGCGGCCCTCCCCATGGCCGCCCCGCCGACCTGGGCCGGCCTAGTCGCCGGCGGCACGGACACCGACGCCGGCGTCGTCCGAGTACCACAGCTCGCCGATTGCCCTAACCCCGAGGCGTGATCCGCTTTGGCGGTGAGCCGTCCTCATGTGTTGGTTCGTATGAGCCGGTGCCCGTGCTCTACGCCGCCCTGGTCGGTGGCGGTGCGGGTACTGATGCTGGCGGTGTAGGGGTGCCGCAGCTCGCTGGTTGGCGTAACCCCGAGGTGTGATGCGCTTTTCTGTGGCGTGGGTGTGGCAGTCGCTCGTCATTGGTTTGATCGCATGAGCCGGCACCGATGGTCCGGGTCGGTGGCGGTGCGGGTAGCGACGCCGGCGGTGTAGGGGTCCCGCAACTCGCTGGTTGGTGTACGCCTGAGGTGTGATCCGGTTCGGCGGTGGGTCGTCGTCATGTGTTGTTCGTGTGAGCCGATGCCCTTGCTCTACGCCGCCCTGGTCGGTGGCAGCGTGCGCTTCGATGTTGGTGTGGTGCGGATACCGCAGGTCGGCGGTTGCCATAGCGGTGGTCTGGTTCGCTGCTGTGGGAGTAGCAGCCGTCGTTGTCCATATTTGATCGTGTGGACTGACACTGAACCCTTTTCAACCGGCTGCTTGCACCAGGTCAGGGGTGCCTCCGTCGAGCTCGGGGCGAACCTGATAGCCGGATAGGACGCCTGGTCATGCGGATACGGCATCTCGCTTACCGCCCCTGACCAGGGAGCTTGAGGTTGAAAAGGCTCACTGAGCCCTTTCAACCGGTCGCTTGGACCAGGTCAAAGGCGTCTCCATCGGGCTCAGGCTGGGGCTGGTGCCCCGGCAGGACGCCTGGTCATGCGGCTACGGTGTCTCGTTTACCCGCCTCTGACCAGGGAGCTTGAGGTTGAAAAGGGTTCACTGATGGCCGGTGTCGATTCGATCGGCGACGGCGTGGATATCGATGTCGGCGTCGCTTGAGTACTGTGGCTCGCTGGTTGTCAGAACTCCGGTACATGACCTGGTTTTGTGCTGTGGGTGTGGTGGCGGGTTGTGGTCATGGGCTTGATCGTGTGAGCCGGTGCCTTTGGTCTACGCCGGGATCAGGGGCGGCGCGGTTTTCGATGTTGGTGTCACAGGCCGGTGGTTGCCGCGGCGGTGGTCTGGTTTGCTGCTGTGGGTGCCGAAGGCGTCATGGTCCATAGGTGTTTGACTGCGTGATCTTGATGGCTTCTATAGATCCGATCGGCAGCGGCGCGGGCACCGATACCAGCGTCGGACGGCTACCGCAGCGCTGGCGTGTGATCCGGTTTTTGCCGCTGTAGGCGTGGCAGCAAGCCGTTGTCCACAGGCTTGATCGCGTGACTCGGCAGGGTTATCCCCAGAATCGCATTCAGCGCCGAAGCGGCGGCCGATTGCCGCCTAACGTGCGCTGCATGGCGAACATGCGATCTGCCCGCACGACTCCAGAGGCGAGACTTCAGGCCCTCCTGCCTCCACCTCAGCGCACCCGGCCGCAGGCGGCGGATAACAGCGGCCACGAGCAGGAGAGGCCGACGGCGTCCGAGTGGGGCTGGCCGTCAGCGAGCGGGCCAGGCCAGGTCGGGCCGGAAGCGGCCGGGGTGCAGGAGGGAATCCAGCGGGACGATCCCGCTCGAAAGGGTGGGACGGGGTGGCTTCCCCTGATGGATACGGCTCCGGCGACTGAGGGGCGGCGGGGTGCGCTGGAAGGGTCGCCCCGGACGCATCCCGCTCGGGCCGGTGCGGCGGAGGCGTTCGCTCGGGAGGATTCGGCTTGGATGGGCGTGTCCGATCGGCAGAAGCCTGCAGAGGGGCACCGGGTCGCTTCGGAGGGGTTCCTGTTGGCTCAGGCGGGCGAAGCGGAGCCGACGGGCGCGGGGGAGGCCCTATGGGGGCAGCAGGCGCCAGGGTGGGACTGGGCCTGGCCCGAGGCCGTGGAGGCGCACGAGCGGCTACAAGGGTCAAGAGAGAAGAAACGGGAGAAGTCCCGGCGCAAACGAGAGAAACGGGCAGGGCCGACGCCAGCGCGTGGCGGCCTGCGAGCACGGCTTAGACGCCGCCGGTCCGACGACTTCACCCATCATGAGGAGACCGACCTCCCCAACGCGCAGGTGGATTTCACGACCCGCCCCGCTGAGCCGGCGGGCCTCGGGGACACCACGGATGAGCCGGCCGGCCGAAGGGATGAGCCCGGTGGGTCAACGGACCTTGGACGTGTCCCAGATGAGCTGACGAGCTCTCGCGATCACCCTGTTATGTCGGCTGGCTCTGGAGGTCGCTCCAGTGAGTCGGCGATGCCCGGTGGCATTCCGGGCGAGCCAGTGGAGGTCAGTGATCTTTCTGGTGAGTTGTCGGGTTTCGGGGATCGGTTCGGTGGGCTGGCGGACCTTGGTGGTGTCCCGGGCGGGGTGGCGGGTTCTCGCGATCGTTCTGTAGCGCGGGCGGGTTCCGGAGGTCGGGCTGGTGGGTCGGCGATGCCCGGGCGTATTTCGGGTGGGCTGGTGGAGGTCAGTGATCTTTCTGGTGGGTTGTCGGGTTTCGGGGATCGGTTCGGTGGGCTGGTGGACCTTGGACATGTCCCGGATGAACTGACGGGTTCTCGGGATCGTCCTGTTGTGTCGGCGGGCTTCGCTGGTCGGTCCGGTGGGGCGGCGGAGTTTGGGGGCACCGCGCATGAGCCGGTGGACTCCCGGGATCTTTCTGTGGCGCGGGCGGGTTCGGGAGGTCGGTCCGGTGGGTCGGTGGTGGATGGGGGCGGTTCGGATGAGTGGGTGGGCTTTGAGGATTTCTCCGATGAGCCGCCGGGCTACGTCGGCAGGTCTGGTGGATCGGCGGTGCTCGGGGGTGTTCCGGGTGAGCCGATGGACCCCTGGGATCCTTCTGTTGTGCCGGCGGGTTCGGGAGATCGACCCGCTGGGGTGACGGAGTTCGGGGGGCAAGGCGGTACCCGAGAACGGGGGGATCGCGAGGGACGACCGGCTCCAAAGGTGCCGGAGGCCCACGAGGGGGAGGCGCCGGCCGTGCGGCCGCCGAGGCCGCTACGTGAGACGCTTCGCTCGACGATCGCCGCCAATGAAGTGGCGCTCAAGCTTGACAGCCCCAAGGCGCGCCTGCTGCTCCTTCTCGGTGTTGTGGCGGCGCTGGCCGGTGGCCTTCACCTGTGGCGGTCGCAACCCGTGGCAGAGCCGCTGCCGCCACCGCCCACCGGGGCCGTGCGCCCCGTCGCCCTGCCCTCTTCACCGGTCTCTAGATCCCCCGCGGCTGCCGAGGTGACAGTGCACGTGGCGGGCAAGGTGCGTAAACCGGGCGTCTTCACCCTGCCCGAAGGCAGCCGTGTGGAAGACGCGGTCGCCGCCGCGGGCGGCCCCAAAAGAGGTGTCTCCACCGATTCGATCAACCTCGCCCGGCGTCTGGTGGACGGCGAGCAGATCGCCGTCGGCGGCCCGCCGGTCGCCCAAGCGCACGCTCAGGTACCGGCGTCCGCTTCCGACGCCCCCGGCTCCCCAGGGGCGCCCGGCCCACCTGGCGCGTTGATCGACCTGAATACGGCCACCGTGGAGCAGCTCGATGTCTTACCCGGCGTCGGCGAGGTGCTGGCACGGCGCATCGTCGACTACCGCACCACAAACGGCGGTTTCCGGACCGTGGATCAACTTCAGGAGGTCTCAGGCATCGGCGACAGCAAATTCGCTGACATCAAGGACAAAGTCCGCGTGTGACACCACCCCACCTCACGCACACCTGGTTTCCAGGCAACCCGACGAAAGGAGGTCCGCTTGAGGTTCGATGTCAGCCGTCTCCCTGTCCGTCGCGGCCTGCGGCCGGGCGCCTCCTCGACCGAGCCTCCGGCCGAACCGGAGCCGGCGGCGGCGCGCGTGCCCGCCCTGGCGGCGCCCGCACTGGCCACCTGGGCGACGGCGTGGATCCTGCTGGGCTGCTCCCCGCTCACCGCGGCCATCGTGGCAGGAGCGGCCGTCCTCGCCATCCTGGTGACGGTCCTCCGCCCCGCAAGGCCACGGCGTGTCCGCCTTCGGAGAGGCACGCCGGTGAGCGAGCACACGTTTGGACAGGCTCCAGCGCCCGACCCGGACTCCGCCCCGCAAGATCCACCATTGCCCGGACACCACACCCGGCCAGACCGCCCGGAAAGCAGGGGCGGCTTGGGAAGGCGGGGGGAGTGGGCGTGGGGGTGGTGGGGGTCGGTGGTCGCGGTGCTCGGGTGTGTGGCGGCGACTGCGGTGGGGGTTGGGGCCCGCGTGCAGGCGGTGAGCAGTGGGCCGGTGGCGGATGGTGTGCGGAGCGGCGCCACTGTCAGCGCGGAGATCGTGCTGACCGACGATCCTCGTACGCTGCGCGCGCAGGCTCGGTTCGGCGGGCCGCGGGTGATCGTGGACGCCGCCGTCGAGGCGATCGAGTTAAGAGGGCGGAGGCACGCCGTCAGTGTGCCCGTCGTCGTGCTCGGTTCCGGAGACGGCTGGCGGGGCCTGCTGCCCAGCCAGCGGCTGCGGGTCAGGGGCAGGCTGGCGTCCGCCGACCGTTCCGGGCTGGTGGCCGGGATGCTCCTGGTCCGCGGCCGGCCCGTGGTCCTCGGCGGGCCGGACGACGTCCAGCGGATCGCCGGTGTACTGCGGGCGGGGCTGCGTACCGCGTCCGGCGTGCTGCCGGCCGAGCAGGCCGGGCTGTTGCCCGGCCTCGTGGTGGGCGACGTCTCGCGCATGGACGAGAAGGTCGAGGCCGACTTCCAGGATGCCGGGCTGGCACACTTGCTCGCGGTCAGCGGGGCCAACCTCGCGATCATCGCCGGTGCCGCGGTGGCCCTCGCCAGGGTGACCTACATGCCGCTGCCCGTACGCGCGGTGCTCGCCGCAGTGGCGATGCTCGCGTTCGCGGTGGTGGCACGGCCCTCTCCGAGCGTCCTGCGGGCGCTGCTCATGGGGCTGGTCGCGGCCATCGCGCTGGGCACCGGCCGCTCCCGTGACGGGCTGGCGGCGCTGTCGGCGGCCGTGCTGCTGCTCATCCTGTTCGAGCCCTCCCTGGCCCGCTCCTACGGCTTCGCGCTCTCCGTCTGCGCCACGGCGGGCATTCTCGTACTCGCCCCGCGCTGGCGCGATCGGCTGGCGGGAAGGCTGCCGACGTGGCTGAGCGAGGCCGTCGCGGTCCCGGCCGCGGCCCAGGCGGCGGTCGCCCCGGTCCTGGTGCTCATGTCGGGCGAGGTCTCCCTCGCGGCGGTACCGGCCAATCTGCTGGCAGGCCCCGCCGTCGCGCCCGCCACGCTGCTCGGCTTCGTCGCGTCGCTGGTGGCCCCGTTGCACGCCGAGGCGGCGACCTGGGTCGTGCGACCCGCCGGGGTGGCGGTCGGATGGATCATCACGGTGGCCGACTGGGCGGCGCGCCTGCCGTACGGGGCGGTGCCGTGGCCGGGCGGGGCGATCGGGATCGGCCTGCTCGGGGCGGTGGCGGTCCTGCTGGTGGCGCTCCTGCGCAGCCCGCTCGGCCGGTGGGCCGCGTGCGCGGTGGCGGCGGGGGCGCTCGTCGCGTTCCTGGCCCTGGGGCCGTCGGTCGCGGCTTGGCCGCCCGCGAGGTGGCTGCTCGTGGCGTGCGACGTCGGCCAGGGAGATGCGCTGGTCATCGCCGCCGGAGCGGGCAAGGCCGTGGTGGTCGACACCGGGTCCGACGGCACGCAGGTGGACAGGTGCCTACGCGACCTCGGCGTACGCGAGATTCCGCTGCTCGTCCTGACCCATCCGCACGCCGACCACGTGGGCGGGCTCGCCGGAGCGTTCCGGGGGCGGCGAGTGGGAGCGGTCGCCATGGGGGTGCAGACGCGGGCCACACCGGCCGTCGGCCGCCTCTCGGCGGACATCGCACGACACCGGGTCCCGGAGTGGCGGGTGGGTCCCGGTCGGTGGTGGAGCTTCGGGCCTTCGCTGCTCACGGTGCTCGGGCCGGTCGCCGGAGAGGTTCCGGCGGGCCTCGGGGATGAGGCGGCGGTGAACAACGCCAGCGTCGTGCTCCACGTGCGCTGGGCCGCCGGATCGGCTCTGCTGAGCGGTGACATCGAGACCGAGGCGCAGGCCGCGCTGCTGCGCGGCGGGCTTCCCCGGGCCGATGTGCTCAAGGTCCCTCACCACGGCTCGGCGCGCCAGGACCCGGCCTTCCTGTCGTCCGTCGGTGCGCGCGCCGCCCTGATCAGCGTGGGCGCGGACAACGGCTACGGCCACCCGGCGGCGCTGACGGTCTCCCGGCTGACGTGGGCGGGCATGCGGGTCTATCGCACCGACCGCTCCGGCGACCTCGCAGTGATCGCCACGGCCTCAGGGGCCCTCTCCGTCCTGCCCCGTGGGCCCCCTGCCCGCTAGGGCGTGTATCAAAGTTGATCAGAGCCATTCGTTGACCGCGGCGACGAGGACGGTGGCCTCGTACCGGGTGGCGAGCTTGTCGTATCTGGTCGCGACGGCACGGTGGCGTTTGAGTCGGTTGATACCGCACTCCACAGCGTGACGCAGCCGGTACAGCACCGAGTCGAAGGCGGGCGGCCGCCCTCCCCTGGAGCCCCTGGCACGGCGGTTGGCGTCCTGGTCGGCTTTGCTCGGGATGGTGG
>NZ_JBIRBB010000021.1:0-168376 GCF_044326295.1 Spongiactinospora sp. 9N601
AGATGCCGTGGGAGCCTTGGCGTAGTTGCCAGCGGACCAGTTCGCGTAGTGAGTCGTGGTCGAGGGCGCCCTCGTCGGTGAAGGGGGTCACCACCGGGGCGATGGACCCACGGATCGACGCGGGGTCCGATCGGAATTTCATGAGGCTTCTCCTTGGGTACGGGTATGCGCCACCACGGCGGCCGGGACCGGCCGCCGTATGCTTGCCCGGCCACAGGTCAGCAGGGGTTCCCGGCTCCTGCACTTCAAATCATATACGACATCCTTTAGGTTATGGCATATGCCAAAATATCGACAAACCCCTCCAGACGCCTACACGACACGCATCACGTCCAGAGTGGAGAGGAGACCCCGATGACGCAGATCTCGGACGGTCGTCACCGGCCAGGCAGGAAGGCCGTGTGATGGGAGAGATCGTCCTGGCGGCCAAGATCACTCATGTGCCGTCCATCTGGCTGTCCATTCAGCCCGGCAAGCACTTCGGCATCCGCCGTCCCGCCGAACTGGCCCTCGCCGAGGTCGGCCGGCGGGCCCGCGAGCGCGGCGCGGACACCTTCCTGGTGGCCGACACGCACTGGATGAACAGCATCGGCTTCCATTTGAACGGCAAGGAGCGGCACCGCGCCACCTATGTCAGCCACGAGCTGCCGCACTTCATCCACGACCTGGCCTACGACTACCAGGGCGATCCCGAGCTGGCCGAGCTGATCAGGGAGGAGATCGTCGCCGGCGGCCAGAAGGCCCGCGTGCACACCTACGAGGACCTCGGCCTGGAGTACGCCACGCTGGTCCCGATGTACTTCATGAACGAAGACTCCGGCATCCGGGTCCTGCCCATCGGCTGCAACATCTACTCGACCGTGGAGGAGAACCGCCGGATCGGGGAGGCGCTGCTGCGGGCCGTACGGCGCAGCGACCGCAAGGTGGCGTTCCTGGCCAGCGGCTCCCTGTCGCACGCCTTCCCGCCCAACGAGATCGCCGAATCCCTCCTGGACGACGTCAGCAGTGAGATCAACAAGAACGTCGACCAGGCGGTCCTCGCGATGTGGAACGAGGGGCGGATCGCCGAGTTCCTGGACATGCTGCCCGACTACAACGCGCGCTGCACCGGAGAGGGCGCGATGGCCGACACCGCGATGCTCTTCGGGCTGCTCGGCTGGCGCGACTACACCGGCCGCGGCGAGCAGCTCTGCCCGTACTTCGGCAGCAGCGGCACCGGTCAGGTGGTGGTGGACTTCCCGGTCCCCGCGATGCGCTCCTGAAACGATCCCGCCAAGGGGCCGGCGATCCCGCCCCGCCTCCGGACGGCAGTTTGTCCTACACTGGTAGACGAACGTGCCGGATGGCGTGATCGCCGTGCCCCAGGGGCCCGCAGGGAGGTGCCGAATGCCCAAGATCATCGACCATGACCAGCGTCGCAGCGACATCATCGACGCCACATGGGAGCTGATCGTCAAGGGCGGCATCGAGGCGGCCACCATGCGGGAGATCGCGAGCGCGGCCGGATTCGCCAACGGCGCGCTCAAGCACTACTTCCGGAGCAAGGAAGACATCATCGAGGCGACCTACGAGCGCGCGCTCGCGATGATGAACGAATACGTCTCCATCGAGGGCCGCCGCGGCCTCGACGCCCTGCGCGCGATGTGCGAGGCCGCCATGCCCATCGACGAGGACCGCATCCTCGCCGGCCGGATACTGCTCACCTTCTGGCACACCTCGCTGTGCAACCCCAAGCTGCACGACAAGTACCTGGAGCACCTGCGCGCCTGGCGCGGCACGCTGCACCGGCTGATCGGCGAGGGCCGGGCCGACGGCGACATCGTCACCGCGCTGCCCGACGAACAGCTCGTGGACGAGATCGTGCTGCTCAATGCGGGGGCCAACGTGATGAGCCTGGTCGGGCCCGATTTCTCCACCCTTGAGTTGCAGCGGCGCCACCTGGAGTCCTTCTTCGAGCGGCTCACCCGCCCCTGACGGCAGGTGCGCGCCGCCCCAGTGGGACGGCGCGCACGTTCAGGCGAACACCTCGCGCAGGTAGCCCGCCACCTGCGCGTGCGAGCGGCCGGAGGCGGGCAGCGCGGTGTAGAGCCCGAAGAACCCGTGGATCTGCCCGTCGTACCTGGTCAGTTCGGCCGGCACGCCGCACTCGCCGAGCCGCCGCGCGTACGCCTCGCCCTCGTCCCGCAGCACGTCGAACTCCGCCGTCATCACCAGCGCCGGGGGCAGCCCGGCCAGGTCGGCCGCGCGCAGCGGCAGCGCGTACGGCCGGTCCAGGTCGGCGGGGTCGTGGACGTACTGCTCGAAGAACCACCGCATGATCCCCGCCGTCATCCCGAACCCCTCGGCGAAGGCCGTGTAGGAGCCGAAGCCGTCGTCGGGGTGGCCGAAGACCGGGCAGATCAGCACCTGGGCCGCCAGGCGGGGGCCGCCACGGTCCCTGGACATCATCGAGACCACGGCCGACAGGTTGCCGCCCGCGCTCTCCCCGCCGATCGCCAGCCGCCCGCCGTCCACGCCGATCGACCCGCCGTGCGCGGCCAGCCACTCCACGACGGCGTAGCAGTCCTCGGGCGCGGCGGGGAAGGGGTGCTCGGGCGCGAGCCGGTACTCCACGGCCACCACCGCGACCCCGGCCCCGTTGCACACCGCGCGGGAGGACACCTCGTTCTCCTCGATGGAGCCGATCGTCCAGCCGCCGCCGTGCAGCCACACGAAGGCCGGCACCGGGCCGCCGGATTCGGGCAGGTACACCCGCACCCGGATGTCGCCGCCCGGCCCCGGCACCAGGTGGTCGGTGACCGAGCCGACGGGTTCCAGGTCGGCGGGGAGGTCGATCCCGGCGGCGAAGGCGGCGCGCAGCTCCGGCGCGGACAGTGGCATCGGCGGCGCGCCGCCGCCCGTCTCCGGCGCCATGGCCGCGAGCAGCCCGGCCACGGCCGGGTCCAGTGGCATGGCGCTACTCCTTTCCGGCCGCTTCGGCGACCAGCACGCGGGGGCTGCCGGGCAGGGCCAGCCGGTCCACGGGCCGCCAGCCGGCCTGCTCCAGCCAGCCGCGGACCTGCGACTCCTCATAGACGACGGTCCCGTCGATCACCAGGTACTCCCCGGCGTGCAGGGCGTCGATGGGCCGCTGCCGCTCGTCCTCGTCGAGGAAGAAGTCCAGCAGCAGCAGCGTCGCGCCGGGCGCGGCGGCGGCGCGGGCGTTGCGCAGGATCTGCTCGTTCTGCCCGGCGTCGAAGCGGTGGACGACGTGGTTGACCATCACCAGGTCGAAGGAGCCCTCCGGCCGCGCGGTGGGGGTGGGCTCTCCGGTCACCACCGCCCGGTCGGCGAACCCCGCCTGCTTCACCTGCTCGGCCACCGCGCCGGTGAAGGACGGGTCGTAGACGAAGGTGGCGCGCAGGCCGGGGTTGGCGCGCAGCGCCTCCAGGGCGAACCCGCTGGAAAGGCCGCCGAGGTCCAGCAGGTTCGCGTACCCGGAGAAGTCGAAGGCGGCGCCCAGCATCCTGGCGTGCAGGGCGTTGTAGGTCATGACGCCGGACATGAACGTGCCCCAGCGCTCCTCGTTCATCCCGAGGTCGCCGGGCGCGGTGGTGTCCACGGTCTGGTCGAACTGCAGCCAGTGGCCGTAGCTGATCTCGTTCAGGAAGGTGAGGAAGGGGCCGAGGTCCAGTTCGGACCCCTCGCCGGTCAGGTACGCCGCCGCCTCCGGGCCGAGCCCGTAGCGGCCGTTCGCGCGGGTCAGCAGCCCGAGGGCGGACATCGCGTCGGCCAGGATGCGGGCCATGCGCGGGGTGACCCCGGTGGCGTCGGCGATCTCCGGCGCGCTGCGCTCGCCATCGGCGAGGGCCTGGAACAGCCCGATGCGGCGGGCGGCGAAGAGCTGCTTCGCGCCCATGTAGCCGATCGCGATGTCGACGATCCGGTCCGGGGAGGGTGGTGTGGATGTGCTCACGGAGTGCTCTTTCTTTCGTGGATCGACGTGCGGGTCTTCCTTCGCGCGTCGCCCGCAGCTAATCTCTACGCGCGTAGACGTTAACCATAGGGATGATCGCTCCCCTGCGAAAGCCTCCGTCTACGAACGTGGAATAACCGTTGACAGTGGGGATGCGGTCTGTCAACCTTTGTAGAACTATCTGGCCGGACAAGGATTTCGGCAGCTCAATGCGGGTGCGGACAACCCTGCGGAGCGTTCCATTGACCGGTGCCAGGAAGGGAACTCTCGCGCATGTCGCTGCTCAATCTGACGGATGTGACGATCGGCGTCACCCAGGACACCGCAGGACACGAAGAACGGCTCGACCTCGTCCACGGACTCACCCTCGATGTCGCCGCAGGGCAGACGCTCTGCGTCGTCGGGGAGTCCGGCAGCGGCAAGACCGTGACCGCCCTGTCGGTCGTCCGCCTGCTGGAGTTCGTCGCCCCGGTCTACACCGAGGGCGAGATCGCGGTGGGCGGCGTCGATGTGACCCGGCTCGGCGCGGAGCAGATGCGCGCGTACCGGGGCGCCAGAATCGGAATGATCTTCCAGGAGGCGCTCGACTCGCTCAACCCCGCCCAGCGCGTCGGCGCCCAGCTCCTGGAGGCGTACCGGCCCGACGGCGTACCGGCGCGCGGCGGCCCCAAGGTCCGCCGGGCGGCGGAGGCCAAGGCCAAGGCGCTGCTGGCCGAGGTCGGGCTCACCGACACCGCACGGATCATGGCGCTGTATCCGCACCAGATGTCCGGCGGCATGCAGCAACGGGTCATGATCGCGATGGCGTTGATGTCCGACCCCGACATCCTCATCGCCGACGAGCCGACCACCGCGCTCGACGTGACCACCCAGGCCGAGATCCTGGCGCTGTTCCAGCGGGTGCAGCGCGAGCATCGGACCGCCTGCGTCTTCATCACCCACGACATGGGCGTGGCCGCGGAGATCGCCGACCGGATCGCGGTCATGTACCGCGGCAGGCTGGTGGAGATCGGCGACAAGCTCGACATCCTGACCGCCCCGCGGCACCCCTACACCAGGGCGCTGCTGGAGTGCGTGCCGCGGCTCGGCGTGAGCCGGCGCGAGGGCTTTCCGACGATCTCGGAGGCCAGGCTCAGGGCGGTCACCGAGGGGACGGCCGGCCGCGACGAACCGGTCACCGAGACCCTGCGCCTGCCCGACGCCCCCGCCCCGGTGGGGGACACCCCGCCCCTGGTCATCGACCGGGTCACCAAGGTCTACGGCCGAAGGTCGCGCCTCGCCCGCAGGCCGCCGGTGCGCGCCGTGAACGAGGTCTCGCTGGAGATCGCGCCCGGCGAGTTCTTCGGGCTGGTGGGGGAGTCCGGATCGGGCAAGACGACCCTCGGCCGGATGGTCGCCGCGCTGGAGACGCCCACCTCGGGCCGGATCGCCTTCGGCGAGCACCAGGTCACCCCGGCCGGGCTGAGCGGGAACGAGCGGGCCTTCCGCCGCCAGGCGCAACTCGTCTTCCAGGACCCGCAGAGCTCGCTCGACCCACGGCACACCGTGGCGCGGATCATCGCCGAGCCGCTGCGCGAACTCACCCCGTTGCGCGGCGGCGAACTGGACCGCCGGGTGGCCGAGCTGATCGACGAGGTCGGCCTGCCCGCCGGCTGCGCCGACCGGCTCCCCGCCCAGTTGTCCGGCGGCCAGCGGCAGCGCGTCTCCATCGCCCGCGCCGTCGCCGCCCGCCCGCGGCTCATCGTGGCCGACGAGCCCACCTCCGCCCTGGACGTCTCGGTACAGGGGCAGGTCATGAACCTGCTGCTGCAACTACGGCGCTCCCACGGCATCAGCTTCCTGTTCATCACGCACAACCTCAGCCTGGTGCTGTCCGTCGCCGACCGGGTCGGCGTGATGTACGGCGGCGACCTGATCGAAACCGGTACACCCCACGAGATCGCCACATCCTCCGCCCACGACTACACCCGCCGCCTGCTGGCGGCCAACCCGGACCTGTCGGCGTACGTCGGCAGGCACGGTCACCCCAGCAGGTGACCCCCCTCGAACCATTAGCGAGAACCGAATGAACGTGCTCAACAGCCGACCGCGCCGCCTGCGGGCCGGGCTGGCCGCCGCCGTCACGGCAGGCGTCCTGCTCCTGGCCGGATGCGGAGGCGGCGCCGCGCCGTCCGCCAACACCGCCGCCGACGCCGGACCGCCGGTACGCGGCGGGAACCTGATCGTCGCCGTCCCCACCGATCCGCAGTCCCTCGACATGGTCGCCAACCCCGGGCAGGTGACCGCGCACATCGGCAACCTGCTCTACGAGAAGCTCTTCGAGGTCGACAAGGAGTTCGCGGCCAGGCCCATGCTGGTCGAGACCTACGAGACCAGCTCCGACCGGCTCACCTACACCTTCAAGTTGCGCAAGGGTGTCACGTTCCACGACGGCAGCCCGCTCACCGCGGAGGACGTCGTGGCCAGCCTGCAGCGCTGGCTGAAGAGCCACGTCACCGGCCAGCAGGTCGCGCCCGACGTGGTGACCCTCAAGGCCGACGGCGACGACACGGTCGTGCTGAAGCTGAAGGAGCCCCGCTACCCGCTGATCGACGAGCTGGCCAGCCCGGGCGCGGAGATCTACGCGGCCAAGAACCTCGAGGGCGTGCCCGCCACCGGCTTCACCGACAAGGGCGCGATCGGCACCGGGCCGTACAAGCTGGCCTCCTGGGACATCGGCCGGCAGGTCGTGCTGGAGCGCTACGGCAACTACAAGTCGCGTGCGGACGAGGACTGGGGCGGCCAGGCCGGCGCCAAGCAGGCCTACCTCGACACGATCACCTACAAGGTCGTCGCCGACCAGGACGCCCTGGTCAACGGCCTGCAGACCGGCCAGTGGCAGCACGCCATGCCGGGCAACGACCAGTACACCGCGCTCAAGGAGAACGCCTCCGTCGTGGTGGGGAACGTGGCCGGGGCCAACCAGAACGTGATCATCCCCAACCACGCCAAGGGCTCCAAGTTCGCCGACGTGCGCGCTCGCCAGGCGCTCAACCTGCTCATGGACAAGCCCGCCATGAACGCGGCCACCGGCGGCGGCCCCGACCTCACGGCCGCGGTCGGCGCCATGGTCTCCGAGGACAACGCCGCCCTGTACTCCACCGTCGGCGACGAGGTCTACAAGCAGCACGACCCGGCCAAGGCCAAGGAGCTGTTCGCGCAGGCCGGTGTCAAGGCCGGTGACACGGTACGGATCGTGACCTCCAACAGCTACCCGCAGTTCGCCCAGTGGGCGGTGCTGCTACAGGACCAGCTCGCCCAGATCGACATCAAGACGAAGATCGACACCTACGACTTCCCGACGATGCTGGGCACGATCAACAAGGACCCGGGCGGCTGGGACCTGACCACGCTGTTCTTCAACGCGGCGCTCACCTCCCCGTCGCAGATGCCCGCGGTCACCCTCGGCGCGTTCAACGGCTCGGCCTCGCCGGAGATCGCCGCGCTGGTCCGCGAGTACAACGCGGTCACCTCGCCCGTGCAGGCCAAGGAGGTGATGGACAAGCTCCAGGCGCTGGTGTGGGAGCAGTTGCCCGTCATCACCCTGAGCCAGTCCAGGCTGTACGCGGCCTGGTCGCCCGAACTCAAGGGCTACGACGGGTTCTACCGCGTCTTCTGGAACTCCTGGCTGAAAAAGTGAGAGGGGGCGGACATGGCGGCACTTCTGCTGCGGCGGCTGCGTGACCTCGTACTCATCCTGCTGATCGTGGGCACGATGATGTTCTTCGTCGTGCGCCTGATGCCCGGCGATCCCGCCATGGCCATCCTCGGTCCGACGGCGAGGCCGCAGGACGTCGAGGCGCTCCGGCAGAGCATGGGCCTGACCGGCTCGCTGTGGAACCAGTACCTGAGCTGGCTGGGCAACGTCGTGCAGGGCGACTTCGGCACCTCGATCACCTACCATGCGTCGGTGATCCCCGTGGTGGCCGAGCACTTCCTGCCGACGCTGACGCTGGCCGTGATCAGCACGGCCGTCAGCTTCGTGGTCGCGGTGGTGGTCACCTTCTGGAACGCGGTCGCGCCGCGCAACCCGGTGGCCGCCCTGCTCACCAGGCTGTCCGGGCTGGGCATGGCGATCCCGGACTTCTGGATCGCGCTGATCTTGGTGCTGGTGTTCGCGGTGACGCTGCGCTGGTTCCCCTCCAGCGGGTACGTCAGCATCCTCAGCGACCCGGCCGCCGCCGCGCCGACGCTCGTGCTGCCGGTGATCTGCCTGGTCATCGGGCAGTCGGCGCTGTTCATCCTGACGCTTCGGGAAAGCGTGCTCGGCGAGCTGCCGCAGACCTACCTGCGCACCGCGCGGGTCAAGGGGCTGTCGGAGCGGCAGGTGATGCTCGGCCACGTCCTGCCGAACGCGCTCATGCCGCTGGTCACCCAGCTCGGCAGCAACTTCGCGATGATGATGGGCGGCATTGTGATCATCGAGTCCATCTTCGTGATCCCGGGCCTCGGCTCGCTGCTCCTCGGCGCGGTGTTCACCCGCGACTTCCCGCTGGTGCAAGGAGTGACGTTGTTCGTGGCGCTGATGTTCGTGCTGGTCAACCTGCTGGTCGACCTGTCGTACGCGCTGCTCGACCCGAAGGTGCGTGTCTCGTGACCCCCACCGCCCAGATGGCCGTCCCGGTGTCCGGGCGGGCGGCCTCGCCGCTCGCCCGGACGCTGCGGCGCAACCGGCTGCTCAGCGCGGCCACCGCGCTGCTCGTCCTGATCATCCTCGCCGTGGTGATCCTGCCGCCGTTCCTGCCGGACGCCAACGCCACCGACCCCGTCCACCGGCTGCTGCCGCCGTCCGCCGACCACCTGCTCGGCACCGACTCCTACGGCAGGGACGTGTTCAGCCGGCTGGTGTCCGGCGGGCGGGCCTCGCTCGGCCTGTCGGCGCTCATCACGGTGTGCGCCGCGTTCACCGGCATGGTGATCGGCCTGGTCAGCGGGTTCTACCGGGCGGTGGACGCGGTGGTCATGCGGATCATGGACGCCTGGATGTCGTTCCCCGCGATCATCTTGGCGATGGCGCTGGCGATCGGCCTGGGGGCCAGCATCTGGACCGAGCTGATCGCGCTGACCGTGCTGTTCACGCCGTTCACCGCCCGGGTGATCCGCAGCCGGGTGCTCAGCGTGGCGGCCCGGCAGTACATCGGGGCGGCCAGGGTCTCCGGGATGCGGCCCGCCAAGATCCTGGTGGTCCACGTCCTGCCCAACGTGCTGCCGCTGGCGCTGGTGCAGGTGGTGATCCTTTCGGCGTCGGCGATGCTGGTGGACGGGGCGATGAGCTTCCTCGGCATGGGCATCGCGCCGCCCACCCCGACCTGGGGGAACATGATCGCCGAAGGGCGTTCCTACCTGGTCCAGGCGCCGTGGCTGATCGTGGTGCCGGGCCTGGCGATCATGGCGTGCGTGCTGCTGCTGAACCTCATCGGATCCTCCATGCGCGACGTGGTGGACCCGCGCGCCAGAGCGCTCGGCGACCTGCAACGGCTGCGGGCGCGCGGCGCCGCGCGGTGAGACCCACCGCATTTTCGGCAATATCCCACTCAACCCGTTGAAAGCGATGAAGGTGACAATACCCACGAAGACCACCGCCGCCGTGCTCACCGAGCACGGCGGGCCGCTGGACCTTTCCGACGTGCCGCTGCCCGGCGAGGTCGAGCCGGGCGCCGCGCTGGTCCGCATCACCTGCACGACGCTCTGCGGCACCGACGTCCACCTGTGGGCCGGGCAGATGACGTTCCCCGGGATGCTGCCGATGATCCTGGGCCACGAGATGATCGGCGAGGTCGTCGCCGCGGGGGAGGGGACCACCGACGCGCTCGGCCGCCCGCTCGGCCCCGGCGACCGGATCGGCTGGTCGGAGTCCACCTGCGGGCGCTGCCACGGGTGCGCCGTGCTGCGCGAGCCGGTCGCCTGCGCGAGCCGCGGGTACGGCTTCATGCAGCGCTCGGACCGCCCGCCGTACGCGACCGGGGGCCTGGTCGAGTACTGCTACGTGACGCCGGGCGCGGCCAAGCTGCTGCTGCCCGGCGACGTCAAGGACACCTGGGCGGCGATGTCCGGCTGCGCGGCCAAGACGGTGCTGCGCGCGGTGGACCGGGCGGGCGGCATCCGCGCGGGCTCCACTGTGGTGATCCAGGGCGCGGGCGCGCTCGGCATCTTCGCCACCGCCGTGGCCCGCCTGTCCGGGGCCGGGACGGTCGTGACCGTGGGCGGCCCGGACGACCGCCTCGCCGCGGCCCGGCGGTTCGGCGCGGACGCCACCGTCTCGGTGGACCTCGGCAAGGACGAGCGGATCGCCCGCCTTCGGGAACTCACCGGCGAGCGCGGCGCGGACTACGTCTTCGACCTCGCGGGCGCGCCGACCGTCGCGGAGGAGGCCGTCGCGGTGGCCGCCCAGCGCGGCACCATCGCCGTCGTCGGGACGACCGGGCCGGGGCTCACCGGCGTCCCGCTCGGGACCGTGATGGGCAAGGAGCTGACCGTGGTGGGCTCGCTCAACGGCGACATCGCCGACTACCACCGGGCGGTCGGCTTCTTCCAGACGTTCGCCGCCCGCATGCCGTGGGACGAGCTGTTCAGCGAGCCGGTGGGGCTGTCCGGGGCGAGCGCGAGCGTCGAGTCGATGTCCCGGCTCGGCCAGATCAAGGCCGTCATCGACCCCCGCCTGCCGTGAGACGCAATGAGAGTTGAGGAAAGGGTGAAAGTGAACGACACCACCATCCCGCGCCGCCGGATCGGCCGCAGCGAACTGGAGACGGGGGTGCTGGCCCTCGGGTCCTGGCACACCTACGACCGCATGGACTTCCGCGACGCCGCCACGATGATCCGCGAGGCGGTGGACGCGGGCATCGACCTGTTCGACGTCGGCGTGTACGGCTTCCCCGGGATGCCGCCGGTGTTCACCGACATCATCTTCTCCGCGCTGGTGCGCGCGGCCGGGCTGCGCCGCGAGGACTACCTGCTGTCGTCCAAGCTGTGGCTGGAGGGCTACCCCGAGCGCAGCCTGCGCGCGCAGATGGAGAACGCGCTGTTCCGCGTGGGCGCCGAGCACGCCGACCTGGTGGTGCTCGGCGACGTGCGGGACGAGGGGATGAACCTGCACCGGCTGGTCCTGGACATGGCCGAGCTGTGCGCCGCCGGGCTGGTCAGGACGTGGGGCGTGAACAACTGGTCGGCGGCCAACGTGCAGACGCTGATCAACGCGGCGGCCGGGGAGGGCGTCGCGGGACCGGCCATCGCCCAGCTCAAGTACAGCGTCTCGCGGCGCTCGATCCCGGACGGCGGGCCGTTCGCGCGGATCTTCGAGCAGGGCGTCGGCCTGCAGTCCTCCGACGTGCTCGAAGGCGGGGTGCTGCTCGGCAAGGGCGTGGACCGCCAGGTCGGCCGCGACCCCGGCGGGATCAGGCAGAAGATCGCCGGTTCCGCCCCCGAGCTGGCCCGGATCGCCGCCGACCTGGGGGCGACCGCCGCGCAGGTGTGCGTGGCCTTCACGCTCACCCACCCCGCCAACGTCACCACCCTGTTCGGGGCGACGAGCCTGGACCAGCTACGCGACAACCTGGCCGCCGTGGAGCTGGTCGAACGCGTCGGGGCCGCCGAACTGCGGGCGCGGGTGGAGCCGCTGTGGGCGGACAAGGACGTCGTCGATCCGGAGGGCCCGTGACCTCACCCGCCGGGCCGCCCGCAGGCAGCCGGGGGTACGCGGGCTTCGGCGGGACGGCCGCCGAGCTGACCTCCCGGTCGAGCCCGTGGTGGCCGCCCGCCCGGCGGGCCCGCCCCGGCTCGCCGAACGTGATCGTGGTGCTGGTCGACGACCTGGGCTTCAGCGACCTTTCGCCGTTCGGCGCGGAGATCGACACGCCGTACGTTCAGGCCCTCGCCGACACCGGCTACCGGCTCACCAACTACCACAGCACCCCGCTGTGCTCGCCGTCCCGCGCGGCCCTGCTGACCGGACTCAACCCGCACCGCGCGGGCTTCGCCATGGTCGCCCATGTGGACCCGGGCTACCCCGGCTACCGCATGGAGATCCCGGACGACGTGCCGACGCTGGCGGAGTCGTTCCGGGCGGGCGGGTACGCGACGTTCATGGTCGGCAAGTGGCACCTGACCGCCGAGTCGCGGCTGCACGACGGGGCCGACAAGGGCTCCTGGCCGGTGCAGCGCGGCTTCGACCGCTACCACGGCTCCATGGACGGCTTCACCTCGCTGTTCCACCCGCACCGGCTGATCAGCGACAACGGCCCCGCGCCGGACCAGGAGTACCCCGACGGCTACTACCTGACCGACGCGCTCACCGACCGGGCCATCGAGATGATCAACGGGCTGCGGGCCGGCGACGCCGCCAAGCCCTTCTTCCTGTACTTCGCCCACCAGGCCGTACACGGCCCGGTCCAGGCCAAGGCCGCCGACATCGAGAAGTACCGGGGCCGCTACGACGCCGGCTGGCACCGGATGCGCGAGGAGCGCTTCCGCCGCCAGCTCGCCGACGGGCTGTTCCCCGAGGGCACCGAGATCTCCGGCTCCGATCCCGCCGGCACCCTCGGCGTGCCGCCGTGGGACGAGCTGAGCGCGGAGCAGCGGGCGCTGTACGCCCGCCACATGGAGGTGTACGCCGCGGCGGTGGACGCCGTGGACCAGAGCCTGGGCAAGCTGGTCGAGCACCTGCGCCTGATCGGCGAGTACGACAACACGATCATCGTGGTGACCAGCGACAACGGCGCCACCGGCGAGGGCGGGATCGAGGGCACCCGCAGTTACTTCAGCCGTTTCGTGAACCTCCCCGGGCTGCCCGCCGAATGGTGCCCCGACGTGCCGCGCGACCTCGGCCTCATCGGCGGGCCGCGGGTCCACGGGCACTACCCGCGCGGCTGGGCGCACGTGTCCAACACGCCGTTCCGGTACTACAAGGGCCACACCCACGCGGGGGGCGTCCATGTGCCGTTCCTGCTGTCCTGGCCGGCCGGGCTGCCCAGGGCGCAGGGCGACAGCGGGGTCAGGGACCAGTACGCGTACGTGACCGACGTCGCGCCCACCCTGCTGGCGCTGGCCGGGGTGGACCGCCCGGCCGAGCGCGGCGGGCGGCCGGTCCAGGACGTGGACGGGGTCGCCTTCGGCCACCTGCTGGCCGATCGGCGACAACCGAGCCGGCACCGCTCGCAGTACGTCGAGTGCGCGGGACGGCGCGGCTACTTCGAGGACGGCTACAAGATCATCGATGCCTCCCCGCCCGGCACCGGGGACAACTGGGAGCTGTACGACATCGCCGCCGATCCCGCTGAGACCACTGACCTCGCCGCCGCCGACCCCGCCAGGGTCGCCGCGATGTCCGCGAGCTGGCACCGCGCGGCCTGGCTGAACACCGTCTTCCCGCTGGTGGACGACCCCGCCGCGCTGAACACCCGCCCCTCCACCGAACTGGCGCTGTCGCGGCCGGTGACCATCCATCCGGGCACGCCGGTGCTGGAGCGCTACCGTTCCAGCAAACTGACGACGCTGCGCTCGTTCACCGTGGAGGCGTACCTGGACCACCGGCCCGGCGACGAGGGCGTCATCGTGGCGCACGGCGACCAGGGCGGCGGCTACGTGCTGTTCGCCGAGGACGGCGAGCTGCGGCTGACCTACAACGCCTACGGTCTGCCGCTGCGGGCGGCCGGGCCGATGCCCGGCCCCGGCCCGGTCACGGTGACCGCCCGCTTCACCGCGCTGCCCGAGATGCGCTGGGACATCGACGTGCGGGCGGGCCAGGACCGGGTGCTCGGGCTGGCGGCGGTGCCGCAACTGCTCGGCATGGCCCCGTTCACCGGCATCAGCGTGGGATTCGACCACGGCGGGCCGGTGGACTGGGAGCTGCATGAGCGCCGGGGGGTGTTCCGCTACCGGCGCGGGCTGCTGTGGGTGCGGTACGTCCCGGGGGAGAAGGCCCCCTACAACCCGGAGATCATCGCCATGGTCGAGGAGGCCGCGCGGCGCGCCATCGACTAGCGCGCCGCGCCGGCGGCCTCACAGGTGGTAGGAGTACTCCCCGAACTCCCAGTCGGTGACGTGCCGCCGGAAGCGCGCGATCTCGTCGCGCTTGTAGGCCAGGAACGAGGCGGCGAACTCCTTGCCCAGCAGCTCGGTCAGCTCGGTGTCGGCGGCGAAGGCGTCCAGTGCCTCGCCGAGCGTCATGGGCAGCAGCGCCGCCTTGGACCGGTCGTATCCGTAGCCGACCACGGGCGCGGGCGGCTCCTCGGCCGCCCGCACGCCGAGCAGCGCCGCCGCGATCGTGGCGGCGATCACCAGGTAGGGGTTGGCGCTCGCGTCGCCCAGCCGGACCTCAAGCCGTGACCCCGCCCCCCGCTCCGGCGGGACGCGGACCATGGCGCTGCGGTTGTCCAGCCCCCAGTCGATCAGCCAGGGGGCCGCGGTGTCCGGGCCGAACCGCTTGTAGGAGTTGATCGTCGGGTTGGCCAGGGCGGCCAGCGCGGGCGCGTGGGCGAGTACGCCGGCCATCGCGTGCCTGGCCGCCGCCGCGAGCCCGTACGGCGCGGCGGGGTCGTCGAAGACGTTGCGCCCGTCCTCGTCCACGCACGAAAGATGCAGGTGGAAGCCGGACCCGCCCTGGTCGTTGAACGGCTTGGCCATGAAGGTGGCCAGCCGCCCCTCGGCGCGGGCCAGCTCCTTGACCGCCGTCTTGAACCAGAACGTGCGGTCGGCGGCGTCGAGCGCGGCCGAGTGGGTGAGATTGATCTCGAACTGGCCGCCGCTGAACTCGTGGTTGCCCGCCGACACCCCGATCCCGAGGTCCCGCAGGTGGCGCAGGGTCCGGGTGAGGTGCCCCGCGGGGTCGCCGCGGCGGCCGGCGGTGTAGACGTCGCCGGTGTGGTCGGCGTAGGGCCGCCAGCCGCCGTCCACCGGGTCGCACAGGAAGTATTCGAGCTCGGGGCCGACGACGGGGCGCAGGCCGAGTTCGGCGCACCGGGCCAGGACCCGGCGCAGCACGTCGCGGGGCGACTCGGGGGCGGGCGCGCCGGTGGCGGGGTCGATGACGTCACCGTGGCACCAGGCCACCCCCGGCTCCCACGGCAGCGGGGTGAGGGTGGACAGGTCGGGAATGACGTTGATGTCGGGCAGACCGGCGTCGAGCCCGCCGCTGACGTCCACGGTGTCGCCGCGCGGGCTGGTGTGGTACACCGCCCGGCAGAAGGCGAGCCCGTGCTCGCAGACCGCGGGCAGCGATTCCAGGAGTACGTCGCGGGCTCGATCGGCCCCGGTGAGGTCCGGGTAGGTCACGCGAACCACATCGACGCCGCGTTCGGCCATGCGGTTGATGTGCTCCTGGACCTGGGCGGATGCTGGACCGCTCACAGGCAGATCTCCTCGGAGGGCACGTAATCGTTTGAGGTCAAACGTAATGGTCTCGCATCGCGGGCCGCAAGGTGTTGACCGCGCCGGTCCGCGAAACCTATTTTGTTTGGAGCCAAACGATATATCCGGGAGGACCACCGTGGCGAGTGTCCGCGGCTACTTTTACCCCAAGACGGCGACGGGCCGATCGTCGCTCATCCCCGAGCCCCCGTGGCACTACTCGGGCGACCTGCTGACGATCGAGTACCGCACCGACCCCGCCCGGGTGCGCGAACTGCTCCCCGAGCCGCTGGAACTCGCCCCGGAAGACCCCGGCGCGGTGGCGCTGATCTGGGCCGACTGGCAGTCCTGCGGGGCCTTGCGGGAGGAACTGCTGGACCCGGTGCGCGCGCAGTACAAGGAGGCGTTCGCCGTCGTGCGCTGCTCCTACCGGGGGCGCGTCTACTCCAGGTGCGTCTACATCTGGGTGGACAAGGACTTCGCCGTCGCCCGCGGCATGCACCAGGGATATCCCAAGAAGCTCGGCTCGATCCACCTGACCCGCTCGCATCCGTACGGGCCCGCGCCGCGGATCGAGGCCGGCGCCAGGTTCGGCGCGACCCTGGCGGCGGCGGACCGCCGCCTGGCCCAGGCCGTCGTCACGCTGCGCGAACCATCCGAGACCGCCGGGTTCGTCAACGGCCACCCGATGGCCCACCATCGCTGGCTGCCCGCCATCGGCAAGGGCGGCGGCCTGGCCCTGGACGAGCTGGTGGAGGCCGGGGCGGCAGCCTTCGAGGGCGGCCAACCGTGGACGGGCGACGCCGAGCTGGAACTGTTCGACTCGCCCACCGAGGAGCTGTCCCGCCTCACCGTCCACGAGCCCATCGGGGCGTACTACCGCCAGATCGGCGTCGTGTGGGACGGCGGCACCCTCCTGGAATCCGGCACCTCGGGCGCGGAGTAGCCCGCCCTGACCTTGGAGACACCCGACATGTCCGAACAGATCTCGGTCGGCGGCACGACCGTCGACACCCGGCACTGGATCGGCGGCCGGCGAGTCGCCTCCGCCGCCACCTTCACCGACGTCTCGCCCATCGACGGAGCCGTCCTCGGCGAGATCTCCCGGGGCGGCGGCGAGGAGGCCGGCGCGGCGGTGGCCGCCGCCGCTGCCGCCTTCCCCGGCTGGGCCGCCACCTCCCGCGAACGGCGGGCCGCGCTGCTGCGCGCCATCGCCGACGGCGTGGAAAAGCGCCTTGAGGAACTGGCCGTCGTCGAGACCCTCGACAACGGCGCGCTGTTGCGCTCCCACCGGCGCGGCGTGATGCCCAGGGTCGCGCACAACTTCCGCTTCTTCGCCGAGTGGCTGGAAAGGCTCGGCCACGACGACTTCGACACCCGTGGCCACACCAACCACGTGAGCTGGGACCCGGCCGGGCCCTGTGTCCTGATCACCCCCTGGAACGCTCCCCTCATGCTGGCCACCTGGAAGGTCGCCCCCGCTCTCGCGGCGGGCAACACGGTGGTGCTCAAACCGGCCGAGTGGTCGCCGCTGACGGCCTCACTGCTGGCCGACATCGCCGCGGACGCCGGGCTGCCCCCCGGGGTGCTCAACGTCGTGCAGGGGTACGGCGCGGAGGCCGGGGCGGCGCTCGTCGAGCACCCCGGCGTACGGCGGATCAGCTTCACCGGGTCGGTGCCGACCGCCCGGCACATCTCCGCAGCCGCCGCGCCCAACCTCACCCCGCTCAGCCTGGAACTCGGCGGCAAGTCGCCGCTGCTGGTCTTCGACGACGCCGACCTCGACCTCGCCGTGGACCTGGCCGCCGAGCAGTACGACAACGCCGGGCAGGTCTGCCTGGCGGCCACCCGGCTGCTGGTCCACGCGCCGATCGCCGCGGAGTTCGCCCGGCGGCTCACCGAACGCGCCGAAGCGCTGGTCCAGGGCGACCCCAGGGACGAGGCCACCGGCATCGGCCCCCAGATCCACCCCCGCCAACTGGAGAAGATCGACGGCTTCGTGCGGCGCGCGGTCGCCGATGGCGCCCGGGTGCTGGCCGGCGGCGGCCCCAACACCGCCCTCGGCGGCCTGTACTACCGCCCGACCCTGCTCACGGACGTCCGGCAGGACTCCGAGATCGTCCAGGAGGAGGTCTTCGGCCCGGTCCTGACGCTGCAGACCTTCGACACCGAGGAGGAGGCGGTGGCGCTGGCCAACGACACCCGCTTCGGCCTGGCCGCGACCCTCGCCACCGGCGACCGGGCCCGCGCCGAGCGGGTCACCTCCCGCCTGGTCGCCGGAACGGTCTGGGTGAACTGCTTCTTCGTGCGCGACCTGCGCGCGCCGTTCGGCGGCTCGCGGGAGTCCGGCATCGGGCGCGAGGGCGGCGACTGGAGCTTCGACTTCTACTGCGACCTGAAGAACACCGTCAGCGCTCCGGGGGGATGGCGGGACAATGGGTGAGATCGTCGGCGCGGGGCTGCTCGCGCACGTCCCGACCATCGTGCTGCCCGAGGCCACCCGCCGCGAGCTGAACGACGGCAAGGAGATCAGCCTGGTCACCGGCCTGCGCGAGCTGCGCGAGGAGGTCTTTTCGACCCTCGACTACGACACGGTGGTGGTCCTGGACTCGCACTGGGCCACGACCGTGGAGTTCGTGGTCACCGCGCACGCCCGGCGCGCCGGGCTGTTCACCTCCGAAGAGCTCCCGCGCGGGATGTGCCGGATGCCCTACGACTTCCCCGGCGATCCCGAGCTGGCGCACAGCGTGGCCTCCTTCGCCGGCGCGCACGGCACCTGGATCACCCCCATCGACGACCCGTACCTGCCGATCTACTACGCCACCACCAACCTGTGGAAGTACCTCGGCGAGGGGCTGCCGGACAAGCGGTGGGTCAGCATCGGGGTGTGCCAGACCGGTGACATGGAAGACCACCTGCGGCTGGGCCGGGCGCTGGCCGACGGCATCGCCGCCGTCGGGCGCAAGGTGGTCCTGATCGCCTCCGGCGCGCTTTCGCACACTTTCTGGCCGCTGCGCGAACTGCGCGCGCACGAGGCCAGCGACCCCTCGCACATCTTCACGCCCGAGGCCAGGGCCGCCGACCTGGAACGCATCGGCTGGTTCAGGGAGGGCCGGCACGATCTGGTGCTGGAGACCATGCCGGAGTTCCGCAGGTACAAGCCCGAGGCCGGGTTCGGGCACTACCTGATGATGGCGGGGGCCCTCGGCGAGGAGCGCTGCACGGCCCCGGCGCGGCAGTACGGCGAGTACGAGAACTCCATCGGCACCGGGCAGGCCCTGCTCTGGTTCGACCGCCCGCGCGACGGCTGGGCCGCCGCCCCCGCGTCCCTGGGAGGGGAGCATGCCTGAGTACCGCCGGATCCTGCTCGACGGCGCCGCCGTGCGGGTCGTGCGCGAGGGCGACGTGCTCGTCTCGCCGGACGGCCGCGGCGTCCCCGTGGAGCAGGCGATCCACCTGCCGCCGGTGGAGCCATCCAAGATCATCGCGGTGCACCTCAACCACCGCAGCCGGGTGGCGGAGTTCCAGATCACCCTCCCGGCCGCCCCGACCTACTTCCACAAGCCGACCTCGGCGCTGAACGCGCACAACGGCGCGGTCGTGCGGCCGGAGGGCTGCAAGTGGCTCAACTACGAGGGCGAGGTGGCCATCGTCATCGGCCGGACCTGCCGCAACGTCTCGCCGGAGGAGGCGGGGGAGTACATCGCCGGGTACACCGTCGCCAACGACTTCGGGCTGCACGACTTCCGCGACACCGACGCCGGTTCGATGCTGCGGGTCAAGGGCTCCGACACGCTGTGCCCGCTCGGCCCCGGCCTGGTCACCGACTGGGACTTCCGCGGCAAGTACCTGCGCACGTACGTCAACGGCACGGTCGTCCAGAACGGCTCCACCGACGAGATGGCCTGGGACATGAACTACCTCGTCGCCGACATCGCCCGCACCATCACCCTGCTGCCCGGCGACGTGCTGCTGTCGGGCACCCCGGCCAACTCCCGGCCGGTCGGCCCGGGCGACGTGGTGGAGGTCGAGGTGGAGGGCCTGGGCAGGCTCACCAACCGCATCGTGACCGGCCCCGTCCCGGTACGGCGGGACGTCGGCGCGCAGCCGACCGAGTCGGAGGAGGTGCTGTCCACCGCGCTCGGCGGCGACTGGGAGTTTCGCGGGATACGGCCGCCCCGGCGCGGATAGCTATAATTCGGGCCCGAACGAGCGGCGTGAGGAAGTGACAGGACCAGGTGACAGGTCAGCGTTCCATCACCGAGACGGAGAAGCTGGTCCAGGGCAGGCTCGGCGGGATCGCCATCCGGCACGAGCAGATGGCGGTCGTGGCCAACATCCACCGCGCCGCCGCCGCGGTGCGGCAGCACCTGGAGAACTCCGTGCTGCGCGACGTGGACCTGACCTGGACGGGCTTCGTGGTGCTCTGGGTCATCTGGATCTGGGGCGAGTCGGAGTCGCGGCAGGTCGCCGAGGAGGCGGGCATCTCCAAGGGCACGCTGACCGGTGTGTCGCGCACCCTGGTGTCGCGCGGGCTGATCGCGCGCTCCGAGCACGCCGGTGACCGGCGGCTGGTGCTGCTCGGGCTCACCCCGCGCGGGGAGGAGCTGATGCGCCGGGTGTTCCCCGACTTCAACGCCGAGGAGGCGTTCGTGGCCGAACGCCTCACCCCCGAGGAGTGCCTGACCACCGCGGACGCGCTGCGCCGCATCGTGCGCCAGGTGGAGGAGCACGGCGAGGAGCGGCGGCTGCACCTGCTCGGTGGCGCGCGCCCCGCCCCGCGCCGCAGCGGGCGCCGCCCGAAGGCGTAGCCGGGCTAAACCCGCTCGCGCGCGGCGCGCACCAGGCCGTCGAACAGCGCCTGCTGCGCGGGGTCGCGGGCGGCGGTGTCCTCCGGGTGCCACTGGACGGCGGCGAACCAGCCGGGCAGCGCCGTACCCTCAGCGCCCTCGACGGTGCCGTCGGCGGCGTGCGCGGTGGCGGTCAGGCCGTCGCCGAGGCGGTCCACCCGCTGGTGGTGGTAACAGGACGCGTCCAGCTTGGGCACGCCGGTGACCCGTCCGAGCAGCGATCCCGGCCGCAGGGCGACCGGGTGGACGACATGGCGGTGCTCCAGGCCGGGGCCGCCCATGTCCTGGTGCAGCGTGCCGCCGAGGGCCACGTTGACCACCTGCATGCCGCGGCAGACGGCCAGCGCCGGCATGCCCGCCTCCAGCGCGTACCGGGCCAGGGCGAGGTCGAAGCCGTCCTGCTCGTCGTCCACGTCGTAGACGTCCTCGTGCCGGTCGGCGGCGCCGTACCGGTGCGGGGCCACATCGCCCCCGCCGGGCAGCAGCAGGCCGTCGAACCTGGCCATCCTGGCGGCCACCTCGCCGGGGTCGGCAAGGCCGCCCGGCGCGTGCGGGTGCAGGGTCGCCGGCTCCCCGCCCGCCCGCCACACCGCCTCGACGAGGGCCCTGGCGCTGACCTCCGCGGCGTAACGCAGCGCCGAGGCGGAGGCGGAGAACCGGGCCGGTACGGCGATCAGCGGTCTCATAGCTGGATCCAGGTGGTCTTCAGCTCGGTGTACTTCTCCAGCGCGTGCACGGACTTGTCCCGGCCGTTGCCGGACTGCTTCATCCCGCCGAACGGCACGGTCAGATCGCCCTCCTCGTAGCAGTTCACCCACACCGTCCCGGCCCGCAGCGCCCGGGACACCCGGTGCGCGGTGCGCAGGTCGGCCGTCCAAAGGCCCGCGGCCAGTCCGTACTCGGTGGCGTTGGCCAGCGCGACGGCCTCGTCCACGTCGTCGAAGACGAGCACGGACAGCACCGGCCCGAAGATCTCCTCCCTGGCCAGCCGCATGCCCGGATCCACCCGGTCGAAGACCGTCGGCTGCAGGAAGCTGCCGGAGGCGGGAATCCGCTCGCCCCCGGCGCGCAGCCGGGCCCCGGCCGTGATCCCGGCCTCGATGTGGCCGAGCACGCGTTCCAGGTGGCGCTCACCGGCCAGCGGGCCCATCTCGGTCGCCGGGTCGAGCGGGTCGCCGACCACCAGCGCGCGGGCGCGTTCGGTCACCGCCGCGGTGACCTCCTCGGCGATCGAGCGGTGGACCAGCAGCCGGGAGGGGGCGGTGCACATCTCGCCCTGGTTGAAGAACACGCCCCAGGCGGCGGTGGCGGCAGCCGCCGCGAGGTCGGGGGCGTCCGGCAGGATGATGTTGGGGGACTTGCCGCCCAGCTCCAGCCAGACCCGCTTGAGGTTGGAGTCGGCCGAGTAGCGCATGAACTCCCGCCCGACCGGCGCGGAGCCGGTGAAGGCCAGTACGTCCACGCCGGGGTGCAGGCCGAGCGCGCGCCCGGCGGTGGGGCCGTCGCCGCAGACGACGTTCAGCACGCCGGGCGGCAGCCCGGCCTCGGTCGCCAGCCTGCCCAGCTCCAGCGCGGACAGCGGGGACAGCTCTGAGGGCTTCAGCACCACCGTGCAGCCGGCGGCCAGCGCGGGCGCGATCTTCCAGGAGGCCAGCGTGAGCGGGAAGTTCCACGGCACGACCGCGCCGACGACGCCCGCGGGCTCCCTGGTGACCAGGGCGAGGGCGTCGGGGGCGACCTGGGGCGCCTCGTCGGACTGCTTGCCGGCCAGTTCGCCGTACCAGCGGAAGGTGCCGATCGCGGCGCGCAGCTCGATGGCGTACGCGTCGCTGATCGGCTTGCCCATCTCCAGCGAGACCAGCAGGGCCAGCCGCTCGCGGTGCCGCTCGATCAGCTCGGCCAGCCGCAGCAGGGCCCGGCCCCGCTCGGCCGGGGCCATGCGCGGCCAGGGGCCCTCGTCGAAGGCGCGCCGGGCGGCGGCCACCGCGAGCCCGATCTCGGCCTCACCGCCGTCGGCGACCTCGGCCAGCGTGCCCCCGTCGCGCGGCGAGACGACCGGGAAACCGGCCGCGGCGCCGGGCAGGTCCTCGCCGTCGATGTGGTGGCGGGTGGCCGGGGCGAGGGCGGCGGCCATGCCCAGCCACTCGTCATGGGAGATGTCCGTGCCCGGCATTTCGGCCCCGTCCTTCCGTCTCACCGCGTCTGCTGGTGAACGAGAATGTATGGGCCCAAACGATTCTCGTCAATGCGCGGCGAGGAACGCGGCGGCTAGGCGTCGCCCAGGATCTCCACGTACCCCTCGTCGCCGTTGACCCGGATGAGCTGGCCGTCCTTGATGCGCTTGGTCGCGTCCTCCACGCCCGCGACGGCGGGCAGGCCGTACTCGCGGGCGACCACCGCGCCGTGCGTCATCACCCCGCCGACCTCCATGACCAGGCCCTTGACCGACACGAACAGCGGCGACCAGCTCGGGTCGGTGAAGACCGTGACCAGGATGTCGCCCTCCTGCACGTCGGCCTCGTCCATCTTCAGCACCAGCCGGGCCCGGCCCTCGACGACGCCGGAGGAGACCGGGCTGCCGCTCAGCGCGCCCTCCGGCCTGTTGCCCGGCTCGTACTCGCCGCTGATCACCTCGCCCTCCGAGGTGATCACCCGGGGCGGGGTCAGCTTCTGGTAGACCTCGTGCGCCTCCCGGCGGCTGGTGATCAGCGTGTAGTCCAGCTCACCGGTGTTGACCACCTTCCTGAACTCCTCGATGGACAGGAAGTACACGTCCTCCGGCTCCTTGATCACCCCGCGGTCCACCAGCAGGGCCGCCTCCCGCATGAGCGCCTGCTTGTAGATCTCGTAGCGCAGCAGCAGCGAGTGCTTGGAGTATTCGCGGTAGCCGATGAAGTGGCGGATCAGGCTCATCTTCTTGGCGGCCTTCTTGGCCTTGCCCGAGCCGCCGGGCAGCTTGCGCAGCCGGGCGAGGAGGTCGTTGATGGTCTGCTCGGCCAGCGCGCGACCTCCCTCGGCCTTGCGGCGGGCCTCGCCCGGCGCGAAGTTCTCGATGTTGCCGAGCAGCAGCGGGACCAGCAGGGTCGGGTCCTCGGTCCAGCGGGTCCTGGTGATGTCGATGTCGCCGGTGCAGTGCATGCCGTACAGGCGCAGGTAGTTCTGGAGGGCGACGCGCACGGTCTCGCCGCCCTTGACCTCGGCGAGCCCGCTGTAGAAGGTCTCCCGGCGGGCCGTCTTGAGGTACCGCACCACGTCGGGGTGGCGCCGCACGATGTCGGAGACCTCCAGCAGGTCAAGGCCCATCGCGGCGACGACGTTGTGGTCGGCGGACCTGCCGACCGCGTCGGCGGCGTTCTTCACCCCCAGCCAGTCGTCCATGTGCTTGTTCACCCAGTTCACCGACTGGATGCCGAGGAACGCCGCGGCCACGCTGCGCGGGTCGAAGGTCAGCTCCGACAGCACGTCATGGTCGTCGATGATGACCTCGAACAGCTCGTCGCCGGTCTTGCCGGCGATGTTCTGGCGGAGCCGTTCGACCGTCGCCTCGGTGTGCGCGATCAGGTCGGGCACGACGCGGGGGTCGTCCTCGCGGGCCAGTTTGAGGTACTGGCGGGCGATCGGCATGAGGCCGCCCTCGCCGAAGTCCAGCATCGAGGTCTTGCCGCGCGCCAGCGAGCCGATGAAGTCCTTGTGCGTCAGCACCGCGCGCAGGGCGTTGGCCATCAGGGCGTCGACCTGTTGCAGGCTTTTGATCATCGCGGGCCGCGCCCAGAGCGAGGCGAGCTCGGCGGAGACGTCCTTGTAGAAGCGGTTGCCCGCCACGACGCCGGCCGTACGGCCCAGCTTGTCGTGCAGCAGCGTGAAGAACGACAGGCCGAGCGGGGCGAACGCGTCGGTCATCATCTGCCGGTGCCCGTAGGAGACGAACACGTGGTTCTTGCCGTCGTGGGTGGGCGGCACCGGGTAGAGCGTGGTGATGGGCCTGCTCTGCAGCACGTGGAAGGTCCCCTCGAAAAGGGCCCACTCGATGTCCTGCGGCGCGCCGAAGTGCGCCTCGATCTGCCGTCCCAGGCGTTCCAGCAGGAGGATCTGCTCATCGCCGAGCGTCTGGGCGTTCTGCCGCGCGGGCTCGATCGGCCGCTCCTCCGTGCCGCCGGTGGGGGAGGCGTGCATCTCCATCGTCTTGGTGGCGACCCGCTTCTCGATGATCCGCCCCGCCCGCACCCGGTAATTGTCGGCGTTGACGAGTCCGGAGACGAACGCCTCGCCCAGGCCGAACCCGGCGTCGATGGAGACGACCGTGCGGTTTCCGGAGATCGGGTCGGCGGTGAACATGATGCCGGCCGCCTCGGGGAAGACCATCCGCTGGACGACCACGGACAGCCGGACCGCGCGGTGGTCGAAGCCGTTCTGGATGCGGTAGGCCGTCGCGCGGTCGGTGAACAGCGAGGCCCAGCACCGTCGTACGGCGTCGAGCACGGCCGCGGTGCCCCGTACGTTCAGGTAGGTGTCCTGCTGGCCGGCGAACGAGCTGGAGGGCAGGTCCTCGGCGGTGGCGCTGGAGCGCACCGCGAACGGCACGTCCTCCCCGCCCGCACGGCGGAGGTGGTCGAGGATGTCGCGGCCGATGCCGGCGGGCACGTCCAGTGCCTCGATCGCGGCGCGCAGCCGCGTGCAGGCCGCGGCGATGGCCTCCCGGTCGTCGGCCCGCAGCCCCGCCAGCCCGTCGATCATCGCGCCGATGGCGGCGTCGCCCTCCACCACCTCCCGGTAGGCGTCGGTGGTGACGCAGAACCCGTACGGCACGTTGACGCCGTCGATCCCGGACAGCTCTCCGAGATTGGCGCCCTTGCCGCCGACCAGTCCGATCGCGGACTTGTCGATGTCGTGGAAACCGAGCACGTAAGCGCTCATGGCTGATTCCCGTCTCTCTCATGTGTGGCCGGCTCGCGCGGAACCGGCGCCGGGGCCGCCGGGGGTGTTGACCACATCTCCGGCGTAATTACAATACAGTACAGCTCTGCATTTAAATAGCCGGGTCCATCGAACCGCCCGGCGCCCCAAGCGAAGGAAGCCATCGATGGCAGCCAAGATCTGTCTCGTCACCGGAGCGTCGTCGGGCATCGGCCGCGCCACCGCCCTGGAACTGCGCAGGGCCGGCCACGTCGTGTACGGCGCGGCCCGCCGCGTACAGCGGATGGACGACCTGCGGCGGGCCGGCGGCCACGCCGTGGCGATGGACGTCACCGACGAGGGCGACCTCGACCGCGTCGTGCGCACGATCCTCGACGAACAGCACCGGATCGACGTGCTGATCAACAACGCCGGGATCGGGCTGCACGGCGCGATCGAGGACATACCGATCGACAAGGCCCGCGCGCTGTTCGAGGTCAACCTCTTCGGCCCAGCGCGGCTCACCCAGCTCGTCCTGCCGCACATGCGCGCGCAGCGCTCGGGGACGATCGTCAACGTCTCCTCGATCGCGGGCAAGATCTCCCTTCCGCTCGCCTCCTGGTACCACGCCTCCAAGCACGCCCTGGAGGCCCACTCCGACTCGCTGCGGCAGGAATGCCTGCCGTTCGGGATCAAGGTCGTGGTCGTCCAGCCGGGCATCATCAAGACCGAGTTCGAGGACGAGACGCCGCGTGAACTGCGCGAGGTCTCCGGGAGCGGGCCGTACGGGAGGCTGGCCGAGGCGATGGCGAGCCGGGCCGAGGGCACCCACAAGGCGTCCGACCCCGCCGTGGTCGCCCAGACGATCAGGAAGGTGCTCGAACTCCGCACCCCCAAGCCGCGCTACGCCGTGGGCTACATGGCCAAGACGATCCTGACACTCAACCGGCTGCTGTCCGACAGGAGGTTCGATGCCATGGTCACCAAGATCGGCTGACGGCGCTTCCGATGGCAAAGACTCTCCCTCCGCCGCTGAATACACTGGTGCGGCCAGGCCGGCACCGTCTCGTTCGCGTAGCAGGAGTGATGGGCCCCACGACATGACCGACGTCGCGCGAACCCCGCGTCTGCGCGGGCGGCCCCGCAGCCAGGAGGTCGACACGGCGGTCCTCACCGCCGCGCTCGACCTGCTGATCGAGCGCGGCGCCAGCGAGACCAGCATCGAGCAGGTCGCCCAGCGGGCGGGGGTGACCAGAGCCACCGTCTACCGAAGGTTCACCGACAAGACCGCCCTGCTGATCCAGGCCATCGAGTCGGTACACCAGAACCACGACCCGGACACCCTGGAGTGGCCCGACATCGAGCACATGCTGGACAACTGGGCGACCTACCTGAGCAACCCCCGCAACCGCCGCATGCTCCGCCGCCTGTACGGCGCGGTGGACGACTACCCCGAACTCCTCCAGGCCTACCGCAACGCCCACGGAGGCCGCCGCGCCGAGGCCACCCGAGGCGCGCTCCGCCGCTCCTGCGACCAGGGCCGCCTGCCCCGCGTCACCGACGTCCGCGTCCTTCAGGAGATGCTCAACGGCGCGGTCCTGCACCACCTGGGCGCCTACCCCGACACCATCGGCGCCCCGATGATAAAGGACTTCTTCGTGGCGATCCTCCAGCAGACCGGCTACACGCCCCCCGGCCGGCCATGAGGCTCACTGCGGCACCTGGCAAGGGTCCTCGTCGTACCGCCTGCCGTCGAGCGCCGCCCGCAACGCGTCCGCGAAGCGGCCGAAGTCCAGATTCTCCGATGCCAGCTCATTGACGATCACCCGCCGCGTACAGTTCCGGAATACCTCACTGAACGTCGCATAGTGCGTGGCGGGCGGCCGAGCCACCGCCCCCTCCACCGCACGGCGGATCACCGCGGCGAACTCGCTCAACTGCGCGGCGGTGATGTCGGGCGGTTCGATGTCATCGCCCGCGACGGGTGTGGGTGGAGCCCCTTCCCCCCAGGGCAGCTCCTCGCAGGTACGGGGGGTGGTCCGGTACGTCTCATAGACGACCTTCACCACCGGGGCGTAGCCGCCACAGGCGAACAGCCGCTCCTGGATCTCGGCCCCGGCGAGGAACATGATCAGCTCACGCGCCTCGGAGTACTTCGCCGAGTTCGAAGAGATCGCCAGGTCGGAACCTCCAAGGACGCCCGCCCCGGGAACAGGGCTCACCGTGAACATCGGTTCACTGCCCTCGTCCAGCATGGACGGGCTGGCGGCGAGCCGATGAAAGTAGGACGGCCAGCTCAGCATGTAGCCGGCCTCCCGGTTCTCGAATGCCGTGAGGCTCGCCTCCTCGTCCATGAACTCCGTGTGCTTGACCAGCGTGTTCTTACGCAGCATCCAGTTCAACCGGCGCAATGCCGAAAGCGCGAGCCCGGCGTTCTCCGGCTCGTCGAGCACGATCTCGTCCCCATCGTCGATCTTCGCCCCGCCGGCGTGTAGCGCCTGCAGGATGTTCACCGTTCCGCCCTCGTAGTCGCCGAGCTGGGCGGCCAGCTTGTAGATGCTCACCAGAGTCGCGAAGTGGGCGGGCGTGCGGGCGGCGGGCAGGCCGGACCGGCGGAACAGCAGTTGCGAGTCGGTGTAGAAGGGCACGGCATACTGCCGGCCGTCGACGAGACCCGTGTCGAGCGGCTTTTCCAGGAACTGCGCACGCTCCTGCGGCCGGAGCCTGATCTCGCGGACATACCCGCGCCGGGCGAACTCCGTCACCCAGGCCACATCGAGGGCGAGGATGTCGAAGGCGCAGCTACCGGCCTGTGCCTTGGCGACCATCGCGGCACGCACCTCGTCGGTGTTCTTGTCCAGCTCGATGATCGTCACGTCCTTGCTGGACGGGTTCCGGCTGTTCCATATGCCGATCATGTCGTGGCGAAAGCCCCCTTTGCTCACATCGTTGCCGGTGGCGAGAGTGAGCCCGGGCTTCTTCGGGCACTTCGGGGCAGGGGCGGCGGTGCCGCGTGCCCCGACCGTGATCATCGCCGCGACGAGGGCGGCGCTCGTGAGCACCGCCCAGGTGACACGTCTGGTCCTGCTCTGGCTCCGCCACCGGCGAGCGGACTTCCGGCCACGGCCGTCGTTTTCGTGAACCGCGGTCATCGATCTACCACTTCCGCAGGTGCGTGATCATTGTTCGTAGTGCGTTCTCGACATCGGGGCCGGACTTCACGCAGACCAGCCGCTCGGCGCGGAGGTCCCGTCCGTGGGTCGGGCGGCGGGGGCAGACACCGTCTCCGATCACCAGGATGTACAGGCCGCGTAACTTCGGGTTCTCGGCGATGGCCGCGGCGATGGCCTTCTCCGGGGCACGTTCCCTTTCCCGGCCCAGCGGCCCGCCATCGGTGATGACCGCGACCGTGAAGCCATCTTCGTGCTCGCCGAGCAGCCTGATCATCTCGGACACGCGGCCATCGGGCAGGCCGGGCTCGGGCGCGGTGATGCGCTGCACCCACTGCGGCAACTGGACCCGCGGTTGGAAGCTCGACGAGTCGCGGACAACGGTGGCGTCCCCGTCCTTGTGGAACCGCCCCAGCGAGATCCGGTCCCTGTCGTTGAGGATCGAGCCGATCGCGGGTAACGCCTCACGCGTTCTGGCGAGCAGGTCGGCGGGTTGCCGGGACATCGACCCGGAGACGTCGACCATCAGCTCCGTAACAATCCTGGGCACCTTCTTCGCGAAATCCTCGTGCGCGCGTTCGAGCGCGTCCGCGTCAGTGGCACGGCCACTTCGCGCGGCTTCGGGGCCGCGATTCTCCGGTCGTCCGCAGGTTCCCGGGGCGGCGTCGAAGAGTGGATGGGCGACGAGCCAGCAGTGGAACTCGCCGATCGCCCGGCGCCGTTCCGGATTCTCAGGGGTGTCGGTCCAGTTGATCGTGACGAACGGATAATCCAGGGTCGAGAGGTCCGGGGAGGAGAGCGGGCGCAGATTGAACTTTCCGGCGTCCGGGCGAGAGACCCTGCACCCTTTCTGGTCGATACCTGATTCGTTGTAGCCGAGAACGGCGTGCTCCGGGATCAGCAGTGCCGTCTTCCCCCACTCATCGTCACGCGTACGAGTGACCTCACAGATCAGATCGATGACGCTGCCGCCGCCACGCGCCGTGTTGGCCGCGGCGTTCGCCTGCCCGGCGGTCATGAGGTCGGCCGCGGCGATGAGACCGGCCGTCGAGGTGCCCGGTTGCGGGTGCAGGGGCGGGCCGACCCTTCGGGTCACTTCCCGAAGCGGCAGGCCGGGGGAGAGAGCCAGCTCGTCCGCCTCCTGGGCGCGCACGGCGGCCACCAGGCGATCGGAGCCCACCGACCGGCCCAGGTCCAGTACTCCGGCCGACCTCAGGACACCCTCCACATACCCGACCTCTCCTGTGCTGTCCGCGATCCAGGCGTCCGGGTACAGGCCCAGGGCGTTCTGGTGAGTGTCGGGCACCTGTGCGTTGTCATGGCGCCAGTCATTGGCCAATCCACGGATCAGGTCGGTCATCGGCGGGGTGGAACTCACCAGGATCTGGTACTTCGGGCAGCCGTTCACGCCGGCCGTCCGGGTGAACGCGGTGGCCTTGTCACGTACCTCGGAGATGTTCTCCGGTGCGGTGATCACGCTGAGCTGGAGCGCCTCGCCGCAGGGTGGTGGCCGCACCAGCCGGTACAGGGCGGCCACTCCCTGGGGGGCGTAGACGACCGCTCCGTACAGCATCATGGCCACCCAGATGGCGGGCATCGGGAACACGGCGGCCCTCCGCGACAGGGCGCGAACACGCCGCCCCCACACGCCGCGCCGTTCGCGGTGGCGAGGGACGCAGCGACCGAGCGCCGCCCGTACCCGCGGGGGAACCTTGGCGAGGATGGCCTCCCGCGTTCTTTTGCGCAGTAAGAGACTTAGTGCCAGCCCGATAATCGGACAAAGGGCTAATAGCCCTAAAATAGAGGGCGAAGCGACCGGATTAATGGATGCCCATATACCATTGATGATCAACCCGACGATCGTGGCGACGGCGGAGTCCGCCGCCGTCTGCCCGATCGATCTGTTGTTCGGAGGTCGTGGCCCGCCCTCTCGGCTGCCGGTGCCGTCTTCTTCGGAAGGAGGGGACGCGGTCATCGGGTGCCCGTCGACGAATGCGGTGGGTTTCCTGGGGCGACCGCGGCTTGCTTGATCTTTCGCGAAACAGCGGCAACCGGCAGGAATCATAGCCGCCATACCGTCTTATGACATTACAGTCCTTGTTCCCGCTCTATAAATCGCCGTCCGATTGAATGGGAAGCTTATTCGCGTTTCATTCGGGGCCTGAGGTGCTGGTGCTGACAGCGAGGACCTTCAGGTTGGGGGCCGGGGTGGTGGTGAGGGAGACGGCGTCGCGGGTGGGGTCGGTGGGGATGGCGATGTGCCAGATGTGGACCTTGCGGCCGTCGGCCGTGCCGTTGGCGTGGTAGCGGGTGTCGGCGGTGATCGCGGGCTCCTCGCCGAAGTGGGGTGACGGGCTGGCCCAGTCGGTCACGTTCAGTGGTGACTTGGTGGTCGTGCCGTCGGCGTAGGTGATGGTGACCTCGGTGCGCTGGTCGCCGTTGACGGCGGTGGCCAGCAGGTGGAGGGCCGTGTAGCGGCCCGGGGTCAGGTAGGTTCGCTGGCCGCGCAGGCTGTGGAAGTTGGCGGTGGTGCCGGTCGTGGCGGGGATCACGTAGTCGTGGCCGGCCACGGTGCGGGTGCCGGGGGCGGGCAGTTGCTCGGCGGGCAGGCTCCAGCCCTTGCCGTCGAGGTCGCCCTGGGATTTGGCGTCGGTGGTGGCCACGCCGTCCACGTCGTACTGGAGCCGCTGCCCGCAGTACGCGCCGGACGGGACGCAGCGGCCGGGGAGGTTGGGCACCGGGGCGCCGGCGGCCGGGACGTGGTCGATCGGCAGGTCGCGCTCGGCCGTGCCCCACGTCCGGTCGGGTGTCGCGCCCACGGTGACCGCGACGTGGCCGCCGTGCCGGACCAGGGACTCGGGCAGCCAGGAACGGGTGGCCGGCCGCCCGTTGACCCGCACGCCCTGGATGTGGATCGCCTCCGGCGAGGCGGCGGGCGCGGTCACCGTGATGGTCTGCCCGCTGCCGCGCCTGATCTCGGCCTTGGTGAACATCGGGCTGGACAGCAGGAGTTCGGCGCGGGCCGGGGTCTGCGGGTACAGGCCGAGGGCGGCGAACACGTACCACGCCGACATCGTCCCGAGGTCGTCGTTGCCCGGCAGGCCGCCCGGCCCGGTCTTGTAGACCAGCGAGGCCATCGCGCGGACCGTCTCCTGGGTCTTCCACGGCTGCCCGAGGGCGTTGTAGAGCCAGGGGGCGTGGATGCCGGGCTCGTTGGTCGGGTCGTACCGGAACCCGTCGCCCCCGGTCGCCCACGAACCGTCCGGGCGGTGGAAGAACGCGTCCAGCCGTTCGGCCGCCCGCGCCCGGCCGCCCATCGCGGCGGCCAGCCCCGACACGTCGTGCTGGACCATCCAGGTGTAGGTGGCGCTGGTGCCCTGCGCGAAGCCGGAGTCCGAGGTCGGCGAGAACGGCCAGGCCCACGTGCCGTCCGCCCTGCGCGCCTGCTGGTAGCCGCCCTCGACGCCGGCCGACGGGTTGAAGGTGTTGCGCCACCAACCGGCGCGGGGCAGCAGCGCGGCCCGCTCGGAGCGCTCACCGAGCCGCCCCGCCCAGTCGGCGAGCGCGAAGTCGGCCGCCGCGTCCTCCAGCGTCTCGGCCGCGCCGCCCCAGCAGTGGCAGGTGTCCTGCGGGGCGTAGCCGAGCCGCAGGTACTCGGCCAGGTTGGGGCGCTGCCCCTCGCACTGCCCCGGGCAGCCCGCGTCCGACAGGCCGTCGGGGTGCGGGACGGTCGCCTGCCGCACCAGCGAGCGGAACGCGCCGCGCACGTCGAAGTCGCGCACCCCGAAGGCATAGAACCCGGCCAGCGTGGGGGCCGACGGGTCGCCGGTCATCACGTGCGTGGGGCCGTTGACGTGCACCCAGCGGTCCCAGACGCCGCCGTTCTGCCGCGCCAGGTTGTACAGCGACTGCGCGAAGTCGCCCGCGACCCTCGGGTCGAGCAGCGCGAGCAACTGGGTGTGCGCGCGGTACTGGTCCCAGCCGGAGAAGTTGCCGTACTGCGCCCGCTGCCCCCACCCCAGCCGGTGTACCCGCCGGTCGCTGCCGAGGTAGGTGCCGTCCACGTCGCTGGTGACGTTGGGCTGCAGGAACGAGTGGTACAGCGCCGTGTAGAACGTCGTGCGCAGGTCCGCCGGCCCGCCGGTGACCTCGATCGAGCGCAGCCGCCTGGCCCACTCCGCGCGGCCCCCGGCGGCCACGGACGCGACGTCGTCGTGGCGGCGCACCTCGCGGGCGAGGTTGCGCCGGGCCGCGTCCAGGCTGGTGTAGGAGATGCCGACCTTCACCCGCACGTCGGTGTCGGAGGTCGTGTCGAAGGAGACGTATCCGCCCGATCCGCGGCCCGCGCGGTCCGCGCCCGTCGCGTACCCCTCACCGCCGCCCGCCGTCGTGCCGCCCGGCCGCAGGTCGCCGTCGACCCAGGTCCCGGTGCCGGAGAAGGCGCGGTCGAAGGTCGCCACGAAGTGCAGCCGGTAGTAGCTCTTGCGGTTGTTGGTGCCGCCGTTGGCGCGCCGCCCGCAGAAGGCGCCGGTCAGGACGGAGCCGGTGACGGTACGCGCGGCCGGATCGATCTTGATCTCCGCGTCCTCGCTGCCGTTGAGCGAGTTGGACACCCGGAACAGCAGGCTCGCGGCCGAGCCGCGGGGGAAGGAGAACTCGCCCACGCCCGCCCGGGTGGTGACCGCGAGGTCGGCCTTGGCGCCGGAGTCGAGCGTCACGGTGTACCGGCCGGGCGTGGCGGTCTCGTTCTCGTGCTTGAAGCCGGAGGCGTAGACGGCGTCCTTGGTGTCGGCCGTGGGGGAGGAGGCGACCGCGCCGACGTGCGGCATGATCGGGATGTCTCCGGCCGCGCCCGGGTGGCAGCCCGCCCCGTTGACGTGGGTCAGCGCGAATCCCCGCACCCGCGGCGTGTTGTAGGCGTAACCGTTGGACCCGGCGGCGTTGGTCTGGTCGCCCGCCGTGTTGGTCGGGCTCCACGAGATCATCCCGAACGGCCGTACCGCGCCCGGGTAGGTGTTGCCCCCGCCGGCCGACCCGATCAGCGGATCGACGTGCGCGACCGGGTCCGAGACCGGGGATGGATCGGGCGTCGCGGCGGCCGGCGGCGAAACGCCCACACCGGCGAGCAGGACGGCGGCGGCGACGGTGAGGGTGGCACACGAGCGAAGGGAGAGCACTGGGCGATCTCACTGATCCATCGTGACGAGAACATGAATGATCGTGCACATTCGCCCGTCGGCCGGCGGAACTGTGCGCACGTCCGCCGACCGGCCCGGCCGCGCCTCAGGGCACCCGGCCGACCCCGCAGAGCACGCCCACGCCCCCCGGGCCGCTGATCGACGGGTCCAGGGCGACATCGCCGCGCCAGTCGTTCGCGGCCACAAGACCCGGCTCCAGCAACTCCAGGCCCTCGAAGAGGGCGGCGACCTGGTTGCGCCCGCGCAGCGTCACGTTCCCGGCGGTGGTCTTGCTGTAGAGCCGGCGGCCCTCGGCCACCACCTCGCGGTCCAGCTCGCCCGCCGTCACATGCGAGATCACCAGGTAGCTGCCCGAGGGCACGGAGTCACGGATGGTGCGGATGATCCCCTGGACCTGCTCGTCGTCGGGGAGGAAGTGGAGCACCGCCACCATGAGCACCGCAAGCGGGCGCCGGAAGTCGAGATGCGCGGCGACCTCCGGATGGCCGAGGATGGCCTTCGGCTCGCGCATGTCGCCCTTGACCACGATGGTGTCGGGGGTGTCGGCGAGCAGCGCGCGGGCGTGGGTCAGCACGATCGGGTCGTTGTCGACGTAGACGACCTTGCTCGCGACGCCGGAGCGCCGGGCCACCTGGTGGACGTTGTCCTGGGTCGGCAGCCCGGTGCCGATATCGAGGTACTGGTCGATCCCGATCTCGGCGAGCGCACGTACGGCCCGGCCCAGGAACGCCCGGTTGGCCCGGGCCGCGTCCTTGGCGTTGGGGGAGAGCCGCACGATCTGCGCGGCGGCCTCACGGTCGGCGGCGAAGTTGTCCTTGCCGCCGAGCAGGTGGTCGTATATCCGCGCCACGCTCGGCACCGTCGGATCGACGCCCACCGGGGCCTGCTCCCGCTCGATCATGTCCACTCCTGGAAACTCGCGCCTTTACGGATCTTAAAGGAACCCCGAAGGGACGGTAGGCGGCGGGTCCAGGTGTGTCGATCGCCGGGCCCCCGATGTTCGGGTGCTCGCCATCGGCCCGTCACGCGTGGGCGGGACAGTGCTGCGGTCACCACCGACCGATCGGCGGCCGAGCAGGATGAGGAACGAGCGACATATGAACGGCAAGAACAACGTTGTCGAGGGCGTCGGGCGCAGGGGACTACTACGCGCGGCGGTCACCACTCCCGTGGCCGCGGCGGGAGTCGCGTGGGCGGGCACACCCGCCGGGGCCGCCGGGGGCGCGGAGGCCACCGGGTTCGGCCGGGGGCGGTTCGACCCGCACAGCCCCCGGTTCACGATCGCCGTACTGCCCGACACCCAGTACCTCTTCGACGAGGACAGCTCCGACCCCGAGCCGCTGCGGGAGACCTTCCGCTACCTCGCCGACCGGCGGGAGGAGCGGAACATCGCCTTCCTGGCGCACCTCGGGGACGTCACCGAGCACGGCAGCGCGCACGAGATCGGCCTGGCCGACCGGGCGTTCCGCGCGGTGGACGGGCGCGTGCCGTACAGCGTGCTCGCCGGCAACCACGACGTGAACTCCCGGACCGACGACCAGCGCGGCGACACCCCCTACCTGCGGGCCTTCGGGCCGCGCCGGTACGCCGGGATGCCGACGTTCGGCGGCGCGTCGCCGGACGGCTACAACAGCTACCACGTCCTGACCGCCGCGAACCGCCGCTGGCTGGTGCTCGCCCTGGACTGGCGGATCTCCGACAAGGGACTCGCCTGGGCGCAGGGCGTCATCGACCGGCACGCCAGGCTTCCCGCCATCCTCACCACGCACGAACTCGCCATGGCCGACGAGCAGGGCCAGGCCCGGCTGTCCGACCACGGCCGGCGGCTGTGGGACCGGCTGATCCGGCGCAACGACCAGATCTTCCTCGCCCTGGGCGGGCACTACTGGCCGCCCGGGCGGACCGTCCTGAACAACGACGCGGGCAACCCCGTCCACCTCCACCTGGCCAACTACCAGGACCGCTACTACGGCGGCGCGGCGATGATCCGCCTGTACTCCTTCGACCTCGTCCGCGACACGATCGACGTGGAGACCGTCTCCCCCTGGCTGCTGTCCGAAAAGCCCGGCCGCCGGACCCTTCTGGCCGCCGAGAACCTGGAACTGACCGGCCCGGTGGACCGCTTCAGCCTCGAACTCGACGCCGCCCGGCGTTTCGCGGGCTTCGCGCCCGCGCCGCAGCCCGGCCCGCGCCCGCCGCGGGCGGTGATGCCCAGGGGCACCGCGGCCTACTGGCGCTTCGACGCGGCCGGCCTGCCCGACGCGGGCGCGGCGGGCAGGCCCGTGCCGGACGGCGCCGTCGTCCGCGACCTCAGCGGCAACGGCAACGACCTCACCGTCACCCGGCTGCACGACAGCGCCGCCGGGGCGCTGACCTGGTCCGATGAGCACCACGGCGACCAGCCGGCGCACGCGAGCCTGCGCTTCGACGGCGGCAAGTCGCCCGACCGCGGCGCGGTGCTCAGGACGGCGGCCGGCGCGCGGCTGAACGCCGCGAAGTTCGAGTCCGGGTACACCATCGAGGTGTTCCTCAAGCTCCCCGAGCCCTTCGAGGGCGACCACGCCTGGATGGGCATCCTGAGCTGGGAGGGGCGCAGCGGGGACGCGGGCAAGTCCAGCGGCTGGTCCCCGGACGAGCCGACGTGCAGCCTCAACCTCTCACCAGAGCGGTTCCTGCAGTACGTCGTCTACCCGGTGGACCGGGACGCGGACCCGACCTCGTGGAGCCACACCCTGCCGACCGGCCGCTGGACGCATGTGGCGGTCGTCAACGACGGCAGGCGTACGGTGGTGTACGTGGACGGATCGAAGATCGCCCGCAATCCCACGCAGCCCTCGAAGGGGATCTCCACCCTGGGCAAGCCGTTCGCGATCGGCGGCACGCAGTTCGCCGAGCGGTACGGTCAGGGCTACTACGGCTGGATCGGGGACGTGCGCATCGTGTCCCGCGCGCTGCGCCCCGCCGAGTTCATGACCCCGTCCGCACCGGGACCCCTCCCGGAGTCGGCTGGATAGAACCACGGTGAACACCGCGAATCTACCGAAAGGGGAACCAATGCACCGGCTGCTCATCACCCTCCTGACCCTCGTGACGATCATGGTTCTGGCGCCGGCCGTCACCGCCGCTCCGGCCCAGGCCGCCGCGGCCCGGCCCAACCTGCGTGCCTGCTACGACGGCAAGTGCAAGTTCACCTTCACCAGGCCGGTCAGCTTCCGTGTCGCCAAGCGGTACCGCCTGGGCAAGGTGCGCGTCGCCCGGGTGTACGTCAGCGCCTTCGGCTCCTACGCGGTGCGGATCTCGGCGCCCGGCCTCGCCTCCACCCTCGGCGAGGGCGCCCGGGGCACCCTCAACGGCCTGTCCGTGCGCGTGCTGTCGATCACCTCCAGGGGCGCGACCGTCCGCTTCACCGGGTGACCGCAGGGTCGCCCTCCAGCAGGTCGAGGTGCGGCGGGACCAGCGTGGTCGACTCCACCAGGCCCTTGAGCAGGTTGTGCAGCAGGTTGTTCTCGTAGGGGCGGCCGGAGGAGGCGTCGTGCAGCAGCGGATACGGGAAACCGCCGGCCTGCAGCCGATGGCGCACCGCCTCGATCCGGTGCTCGATAGTGCGCACCCGCCATTTGTCGTCCGGGCGCAGGTAGGCCAGCCGGTCCGCGGCCTGCTTGTAGGTCAGCGGCCGGGGGGCCTCCTCGTACAGCAGGTAGTGCTCGCCGAGGACCACCAGCAGCAGGCGCTCGGTCTCGCTCAGCTCCCAGATCCTGGGCGGGATGGTCTCGGCCTGGTGGCGGTTGACGCGGGTCTCGCCGTCCTGGCCGGTGACGTACAGCTCCACCAGATGCTGGCGGTAGCCCGAGCCGCGGATGAACAGCGGGGTGTAGCCGTCGGCCAGCGGGACGGGCTCGGTGGAGCTGTGCATCATCCGGTCGCGCGGCAGGCGCATCAACTGGTGGCCCAGGTTGCGCAGCCACCAGCGGCCGGTGCGGTAGGTGAGTTCGGCGTGCCGGCGGCTGACCGACAGGTCGTCCACTCCCACGCTCAGATCGACGTCCGGGCGCTCGGCCCGGCCCAACCGGACGGTACGGCCGGGCCGCGGCCCCACCCTGATGCCCGCCACGATCGTGCGGGCGTGCAGTGTCCCGGGGCGTGCCGGGTCGACGCCGTGCGCGAGGCTGTCGGGAACGCTCATCGATTCGCCTCCTTGGTGCTCGTCGGACGCGCGCTCTGGCAAGGGTCTCTCGATCAGTCCGGAGCGGTCCCGGACGGGCGCTCAGCCGGCCCGCAGCCGGGCGGTCGCCGGACCGGCGAGGCCCCGGGCCATCTGGCACAGCCGGTCCATCGGCCGCGACCCGCCGACCGCCAGGCGCACCTTCTCCACCGCGATGCGGCCCCGGTCGTCGGTGTAGGAGCGGTACACCACCTGGACCAGGCACGTCTCCTCACCGTCGCCCTCCGCCTCGACGAACGCGGGGTAGTCGTTGAACCGGGCGGGCGTGCCGTCGTCTCCGGCGCTGGGCGGCTGGTCGCGGTCGAACCGCAGGTCAACCCAGGTGTCGCTGGTGGTGCTGCGCCAGCCGCACTTCCAGCCGCCGAACCCGACATCGGGGCTCCTCGCGTCGATGCCGGGGACGATCTCCAGGGACTCGGGGCGGAGCAGCGCGCAGGCGTCCCGGTGCACCAGGGAGTTGGCGGGCAGCGGCGAGGTACGGCGGCCGATCGGGCCCCTGCCGAGCGTGCCGGCCGCGTGGGTGGCGGCGGAGTCGGCGATGGCGCACAGGTCGGCCTTGCCGGGCTCGTCCCAGCTCTCCCAGTCGGCGGACAGCCTGACCAGGGTGTCGGTCACGCCGGGCATGAGTATCGTGCGCGCGCACTCGTCGCTGTCGGTGTCGACGTTGATGATCGCGACACCGCGGATGGTCTGGGCCGGCGGGGCCAGGTCGGGGGAGGGGTCGTGGTCCAGCCACACCTTGACGTCGATCGCGCCCCCGGTGGGCGGGGACAGAATGACGTCGCACCGGTCGAAGTTGCCGTAGTCGGGGTCGAGCCGTGCCCGGCCGAAGCGGCCGAGCTGCGCGGGGTCGAGCAGCGTGCAAAGGTCGGCGGTGGGGGGAGCGCCGATCCAGGCGGCCCAGCGGGCGGGCGTGATACTCGGCGCGGACGGGGACACGGCGGCGGACACTCCATCGCCCTCGCCACCGGCGGCCATCGGATAGATCACGAGCCGGCCGACGATGATCAGTCCGGCGAGCACGGCCAGCGTGGCGGCCAACGGCAGGGGCCGCACCCACCGCCGCGCCCCCGAACGCCCCGCCCTTCCGCCGCCCCCGGACGCCCCACCGGCGCCGGAGGCGATGACGGCTTCAGAGGCGGCACCCACCCCGAACCCAACACCCCCACCGGACGCCCCGCCCCCACCGGGCGCCCCGGCCCCGCCGGATGCCCCGCCCCCGCCGGACGCCCCGCCTCCACCGGGCGCCCCGGCCCCGCCGGATGCCCCGGCTCCGCCGCCGCGAGGTGTCGCGGGTGCGCCGGGCGGCCCTGCCGCGCCTGGTGTCGCGGGTGCGCCGGGTGTCCCTGCCGCGCCGGGTGGCCTGGGTGTACCGGGGGTTTCGGCGCCGGTGGCGGCCCGGGCGGGGGTGATGGGCTCCGCTGGGACGGACCAGCCGGCGATCTCGGCGAGGCGTCGGCGGGCCTCGCGGACGTCCGGGCGTTCGCGGGGGTCGCGTCGCAGCATCTCGCCCAGTGGCTCGGTGAGCGGCCCGACGTCGGCGGTCAGGACGATGGGCGCCCGCACCGCCTCCCAGGCCGTCATGTCCGAGTCAGAGGAGTCGTCGCCGTGGTCGCCGGCGCCCCGGCGCGGTGGCTTCCCGGCGACCAGCGCGTACACCGTGGCCCCCAGCGAGAACACGTCCGATCTCGGCTCCGGGCGGCCCATGATGACCTCGGGCGCGGCGTAGGCAGCCGTGTAGCTGATCGCCCCGTTGGGGCTGATCGTGCTCCGGCCGCCGACCCGATACGCGGCCCCGAAGTCGGCCAGCTTGGCGGTGCCGCCGCCCGCGTCGACGATGTTGCCCGGCTTGACGTCGAGATGCACGATGCCCTCGGCGTGCAGGGCGGCCAGGGCGTGGGCCACCTGCGCGCCCGCCAGCGCCGCCTCCGTGGGCGACATCGGCGAGCGGTCGTCGAGGTTGCCGCCCGGCACGTGTTCCATCACCAGCCAGGAGGTGTCGTCGTCAGGGTCGTGCAGGGCGTCGTACAGGGTGACCACGTGCGGGTGGTTGAACGCGGCCAGCGCCCGCGCCTCCGCCTGGAGGCGGTTGAAGCCGGTGGTGTCCACCACGATGCGTTTGAGCACGACATCGCGGTTGAGATTGTGGTCCTTGGCCAGCCACACCTCGGTGAGACTCCCGCTGAGCAGGCACTTGACCAGGCCATAGCGCCCGCCGACCGTCGAGCCCTCGCGCACCGCCGTCTCCCCTCACTGATCGTACGGGACAGCGCACGCTCCGAATCTACTGTCCTGACGGGCGATCCGATACCGTAACCGGCGCCCTTCTGACGGCTTCTTCCCCGGTTCGCCCGGTGGGAGGAGCCCGCGGGCCGGGACCGGTCCCCCGGACGTGTGCATAGCCTGCCCCGGCGAGCGTGCGGCACGAGGCCGCGCGCCGCCCGGTGAAGGGGGGCGGTGTGGCGTCGCCGAGCGCGGTCTGGGCGCGGCTGAGGCAGTTGCGGTACCCGCGCGAGTTCCGCATCCGGGCCGCGGCGTGGCCCGATGACGTCCTGGCGGCGTTCGAGCGGGCGCTTCGGGCCGAACCGCCACCCGGCCCGGCGGACGTACGCGACGACACGCTCCCCGGCCCCTCCCTGGCCGACGTCGTGACCAGCATCTGGCGGCTGGAGCGGCGGCTGCGCCGCCTTCCCGGGGAGACGCGTACCCTCACCCGGCACCTGGAGGCGGCCTGGGACGCCCTCGCCCAGGCCGGGGTCAAGATCCAGGACCACCTCGGCGATCCCTTCGACCCCGGGCTGTCGATCAAGGTCCTGTCCTACCAGCCCGCGCCGGACCTCGACCGCGATCGGGTGGTCGAGACGATCCGGCCCAGCGTCCACCTTAACGATCATGTGATTCAGCGAGGAGAGGTGATCGTGGGAACCCCGGACCCCGTAGCGAAGGAGGCCGCCCCGTGATCAGGACCACCATCGACTACGGCATCGACCTCGGCACCACCACCAGCGCGATCGCCGTGCTGAACGGCGGCGACGTCCAGGTGATCAAGAACAACCACCAGTCGGAGACCACCGCCTCGGCGGTCTGGATCGACCAGCGGGAACGGCTGCACGTGGGGGAGATCGCCAAGCGGCGCAGCGAGCTGGATCCGTGGAACACCTGCGTGGAGTTCAAGCTCAGGATGGGCCTGAGCGACCAGGCCAAGACCTTCCCCAACGGCGACCGGTCGATGACGCCGGAGGAGCTGTCGGCGGAGGTGCTGAAGTCGCTCAAGGGCGACGTCGCCCAGCGCGGGGACGAGCACCTGCGGGCGGCGGTGGTCACGGTCCCCGCGGCCTTCGAGCTGAGCGCCTGCGAGGCGACCAAGCAGGCGGCCAGGCTGGCCGGGCTGGAACACGCGCCGCTGCTGCAGGAACCGACCGCCGCCGCCCTGGCGTACGCGTTCCAGTCGCCGGGCGACAAGGCGTTCTGGCTGGTGTACGACCTGGGCGGCGGCACGTTCGACGCGGCGGTGGTCAACATCAGGGACGGCGAGTTCACCGTGGTCAACCACCGGGGCGACAACTTCCTGGGCGGGAAGCTGATCGACTGGCGGATCGTCGAGGAACTGTTCATCCCGGCCCTGATCAACGAGCACCGGGGCTTCGCCGGCCTGGGCCGGGGCGAGCCGCGCTGGCTGGGGGCGATCGCCAAGCTCAAGCAGGCCGCCGAGCAGGGCAAGATCCAGTTGTCCCGGGCCGACTCCGTGCCCGTCACGCTCGACCTGGAGGACGAGCGCGGCGACCGCGTGGACTTCCTGTACGACCTGCGGAGGGCCGACGTGGAGCGGCTGACCGAGCCGTTCGTCGTGCGATCGGTCAACCTGTGCAGGAAGGCCCTGGACGAGCGCGGGCTCACCCCCGCCGACATCGAGAAGGTGCTGCTGGTCGGCGGCCCCACCCTGTCGCCCTACCTGCGCGAACGGCTGGCCGACCCGCGCCAGGGCCTCGGCATCCCGCTCGACCACAGCCGCGACCCGGTCACCGCCGTGGCCATGGGCGCGGCCATCTTCGCCGGAACCCAGCGCCTGGACATCCTGGAGCCGCTGCCCGTCCCGGCCGCCGGGGAGTACGCCGTCGAGCTGGAGTACCAGCCCATGGGGGCCGACACCGAGCCGCTGGTCGGCGGCCGGGTCTCCGGCGCGGACACCGCCGGATTCACCGTCGAGTTCGTCAACGCCGCCGCCGAACCGGCCTGGCGCAGCGGCAAGATCGCGCTGGCCGACGACGGGACCTTCACCGCCACCCTGTGGGCGGGCAAGGAACGCGCGAGCACGTTCACGATCGAGCTGCGCGACGCCTCCGGCACGCCGCGCCCGGTCACCCCCGGCCGGCTGACCTACACGGTGGCCGCCGTCGAGCCTCAGCCGACGCTCACCAACGCGGTCGGCGTCGGCCTGGAGGGCAACGAGGTGGTCTGGTTGCTGGAGCGGGGGACGCCGCTCCCGGCGCGGCGCAGGTACCTGCTGCGCACCACGATCGCGCTCAGCAGGAGCCAGAACCAGGGCTACATCCGCATTCCCATCCTGGAGGGCGAGCACGAACGGGCCGACCGCAACCGGCGGGTCGGCCGGTTGCAGATCGATCCGGGCCAGATCACCCGCGACGTGCCCACGGGCAGCGAGGTGGAGTTCTCCGTCACGGTCGACGAGTCCCGGCTGGTCGTCGCCCGGGCGTACATCCCGCTGCTGGACGAGGAGTTCGAGCACGCCATCGAGCTGCGCACCGAGACCACGCCCGCGCACGACGAACTGGCCGGGAAGGTCCGCGCCGAGCGGCGCCGGCTGAACGACGTGCGCACGCAGGTCCGCGACATCGGCGACGCCCGGGCTGGGGCGATGCTCGACCGGATCGACGCCGAGGGAACGGTCCAGGACATCGACCGGCTGCTCGACGCGGCCCGCACCGACCAGGAGGCCGCGAGGAACTGCGGCGCCCGCCTGCTCGACCTCCAGATCGCCATCGACGAGGTCGAGGCGATGGTGCGGTGGCCCAGGCTGGTCGGCCAGGCCAAGGAGGTGCTGGCCGCGGCGCGCGAGGTGGTGGAGAACAAGGGCGACCCGAACGACCGCCGCTCCTTCGCGACGCTGGAGTCGTCGCTGCGGGAGGCGATCACCGCGCACGACGCCGCACTGCTCGAAAAGCGCATCGAGGACCTGGCGCAACTGGCCGTGTACATCCTGGACCGCACCGACGAACTGCCCATCATGCGCTTTGAGCACCTGCGGAACCTGGAGCCGGAGATGCGCGACCGGCGCGAGGCCGCGCAGCTCATCGCGACCGGCAGGAAGGCGATCGAGCGGGGCGACATCAAGACCGTGCGCTACGTCAACCGGGAGCTGGAGGGCATGTTCCCCACGCCGCCGCCGCTCGACCTGACCAGCACCGTCGCGCGGGGCTCGTAGGGAGCGGCGCGCATGTCCCTCACGATCGCCAGGGAACTCGCCCTCGCCCAGGCCCGCGTCCTGGCCCGGGCCGGCCGCCTCGACGAGGCCGCCGAACTGCTGGAGGACCCCGGCCAGGAGAGCGGCGTCGCCACGCTGGACCTGCTGGCCCGCATCCACGCCCAGCGCGGTGACCTCGATCTGGCCGACCGGTACTGGGCCGAGGCCGAACGCCTCGCCCCCGGCCGGGCCGGCATCGCCGCCGGGCGGCGCCGGATCGCGGCCCTGCGCCCGGCCTCCGGCCGCCGTCCGCGCGGGCGGCCACTGCGCGCGGCCGGCGCGGTGCTCGCCGCGGTCGCCGTCCTCGCCCTGCTCATCGACATCAGGTTCCAGGCCGCCGCACCTCCTCCGGTCGCCACCGTCGCCCTGCCCGCCTCCCCGCCTTCGCCCGTGCCGTCGCCGTCCGAGGTCGGCGTGCTGGACCGGATGCGCCTGCGGATCCCTGGCGTGCGGGTGCGGCGGTCGCCGGGGGAGATCTCGGTCGCCTTCCAGGAGCCCCTGTTCAGCCGGGGCACCGTGCTGACCCGGCGGGGGCGGGCCGTGCTCGACCGGCTCGCCGCGAGGCTGGCCGCGCACGCCGGGGCGATCGAGGTCGCCGTGATCGGGCACACCGACCGCCAGGTCATGCCGCCCGGCGGCGAGTACGCGAGCAACACCGAACTCGGCCTCGCGCGGGCCGTCGTGGTCCGTGAGATCCTCCGCGCGGGGGCGCGGATTCCGACGGCCGGGTTCGCGCTGTCGTCCATGGGCGGGACCATGCCGCCGTTCCGCGGCGACGCGCGCAACCGTACGGTCACCCTGCGCATCTCCGGAGCCGAAGGATGACATCGCAGCGCCTGCGACCGGACCTGTACCGGGAGAACGCCTTCCGGATCACCGGGCTCCCCGTCCGCGCCACCCCGCGCGACATCCGGCGGCACGCGGAAAGGCTGCGCCTGATGGGACGGCTGGGCAGGTCCGAGGCCGATCAGGGGGTCCTGCCGCTCCCGGTTCCCCCCGACGAGGACGCCGCGCAGCGGGCGGTCCAGCGGCTGAAGGACCCGCCGGCGCGGCTGGTGGACGAGCTGTTCTGGCTGTGGCCCACCGGAGACGGTGACCCGGCCATGGCCGCGCTGGGCGAGGGCAGGCCGCAGGAGGCCCTGCGACTGTGGGAGGCCGCCCCCGCCGAGCCCGTCGTGACGCACAACATCGCGGTGCTCGCGCACGTCCAGGCCCTCGACGCCGCCGAACTCGGCCCCGAGACCCTGCGGTCCTGGAAACGCGCCTACGAGTACTGGGCGAAGGTGATCGGCGATGACGCCTTCTGGGAGTCGATGACCGCGCGGGCCGCCGAGCTCGACGACCCCCGGCTGACCGCGGGCACGGTACGCGACCTGCGCGCGGACCTGCCGGCCGCGCTGCTGTCGATCAGCGCGCAGCTCACCGCCACGGCGGTCCGCGACGGGCGGGTGCCCGACGCGCGCGAGCACACCGGCCTGATGTACGCGTCCGGGTTCCCCGCCGGCACCGCCGACGACGCGCTGCGCGCCGCCGTGGACCCGGAGATCTCCCGGATCGGCACACTGTGCGACAACGCCGGGCAGGCCCTCGCGGCCGGTCCCGCCAACGGCGACGAGGTGGCCGAACGGCTCCTCGACGACGCCGGACCGCTGCTCGACGTGCTCTACGGCGTCCTGCCCGGCGGGCACTGGACGGCGCGCAACGCCGGGGACGACGTGGCCAGGACGGCGCTCGGCTGCGTCGTCTCCTACGCCAACCGGAAGGGCGACTTCCAAAGGGCCCTCGACCTGCTCGGCCGCGCTCTCGCGGCGGCGGGCACCGACCTCGTGCGGGAGCGGATCGAGGAGAACCTGGAGATCATCCGCGGCAACCTGAGCCACGGCCGCTGCTTCCTCTGCGGGCGGGAGGCCGACCCGGATCGCCCGCTGGAGCAGGCGATGCACGGCGAGGTCAGGCGGATGAAGTGGAGCCGTCATGTCTCCTGGAAGACCCTCACGGTCAGTGTCCCTTGCTGCGCCCGGTGCCGGGAGCGCGACCAGCGTGGTGTCCTCGCGAGGGGCCTGATCGCGCCGCTGATCCTCGCGACGGCCTTCTTGCACGGGCTCAGCCCCGTTCTCGGCGCTATGCTCCTCGGGCTCACCGGGGTCGCGGTGCTCCTGACGCTGGGCGCTCTCCTCAGGCGGCGAAGGCTGAGGACGTTCGAGCCGATCAAGGAACTGCGCAAGGGCGGCTGGAACTTCGGCGACCGGCCGAAAGGGCTGTGAACGCGGTCAGGGCCGGTCGCCGCATCCCCTGCGGCGGCCGGCCCCTCTCGCGCGGGTCAGAACCAGGCGGTCTTGAAGGTCGTCAGGACGGCGGCGTGGTCGGAGGTCCACTCGTTGCCCCGGTGGTCGGGTACGGCCTTCGGCGCGCCCTCCACCAGCGTCTCGGACCCGGTCACGCGCAGCGGGCCCTTGTAGTAGACGAAGTCGATCCGGTCCTGTGGCTCCGGCTCGCCCTTGTGCGAGTCATGGCCGTAGCCGCCGGTGAACACCGGGTAGATCGGCGACCAGGTGATGCCCGGGTCGGTCACAGGGTCGCGGTTGGCGACCCGGTAGGAGTCGCGCAGCCCGGCCTGCTCCGGCAGCACCGAGGCCGGCCACGGGACGCTCTGGTAACCGCAGCGGCGGGTGGCCGGGGTCCAGTCCAGGTGGGAGGCGGCGTTGAAGTCGCCGGTCAGCAGCACCGGCGTGCGCCACGCGGCGGCCAGGTCGGGGCGCATTTCCTGGAGAACGGCCTTGATCTGCGGCGTGCGGCCGGAGCGCTCCTCGTTGGCCAGCAACTGCTCCTGGGTCATCTTGCCGAAGCACGCGTCGTAGGGGCCGTAGGGGTTGTAGCCGAGGTGGACGTTCCAGATCACGACCTCCTGGCGGGGTTCCAGCCGCACCCGCACCCTGGTCGCCACCGACAGCGGGCCGCCGTCCACCGGGGGCTTGCGGTCGACGATCGGATACCTGCTGATCACGCCCAGGTCGGTGCCCGCCTGGTGATGGTCCCAGCCCAGCGACTCGGCCAGCTCACGGGTGGAGGCCGCCGAGGTCTCCTGGAGGCCCACGACGTCCACGTCGGACCTGAGCAGGAACCGGAGCTGCTTCTCCCGGCCGTTGTCCACCTGGCCGCCGCCGTGCCAGAGGTTGAAGCTCATCGTCTTCAGCTCCGGCACCAGCTTGTGACCGGGCGGCCGGACGTCGATGCCGACGGTCGCCGTGCCGGTCTCGCCGCGCGCGTTGCGCGCCTCGACGCGCAGCGGCCGGGGGCGCAGCGAGTCGCCGAGCCGCGGGGTGCCGGTGATCCGGCCGTCGGCCGCCACCTGGGCCCACCGGGGGCCGTCGATCTTGCGGAAGGCGAGCCCCTCGGTGTCGCCGCGGACCAGCCCGCCCACGGTCGCCTGGTACGGCGCGAGCACGCGGGCGTTGCGCAGGTCGAAGGTGTCGGTCACGAAGTGCAGCGGCGCGCTACTGGTGATCCGCACCTTCACCGGCGGGGCGAACCACTGGTAGCCGTCCTCGGCCAGGGCGAAGACGATGTAGTTCCCCGGGTCGAGGCCGTCGGTGGGCAGGGTGGCCTTCCCGCTCGCCTCGGTGACGTAGACCCAGCGGACCGACGGGCCGACGTACTTCTGGTCCACCGGGCCGTTGCCGGGGTCGGTGTACAGGCCGAGCCAGTTGGTCGCGTGCGGGCGGGGCGTGCTGTAGGCCGCCTCGATCGGGTCGCCGCCGCGCACGGCCGGCGCGGCGAGTGTGAGCGTGCCCTCAAGCTCGGCCGAAGCCGGGGTCACGGTGGTGAGCAGGACGAGTATCGCCAGTGCCAGCGGCGTGAGCCAGCGCATCCGCGCCTCCTTGATCATCACCCAGCAGGGTGACGGGGCCCGGTGACGGGCGCGTGTACGCCCCGCTGCGAACTCCTGGCGGCCATCGGAACCTCCGCCCCGCCCCGGCGGCCTGGAACACCCCCGGCGTGATCCCGTAGACGCGCAGGAACCACCGGGTCAGGTGGCTCTGGTCGGCGAACCGGCCCGCACGGCGGCCTCGGAGATCGGGGTGCCCGCGGCCCGGAGCCGGAGCCGGCGCTGGTAGTCGCTGGGGGCCATGTGCTCGCCGAGCCGTTCATCGCGATGCGCTCGGGCTACCTCATGCACCGCTTCATCCACCGCCTGACCAAGGGCCGCCAACCGGCCTTCGCCTACTCGGTGGACGGGGCCGAGACGGGCAAGGTGATGGTCGCGGAAGGGCTCGGCGTCACGCTGCTGCCCGACTACAGCGTCATCGACGACCCGGTCGAACGCGGCGGGGTCATCACCCACCGGCCCCTGGCCGCCGAAGCCGATGACGTGCTGCTCACCGCCCAGCACGCCCGCACCCGCCATCTGAAACCGGGTGAAGTCCGGCTAAGTCCGGCCAAGTCCGGGTACCGATCCAGGATGCGGTCCTTGGAGGTGGCGATGCGACCGATCCCCCTGCCGGAGATCGACTCCTCGATGATCGAGCTGGTGGGCGGTAAGGCCGCCGGGCTCGGCGAGATGATCAGAGCGGGTGAGCGGGTCCCCGCGGGCTTCTGCCTGACCGCCGGGTCCGGGCCGCTGCCGGAGGAGGAACTGCTGCGCGCCTACCGGGGGCTGGGCGGCGGGCCGGTCGCGGTACGCTCCAGCGCCACCGCCGAGGACCTGCCCGAGGCGAGCTTCGCCGGCCAGCAGGACACCTACCTCGACGTGGAGGGCCCCGGCCCGCTGCTCGACGCGGTCCGCCGCTGCCTGGACTCCCTGAACACCGAACGCGCCGTCGCCTACCGCGCCAGGGCGGGCATCGGCGAGGCCGCCATGGCCGTCGTGGTCCAGCGCATGATCGACCCGGTGGCCGCCGGCGTCATGTTCACCGCCGACCCGATCACCGGCTGCCGCACCCGGATGGTCGTCGATGCCGTCCCCGGCCTGGGCACCGGCGTCGTGGACGGCACCGCCGTACCCGACCACTACGTCATCGGCCACCGGACACCGCCTCCGGCGGCCCCCGGCGGATGCCTGTCCGGCGGGCGGCTCGCGGAACTGCGCGACGCCGGGCTGCGGCTGCAACGGCACTTCGGCTCGCCGCAGGACGTCGAGTGGGCCTTCGACGCGGACGGCACGCTCTGGCTCCTCCAGTCCCGGCCGATCACCACCCTGTTCCCGGCCCCGCCCGAAACCGGCGACACACGGCTCTACCTGGAACTGGGGCACCTGCAGGGGATGCTCAGGCCGATCACGCCGATGGGGCTGTCCATGATCAAGCTGGGTGCCGGCATGTGGTTCACGGGCGCGGGCGCACGGGTCGATCCACGCGACCCGATGCCCCGGCTGATCACCATCGGCGGCCGGCTGTACTTCGACCTGACCGACTTCGTCCGCAACGCCTACCTGCGCAGGCGGCTGCGAGCCTCGCTGGAGGTGTACGGCCCGCGGGTGCAGGGGGCCGTCGAGCGCATGATGGGCGACCCGCGGTTCGCCCCGCGCCGCGGCCTGCCGTTCCGGCTCGGCAACGCCGCGAGGATGGCCCTGCGGGTGGCGCCGGGCGCGGTCGCCGGCCTCGCCGCGAGCCTGGCCCGGCCGGACGCCGCGCGGGCCCGGGCCCATCGCGCGCTCGCCGAGATCGAGCGCCGGGCCACCCCGCCGCCCGAACCGCTCACCTCCGCCGAACGGCTGCGCTGGGTCGTCGAGGAATCCCAGAGGGCGGTCATGAGCGTGGACATGCAGGGGCTGGTCTGGCCGCTGGCGACCGGCATGCTCCTCGGCGCGGCGCCGTCCGCGCTGCTCGGCGGCGTGGCCACCGGTGAGGAACTGCACGCCGTGCTCGGCGGCATGCCCTACAACGTGACCACCGAGATGGACCTCGCGCTGTGGCGGGTCGCCTCCGCGGCGCGGGAACACCGCGACCTGTTCGCCACCACGCCACCGGAAGAACTCGCCGCGAGGTACCGCGCCGGGGATCTTCCGGACATCGGGCTGGCGGGATTCCTCGCCCGTTACGGCATGCGCGCCGCCGCGGAGATCGACGTCGGCGTCCCCCGGTGGGAGGACGACCCGGCCCCGCTGTTCGCCACGATCGCCAACTACCTCCGGCTGGAGGACCCCGAACTGGCCCCTGACCGGCGGTTCGCGCGGGCCGCGGCGGGCGCGGAGAAGATGATCGGCACGCTGGCGCGGCGGGCGCGCCGGGCCAGGCCGGTACGCGGGCGCCTCGCGACCTTCTGCATGCGCCGCGCGCGCAAGCTCACCGGGCTGCGGGAGCTCGCGAAGTTCGCCTGGCTGCCGGCGCTGCGGGCGGCGCGCCACCAGCTTCTGGCGATCGGTGCCGATCTGGCCGCCCGCGGCCTGCTGGAGCGCGGCGGCGACATCATGTTCCTCGACCTGGCCGAGGTCCGCGCCGCCGTGCATCGCGGGGCCGATCAGCGGGATCTGGCGGCGGCCCGCCGGGCCGAGTACGAGCGCGAACTGCGGCGGGTCATCGTGCCGGGGGCGCTGCTGTCGGACGGCACCGACGTGGAGGCGCTCGCGCCGCGAGAACCCGCCGAGGAGGGGGTGCTGCGCGGGATGGCGGGCGCGGCGGGCCGCGCGACCGGGCGGGCACGGGTGATCCACGACCCGGCCGGCGCGCACATCGAACCGGGCGAGATCCTGGTCGCCCCGACGACCGACCCCGGCTGGACCCCGTTGTTCATGACCACGGCGGGGCTGGTGACCGAGACCGGGTCACCGGTGGCGCACGGGCCGACCGTCGCCCGGGAGTACGGCATCCCGGCCGTCATCTGCGTCCGCGACGCCACCCGCGAGATAGAGACGGGACGGCTCATCACGATCGACGGCAGCGCGGGCACGGTCCGCCTGGAGCCCGGCGACCCGCTCCCATGAACAGCGGCTTGGTCAGCCTGGCCCGGCGTCCCAGTCGCGGGCGAGGTCGGTCAGGAAGCGCCGGGTCGCGCGCATGGGAGCCGAGCTGAGCCGGTAGCGCACGCGGCGCCGCTCGCCCTGCTCCGGGCGTACCAGGCCGGTCACGGTCAGCAGGGTCAGGTGCTTGGCGATCGCCTGCCGGGTGATCGGCAGGCGGAGGGCCAGCTCCGTGGCGGTGGCCGGTCCGCCCGCGGCCAGCTCGGCCAGGATGGCCCGGCGGCTCGGGTCGGCCAGAGCCACGAACACCTGCTCGGCGACCTGCTCGGCGTCCGGCTCGATGGCCGGCCCGGTGTGATCGGGAAGTCCCATGACGGCCTCCGGCGAGTGGCGACCGCGTGATCGCCAGCCTATGGCAACCACTTGGTTGCGTCATTGACTCTATAGCTGGTAGTACTACAGCTTGTAGAGTCTAGCGGACCCCGATGCCGCCCGCCGGAGAACTGTGGTGAACGCGGCTCAGCGGCCTTCCGTCTCGTAGCCGCCGCAGGCGAAGACCAGTGGCGCGGCCCCGGTGCGTGCCGGAGTGACGCTGAGCACGTCGCCGATGAACAGGGTGTGGTCGGCGACCGGGATGCGCCGCCCGATGCGGCAGTCGATGGCGAGCAGGCCGTCCGGCAGCACCGGGTTCCCGGTGATCGGGGACGGCTCCCACGGCACCCCGTCGAACTGGCTCATGCCCATCGGCCGTTTCGTGGCGAAGCGCTCGGCCAGGTGCCGCTGGTCGCTGGCCAGGATGTTGACCGTGTAGCAGGCGGCACTGTGCAGGATCCCGTGCGTACGGCTCTGCGTGCCGAGCGACACCAATAAGGTGGGCGGCCGGGTGGAGACCGACAGCACCGTGTTCAGGGTCATCGCGTGCGGCAGGCCGTCGTGGCGCGTGGTGAGCACCGCGACCCCGGTGGCCAGGTGCCGCATCGCCTGCCGGTGCTCGTCCGCGGTCACCGGGCGGTGCAGCGTGCCGGGCCCCTGCGGGTGCGGCGTCACCACAGCGGAGCCTTGGGCGCGGGGCCGGCCAGAGCCGGGAAGTGCGGGAGCACCTGCTCGGCCAGCTGCGCGACGGCCTCGGCGGCGGGCCGGGCGCCGTGCTGCACGCCGAGCGCCATGTGGTTGATCCCGGCGTCCTGCCAGTGGCCCAGCGCCTCGATCAGCGCCTTGGTGCCGATGCGCAGGACGAAACCGCCGCGCAGCGGCCGGGGTGGGTGGTTCTCATCCTCGACCAGTTCGATCCACTCGTTGGTGGCCACGGGCTTCCACTCCCCGCCGGGGATGAGGTCCCGCCAGGCCGCCGCGCGGCGGCCGAGCGCGATGGCGCCCGCGGCCGAGGTGGTGTCTCCCGGGTACGTCAGCCAGCCGTCGGCGTTGCTCGCGATCCACTCCGGCTTTTGCCGCGAGGATCCGGTGACCAGCAGCGGGATGCGCCTGCTGACCGGCTTGGGCAGCAGGTCCACGCCCTGCATCCGCCCGAGGGGGGAGTTGATCGCCGGTGAGCTCGACTCCAGGAGGGTGCGGAACATCTCCACGGCCTCGCGGTAGCGGTCGCCGCGCGTGTCGAAGTCCACGCCGTAGGCGGGGAACTCGACCGGCCGGTCTCCGCTCGCCGCGCCGAGGATCAGCCGCCCGCCGGACAGATGGTCGATGGAGGCGGCCTGCTTGGCCAGGTCGAGAGGGTGGCGCAGGGTGAAGATCGCACTACCGGCGGCCAGCGCGGCCTGGCTGGTGTGAGCGGCCAGCCAGGTGAGGTAGGTCCAGGGGTCGTAGACCTGGCCGACATCGCCGAAGGCGGGATCGGCCAGCGGAATGTCACGCACCCAGATGGCCGAAAAGCCGGACCGGTCGGCGAGTTTCACCGACTCTGCCTGCCCGGCCATCGCCTCCATGTCGCCCGCGTACTGCCACAGCGGAAGGAAGAGCCCGACGGTCAGGCGCCCGGGGGCGAACATCCGGCGGTACCCGGGGTGATCGTCGAACAGGGTGGCGTCAGACATGCCGTTTCTCCTAGTTAGAGCGTTCGTTTTAGTGACTATAGCAGCAGTAGAACGAGCGCTCTATCCACTAGGATGGGGCCATGAAAGCATCGCCGATGGTCTCTGCCCACCCCGACGCCCAGGCCGACACGCGGACTCGGATCGTCCGCGCCGCTGCCGCCCTCATGCAGCGGCAGGGCTATGAGGCGACCGGCATCAAGCGCATCGCCGCCGACGCCGGCGCCACGCTGGGCTCGGTGTACCACTTCTTTCCCGGAGGCAAGCAGGAGCTGGCCGTCGAGGCGCTGCGCTACGGCTCCCAGGAGTTCACCGACCTGTTGCGTACCGGCCTCGACAGCAGCGACGATCCGGCCGAGGCGGTGGCCGAGTGCGCCCGGCTGATGGCTCAGACCCTGCGCGACTCCGACTGGGCCGACGGATGCCCGGTCGCGGCGACCGCACTGGAGTTCATCGGGCGCTCGCCCGCGATCCAGCTCGCGTCGGAGGAGGCGCTGGGGCAGTGGCGCGAGCTGGTGGCGGTCAGGCTCGTCGCCGCCGGCATCCCGGGCGATGACGCCCGGGACCTGGCCTGCACGGTGCTCAGCACGCTGGAAGGGGCCGAGCTGCTGTGCCGCGTCTCGGCCAGCGAGCAGCCCCTGCACATCGCCGCCCGCCACCTCGCCCGGCTGATCAGGGCCTACTGAGCGGCGGTCAGCGGGCCGGCGCGGCCCAGAAGCGCTCGTGGTTGCCGATGGTCGACAGCGAGCGCGGTTCGGCCCGATCGAGGTAGAGGGTGCCGTGCAGGTGGTCGGTCTCGTGCTGGGCGATGCGGGCTGGCCAGCCGGACAGCTCCGCCTCGTACGGGCGTCCGGCGCCGTCGAGGGCCGCGAGCCGGACCTTCGCGTGCCGCGGCACCACGGCCGTCAGCCCCTCCACGCTCAGGCATCCCTCGTGGAACGCGTGGTAGCGCGACCCCAGCGGGGTGACCACGGGGTTGATGAGTTCGAGCCGCGGCTGGGGCCGGCGTTCCCGCTCGGCGGCGATCTCCGGCGGCACCTCGGCCGGGTCCTCGATGACGGCCAGGGCCAGCGGGATGCCGATCTGCGGGGCGGCGAGCCCGACCCCGACGTCCGGCAGGTGCCGGAACATCGCGTCGAGCAGGTCGCGTAGCAGCGCGTCGCCGAGCTGGCCGTCGTACGGCTCGGCCGTACGGCGCAGCACGGGATCGCCGATCTGGGTGATGGACCAGGGCCGGGGTGCCGACAGCAGGGCCTGCACCTGCTCGATCAGCTTCATGGGAGAGGGTCCTTCCGGTCGTCGGTCGTTTCAGCAGCCGGTGAGCAGACGGTAGAGCACGCGGGTGCCGAACCGCAGCGCCTCGACCGGAACGCGTTCGTCCACCCCGTGGAACAGGGCGGTGAAGTCCAGGTCGGGGGGCAGCTTCAACGGCGCGAAGCCGAAGTTGCGGATGCCGAGCCGCCGGAAGGACTTGGCGTCGGTGGCGGCCGGAAGCATGTACGGCAGCAGCCGCGCCCCCGGGTCCTCCGCGCTGATCGCCGCGGTCATCGCGTCCACCAGCGCGCCGTCGAAGGTGGTCTCGACCGGCGGGAGGGTGTCCCAGTCCAGCTCGACGTCGGGCCCGAGAACCCTGGCCAGCTCGGCCTCGAAGGCGGCGGACCGGCCGGGGAGCATCCGCCCGTCCACCGTGGCGTGGGCGACCGACGGGACGACGTTGGCGGCGTGCCCGGCCTGGAACATCGTGACGTTGGCGGTGTCGCGCAGGGTGGCGCCGATGAGCCGCGACAGGTTGCCCAGCCGGGCGACCGCCGCCTCAGGGTCGTCCTCGTCGAACGGCACGCCGGTCAGCTCGCCCACGCCGTGCAGGAACTCGCGTACCGGATCGGTGAGCACCAGCGGGAAGCGGTGTGCCTCCAGCCGGGCGACCGCGGCGGCGAGCCCGGCCACCGGGTTGTCGGTGTGCAGCATCGACCCGTGCCCGGCGGTGCCGGTCACCTTGAGCCGCAGCCACATGGCCCCCTTCTGGGCGGTCTCCACCAGGTAGGCCCGTACGCCGTCGCCGAAGGTGACCGAGAAGCCGCCGACCTCGCTGATCGCCTCGGACGCGTCCGCGAACAGGTCGGGACGGTGGTCGACCAGCCAGCGCGCGCCGTGGAAGCCGCCGGCCTCCTCGTCGGCGACGAACGCGAAGATCAGGTCGCGGGGCGGCACCACGCCGTCGCGCCGCAGGGCGCGCGCGACGGCGAGGGTCATCGCGACCATGTCCTTCATGTCGACCGCGCCGCGGCCCCACACGTACCCGTCGCGGACCTCGCCGGAGAACGGATGCACCGACCACTCCGCTGGGTCGGCCGGTACGACGTCGAGGTGGCCGTGGACGAGCAGGGCCCCGCGGGAGGGGTCGGCGCCGGGCAGCCTGGCGATCACGTTGCCCCGGCCGGGCGCGCCGGACTCCAGGTAGGTGACCTCGTAGCCGGCCTCGGTGAGCCGGCCCGCGACGTACTCCGCGGCGGCGCGCTCGGTGCCGGCGGCCGTGGGGTCGCCGGGGTTGGTGGTGTCGATGGCGATCAGTTCGCTGCACAGCGTCACGACCTCCGCGACCGCCGCCTCGACCCCGGCGGGCCCCGCCCCGGCCGGTGCCCCGGCCCGTGACTCAGCCGGCGCCATCGCCGGGCACCCGAGCGGCCTGGAACATCGTGGTGCGGCGCAGCCGGAAGCCGAGCCGTTCGTAGAGGCGGATGGCGTTGGTGTTGCTCGCCGCGGCGTGCAGGAACGGTGTCTCGCCGCGGGCGCGGACGCCCGCGGCGACCGCGAGCACCAGCCGCGCCGCGAGGCCCTGCCCGCGATGTCCGGGGTGGGTGCAGACGGCGCTGATCTCGGTCCAGCCGGGCGGGTGCAGGCGCTCGCCCGCCATCGCGACCAACCGGCCGGCGCGGCGGATTCCGAGATAGCCGCCGAGTTCGATGGTGCGCGGCAGGAACGGGCCCGGCTCGGTGAGCGCGACCAGGGCGAGCATCTCCGGCACGTCGGCCGGGGTGAGCCGGATCGCCTCCTCGTCGGGGAGCGCGGCCACGTCCTCGCCGGTCATCTGCACGCCGGTGCCCCGCATGACCAGTTCCCACCCGGCGGGCGGCGGGGCCTCCACGGCCGAGTAGGAGAACAGGCCGCCGGGCCCGACCAGGGCCGCGATGTCGGCCCAGTCGCGGGCGGCCGGCGTCTCGGGCAGGCCGAGGAAGGGCGACACGTCGGTGGGATAGCGCAGGATGTCGCCGCGCCGCTCGGCGAGGTGCGCGTGCGGGCCGGTCAGCGCGGCGCGGACCGGGTTGTCGAGCGGGTGCGGGCGGGGGCCCGCCGCCGCGTCCTCCTGGACGCCGGTCGTGGACGTGCTCATGCGGCCAGGTGCTCTCTGGCCGCGTTCGCCGCGCGGTGGGTCGAAGTCGCCATGGTCATATGTCGGCCTTTCTGCGGGGTGATACGACCCTATTTGTCATGACGGCGCCGGCAGGTCGAGGTGCTCGCGCAGGGTCGTCCCGGTGTACTCGGTGCGGTAGACGCCGCGCTCCTGGAGTTCGGGCACCAGCTTGTCCACGATGTCGGCCACCGACGACGGGAGCAGGTGCGGGCTGATGTTGAAGCCGTCCACCGCCCGGGTGCGCACGTAGTGCGCCCACTCGTCGGCGACCTGCGACGGCGTGCCCACGAAGGTGTGCTGGCGGGGCGCGACCTTGCGGACGAGTTGCAGGATCGACAGGTTCTCCCGTTCGGCCTGCTCCCGCCAGCGTGCGATCAGCGCGAGCTTGCCGGTGCGCAACTCGATCGGGATCGTGCCGCGCGAGGGGTCCAGCTCGCCCTGGTCCGGTTCGATGCCGGGCAGCGGCCCGTGCGGGTCGTAGGCGGAAAGGTCGGTGTTCCAGTACTGCTCCAGGTAGGCGATCGCCCGCGGCGGCGAGAACTGCTCGTCGTCCACCCACCGCGCGCGTTCCGCGGCTTCCTCGGGCGTGTCGCCGAGGATCACCGCGGCGCCGGGCAGGATGCGCACCGCGTCCGGCGGGCGGCCGTGGCGGGCCAGCCGGGCGCGCAGGTCGGCGGCGTAGGCGACGGCCTTGCCGTACTCGGTGTTGGCCGAGAACACCGCGTCGGCGTGACGTGCGGCCAGTTCCCGCCCGCCGTCGGAGTCGCCCGCCTGGAACAGCACCGGCCGCCCCTGCGGCCCGGCCGGCACGGTGGCCCGGGCGCGCAGCCGTACCAGGCCCGTGTCGCGGTCCACCTTGCGGATCGCCCCCGGCCGCGCCCAGGACTCCGCCGCGCCCGACCCGGCGATCGCGTCCGGCTCCCAGGAGGCCCACAGTTCCTTGGCCGCCTCCACGAACTGCGCGGCCCGCTCGTAGCGCCGCTCGTGCGGGAGCCAGCCCGCCTGGCGGAAGTTCCCGCCGGTCCAGGCGTTGTCGGTGGTCACCACGTTCCAGCCGGCCCGCCCGCCGGACAGCAGGTCCAGGCCGGCCAGGCGGCGGGCCAGGTCGGCGGGGAAGTTGTAGGTCGTGTTCTGGGTGGCGACCAGCCCGATCCGCTCGGTGACCGCGGCGAGCGCGGCGAGCTGGGTGATCGCGTCGGGACGCCCGGCGATGTCCAGTTCGTACACCCGCCCCCGGTTCTCCCGCACGCGCAGCCCCTCGCCCAGGAAGAAGGCGTCGAACAGCCCGCGTTCCAGCAGGCGCGCCACGTGGACGAAGGTCTCGATGGCGACGTGCGGCGCGGCCCCCGGGTCGGTCCAGATGAGCTGGGAACCGACGCCGGGATAGAACACGCCGAGGTGTAGCCGGGCGCGCGCGTCGTACGGCGCGCCGGTCGGGGTGGAGGAGGTCATCACGGTCCCCTCAGGCGGTCGTGCTCGCCGCGACGGCGAAGCGGTTTTCCGGGCGGGGCAGGCCCAGCGTCGTGCGCAGGGTCGCGCCGGGCTCGGGGGCGGTGTGCAGCCCCTCCGCCGCGAGCGCGGGCAGCACCTCCCGGATGAGCACCGGCAGATCGACGGTGAGCACGGCCGGGTGCAGGCGCACGCCGTCCACGGCGGGCGCGAGCGAGCGCAGCAGCGCCACCAGCCCGCGGGCCGGTCCGATGTAGCGCGACCGGCGCGAGTCCGGCCACGCCGTGGCCGCGTCCAGGGCGGCGAGCCGCCGCTCTCCGGGCTCGGCGGCGTCCAGGACGACCTCGACCTCGGCGAAGGCGAGCGGCGCGCCCGCGCTCCTGGCACGCTCGGCCCGCCTGGCGATGGCGTCGGCGTCGGGCTCGTTGATGAGCACCACGTCGGCGAGGGCGTCGATTTCGAGGTCGGCGGGCGCGAGCACGACGACCTGTCCCTGCGGCGGGCGGGGCGTGATGAGCGGCCCGGACACGGTGAAGGTCGCGCCCGTGTAGTTCACGTGGTGGACGCGGCCGGAGTCCAGGTACCGGCCGGTGGCCACGTCCCTGATCACCGCGTCGTCCTGCCAGGAGTCCCACAGCAGGCGGGCCGCCTCGACGACGTCGGCCGCCTCGCGCCGGGCCGCCTGCGGCGCGGGCGGCTGCGCGCCGATCGTGGCGAGGTCGCCGGCCCCGTTCGCCGCTCCGGTCACCCATGCCGCGCGGCCCCGGCTGGCGTGGTCCAGGCCGGCGAGCTGGGTGGCGAGGTGGAACGGCTCGGTCGTGGTCGCGTGCAGGGTGGGCGCGAGCCCGATCCGGTCGGTCAGCAGCGCGGCGTAGGCGGCCCGGACCCCGGCCTCCAGGCGTCCGGCGGCGTCGGTGGTGCTGCTCGGCGGGAGCGGCCCGTCGGCGAAGGTGGCGAGCGCGAAGCCCGCCGCCTCCGCGTCCGCCACGGCACGCCGCAGCGCGGCGGCGGTCAGCGCCTCGGCCGGCGGACGGCCGCTGTGCCGCCAGGCGGCCGGATGGGCGCCGTCCCCGTCCAGCTCGACGGCGAGTAACAGGCGGCGGTCGGTCGGATGATCGGTCGGGCGGTCGGTCATCGGCGGCGCTTCCCTTCGCTTCGTACGGCCTCTCCCGCGGCTTCTGGCACAAGGCCAAATTAGCCGCAATATTGGTAGGAATGCCATGAAATAGGGATCTGTTCCCGTAACGGGTGATCGATCCTTGGCGGGGTTCAGCGGGCGGCGGGCCGCCGGCCGAGTTCGGGGCCGAGCCTGGTGGCGATGTCGGTCAGGATCTGCACGTAGTCCTGGTGACCGAAGGTGAACGGCAGCGCGAACGCGACCTCGTCGACCTCCCGGAACGCGGCGTGCGCGTACCACGTCCGCCCGGCCAGCCCCGGCGAGTGCGGCTCGACCCGCTCGGAGTAGACCTCGATGCCCTCGGTGCCGTGGAAGCCGGAGGCCGGCTCGCCGCGCAGCAGGTCCAGCAGCCGGCGCACCCGCTCGCGGCCGAAGTCCTCAACGTCGGCCGAAGTCCTCAACGTCGGCCGTGTCCGTATAGAGCGCGTCCTTGACCTGGTCGAAGTGGGCCGGCGGGCCCACGCTCACCCCCGGATTGAGCCGCCCACCGGAAAGGACGTCCACCGTGGCGAGGTCTTCGGCCAGCCGCAGCGGATTCTCCCAGCCGAGCGGGATGACCGCGGTCCCCAGCGCGATGCGGGTGGTGCGCTGGGAGGCCGCGGCCGGCACCGCGACGGGGGAGGAGATGCCGTACTGCAGGTGCCGGTGGCGTACCCACGCGCTGTCGAAGCCCAGCCGCTCGCCCAGCTCGATGATCTGTAGCGTCGACTCATGTCCCGGGCGCGGGTCGCCCCCCTCGAACAGCCCGATCGTCAGGAATCCCAGCTTGCGCAGTGGTCGCGTGGGCAGCGGCGCGGTCGTTCCTTCCTTCGCGTGATCCACTCCCTACCAACCAGGAAAGCCGGGAAATAATTGCCCGGTTCAGCCTGCTTTGCGGACCAGTTCGCCGATCTCGGGCAGTACGGCGTCCGCGACCGAGACCTGCCGCTCGATCAGCCCGTTGGCGTGGAACAGGTCGGCGGCGTGCTGCTGCTCGGCGACGAACTCCTCGCTGATCGGATGCAGGCCCCACGGGCGGGTGCGCAGCGCGTGCTCCCAGGCGTCGAGGTCGCCGTCGAACAGTCCGGCCGCCTCGCGCGGGCGCTCTTCGGTCCAGCGGTCGGCCGCCTTGAGCGCGGTGACGATCCGGGCCAGTTCCCCGGGCCGCTCCTGCGCGAAGTCGCGGCGGGTGAACCAGAGCGAGCGGTGACTGAACAGGCCGTCGGTCTCGACGAGCGTCCTGGTGCGCGACTCGACCGGCGTCAGGTAGGGGTAGGAACCGACCCAGGCGTCCACCTCGCCGTTCACCAGCAGTTCGGCGGCGTTGCCGTAGGCGTCCACCGGGACGATGTCGGCCCAGCCGAGCCCGGACCGTTCCAGTGCCAGCAGCAACAGCGTGGTCTGCCACGAACCGTGCCCGAGCGCGACCCGCTTGCCCGCGAGGCCGGCCACCGAGTCGATCGGCGAGTCCTCGCGCACCACCAGGCGGCCGTTCTCCACCCGTGGCCCCGAGATCGCCACGTACACGATGTCGTGGCCCTTGGCCTGGGCGGTGACCGGGGGAGTGGAGCCGGTGCCGATGAAGTCGTAGCCGCCGTCGAACAGGTGGTCGCCGTGCGCGGACGGAAGCGCCTTTCGCGGATCGACCGGTTCGCCGCGGCCCAGCGTGTTCAGGTCCACCCACTCCACGCCGGGCAGCACGTCACGGTGGCGGGCCACCCACAGCGTGTTGTTCTGCGGGAAGTAGCCGACTCTGGTGGTCGTGAGGGTGGTCATGAGGTGCGTCCTTTCAGCAGTGGCAGTACGTGGCGGCCCACGCGGCGGGCCTCTTCGAGATGGGGCACCCCGGCCAGGATGAAGGCGTCCACGCCGAGGTCGAGGAGCTGGTCAAGGCGTTCGGCCACCTGGTGGTAGTCGCCGACCAGCCCGAAGGCCGGGCCGTCGCGCAGCTCGGCGAACCCGCCCCACACGTTCGGCGCGACCTCCAGGGCGCGGTGGTCGTCACCGGCGTCGGCCAGGAAGGAACGGCTGCGCCGCACGCCGACCGAATCGCCCTGGTCGCCGCCTGCCGCCCCGGCCGTCCGGGCCCGCCAGCCGTGCGCGATCTCCTCCCACGCCTCCTCCTCGGTCTCCCGGGCGAGCACGTCCACGCGCACCGCGAACCGGGGCGGGGTCTCGCTTGCGGCGCGCACGGCGTCGAACTTCTCCGCCAGCGCCTCGAACGGCTCCAGCCACGACAGGTAGTAGCCGGCGTGCCGGCCGGCCGCGGCGATGGCGGCGGGGGAGGAGCCGGAGAAGAAGATCTCCGGGAACGGCTGTCCGGCCAGTTCCTTCGGCAGCCCGGCGTCCTGCACCCGGTAGAACCTGCCGTGATGGGTGAACCCGCCCGCCCACACCCCCTTGAGCACATCGAGGAACTCCGAGGTGCGCGCGTAGCGGTCGTCGTGATCGACCTTGTCGCCCCACCAGAGCTGTGCGGGCCCGCCGCCGCCGGAGATGACGTTGTAGACGATCCGGCCGCCGGTCGCCCGCTGCAACGTGGCCGTCATCCTGGCCGCCTGCACCGGATGCAGGAACCCCGGCTGGAAGGCCACCATGAAGCGGTAGGAGGTGGTCTCGCGGGCCAGCGTGGCCGCCGCCGCCCACGGGTCGTCGGTGATCGGGAAGTTCGGCAGCAGCCCGCCGGTGAAGCCGGACTCCTCCGTCGCCCGCGCGACCTCGGCCATGTAGTCGGCGTGCGTGTAGCCGTCGTCACGGCCGTCCCTGGTGCCGGGGGCGGTGCCGCCGGAGACCAGGCCGCCGCGGCTGTGAACCCTGCGGCGCAGCGAGGACTGGTCGCCCTCCATGTGGATGCGCCAGTAGATGTCAACCGGCAAGAGCCCGCTCCTTCACGTGTTCGCCGAGGTGGTAGACGTCCTCGGTCTGGAGGAAGAACTCGGTGACGCCCCGCCCGGCGTACTCCTCCACCCGGTCCAGGGACGACAGCAGGACGCCGTAGCGCAGGCCGGGCAGCTCGGGGACGATGGCGTCCAGGTCGTCGCCCTCGGCGAAGACGTGTACGTCGGCGTGCTCCCGTGACAGTGCGACGGCCTCCTGCGAGGTGCCGGACAACTGCACCTCGGGGAAGGGCGGCGCGGACAGCGGCGGGCCGAAGCCGCCCTTGGCGACCTCGTAGAAGGCGCCGCGGAAGTCGAAGGGGCCGCGCCAGACGCCCTTGGCGACGGTCAGGAACTCCGCGGCGCGGGCGTACCGGTCGGCGCCGGTCAGGAAGTCGCCCTGGGCGCGGGCCACGGCCGGGTCCAGGTCCACCGCGAGCCGCCAGCCGAGCCGCCCGGCGGCGAAGCGCTGTAGCGAGGCCGAGAGCTTGGCGGCGTAGACGGGGGTGGCCACGGCGGCGTGGAACTCGGCCGTCACCCGCAGGTGACGGGTGCGGCGCAGGGCGCCGGCCGCGACGGTCAGCGACTCCTGCCCGCCGGGGTCGAAGGGGGCCAGCGCGCCCGCCAGCCCGGCCAGGTCGGCGGCCACGGCGGCGCGCCCGGCCGGGTCGGCGCGGGCCGGCCGCACGTCGGTGACGAACGGCGGCAGCTCGGCCGGCGCGGGGGTCCTGGTGGGGAGAACGATGGAGAAATGCCGTGTCTCGCGGTCTGTCACCGCGCCACCTCCTCGCGCGGCGTCCCCGCGTGGGTGTCCACTCCGAGGTCGGCGAGGAGACGCCGGCGCAGTTCGACGAATTCGGGGTCCGTGCGGTCGCGCGGACGGTCCAGTCCGACTTGCAGGTCCGTGACGAACCTGCCGTCGCGGAGCACCGCGATCCGGTCGGCGAGCAGGATGGCCTCCTCGACGTCGTGCGTGACCAGCACCACGGCGGGGCGGTGCCGGGCGCACAGCTCGGCGATGAGGTCCTGCATGTGCAGGCGGGTGAGCGCGTCCAGCGCGGCGAACGGCTCGTCCAGCAGGAGCAGTTCCGGCTCGCGTACCAGCGCGCGGGCGAGCGCGACGCGCTGGGCCTCGCCGCCGGACAGCGTCGCCGGCCAGGCGTCGGCGTGCGTGCGGAGGCCCACCTCCGCGAGGGCGGCCAGGCCTTTGGCGCGCATGGCGCGGCCCTGGCCGATGATCACGTTGGCCAGCGCCCGCTTGGAGGGGATGAGCCGCGGTTCCTGGAAGACGACCGTGCGCACCGGCGGCACCAGCACCGTTCCGGCGGTGGCGGAGTCCAGGCCGGCCAGCACGCGCAGCAGGGTCGTCTTGCCGGTGCCGCTCGCGCCGAGCAGCGCCAGGAACTCGCCGCGCCGTACGTCGAGGTCCACCCCGTCGAGCACCGCGCGGTCACCGAAGACCTTGCGCAGCCCGCGGGTCCGCACCGCGAGGCTCATCGGATCGTCACCGCCCTGCGCCAGGGCATCGTCACCCGTTCGGCCAGCCGCAGCGTGAGGTCGGCGGTCAGGCCGATCACCGCGTACAGCAGCACGCACAGCGCCAGGATGTCGGTGCGCAGGTAGTCGGTGGCGCGGGCCATCAGGTACCCCAGACCGGCCGTCACGTTGATCTCCTCGGCCGCGATCAGCGCGATCACGCTGAGCGTGGTGGACAGGCGCAGCCCGGCGAAGACCGAGGGCAGCGCGCCCGGCAGCACGACCTCACGGGCGATCGCCACCCGGCCGAGGCCGAACGAGCGGGCCGCCTCGACGACCTTGCGATCCACGTTGCGCACGCCGCTGGCGACGTTGATGTACATCGGGAAGGTGCAGGCCACCCCGATCAGCAGGATCTTGGAAGCCTCCTCGATCCCGAACCAGACGATGAACAGCGAGGTCAGCGCCAGGAAGGGGATGGCGCGCAGCGCCTGCATGGAGGAGTCCACCAGCTCCTCGCCGAGCCGGGTGAAGCCGGAGACCACGCCGAGCAGCAGGCCGGTGGAGGCCCCGAGCACCAGGCCGAGACCGGCCCGGGTGACCGACACGCGCAGCGCCTCGGGCAATTGGCCGTCTGCCCACAGCTCGCCGAAGGTCTTGATGACGTCCTGGGGACCGGCGAGCACGTCCTCGGTGAGCACGCCCGAGGCCGTGGCCGCGTACCAGGCCGCCAGCAGCAGCACCGGGCCGATGGCCCGCAGCCCGAACGTCACCGCGGGGTGGCGGCCGGCCGCGCGCGGCAGGACCGGCGTGACCAGCCCCTCGGCTTCGAGCACCGCGGTGCCGCTCATCGTTCCCCGCCCCCGATGCCGGTCACGACGTGCTTGGAGACGTCCAGCGGCGCGGTGAGCACCTTCTGCTCGACGAAGAACTCCGCCACTTCCTGATATCTCGCGATCTCGGCGGAGGTGACCGCCTGGGCCGGCCTGCCCTTCCTGCGGATGCCGACCACGAGGTCCTTCTGCGCGCCCTGCACCGCCTGCGGGCCGGTCTGGGTGAACACGTTCTGGTAGGCCGCCGGATCGGCGATCTCCTTGGCGCTGCCCTCACGGATGAACTCGAACAGGGCCTTGACCACCTCGGGGTGCTCGTCGAGCAGCTTGTTGGCGGCCACGTGGATCACGTAGTTGTCGGACTTGATCGCCGCGCCGTCCGCCAGGATCCGGGCGTTCAGGTCGGTGACGGCGGGGATGAGGAACGTGGAGAACGTCGACCACGAATCCACCTCGCCCGAGCCGAAGACCGGCGCGGTCTGCGGCGGCGGCAGGTAGACCCGCTTGACCTTCTCCACCGGCACGTTGAACGTCCGCAGCGCCTTGAGCAGCAGGTACTCGCTGGTGCCGCCGTGCCCGACGGCCACGCTGCGCCCGGCCAGGTCCGCGACCGACCTGATCGGCGAGTCCTTCTTGACCACGATCCCCTCACCGGCGAGGTCGGGCGGCACGGTGGCGAAGATCTTGAAGCTGGGCTTGACGGCCAGCGCGGTGACACCGGCCGTGATCGAGCCGGTGGCGATGTCGAGCGAACCGGCGTTGATGGCCTGGGCGGCCGGGGCGAAGACGGAGAAGTCGCCGGCCCACTTGACCTTGGCGTTGACCTTGGCCAGCGCGGCGTCCAGCGTGCCGTCCCGCTTGGCGACGGCCAGGAAACCGCTGTTGCCCGGGTCCGACATCCTGACGATCACCTGCCCGTCGCGGTCCGTGGCATCGGCGCCGCCACAGGCCGCGGCCAGCAGGGCGAGGAGGGCGAGCGGCCCGATGAGAAGCGGCCTACGCATGCGGGACTCCTTGCAGCGGTGTGTGATCGGCCCAGGCGGCGACGTCCACGGGCGATTCGAGAAAGCCCTGGCCGCGCAGGAAGTGCTCCTGCCGGGCCAGCAGGTCGAGTCGTTCGGGGGACAGGTCTAGGTGGAGGGAGGCCCCGGGGACGTAGGCGGCGGCCACACCCGCCGTACCCGCGCCCGTCTCGGCGCGCAGGATCCTGGCCACCTCCTCCGAGTGCCCGGCGGCCCAGTCGGCCGCGCGCAGCAGGACGCCCAGGAAGCGGGCGACCACCTCGGGCCGCTCGTCCAGCAGCCGCTGGTGCACGGTGATCGGCCGCGGCGTGCCGTTGTTGACCCGGGCCCGCCGGTCCGGCAGGGCGTCGAGGTCGATGCCGACCTCGGCGCCGTGGCGCGGCGCGGCCTCGGCGGCGAGCGCGCCCTTGACGTAGACCGCGTCCACCTCGCCGGCGGCCAGGGCGGCCAGCTCGGCCTCCCACTGGCCGCCGCCCGGCTCGGCCTCGACGTCCACCAGGCGGGCGTCGCCGAGGCCCAGCCCGGCCTGCGCCAGCGCGCCGTGGAAGCCGGAAAGGGCCATGGCCCGCCAGAAGTCGATCGCGATGCGATGCCGGGGAACGGCCAGGCGCAGCCCCTTGAGCTGCTCGGGACGCGCGACCCCGGCGCCCGCCCGGACCAGGACGGCCTGCCGTTCCTCGATCCAGGTGAGCCCGATGAGCCGGGTGGCCTCGCCGCGCGAGCGCGCCCAGAGCGCCGGTACGTTGCCGCCTTCGCGGAACAGGCCGGTGAGGGCGTGGGTGTAGTGCGTCTCGCGGGGGACGCCGGGAAAGTCGTCCTGCAGGGACCGCACCTCGATCCCGTCGGTGGCGAACTCACCGGCCAGCCAGCCCTGGTCCGCCGCGATGCCCGTCGCGGTGGGTACCGGACAGCGGGTGAACCAGATGGTGTCGAGTGCTGTGGTCATGTAGGAGAGTTTGCTGGTAATTTGGTAGGAAATACAAAGTATTTCCCGCGATGCGGGAAGGAATCTCGGCCGGACCGGCTCCCACCTGGTCTCGGATCTCCCTACTCAGAAGCCGGAGTTTCCCGCATGGCAGCACAAGACGGTGTCAAGTCGGTGCGCAGGGTGATCGCCATCCTGGACTGCTTCGGCGGCGGGGACGCCACGCTCAGCCTGTCGGAGCTGTCGCGCAGGCTGGAGCTGCCGACCTCCACCGCCCACCGCCTGGCCAGGACGCTGAGCGGCGCGGGCTTCCTGGAGCAGGAGGCGGCGACCGGCCGCTACCGGCTCGGGCCGTCGATCACCGAACTGGGGCAGCTCTCCTTCCACCGGCGCGGCCTGCACCGGATCGCCCCCGAACTGGCCGAGCTGGCGCGGGTCACCTCCGCCACGGTGGACCTGGCCGTCCGCAACGGCAGGCACGCGGTCATCCTGAGCGGCGGCTCGCTCAACCCCGACAGCGGCGCCGGCCTGCGCCGCCCGCTGCACTCCACGGCGCTGGGCAAGGTGCTGCTGGCCTGGGACCCGGAGGGACGGGCGGATCTTTCCGCGCTCGGGCCGCTGCGGGCGATGACCGGCCGCACGATCGTGGACCACGGCGAGCTGCGCGCCGAGCTGGACCGGGTCCGCGAGGCGGGGTACGCGCTCAACGACGGGGAGTCGGGCGATGGCATCCGCACGGTCGCGGTCCCGGTGCTCGACCGGCTCGATCACGTACGGTACGCGCTGGCCGTACGCTCCACGCCGCTGGTCATCAGCGACGCGCGGATCGGGTGGTTCATCGCGCACGCGCGGGCCTGCGCGGGGGCCCTGGAAGTGCTCCTGCTGCCGCCCACCGAACGCAGGGCCGAACGCAGGCCGCGCGCCCAGGACTGAACCCTTCTACGGCGGGCCGAGCCGGGCGGCGCGGCTGAGCCGGGGCACGCTGTCGAGCAGCCGCCTGGTGTACGGGTGCGAGGGAGCGCCCAGCACGTCGGCCGTGCGGCCCTGCTCCACCACCCGCCCGCGCTCGATGACCGCGGTGTCGGCGCACAGCGCCGCGACCACCGCCAGGTCGTGCGAGACCACCACGACCGTCACCCCGTGGGTCTCGGCCAGCCCGCCGAGCAGTTCGACCACGCGTACCCGGGTGGTGACGTCCAGCGCGCTGACCGGCTCGTCGGCCAGCAGCACCCGGGGGCCGCTCACGATGGCCCTGGCGATCGCGACGCGCTGCCGCTGCCCGCCGGAGAACTCGTGCGGGTAGCGGCGGGCCGCGTCGGCGGGCAGCCCGACCGAGCGCAGCGCCACGGCCACCCGCTCGGCCGCCTCCTCCCGCCGGGCCGCGCGGGACCCAGCGGCGAGCAGGCCGAGCGAGCGCAGCGGTTCGGAGACGATGCGGCCGACGCGGCGGCGCGGGTCGAGCGAGGAGTACGGGTCCTGGAACACCGGCTGGACCGCGCGGCGGAACGCCGGATCGCGCGGGTTCAGCTCCGCGCCGTCGAACAGCACCCGGCCCGAGGTCGGCCTGGCCAGGCCGAGCAGCAGCCGCAGCAGCGTGGTCTTGCCCGCGCCGGACTCGCCGACCAGGGCCAGGCCGCGCCCCGGCGTCACGGACACCGAGACCTCCTCCAGCACCGGCCGCCCGCCCCGGTAGGCGTACCCCACCTCGCGGGCCGCCAGCACGGCGGCCGGGGCGGCGGTCACGGGGCCAGCCGATCGAGTTCGCCCTCCAGCGCCCACGCGCTGTCCACCAGCGAGCGCGTGTAGGCGTGCCGGGGCTCGCGCACGATGTCACGCGTCCTTCCCGACTCCACCATGGAGCCGTCCTTGAGCACCACCACCCGGTCGGCCACCTCGGCGATGACCGCGAGATCGTGGCTGATGAACAGCAGCGCCATGCCCCGGCCGGTGACCAGGCCGTCCAGCAGGGCCAGGATCTCGGCCTGCACCGTGACGTCCAGCGCCGTGGTCGGCTCGTCGGCGATCAGCAGTTCGGGCTCGCAGGCCAGGGCCATGGCGATGGCCGCCCGCTGGCGCTGCCCGCCGGACAGCTCGTGCGGGTAGGCCCCGGCGGCCCGGTCCGGCAGCCGTACCTCCGCGAGGGCCGAGTGGACCGCGGCCCGCAGCCGCGCGCCGCGCAACCCGCGGCGGCGGCGGATCGGCCCGGCGAGCTGCCGCCCGACGCGCATCAGCGGGTCCATCGCGGTCAGGGGCTCCTGGAAGACCACAGCGGCGGCCCGGCCGCGCACCCGGTTCAGCCTGCGGTCCGGCGTCCCGATCACCTGGGTGCCGCCCAGCAGCACGCTGCCGTGCGCGGTCATCCCGGCGGGCAGCAGCCCCATGGCGGCCAGCGCGGTCAGCGACTTGCCCGAGCCGGACTCGCCGATCAGGCCGAGCCGTTCGCCGGGGGCGAGAGCGAAGGACAGGTCGTGGACCAGTTCGCGGCCGTCCGCGTGGCGGATCGACAGGCCGGTCACCTCCAGCGCGCTCATCGGCTCCTCCTGCGGGTCGGGTCGGCGAGGTCGCGCAGGCCGTCGGCGACCAGGTTCGTGCCCACGACCAGGACGACGAGCAGTACGCCCGGCGCGATGGCGCCGGTCGGCGCGGTCAGTACGGTCGCCTGGGCCTCCTGGAGCAGCCGGCCCCAGGAGGCGTTCGGCGGGGGAGGGCCGAGGCCGAGGTAGGACAGGGCGGCCTCGGCCAGTACCGCGAGCCCGAGCTGGAGCGCCAGGTTGACGAGCAGCATCGGCCAGATGTTCGGCAGCACGTGCTCGGCCACGACCCGCGGCCAGGAGGTGCCGGAGGTCCGCGCGGCCGTGATGTAGTCCTGCGCCAGCACCCGTTTGACCAGCACCCGCGTCAGCCGGGCCACGATCGCGGACATCCCCAGCCCGATCGCCAGCACCACCGAGCCGAGCGACGCCTCCCGCGCCGCCGCCACCAGCATCGCCAGCAGCAACGTCGGGAACGCGATGACGATGTCCAGCGCCGCCGAGAGCGCGTCGTCCAGCCAGCGGGTCGCGAAGCCCGCGAGCAGCCCGCCCGCCACCCCGAGCAGCCCGCCGACCAGCACCGAGCCGATCCCGGCGATCAGCGCGGTCCGCGCGCCCGCCATGAGCTGGGTGAGCAGGTCGCGGCCCAGCTTGTCGGTGCCGAGCAGGTGCGCGCCGCCCGGCGGCGCGAGCCGCCCGCCCGTGGTGTCGGCCGGATCATAGGGCAGCCACACCAGCGACACGAGCGCCACCGCGAGCACCAGCCCCACCAGCGCGCACCCCGCCGCGAACGTCAGCCGCCCCCTCACCTGCGACCCCCACTCACGTGCGCCCGCAGCCGGGGATCGACCAGCCGCTGCACCAGGTCCGCGGCGAACCCGATCACCAGCACCCCGAACGTACTGACCACCAGTACGCCCTGGATGACCGGATAGTCGTGCTCGGCGATCCCCTCGACCAGCATCGTCCCGAGCCCCGGCAGGGTGAACACGCTCTCCACGACCACCGCGCCGAGGAACGTCGTGGCCAGCTCGATGCCGAGGATCGAGATGACCGGCACGGCGGCGTTGCGCAGCCCGTGCCGCCACATGGCCCCGGCGAAGGACGACCCGAGCGCCCGCGCGGTGCGCAGGTAGTCGCTGCCCAGCACGTCGAGGGTGGCCGAACGGACGTACCGGATCAGGGAGGCCGACATGACCAGCGCGATCGTGATGACCGGCAGGGCCAGCGCGGTCAGCGCCCGGCCCGGCTCGGCCCAGTCATCGCGCGGGAACCCGCCCGCCGGCAGCAGCCGCAGCCGCAGCGCGAACACCGTCACCAGCAACATCCCGATCCAGAACACCGGCACCGCGATGCCGAGCTGGGAGACCGCGTTCAGCGCCGCCCCGTACCAGCGATCGGACCGCCACGCCGCCACGAACCCGACCGGCACCGCCACCGCCACGGCGAGCGCGAACGACAGCAGCGTCAGCGGCACGGTGACCGCCAGCCGGGCCGAGATCTCCGGCCCGACCGGCAGCCTGCTGACGAACGACGTGCCGAAGTCCAGCCGGGCCAGGCCGGTCAGCCAGGTCCAGAACTGCTCGGCCAGGGGCCGGTCCGACCCGATCTGGCGGCGGGCCGCGGCGAACTGCTCCGGCGTCGCCCCGACCGACAGCAACGCGTTGGCCGGGTCGCCGGGCAGCATCCGCAGCAGCAGGAACAGCAGCCCCGCCGCCGCCAGCAGCGAACCGAGCAGGAAGGCGGTACGGCGCAGCAGGTAGCGCGCCATCAGCCCTTCTTGATCCCATATGCGTAGAACTGCGAGTTGAGGCCGTTGACCGGGTAGCCGGACAGCGCCGAGGAGGCCACCACGATCTGCGGGTAGAGGTAGATCCAGTCGCTGGCCGCGTTCTCGGCGATCCGCCGGTTGGCCTTCTTCAGCAGCGCGGTCTGCTCCTCGGTGGTCTTGGCCCGCTCGGCCTCCGCCACCCACGCGGTGACCTGCCCGTCGTCATAGCCCCAGTAGAAGCCGGGGTCGCCGTACCAGACCACGTCCCGGTCGTTGACGTGCTCCTGCATGGTGGCGGCGAAGTCCCGGTTCTTGTAGACCTTGGTGTACCACTCGTCGGCGGTGATCACGTTGATGTCCACCGTGATGCCGACCTTGGCCAGCTCGCCCTTGATGAACGTGGCGGCGGTGGGGTGCGGGTCGTAGTTGGGGGTGTCGAGCGTGAAGCGGAAGCCCTGGGCGTAGCCCGCCGCGGCGAGGTCCCGCTTGGCCTGCTCGACGTCGTGGCGGTCGAGCGAGGTCAGGTCCTCGTACCACGGGTCGGTGGGCGGCACCATCGAGCCGATCAGGCTGCCGTGGCCCGCCCACACCGACTCCAGCAGCTTGGCGTCGTCGATGGCCGCGGCGACGGCCCGGCGCACCTGCGGCTTGTCGAACGGCGCCTTGCGGTCGTTGAAGGCGAGCAGCAGCTTGGTGGTGGAGTGCCCTTCGCTGATCTTGTAGTCCGGGTTGCCGGTGAACCGGCTCAGCGCGTCGGGGCTCTGCTGGCTGGTGACGATGTCCACCGCGCCGGTCAGCAGCGCGTTGTTGAGCGCGGTGGCCTCGGTGAAGTAGTGGAACACGACTCCGCCGTTGGCGGGGCGGGGGCCCCAGTAGCCGGGAAAGGGCGCGAGGCTCAGCGTCGAGCCGCGCTTCCACGCGCCCAGCCTGTACGGCCCGGTGCCGTCGGCGGCGGTGGTCAGGTCCTTGGCGGCGGCGTTGACGATCCACACGTAGCTCAGGTTGTACACCAGCGAGATGGACCGGCTGGACAGCTCGACGACGGCGGTGGCGTCGTCGGGGGCGGTCACGGACTTGATCACCTTGAGGTTGCTCTTGCGCGCCGACTGGGAATCCTCGGCGAGGACCCGCTCGATGCTGTTCTTCACGTCGGCGGCCGTCAGCGCCTTGCCGGAGTGGAACCGCACGCCCTGGCGCAGCTTGAAGGTATAGGTCAGGCCGTCGTCGGCGACCTTGTAGCTCTCCGCAAGCAGGTTCTCGACCTTGCCGGCGTCGGTCAGCCGGAACAGGCCCTCGTACACGTTGCCGTTGAAAGCCTCGGTCACGCCCTGCCCGCCGCCCGCGATGTTGTCGAGGTTCTGCGGTTCGTACAGGGAGCCGACCTCGATCGTGGCGGCGGAGCCGGGCGCGGCGGACGAGCCGCCCTGCGGCGTGTTCCCGGTACCGGACCCGCACGCGGCCACGAGCAGGGTGAGGGCGGCCAGGACGCCGGCGAGCTTACTCGACACCGTTACTCCGTAAGAACTAGGTAGGTTTAGTGGACTATATCCGGTTTGTCGTGGAGGGTCCGGTGTGGGCCCCGTCCCCGCCGCGCAGCAGCGGCAGGAGCAGATCGCCCTGCCGTTCGATCTCCGCCAGGTACGGGGTGTCGGACAGCACGAAGTGGGTGATGCCGAGGGCCTGGTACCTGCGCAGTGACCGCGCCACCTCCGCGGCCGACCCGACCAGCCAGGTCGTGCCCGCGCCACCGCCGCCGAACCTGCCGGGCGCGGTGTAGAGGTTGTCGTCCAGGACCTCACCCCGGGCGGTCAGGTCGAGCAGCCGCCGCTGGCCGACGGCGATGTGCCGGTTCGGGTCGCGGGCGATCCGGCCCTCGGCCATCCCGGCGACCTTGGCCTCGGCGTCGGCCCATGCCTGCTCGCCGGTGTCGCGCACCAGAGTGGTGACCCGCAGCCCGAACTCCAGCGGCGGGTGCTCGCGCCCCAGCTTCTCGCCGAGCCGCTTCAGCCGCTCGATCCGCTCTGCCACGTCGTCGAGCGGCTCCCCCCAGAAGAGCTGCACGTCGGCCTCGGTGGCGGCCACCCGCTCGGCGGCCTCGGAGGCCCCGCCGAAGTACAGCCGGGGATGGGCCCGCCCCTCCCGGACGACCGGCCGCTGCGCCAGGGTCGAGCCGGTGACGCCGAAGTGCTCGCCGTGGTAGGTGACGTCCTCCTCGGTCCACAGCTTCCGCGTGATCCGGATGAACTCCCTGGTCCGCGCGTACCGCTCGGCCTGGTCGCCTTCGCTGTCGCCGTACGCCCCCAGGTCGTCCTTGCCCGACACGATGTTGACCAGCACCCGCCCGCCGGTGAGCCGGTCCAGCGTCGCCGCCGCGGCGGCGAAGTTCGCCGGCCGCCAGTACCCGGGCCGGACCGCGATCAGCGGCCGGAACGTCGTCGTCCGCACAGCCAGCGCCGCCGCCACCGTGAACGTGTCGGGCCTTCCCCACCCCGTCCCGATGAGCGCCCCACCCCACCCGTGCTCCTCCAGGGCCCGAGCCTGGCGGGTGAGCGTCTCCAGACCGTTGTGGTCGGCGACGACATCGTCCCCCCGATGCCCTGGCTGAACCTGGTTGGGGATGTACCAGAGGAATTCAAGGCTCATCGGCAGATCTCCCTGTTCTCTTCGCGAGCGCGCTTTGGCGGTGTCACCCCCTAAATCCTACTATTCATGTAGGCAAAGCATGATTTTAGGCTGTGGCGAGGGTCCCGCGGCCGATCAGCGGGCCCAGGGTGCGGGCGGCGATGTCCAGCCCCTGGTGGATCTTTTCCAGGGTGCCGCCCCAGACATGGTCCTCGTGCTCGACGGCGACCGTTCCGTGGTACCCGTGAGCGCGGAGCGTGCCGATGATCCGCTTCCAGTCGAGCTCGCCGAGGCCGGGCACGCGGTACCGCCACCACCCGACATCGGTGGGGGAGTTCCGGCCGACCGTCTTGCCGAACACTCCGTAGTGGGTGCGGGCCCGCTCGTCGATCTCGATGTCCTTGGCCTGTACGTGAGCGACCTCGCCGCGCCGGAGCGCGTGCTCCAGGGCGTCGATCGGGTCGATGCCCAGCCAGGGGAGGTGCGAGGGGTCGAAAGTGAGGTGGAAGCCGAGGCCGAACATCCAATCCCACAGTTCGGGGGAGTAGGCGAGATTGCCGGGGTAGCCGTCGGGGTGCCAGCCCTCCATGGGACAGTTCTCGGCGAGCAGCCGAACGTCGCGTTCGGCGGCGTAGTCGACCAGCGGGGGGAGTTCCCGCTCGGCGAGTCTCAGGTTGTCGGCGACCGAGCGGCTCGTGTCCCGCCCGATGAACGTCCCCACATTACGGACCCCCAGGGCCGCCGCGGTGTCGATGACGTGCCGGAGGTGGCGATGGACGTCTTCGCGCCGGCCTTCGTCGCCGTGCAGGTTGTTCTCGCAGTAGGTGAGCGCGGCGATGGACAGCCGATGGCGTTCCATGAGCCGGTGGACGTGCTCGGCGTCGGCGGCGGAGAAGGCCGCCACGTCCAGGTGGGCGGCCTGGTGAACATGAGCGCTGTGCGTTGGCCAGGCGGCCACTTCCAGGGTCTGGTAGCCGGCTCGGGAGGCGGCGGCGGCGACTTCGTCCAGGGACGACTGCCCCAGGCAGGCGGTCAACAGTCCGAGTTTCATGACTTCTCCGCGTGTTCGGTGAGCATGGCGAGCCACATGCGCGTGTCGTGGGTGAGGGGATGGCCGGGGCCGTGCCGGTGCCGTTGAAAGCGCAGCACACGCCGCAGTTCGCGGACGGCTGCGCGGTGCTCGTGCCGGATGAGGGGGTATGACAGGGCGCTCGCGAGCGCGAGGTACTTACGTGTTTCGAGGGTGTAGGGATGGCGGGCGCCGAAGACTCGCCGCATGTCCGCGACGAGGGGGAGGAGTACCGTGCGGGCGGCCTGCCCGTCGCCGTTGTGCACGAACATCTTTCCCTTGGAATGCCGCGCGTCGAGCGTGTCGGGGTGATCGGCACCCTGGGTGCCGGCCCGGTCCGAGATGACATGGTCGTACAGGGCGGCCGATTCGCGAACCCGGTGGAGTGTTCCCAGTGTCCAGGCGTGCTTGCACTGGACGTGCTGGCGGTCGGTCGTTTCGACCCCCGGCATGCCCGCCATGCGCGTGTGGAGGCTGTTCAGTCCTGCTTCGGCCTTGTCGAACCGCTCCGCACTGTGCCAGGCCCAATAGCGCAACTGGGCCGTTTTGATCGTCTGGGGGTCGTGGGGGCCGAACACCTTCAGTTCGTCGCGCATGAGTTCTCGCAGGAGCGCCTCGGCCCGCCGATGGTCTCCAGTGGCGAGAACGGCGCTCGCGTGGGCGCGGCGGAGTCCCAGTACGGCCCGGTTGCCGCGTCCCATCCGGCCCATCAGCGGGAGGGCGGCCTTGACCAGGTCGAGCGCGGCGCGTTCGTTGCGGTCGTCGACATAGGCCTGGCACGTCGTCGTGGTGGTGGCGAGCAGTACGTCGGCGGTCTCGTCATCGAAGACCGCGCAGGGCTTGCCGAGCAGCGCCCGCAGTCGCGCGGCCTGCCGGTCGAACTCTTTGCGTCTCGCCGGAGGATGGGTGCGGATGTCGCCGCCGAAGCTCTGCAGGCCCGTGCGCAGGGCGGCCACGGCGGAGAAGATCTGGCCGGCCTCGGCGCTCTCCCAGCAGGTCTCCACCGGCGGCCCGATCGCCTGCTGTACGACCCCGCGGACGGCCCACCTTAGGGCGAACAGCAGCTTGCCGATCTCCCCGGAACAGTCGTCCAGGTTTTGGTACTGCTCCAGGAGCCTGATCTCGGCCCGGGGGGTTCTCCCGTGGGAGAGGCGAACCGCCCACCTGATGAGCCCGCGCGCCGCCCGCTGCAGAAGTCCGCAGCATTCTGCCGCTATCAGGGCGATGACGACCGCGGTCACGAAACTTTGCATGGTCATGGTGTCTCACCTGGCTATCGCGGGCCAAGTCGGCCGGGGAGGGGGTGGAAGAAGCCGCGGAGCGGCCTTGCGGCCGTCCCGTGCTCTGGGGCCGGACGGCGCAGCGCCGCGGGCCGGCGTTCGGCGAGGATGGCCCGGGCGGCGGGCAGGCCGGTGGGTGTGAGCCGATACAGGCGCCGCGCGGGTTTGCCCGGTTCCGGGTTCGCCTCCCACTGGCCGGCGATCCAGTGCGCGTCCTCCAGGCGGTCGAGCATCTTGTAGGTCGCCGCCCCGGACAGGCCGGTCGCCTTCTTGATCGCCCAGCCGTGCAGCGGGGTGTCGCTCTCGAAGGCGTGGACGAAGACCTCCAGGACCATGAGCAATGGATTGGTGATGCGCGTCGGAAACGACATACCTCTTAAGTTACCTATAGCAAGCTAAGCCGGAAAGCGCAGGTGACCATGAACTTCCCTATCGGTCACCCTGATGCCTGTGATGGGTGGCGGTCAGGGTGAGGGGGGTGATCAGGAGGGCGATGGCGCCGGCGGAGGCGATGGCGAATGACAGGTCGGTGAGTTGGGCGATGCCGCCGATCATGGGTGGGCCGATGAGGAAGCCCGAGTACGCGATGGTCGTGACGAAACCGATCTCGCGCTCGCCGCCGGTGCCGTCGGCGCGCAGGCCGGCCGCGCCGGCGAGGTCGAGTACGACCGGGAAGGCGAACGCGAGGCCGCCGCCGGCCAGCACGTAGCCGGCGAAGGTGAGCCAGGTGACCGGTACGGTGGCGGCCGTCAGCAGGCCGGCCCCGGCCAGCAGCGACCCGGCGACCAGGATGCGGGGCGCGCCGAAGCGGTGCTGGATCCGCTCGCCGGCCAGCCGGACCACCCCCATCGTGAGGCAGAAGACGGAGAACAGGATCGCCCCGGCAGCCTCCGGCATGCCGCGCTCACGGACCGCGAACAGCGCCGACCAGTCGTAGCTCGAACCCTCGACGATGGCCGCGACGAAGGCGACGCCGCCGAGCAGCCACAGCGCCGGGCGGCGCAGGACGCTGCGGCCGAGCCCGGTACGCCGGGCGGTGCCGGAGGCGGGCTTCTCTCGTGGGACGAACCGGATCACGCCGGCCGTGAGGGTCAGCGCGGCGACGGCGGCCACGCCGAAGTACGGGAGCAGCGGGACGCGCTGATCGGCGGCGAACGCGGCGCCCAGCGAGCCGGCCAGCGCGCCGAAGCTGAACCCGGAGTGGAAGACCGGCATCAGCGGCCGTCCCACCCGGCGGATGACGCCGACGGCGGCGACGTTCATCGACACGTCGAAGGCGCCGAAGGACGCGCCGAGCAGTACCAGGACCAGGCCGAGCTGGAGCGGCGAGGTGACCAGGGCGAGCACGGGCAGCACGGCCGAGGCGGCGAGGGCCGAGGCGAGCACCATGACGCGGGCGCCGAGGCGGGCGCACCCCCAGCCCGCGAACGACGCCGCCGCGGCCAGTCCGGCGTTCGCCCCGAGCAGGGCCAGGCCGAGTGTGCCGGGGCTCGCCCCGATCCGGTCCGCGAGCGCGGGCATGCGCGGCCCCCACGAACCGGCGATGAGGCCGTTGAGCACGAAGACGATGAACACGGAGACCCGCGCCGAACGCATCTGCCCACCCCTGTCGGACGCCTTTGGACCAGGCCGCCGAGCGCGCGGCGACGGTCACCCACCGCCCCGCGCCTCCCATCATGCCCGGCCGCGGGTGGGTCCGAAGGGGGTGCGGTTCAGGGTTTGCGGGCGACTCCGCACACCGCGCTGACGACCGGGAAGGGCGGGTCCCAGCGGTCCGGGTCCGGGCGCCACTCGGGGGTCGGTACCACGCCCGGTTCGACCAGTTCCAGGCCGGTGAAGAACTCGGCGAGCCGTGCCGGGCTGCGCAACTGGTAGGTGTTGGCCGCGGTGCGGTTGTAGCCGCGCACGGCCTCGACGAGCGCCGGGTTGGTGTCCACGCCGTCGCTGAGCGCCAGGTAGCTCCCGGAGACCAGCGGGGCGAGCAGGGTGTCGATGATCTGCTGGGGGCCGTCCTTGTCGGTGACCTGCCCGGCGATGCTCAGCATCATCACCGCGACGGGCTCGCGGAAGTCGAGTGTCTTGGCGGCCCCGTCGAGGATCTCCTGCGGGTTGCGCACGTCCGCGTCGAGGTAGTCGGTGGCGCCGGGCGGGGCGCTGGTGAGCAGGGCGCGCGCGTGGACGAGCACGATCGGGTCGTTGTCGACGTAGACCACGCGAGACTCGGGGGCCAGGCTCTGGGCGACCTCGTGGGTGTTCTCCGCCGTCGGCAGGCCGGTGCCGAGGTCCAGGAACTGCCGTACGCCGGCCTCGGTCACCAGGTACTTGACCGCCCGCCGGAGGAACTCCCGCTGCAACCGGGCGACCATCGCGAAATCCGGGAACATCGCCAGCAGCCGCTCGCCGACCTCACGGTCGGCGGCGAAGTGGTTCTTGCCGCCGAGCAGAAAGTTCCACACCCGGGCCGAGTGGGGGATGGTGGTGTCGACGCGATCCCAGGCCGACTCGGCGGCGTTGGCGGGGTCAGTCATGGTGGTCCTTATCAGAGATGGGGGTTCGACCGTATAACGGATGACCCCAGACCATGGTCAACGACCCTCCCTTTTTGCGAACTCGCCCCGCCGGATGTCAGGCGCGGCGGTCGCGGAGCCGCGATCCGGGGTCCGCGCCGGCCGTCGCCGGCCGTCGCCGGCCGTCGCCGGCAAGGTGCCGTCCGCCCCCGCTACCGAATACCGACCCGCCATTCCAGTATTCATCCGGACAATACCACCAAAGGCACCGGGACGCCGTAAAGGGCAGCACCCAGGGAGCCCGGTAACACATATCAGCCCCCGGCCCAAAAGCGGACACCGAGGGCTGAATTGGATGATAGGGGCAACGTAGGACGTCCGTCCTCCGGCTCTTTTCCAGGAAAGGCCGGAGAACGGACGCGTGTGATCGGTGACCGTCAGCTACACGGGTTCCCGTTCACCTTGCAGTTGGAGATGCCGGAGAAGTTGCCCGGAGTCCCGCCCACACCGAACGTGACCGACTGGCCCGGATTGACCGAGCCGTTGTACGGCTTGTTGGTGAAGGTGTAGTGGGTGCCGTTCTGGGTCCGGTTCGCGTCCCAGGTGCTGTTGATGCCGTAGCCCGCGGGCACGTCGAACTCCACGGTCCACGACGTCAGCGCGGTGCTGCCGGCCGTGACGCTCACGCTCGCCTCGAAGCCCGACCCCCAGTCAGCGGTCTTGGTAAAGGCCGCCGAGGCGTTGGTGCTGCTGTTCTGGCCGACCGTCCAGGACAGCGTCTGCGTCAGATCCGGCTTGTAGATCGGGTTGCGGACCATCGCGGTCTCGTCGGTGACCGTGCCCTTCAGCGCGAAGGTGGACTTGCCGGTCGATGCGAAGTCGGCCGGGGTCAGCGTCTTCTTGCCGTCCCAGGCGGGCACGGCCACGCCGTCCACCTGCCACTTGACCGTCAGCGGCAGGTCCACCGTGGTCACCTCGAGCGGCTGCGTGGCGTTGTGCGTGCCGCCCTCGGGAGAGGAGACGGAGTCCACCGGATTGATCTCGCCGTAGAAGGACTGGACCAGCTTCTCCCGGTTGACCAGGCCGAAGTCCTGGTTGAGGTTGCGCATCAGCGAGTTCTCGCTGGGCCGCCAGACGCCGAAGCGGCTGTAGTCGCCGCCCTCGAAGGCGCCGATGATGCCGCCGTCAGGGGTCGCCTCGCCCAGCCACACGCCCCACTTGGCGCCGGTGGAATCGATGGTGACGTTCGCCGGGTAGGGCTCGGAGGTCCCCGGGTACTGCTCGGGGCCGCCATAGTCGTACTCGTCGGCCAGGTCGCCCTGCGAGTGGCCGAGCTCGTGCAGCACGACCTCCCGGGAGAGCGGGTTGCGCGAGAAGGTGCCGACGTCGGAGCCGGAGTAGCCGGCGCCGCCGTACTTGGTGCTGTTGGCCTGCACCAGGAGCTGGTCGGCGCCGGGCACGAGCGCCTGCGCGTACTCCCAGGTCTTGGTGGTGTCCACACAGAGCAGGCGCTCGGTGCCGCCGCACCAGTACGTCGAGGCCAGCGGGCTGTCCACGTGCACATCGGCGGTCGGGTCGCCGCTCACCCCCGACTGCGGCGAGTCGATCTCGATGCGCCAGACGTTGAAGAGCTTGCGATAGGACTTGTACGGCTCCCGCTGCGTCATGGTCGCCCAGGCCGCGTCGATCTCCGTACCGTAGGCGGCCTGCTCGGCCGCGGTATAACCGTCGCCGAGGAACACCAGGTCGATGCGGTTGTCACTGGGGCCGTTGATCTCCACCTCCTTGAGCCTGGAGGGCGCGGCGGCCAGCGACTTGGAGACCTTCGGCAGGTCGGCCGGGTCCACCTCGACGTGCTTGATCGTCCCGTCGGGGGAGAAGACCTCGTGGGGGACGTCGGGCTTGGCGGGTTCGGCCACCGCCGGCGCCGCCGCAAGGGCGGCGGACATCGAGGCCGCGGCTAATACCGCGGCCAACGCGCGCACGTTCAAGCGATCCTCCCTGTTGATGAACATGGAGGATGAGAAAGGGGGCCCCCGGATTCCAGACGTAATCCCGCCTGGAATATCTCCCATCCCTTATGGCGATCGTATGCGGCCGATGTGGCATTCGCGCAAGGGTTTTCCGCGGATTTTTGATGAAGCACGAGTGACCGCCGGGAAAAGCCCCGGCTGAACGGGGTCGTATTCGCTGAGTGATGGTCTCGTGCGATTTTCCGTAACTTATTCGGCCCTCGCCAGGCCCCTCGCTCCGGCCCCTCGCCGGGGTCACTTCGGGGGCGGCTCCCGGCACGGGCCGGGCCGCCGTGCCGGGAGCCGTCTTTCATTTGTCCTCGCGCAGTTCGACGTGGTCGAGCTGGATCCAGTCGCCGCCGGGGGCGCCGACGCCCCAAAGGCCCGCGAACACCGTGGCCTGGGTGTGGTTCCGCGTCCGGAAACGCGAGGTCACCTTGGCGTAGGCGCCCTTGTGCGGACCGAAGTGGACCTCGCCCGGAGGGGGCCAGATGCCCGCGAGGCGCGCGCCGAAGAAGCCGGTGTTCACCCTGTCGGAGGTGCGGATCCATCCGGTCAGGACGTAGGGGGTGTCCGGCCGCACCGGGACGGTCTGCAGTATCGCGTTCCAGTTGCGTCCGGTCGACCAGGTGAAGGCGTTGTTCTGGCCGGTGAGCATCTGGCCGAGCCCGACGTCCACGCCCTTCCAGTCCGGGCCCTCGCCGAACCAGGGGGCGGTGAGGTCGCGCTGCGAGCCGTACTCGAAGCCGCCGTTGAACAGGTCCTCGACCTGGACGTCGAAGGTGGGCCGGTCGCCGTCGAAGCGGTGCAGCGGCGAGCCCTGCCGGGTGGACTGCCGCACCCGCTGCCACTCGCCGAGGGTGAAGGAACCGACGGTCACGTTCAAGTGGTCCATGTTCCAGTTGTCGAAGACGCCGAACGGGTCGTTGACCACCTCCAGCCGGAGGCCGCTGACCTCGTCCGCGGTGAACCCGTGGCTGTTCAGGCAGATGCGTACCGAGCTGACCTCCCCGTTCCCCCAGTTCCTGCCCCTGTTGACGTTCTCCACCCGAAACGCCGGCCGTACCCGGGAGACCACGGTCACCGCGAGATTGGAGTCGCCCAGCCAGTCGTCGCCGCGCAGATCGTCTGCGCCGGTCCGGAATTGGAGCAGGACATCGTCCCTCGCCCCAGGACCGCAGAAATGCTCCTCAAGATCCTCCGCCGCCGCGGGAGTCGCACTGAGCAGTGCCCCCGCCAGGGCCAGGGTCGCCACCAGGCCCCCGGCCGTCCTTCCGCACCGGCCGAGCCGTACCGGACCCGCCATGCGTCACCTCGTTTCGCTCGCTCGGAATTCGTTGCCGCCAGATCATTGCGGCAGCGTCCGGGCGATCGGCAAAGGTCTTCCCCAGATGTCCGGACAAGTCCGTACAGCGGGCGGCGGCACGGCGCAGAGCCCCCGAGGAGGCGGCCCGGGCTCACGTCTCTTTTGGTGAATTTTCAGTCGTAAACCCGGCATGCCGCAGCGTCACGGATCGCCCTGGTCCACTCGGCCAGCGCGGGATCGTGCGCCGTGGACTCACAGAGGTTCTGCCACAGGTTCGCCTCGGTCCAGCGGGTGAACCAGCGATGGGCGGTGGGCACGGTGACGCCGAACGCGGGCGGCAGGTTCTGCCAGGCGCAGCCGCTGGTGATCACGTAAACGACCGCGGTCATGACCGTACGCGCGTCGGCCGCGGCCCGGCCGCCCCCCTGACGCCGTGGCCGCCGCCCCGGCATGAGCGCCCTGGCCACCTCCCACATCTCGTCGGGGACCAGCCGGCGGGCGAGTACCTCCATCCGGCGATCCTGCTACATGCCCGCTGAGCTGCCAAATGAGACATGAGCTGAGGTGCGCTGGAAGGGCGCGCCGGGCTAATCTCGGCCCCCGATCGACGGCCACCGGCCGTCCGCCGGGGAGCACCCGGCGCCATCGACGAACGGAGGAGCATCGATGACCATCCTGGTGACCGGAGCGACGGGCACGGTCGGGCGCATCGTGGTGGACCGGCTGCTGCGCGCCGGGCAGCGGGTCCGGGCCCTGACCAGGAACCCGGCCACCGCCGCCCTGCCCGAGGGCGTGGAACTGGTCGCGGGCGACCTCGGCGGCGCCGCCGACGCGCTCGACGGCGTGGACCGGGTCTACTACCTGGCCGGCATGCTCGACCCCGCGACCGCCGCCGAGCAGGCCCGCGCCTTCGCCGAGCGGGCGGTCAAGGCGGGCGCCGGCCGTGTCGTCACCCTCACCGGCGTGGCCGTCACGGTACGGCGGCCGGGCAGCTACGAGATGCTGCTCGAAGTCGAGCAGGCGATCGAGGGCTCCGGCCTGGAGTGGACCCACGTCCGGCCGGGCGAGTTCGCCGTCAACAAGCTGGACCTCTGGGCGCATACGGTCCGTACCGAGGGCGTGGTGCGCAACGCCTACCCCGACGCGCTCGGCGTGCCGGTGCATGAGGCCGACATCGCGGAGGTCGCCGTGGCGGCGCTGCTGGAGGACGGGCACGCCGGCCGGGCGTACTCGCTGAGCGGCCCGCAGGCGCTCACCCACCGCGAGCAGGCCGCCGCCATCGGCGAAGGGCTCGGCAGGACCCTGCGCTTCGAGCCGCTGACCTACGGCCAGGCGCGCGCCGCCTACATCACCGCGGGAGTGCCCGCGGACATCGCCGAATACGTGCTCGGCTACCAGGCCGAATACGCCGAGGAGCCGCCCGTGGTACTGCCGGACGTCGAGCGCGTCCTCGGCCGGCCGGGGCGGACGCTCGCCCAGTGGGCCGCCGACCACCGGGCCGACTTCTCCTAGCGCCCGCGGCCGGTCGCGCCCGCGCACGGCCGGACTCCCGTCCGCCAGGCGGGTGACCGGACCGGGCGGCGATCGAGAATCGCGGCCCGCCGGCCGGAAATCATCGTCACGGCCATGGACGTGACGATGGTTTCCGGCGAGCCCCTTTCCCCCGTGACCGAAGACGAGAGGAGCGACCGAAATGAACGACGTGCCAAAGCCCGGCTCGGAGGGCTTCACCGAAGAGGAACGAGCCGCGATAAAGGAACGTGCCAAAGAGCTGAAGACGGCCCGCCGCCGTGGCGGCGGCAAGGAGAAGGCCGCCGCCGACAGGCAGGACGTGCTGAACACGATCGCCGGCCTGCCGCAGCCGGACCGCGCGCTCGCGGAGCGCGTCCACGACATCATCACCGCCGAGGCTCCGGACCTGACGCCGCGGCTGTGGTACGGGATGCCGGCCTATGCCCGGAACGGAAAGGTGCTGTGCTTCTTCCTGAGCGCGCACAAGGACGAGGCGCGGTACTCCACGCTCGCCTTCACCGGCGAGGCGAACCTCGACGACGGCGCCATGTGGCCGACCACCTACGCCCTGACCGAGCTGACCCCGTCCATGGAGGCGGCCATCCGTGCGCTCGTCCGGCGTGCGGTGAGCTGAGGCCGGGCATCTTTCTTCACTGCCTGGTGGAGTTTTATTGGCATGCCCCCTAGCATGTTCTTCATCGACCGATGAAGAAAGGCGGTGCGGCATGCGCGTGATCGTGGTCGGCGCGGGTCTCGGCGGGTTGACCCTGGCCCAGGGGTTACACCGAGCGGGAATCGACGTCGTGGTGTACGAACGGGAAGGGGAACACGGCCGTCCGCAGGGGATCAGCCTGCATGTGGACGACCGGGGAGCGACGGCGCTGCGCGCGTGCCTGCCGCCCGGGCACGCCGCGATGGCCGAGGCCACGATGGGCGGACCGCGGCGCGAGACGCTCTCCCTCACCGAGACGGACGGGAAGCTCACCGTGCTGGGCGCCCGGCCGCTCGACGGCACGGCGGGGACGGCGCGGCCCGGCCGCCAGACGGACCGGCCGCTGCTGCGCGCGGTGCTGCTGACCGGACTGGGGGACAGGGTGCGGTTCGGGGCCCGGTTCACCTGGTTCGAGCGACGGGCCGATGGCCGCGTACGGGCCTGGTTCGCCGGCGGCGGCAGCGACACCGCCGACGTGCTGGTCGGGGCGGACGGGATCGGCTCGGCGGTCCGCCGCCAGTACCTGCCGCACGTACGCGTGCTCGACACGGGAACGCACATGCTGATGGGCGCCACCCCGCTGCGGTCGGTGGCCGGCACCGGGCTGCCCGAACTGATCGGCCACAACGCCGCCGCCGTGCGGGTGCGCGGCGCGATGATGGCGCTGGGCGTGCTGCGGTTCACCCAGCCGCCGGTGGCCGCGCGGGACCGATGGCTGCCCGCCCTGCGCGGCCCCGCCGTCACGGCCGCCGAAGACTACGTGATGTGGGCGTTGCCCGTCACGGGGGAGCGGCCCGACCCCGCAGAGTCGCCCGCCGAGGTGTGGCACCGGGCCCGGAAGGCGGCCGAGACCCTGCACCCGGTGCTGCGGACGATCGTCGGCCGGGCGTGGCCGGGCGTCACGGTCGCGCTGCGCGGCGCGACGATGCCCGCGGTGCCGGCGTGGCCCGCCGGTCCGGTGACGGTCATGGGCGACGCCATCCACGCGGCACCCGGTTTCGGCGGCAACCTCGCCATGCAGGACGCCCACCGCCTCCGCGACGCCCTGGTCCAGGCCGCGCGGGGGGAGCGGGAGTTGCCCGCCGCGATCGGCGGGTACGAGGACGCGATGCGCCGGGACGGCTTCCCCGCCCCGGTGCCGCCGGTCCGGGTCCCCGGCGGGACCGGCGTCGCGGAGCGGCGCGCATGACCTCCAACCTGCTCGCCCAGAAGTCGATGTCCCTGTTCACCGCGATGGGCGGCTGGCGCACGGTCGCCGAAGGCATCGCCTCCAGGGCGCTGTTCCTGATCGCCTACCTGCTGACCGAGCAGGTGGTGACCGCCGGGCTGATCGCGGTGGGAGGCGTCCTCGTGTGCGCGGTGATCCGGGTGTACGGCGACCGGAAGTACTGGCAGGCGGCCGGCGGGCTGGTCGTCGTGGGGCTGTCGGCGGCGCTGGCCGGGAGTACCGGGCGCGGGGTCGATTTCTACCTGCCGACCCTGCTGCTCGGCGTGGCCGGGGGAACGGTGTTCCTGATCTCCACGCTGGTGCGCCGGCCGGTGGTCGGCCTGATCGTGGAGGCGGCCGGCGGCAAGCGGTCCGCCTGGTGGCGGGATCGCCCGCGGCTGCGGCGTTACCAGAAGTGCATGGCGGTGTTCCTGGCGAAGTTCGGCATCGCCCTGGCGGTGATGGTGCCGCTGTACCTGGCCGGGAACGTGGTCGCGCTCGGGATCGCCAGCACCCTGATGGGCGCGCCCGCGACGGGCCTGTGCGCCTACCTGAGCTGGCGAATCCTGCGCGCGGACGCCCCGGCCTCGGCGTTCCCCTGCTAGACGAAGGCCGTGACGCCCTCGTATTCCCCCACCGGGGCGGCGCCCGCGGTCTCGTACGTGAGCAGCAGCAGGCCCTTCGCCGTCACCTCGTGGTGAACGAACCGGAGGCCGATGGGCGGGCTCGGGTGGGTGAGCAGCCGCCGCCCGGAACCGATCACGGCCGGCGCGACGACGAGCCGGAGCGTGTCGACCAGGCCCGCCGCCAGCAGGGCGGCGCCGAGCCGGGCGCTTCCGTGGATCTGGAGCTCCCGCCCTGGCCGGGCCTTGAGTTCCCCCACGGTCTTGACCGGATCGCCGTGGAGCACGGTCGCCGGCTGCCAGCTCCCCTCGGTGAGCGTGTTGGTCACCACGTACTTCGGCAGCGAGTTCATCCGCCCGGCGAACGGGTCGCCCGGGTCGGTGATCCGCGGCCAGTCCCGGGCGAACGCCTCGTAGGTACGCCGCCCCAGCAGCAGGCCGCCGGCGAGATCCAGCCACTCGGAGGTGCGCCGGACGAAGAGTTCGTCCAGGTAGGGCACGAGCCAGCCGCCCCGGGTGAAGCCGCCTCCGGTGTCTTCGGCAGGCGATCCGGGCCCCTGGCTGACGCCGTCGAGGGTGACGAACTCCGTCAGGGTGAGCTTCATCGTCCGGCCCGGCTCTCCGCGAACCCGGCGAGCTGCCCGGTGACCGATCCCCAGCCCGCGGCGAACCCGAGCTTCTCGTGGCGGGCGCGGGCGGCCGGATCGCCGTGCCGGACGATGATCCGGTAGTCGGTGCCGTCCGGATGGTCGCTCAGCGCGATCTCGGCCGTCATGGGGACCGGTGCGGGATCGGCGGGCCGCCAGGCGCTGTCGATCGCGTTGGTGAACACGATCCGCTCAAGCTCCTCCACGACGAGGAAGCTCGCGTTCATGTGCGGGACGAACTCCTTTCCGTCGTCGCTCAGCCGGGTCACCAGCCCGCCGCCGGGCCGGACGTCCAGCCGATCGACGGCGCACACGGCCGGAGCCGGCACCCACCACTTCGCGAAGTGCGCCGGATCGGTCCAGGCGCTCCACACGATGGCGCGGGGGGCGCGGATGACGCGTTCCAATGTGAGGTCAAGGTCGGGATTCATCGTCTTTCTCTTTCAGTTCGGTGACGAGGTGTTCGAGCCGGTCGGTCCGTTGCTCCCAGATTCGCCGCTGCTCGGCGAGCCAGTCGTCGACGAGGGCGAGCCGGTCGCGGTTGAGCACACAGGTGCGCACCCGGCCGACCTTGACCGTGCGGATCAGGCCGTTCGCCTCAAGCGTCCGCACGTGCTTCATGAACGAGGGAAGGGTCATCGGGAACTCGCGGGCGAGGTCGCCCACACTCGTCGGCCCGCGACCGAGCCGCCGGATCACGCCACGCCGGGTCGGATCGGCGAGCGCGACGAACACGCCGTCGATCTCCGCCGAATACTGTGCCATGCGGCTAAGTATTGCGCGCCCAGAACACTTAGCGCAAGGGCTAAGTGTTTCGCCACGTTCGCGACGGCCTTTCTGTCGGATCGCGGTGATGTCGTTCGTAGAAGGAGTGAGAGGCCACCCGGCAGGGGAGCCTCAGAGAGGTACAGGGGGAGTAAGCGATCATGAAGTTGACGACCGTCACGAACGTCTCCGTCGACGGCGTGATGCAGGGACTCGGCCGGTCCGACGAGGACCGCAGGGGTGGATTCGAGCGTGGCGGCTGGGCCCTGCCGCTGTTCGACGGCGAGGCCATGGCGTTCCTCGGGCAGGTCTACCGGCGCGCCGACGCGTTCCTGTTCGGCCGGCGGACCTACGAGATCTTCGCCGGATCCTGGGGAGTGATGCCGGATCCGGAGAGCAACCCCATCGGGGGTCCCCTGAACGCGCGGCCCAAGTACGTCGCGTCGGCCACGCTCACCGACCCGCAGTGGGCGGGCACGACCGTCCTGCCCGGTGACGTCGCGGCGGCCGTCCGGGAGCTGAAGGCCGGACCTGCCGGTGAGCTGCAGGTACACGGCAGCGGCGACCTGGTCCGCCGGCTGCTCGCCGACCACCTGGTGGACGAGATCACCCTGTTCACCTATCCCGTGGTGGTCGGCCAGGGCACGCGGCTGTTCCCCTCCGACGGCCCGGACACGGCGCTGGAACTGATCGACCACCGGGCCTTCGCCGGTGGCATTACCCTCCAGGTCTACCGGCCCACCGGACGGCCGCGGTACGCCACCGGCGACGTCGGCCCGCACCGCGGCTGACCCGCCCCGACCACAGGAGATGACCTGAAATGCAGTACCTGGTTTCCGTGATCGACGACAGGACCGGATCGGCCACCTCGGACGAGATGGCCGCCATAGACACGTTCAACGACCGGCTGGTGGCCGAGGGGCACTGGGTGTTCGCCGGCGGCCTCGCCTCGCCGAGCGCGGCCACCGTCATCGACAACCGGGGCGGGGAGGCGCTGTTCACCGACGGCCCCTTCCTGGAGTCGAAGGAGTACCTCGCCGGATTCTGGGTGATCAACGCGCCCGACCTCGACGTGGCGCTCGCCCTCGCCGCCGAGGGGTCCAGGGCGTGCAACCGGAAGGTCGAGGTACGGCCGTTCCTGGAGGAGTGAGCATGGCCGGCGTCCGAGAGGCGATCACCCAGGCCCATCAGGGGGAGTGGGCGCGCGTGGTCGCCGCCCTGGCCAGGCGTTTCGGCGGCCTCGACATCGCCGAGGAGGCGGCGGCCGAGGCGTTCGCCACCGCGGTCGAGCGGTGGCCGGTCGACGGCGTGCCGCCCAACCCGGGCGCGTGGCTGACCACCACGGCCAGCCGCAAGGCCATCGACCGGATCCGGCGCGAGAGCAGGCGCGATGACAAGCAGCGGGAGGCGCAGAGGTTGTACGAGAACGACCCGCCCGGGCCGCCCGGCGCCATCGACGACGACCGGCTCCGGCTGATCTTCACCTGCTGTCACCCGGCGCTCGCGATGGAGGCCCGCGTGGCACTGACGCTGCGCATGGTCGGCGGCCTGACCGTGCCCGAGATCGCCCGCGCCTTCCTGGTGGGGGAGGCGGCCATGGGGCAGCGGATCACCCGCGCGAAGTCCAAGATCAAGGCGGCCCGCGTCCCCTACCGGGTACCGTCCGAGGCGGACCTTCCGGCGCGCGTCTCCGGCGTGCTCGCCGTCCTGTTCCTCGTCTTCAACGAGGGCTACCTGGCGACCGGCCCCGGCACCGACCCGGTACGTCCCGGCCTGACCGCCGAGGCGATCCGGCTCGCCCGCCTGCTCCGCGCCCTGCTGCCGTGGGACGGCGAGGTGGCCGGGCTGCTGGCGCTGATGCTGCTCACCGAGGCCCGCCGCACCGCCCGGGTCTCGGCGAGCGGCGAGCTGGTCCCCCTGGGCGAGCAGGACCGCGGCGCCTGGGACGCGGCGCTGATCGCCGAGGGCCACCGGCTGGTACGCGAGCGCCTGGCCGCGGGGGTGGCCCCGGGCCGCTACCAGATCCTCGCGGCGATCAACGCCGTGCACACCTCCGCCCGCGACGTACGCGACACCGACTGGTCGCAGGTCGTCGCCCTCTACGACCAGCTCGTCCGCCTCGACCCCTCGCCGATCGTCGCCCTCAACCGGGCCATCGCGGTCGCCGAACTCGACGGCCCCGAGGTGGCGCTGGCGGCCATCGGCCGTCTTGACGACGCGCTGGCCGGCTACCACGCCTACCACGCGACCCGCGCCGACCTGCTGCGCCGCCTGGGCCGCGGCCAGGAGGCGCGCACGGCGTACGACAAGGCCATCGAACTGGCGGGCAACACCGCCGAGATCGCCTACCTGACCCGCCGCCGCGGGTGACCCGGAGCGACGAATCCGGACATATTCTACTTTGTAAAGGCGCCGGGGTCGGGCCGATGGTTCAGGCGGCGGTGACCCAGTCGTCCACCAGGGCGCAGAGCTGGTCCAGGGCGGTCTCCACCCGTTCGCGATCACCGCTGGTGAGGAAGTCGAGCTGTAGCCCGGTGTACGCCGAGTTGGTCAGCGTCGAGATGCGCACCGCGTCGGCGTCGGGGACGCCGCGCTCCTGTAGGAGCTCCGCCACGAACTCCGACCGGTCCGCCAGTAGCCGGGGGATGTGGCCGTGCAGCTTGCCGGCATCCTCGCCGGGCGTGGCAGCGGGCGGCTGCCCGCCGCGGCGGCCATGGTCGAACTGGCCGCGCTCGCGCTCTTCTGGATCGCGAGCGCGTTCGGGAAAGGACGACGCGATACCGGGGCCCGGGTACGGCCCACACGATCGCCGCGATGAGCGGCCCCCGGCCTCGGCCCGGCTCGCCGCGCCGGGGCCGGCGGTCCCCTCTGGGCGGGGTCCCGCCAGACCCGGCGCGGTTCGAGCAGTCAGGTCATCGGCTCGGCGATGTGGTCTTCCGCAGGACGTCGGCGAGGGCGTCGAAATCGATCTCCTGTCCTTCCAGGATGTCGACGCATTTGCGCTCTCCACCGCCCAGCGCCCGGAGGAATCCCTTGACCACGGGAACGTCCGTCGCGTTGAACACCATGAAGGAGACCTTGTTCCGGGTGGCCGCGATGACGGCCGCGTGCTCACCTTCGTGCAGGAAGTGCGGCTTGCCGTACTGAAGCCGCTCCTCGATACCGGGAACGGTCTCGTGGACCATCGCCCGCAGCCGCTCGCAGACGGGCACCTGCCACGGGGTGGTCTTGTTGATGTACTGGGTGACCTCGTCGTTCATGTCGCTTCCCGATGTCAGTCGACGAGGGCGCCGCAGGAGATGTTGACCTGGGTGGAGGTGATGGTCCTCGCGTGGTCCGAGACCAGGAACACCGCGACTCGGCCGACGTCCTCCAGGGTCGCCGCCCTCTTGAGCAGGGTCGCGTCGATCATCTGCTGCTTGAAGGGCGCCATCTCGGGCACGTCGGGCAGGCCCTCGGGGATCCCGCCGGTCCGCATCGAGACGACGCGGACCGAGCTGGGGCCCAGCTCGCAGGCCCACTGGCGGCGCATCCCCTCGACCAGGTCGCAGCCGGCCTGCACGGTACCCAGGTTGGGTGTGGAGTTGGTCGGGTCCGAGCCGCCGAACTGCAGGATGACTCCCGAGCCCTGCTTGACCATGTGCCGGGCGGCGGCCTGGGTGGTCAGCAGGAACGAGCGTGCGACCTTTTCCATCGCCTGGCCGAAGGCGGCGACGGGCATGTCGAGCATCGGCACGAACAGCGCGTCCTGGGAGATGACGTTCACCGAGATGTCGATGCTGCCGGTCTGCGTCGCGACGGAGTCGACCCAGCCGTTGACGGCGCTCTCGTCCAGGGCGTCCACGATCGCCGTCTCGGCCAGGCCGCCCTCGCTCCTGATGGCCGCCGCGACGGCGTCGAGCTTTTCGGGGGTACGGCCGGCGAGGAAGACGCGGGCGCCCTCGGCGGCGAACGCGCGGCCCATCGCGCCGCCGATGGATCCGCCGCCGCCGTAGATCACCGCGGTTTTGTTCTCCAGCAGTTTCATGACTCGAATCTAGGAACGGCACGGCAGGGCGGGCATCGGCCTGATGACTGCTCCCGCGAAAGCGCTGATCAGGGCGCATGGCGGAGGCGGAGCCGGACCGGATCTCCGCCCGCGGCACACCGGCCGCGGTCAGGAGGTAAGTACGTCGACCGATACGAGCTTGGCGAGTTCCGTCCGGCGGGTCACGCCGATCTTGGGGTAAGCCCGGTAGAGGTGATGGCCGACGGTCCGCGGGCTGAGGTACAACCGCGCCGCGATCTCCCTGTTGCTGTGCCCGGCCGCGGCCAGCCGCACGATCTGGAGCTCCTGCGGGGTCAGCCGCTGGAGCGGGTCGTCGGCCAGGGCGCGGGCCGACGGCCGGTCGCCGAGCACCGCGAGTTCGGCACGGGCGCGCTCGGCCCACCGCGTCGCGCCGAGCCTGGTGAAGGTGTCATCCGCCTGCGCCAGGGTGGTCCGGGCCTCGGAACGGCGGCGCTTGCGGCGCAGCCACTCGCCGTACAGGAGCCTGGTCCGCGCGTGCTCGTACGGCCGGTCGGTGACCAGCGCCAGCGCGGCGCGATAGTGCCGGTCGGCCTCGTCGCCGTCGGCGAGCATGGCCTGGCAACGCGCCTCAAGAGCCTTCCCGAGGACGTTGTGCTCGGCCCACGCCGCCAGCCGCGGCAGGTGCCGCCGGGCCACGTCGCCGCGTCCGGCGCGGATGGCGGCCTCGACCTGGTCCGGTACGGCCCTGATCAGCACGTCGTGCCGGGCGGGCCCGCCGCAGACCTCCTCCAGCCGATCCAGCGCCTGCTCGAAACGCCCGTCCGCGAGATCGAGGAGACCCACCCCCCACGAAGCGAGTGCGGCATTGGTGGGATGCAGGGCCGCGTGCTCGCGTACGTCGGCCGCCAGCGCATGGCACCGGGCGGCGTCACCGGTGACCGCGGCGAGCCACACCGAGATGGCCTTCAGCACGGTCACCTGCATGTCCATGCCGATGTCCGACGCCAGCAGGATGCCCTCGGCGACCTCGCTCTGGGCGTCACGGAAGTCGCCGCGCAGGAGCCGTCCGATCGCCAGCGGCTCCAGCGCGTACGACAGCCAGCCGAGCGAACCCGCCGCCCTGACGTCGGCCACCAGCGACTCCAGCACCTCGACCGCCGCCTCCTCGTCGCCGGTCAGCAACCCCATGAACCCCGCTATCACCCGTTCCACGAAGCCTTCGACGGTTCCTGCCCTGGCCGCCTCGACCAGCGCGCGCATCGGCCCGACCGCCGCGCCGGGATCGCCGGCGGCGAGCCTGCCGTACCCGATGAGCGCCGCGGCGACGGGCCTCAGCGCCGCACCCGCAGGAAGCGGGACGGTCTCCAGCTCGGCGACGGCGCGGCTCAGGAGATCGTGGGCGCATGCGTCACGGGCCGCCCACACGGCCTCGGTCAGCATGGACAGCGCCCGTTCCGGACGGCTCTGCGTGATCAGCGTGGCGGCCTGCAACGCCAGCGCCGCGTCGGCGGCGGGCGACGTGCTCTCGTAGGCCACCTGCGCCCGGACATAGATCGCCTCGGCGGCGACGTCGGGCCGGTCGGTCAAGGCGGCGGCCTCGGAGGCCAGCCGGGTCGCCCAGTCCGGCCGGCCGGCGTCGTAGGCCGACCGGGCCGCGCGCACGATGCGCCGGGCCTTGCCGTCTTGGTCGGTACTGAGCCGCGCGGCCCGCTCGTACGCCAGAGCCACCGCCACCGACCCGCCGCGGTTGCGCGCCCGCTCGGCCGTGCGTTCCAGGTCCGCGGCGACGCTCTCGTCCGGGCCGGTGGCCGCGGCCGCCCGATGCCAGGTCCGGCGATCGTCATCCTCGGCGGGCGACAGGGCGGCGGCCAGGGCCTGGTGCACGGCGATGCGCTGATAGTGCGGGGCGCCCTGGTAGACGGCCGAGCGGATGAGCGGATGACGGAACCTGATCCCCTCCTCCGATGTGACCACCAGACGCGCCTTCTCGGCCTGGCCGAGATCGACAGGCGACACGCCGAGATTCTTCCCGGCGCGCAGGACCACACCCAGGTCGGACGTGCCGTTGGCCGCCGCCAGGAGGAGCAGCAGCCGGGTGGGGGCGGGCAGCTCCTCCAACTGCGCCCGGAAGGCGTCCTGGATGCGTCCGGTGATCCGGAGCGGACCGGGCGCGTCCTGCGGCACGCGGGCGAGCTCGATCAGGGCCAGCGGGTTTCCGCCCGCCTCCTCCAGGAGCCGGTCGCGTACCGGATCGGTCAGCTTGGGCGCGCACTGCGCCAGCACCTCCAGGGCCGATGCGCGATCCAGCCCTTCGAGCTGCATGACCTCGATCCCGGGCGTGGGGAACGGCTGGGCGGTGTCCCGGACCGCGAAGACCATCACGATCGGCTCCGCGTGCAGCCTGCGCGCCGCGAACAGCAGCGCGTCCGATGATGCCTGGTCCAGCCATTGCGCGTCGTCGATCAGGCAGACCAGCGGCCACTGCTCGGCCAGGTCCGACAGCAGGGTCAGCGTCGCGGCGCCGATGAGGAAGGGGTCGGGCACCGGGGTCTGCGCCAGCCTGAAAACCGACCGCATGGCCCCCGCCTGCTGCTCGGGCAGGGCGTCCAGCCGATCCACGAACGGGTGCAGCAGCAGGTGCAGGCCGCTGAAGGGCAACTCGGCCTCGGTCTCGATGCCGACTCCCCGCAGCACCTGCATCTCCTGCGCGGCCGACGCCAGATCGTCGAGCAGAGCGGATTTGCCGATCCCGGCCTCGCCCCTGACCACCAGCGCGGCGCTGCGCCCCTCCCGTGCGTGCGCGAGCAGCCGCTCAAGGCGGGCTCGTTCAAGGCGACGTCCTTTCAGCATGACCGCACAGTAATACAGCTCTGTTTCGGCGGGTGGCGACCGACGGCGACGGCTCTTGCAGGCGTAGCCTGCAAGTATGTCCGTCCATCTGAACCACACCATCATGCCGGCCAGGGACAGGGACACGACCGCCGCCTTCCTCGTCGAGATCCTGGGTCTGGAGCCGGCGCCGGAGTACGGCCCGTTCCGCGTCGTCTCGCTCGGCAACGACGTGTCGATCGACGTCGTGCAGGCGGGCGATGACCTGCCGTCGCAGCATTACGCGTTCCTGGTCGGCGAAGAGGAGTTCGACCAGATCTGGGGCCGGATCAAGGAGCGCGGGCTGACCTACTGGGCCGACCCGTACCACCGGCAGGCAGGGCAGATCAACACCAACGACGGCGGGCGCGGCCTGTACTGGTCCGACCCCAACGGGCACAACCTGGAGATCATCACGGTGCCGTACGGCGGCTAGGGGCCCCTGCGCCTGCGGTGCCTCGCCGGCGAGCGCCCGGCGAGGACGGCCGCTCGACGGCCCGGCGCTATCCTGTGGCACGTCGAGCCGGGTACGGCTCCCCGCCACGAGCCCGCCGGGAGGCGACGACCGTGACAGCCTCCCAGCGCCGGAGCACATGGCCGGCGGCGGCGGTGGTGGCGCACGTGGTCATGGCCCTGCTGACGGTGCTCACCCTGGTGGGCGCCCGGCAGCTCGGCGCGGGCCTGTGGCAGATCCTCATCGCGGCGGGTGCCGCCGCCCTGCTCCATGTGGGAGCGGTGGTGGCCCATCGGCGGCCGTGGGCGGGCTACGCGATCGGCGCGCTGGCCATGCTCGTCCTGGTGACGATGCCCTTCGTGGGCTGGTCACCGAACCTGCTGCCCTCGGCCGTGTACTTCCCCCTGGCGTTGTGGCGGCTGACCACCCGGGCCTCGCTGCGGTCCTCGGTGGTCGCGCTGGCCGTCGCCGCGCTCGGGATCGTCCTCACCGAGGTGGTGGCGTGGGCCAGGCTGCCCCCTGACGTCCCCGGGTGGGCCCGCCTGGGCGAGGGCGCGCTGCTGATGCTCGTGGTCGGCGGTGTGTGGCTTGCGGCCCTGCTGGTACGCCGCAGGCACGAGGCCGGCCGGCGAGCCGAGAGCGAACGACTGGCCGCGGCGGTCGCGGGCGAACGGGCCGGCATCCGCCGCGACCTGCACGACGTGATCGCCCACACGGTCACCGTCATGGTCGCGCGGATCGAGGCCGCGGCGGTGACGACGACGGATCCGGCGACCCGCCGCGAACTCGGCGACATCGCCGAGGCAGGCCGGGACGCCCACCAGGGGCTGCGAGCGATGCTGGCCACCGTGGCGCCGCGCGCCGGTGCCCGGCCCGCGGAGGTCCCGATCTCGCTCGACGCCCTCCCCGACCTGGTGGCCTCGGCGGCGAGCCCGCTGCACGCGGTGACGTTCGCGGAGTCGGGGGAGCGGCGGCCACTGAGCCTGAGTGCCGAGGTCGCGGCGGTCCGTACCGTGCAGGAGGGCATCACCAACGCGCTGCGCCACCTCGAACCACCGGTCGAGGTGGCCGTTCGCCTGTGCTGGACCCCGGCCGAGGTGGTGGTGGAGGTGCGCGACGACGGCGGCAGGGCGCCGCGCGACGCCGGAAGTCAGGGGACCGGTTTGATGGGGATCGAGGAACGTGTGCGTACCGCCGGTGGCACCCTGTCGATCGACGACGGGGCCGACGGGTGGGTGCTGCGGGCGCGGCTGCCCACGAAGGAGGGGGCGTGACCGGGATCCGTGTCATGCTCGTCGACGATCAGGAGTTGCTGCGGGCCTCGCTCCGTACGGTGCTGTCGGCCGACGAGCGCATCGAGGTCACCCATGACGTCGCGAACGGCGGCGACGCGATCGAGGTCGTCCGGCGGCACCGCCTCGACGTGGTGCTGATGGACATCCGCATGCCGCGCATGGACGGGGTCGCCGCCACCGCGGAGATCGTCAGGATCGCACCGGCGACGCGGGTGCTCATGCTGACGACCTTCGATGACGACGAACTGGTCGTGGCCGCCATCCGGGCCGGCGCGAGCGGCTACCTGACCAAGGACGTCCGGCCCGCCGCCCTGGCCCAGGCCGTGTGCGACGTCGCCTCCGGGACGTCGGCGCTGGCCCCGGGGGTGGCCGCGACGATCCTCGATCTCCTGCGGCAGGTGCCGGCGCGGCGGACGGCGGCCCTGGACGGCCTCACCCCGCGCGAGGTCGAGGTCTTCGGACTGCTCGCCCGCGGCAGGTCCAACAGCGAGATCTGCGCCGAACTGGTGCTGAGCGAGAACACGGTGAAGTCGCATGTCCGGGCCGTCCTGCAGAAGCTGGGCCTGCGTGACCGCGTACACGCGGTGATCCACGCCTACGAGAACGGGCTTGTCGGCCGCGGCGACCTGCCCGGGTGAGGCTTCCACCCTGCCGGGTGTCCCGGCCCACCCCCAGGGTGAGGCCGGCCGGTGACGCCCGGCCCAGGTTCGACGTCGTGTCCGGTACGGCCGGCCATGGTGAACGACCGACCTGGGCGGGAACCCGCTGGGTCAGGCGATCACGCGCGGCGGGCGGTGAACGCGCCGTTGTGCAGCAACTCGGCTCTGCCGTCGGGGCAGGTGAAGGCGATGTCCCAGGTGTGGTGGCCGGTGACGGCGTCGTCGAGGGGGAAGAAGCGGTCGCCGCCGAGGGGGCGCAGCGGCGTGGTGATCGTCTCCGCGCCCCCGGCGGACACGCCGAGCGTGAGTCCCGAGGCGCCCGCCGTGACGACATAGCCGAAGCCGTGCGCCTCGTAGCGGCCGGTGTAGCGGCGCGGGTCGATCTCCACGCTCGGATCGGGCTCGGGCCTGCGCGGCTTGGCGATGCCGAAGGACGGGAAGAGGACGTCGAAGACGGCGTCCGCGAAGGCGTATCCGCGCGCGGGTGTGTTGACGATGACGGCGACGGCCACGTCGCGCTCGGGCACCCAGAGCAGAGTGGAGGATCCGCCGAGGTTGGACCCGCTGTGGCCGAAGACGTCCACACCGTCCCAGTGCTTGCGGTACGGCCCCACGCACCAGGAGTCGGCGAACCACCGGGACGGTACGTCCACCTGCGGTGTGTGCATCTCGGCCACGCCGGCCGCCGACAGGATCCCGGCCCCGCCCCGCAGGAAGATCCGTCCGAAGCGCACCAGGTCGCCCGCGGTGGCGGCCAGCGTCGATCCTGACGGGCCCATGCCCCGCGAGAACGTCCAGCGCGGGACCGGCTCACCGGTGTCCGGCTGGTGGCCGACCGCCACGCGGTGGAACGGCAGCTCCTCCGGCAGGCTGACCGACGCGGACAGGCGCGCGGGTTTCAGCAGGCGCTCGCGCAGAGCGTCGTCCCAGGACAGGCCGGTCAGCCGCTCGATGAGGAGACCGGAGACGATGGTGGAGGCGTTGGAGTAACCGTAGGCGGTGCCCGGCCGGAAGCTCATTGGCACGTCGGCCAGCAGGGCCACGTACGCGGCCACGCAGTCGTCGCCCCTGCCGGTGTCGGCGTACGGGCCGTTGTCGATGCCGCTGGTCATCGCCATGAGCTGGCGGGGCGTCACCGTCCTGGCCGCCTCCTCGTCGTGAAGACGCAGCTCGGGCAGGTACTCGGCCACCGGCAGGTCGATGTCCACGAGGCCCTCGTCGGCCAGTTGCATGACCATGACGGCCGTGTGGAGCTTGGTGGTGGAGCCGATCTGGAGGAGGGTGTCCGCGGTCATCGGGGTGCCGAGGCGGGCGTTGGCCAGGCCGATGGCCTCCTCGCTGATCTCCTCGCCGCGCGCGACGGCGATCTGGGCTCCGGTGATACCGAGGTCCTTCGCGATCCGGCGGAACATGTCATGCCCCCATGAGCTGGTCGAGGAGTTCGGGCGTGAGCGGGATGTCCTTGAGCCGGTAGCCGCGCGGCGGCTCGGCGCCCATGAGGTGACGTACCAGGTAATCCCAGCGCCGGCGGGTCACATAGTGGCCGTACCCGACGAAACTGTGCTCGGCGCCGGGGACGATGAGCAGGTCGAAGTCCTTGTTCGCGGCGATCAGCCGGTCGGCGAGCCGCATCGTCAGGTGCGGGGTGACGTTGTCGTCCATCTCTCCGTGGACCAGCAGGAGCCTGCCCTGGAGCCGGTCGGCGATCTCGGTGTTGGCCGAGCGGGCGTACACCTCCGCGTCCACCGGGCCGTCATAGGACTCCCCCCAGAGCGCGTGGTAGAGGCGCTGGTCGTGGTTGCCGCACTCGGCGACGCCCACGCGGTAGAAGTCCGGATACGCGCACAGCGCCCGGACGGTCGCGAAGCCGCCGCCGGACATCCCGAACACTCCCACCCGGTCGAGATCCAGCCAGGGCCTGGTCTGCGCGAGTTGCCTGATGGCCGCCACGTGGTCGGCCAGGCCGCCCGCGTCGCCGAGCCTGCCGTACGACTCGTCGTGGAACTCCTTGCTCCGCCCGGGGGTGCCGCGGCCGTCGACCGCGACCACGGCGAAGCCGAGCGCCGCCGCCGCCTCGGCCTCGTGACCGTAGAATCCGGCGTCGAAACCGGCGTGCACGCGGTGGGCCTGCGGGCCCGGGTAGGGATGGTCCACCACGGCATAGCTCTTGCCGGGATCAAAGCCGGCGGGCTTGTACAGCAGGCCGTGGATCTCGCTCACGCCGTCGGCGGCGATCGTCGTGAACTCCTCCGGCGGTCGCCAGCCCGCCTCCAGCAGCGGGGTGACGTCGGCCCGCTCCAGTTCGGCCAGGACACCGCCGTCCCAGTCGCGGACGGTGGTCACCGGTGCCGTGCTCACCGTGGAGGCGGAGTCGACGAAGTAGGCGGAGGAGTCCGGTACCTGAACCGCGTGGTCGAGGTCGTCGTCGCCGAGCCGCTGGAAGCCGGTGCCGTCCAGGCCGGCCCGGCAGACCTGGCGGCGGTACGGGGAGCCCGCGACCAGGCCGGTCGCCACGAACACCACCGTGCGGGCGTCCTCGTCGACGTGCAGGATCTGCTGTACGCCCCAGGCTCCGGAGGTCAGTCGCCTGGGCGGGTCGCCGGGCTCGCCGTACAGGTAGAGATGACCCCAGCCGTCACGCTGGGAGTACCAGATCACCTCGCCGGTCCCGTCGAGCACCCGGACGATGGGGCGCTGGGCGATCTGCTGGGCGGGCTCGGTCCTGGTCGTGCCCGACTCCTCGACGAGGGTCCGCACCTCGCCCGTGGCGGGGTCGAGCCGGTTGAGCCGGAGGGTGCGCTGATCGCGGGTCTGCTCCAGGACGTACACGGCGGAGCCGTCGGCGGCCCACCACACCCGGCCTTGGTGGATCGGCGAAACGTACAGCATCGGCAGCGGAGGGCTCTCGGCCCGGACGACGCTCCCGGTGACCACATCGATGATCATCAGCTCGGCCAGCGGCACGGCCTCGTCGCCGGGCAGCGGGTAACGCTGCGTGAACACCTCTGGAGCCCCGCCACCGGGCGGTGCGGCCTCCACGAGCGGCATGACGCGGACCCCGCGCTGGTCGGTGCGATGAAGGACGATCTTGCTGGAGTCGGGCGACCAGACCACCGCGGGCGGCAGATGGGACAGCCCCAGCCGCCGCAACAGGGTGAACGGCGTGACCGCGTCGGTCGCGGCGCCGTAGGCGTGATCGGCGGTGCCGTCGTGGGTGAGGCGCTTCTGCTCGCCGGTCTTGAGGTCGCGAAGCCACAGGTCGTGGTCCTGGCGGAAGATCGCCAGGCGTTCGTCGGGGGAGGCCACGTCGAGGGGGCCTCGCACAGATGGATCCCGCTTCTCGCAGAGGTCCGGTGAATATCGCCAGTGCGCCCCGAACGCGTCGAACTCGACCGCCCCGTCCAGCACGGTGATCGCACGGAACGGCAGCGCGCCCGGGGAGACTGCCTCGCCTGACGCGGTCGTGAGGGCCTCGGCCAGCCGGTCGTGGTCGAAGGCCGGCTCACGGGTCCCGCGCGCCGGGTCGACCAGGACGAACTCGCCCGGCTCCACCCGGTACCAGAACCGGGCTCCTCCGTCGATCCAGTGCGGCCGGACCACGGCGCGCGGCACGAGCGCGGATCGGTACGGCGTGAGCAGCGACTCGGCCCTGGCATACGTGGCGGCATCGAGTTCCATGACGTCCTCCTGCGATAAGGTACATAGTACGTTAGCCGATAACGCACTAAGTACGTTATGCTTTCGCGGCCACGATCTGGAGGCATGGTGACGACGAAGCGCGCCCCGCGGGGGAGCCTGACCAAGGACCGCATCGTGACCGCCGCCATCGACCTGCTCGACCGCGAGGGACTCGACGCGCTGACCGTCCGCCGCCTGGCCACGGAGCTGCAGGTTCGTCCCATGGCGCTGTACAACCACGTGAACGGGAAGGCGGACATCCTGGCCGCCGTCGCCGAGGAGATGACCAGCCGCCTGGATCTTCCGGACGCCGCCACGGCAGGGGCCGACGGCCTGCGCGCCGTGTTCCGGAGCTACTTCCGCCTGCTCGTCGAGCACCCCGTCCTGCTCCAGTTGAACGACACCCTGGAGCAGGCCAACCCGGCCGAGCTGCGCGTCTCCGAGCGGGCCTACGCCATCATGCGGCAGGCCGGCCTCGAACCTCGCGACGCGGTCGGGCTGCTGGCCGGCATGGTCCGCTTCACCATCGGCTGCGCGCTGCTGTACCCGCACCGGCACGCCTGGGACGATGACCCCGGCCACTGGGATCGGACGCGCGAGGCGATCATGGCACTACCGGCGGGGGAGTATCCCGAGCTGCGGGCGATGGGCGCCGACCTGCCGATCTTCACCCAGGAGGACGCCTTCGAGTTCGGTCTCGACGTCTTCCTCGCCCGGCTCGGCCCCTGAGCGGCATCGTCCGAGTTCACTCGCGCTGTTCCGTGGGAAAGAAGATCGCGCTGATCACATGCGGCCGTCGCTTCGGCGCGGGCCCGTTCCCCGCCCTGGCTCTCAGCACCTCCAGCAACTCACCCGCGACCTCCTCCATCTCCGCCGGGCTGAGCCATAGCGTGCCCTGCCGATACCCCACCCGATCCGCGGCCGGATCGGCTCCCGGCCGATCGAGATAGGCGTTGAACTCGGCGAGCAGCGCCGCCATGGCCACCGCGAACCCGTGACGGTGGTCTTCGTTCGACATGGCCTGGGCCGTGTCGGGGTCGATGTGCAGGGCGTCGTGCCGGAGGCGGTAGTGGCGCTCGATCATGCCTCGCACCCGCTGCTCGCCGGCGACCTCCAGCAGGCCGGCGTCGGCGAGCATGCCGACGTGCCGGTACAGGGTGGTCTTGGGCACGTCGGGCAGGCTCTCGCACAGGTCGGACGTGGTCCGGGTGCGCCCACCCGAAAGTGCCCACATGATGCGCAGCCGGACCGGGTGCAAGATCAGCTCAAGCGTGTCCACGAGTCAATTCTCCCATAGATGGTACTATTCCCAAACTTGGGACTATTGGAGGGCATCGATGAGCACGCACACCACGACACCACCGGCCCGGCTCGGCGACGCGGCCGTGATCCCCCTGCGCACGCTCGATCCGGCCGCCGCGCTGGACGACCTGGAATGGCTGGACGAGGCGATCGGGGACGCGCGGGTGGTGGCGATCGGCGAGAGCGCGCACTACAACCGCGAGTCCTACGAACTGCGCCACCGCCTCCTGCGCTACCTGGCCGAGCGGCACGGTTTCGACGCCTACGCGATGGAGACCGGTTTCACGGAGGGATGGCGTACCGACGCCTGGGTCCGCGGCGGTGACGACGATCGGCTCGGCGGGGTCATGGCGGGCGGTCTGACCTCGCTGATGGGCCTGTGGCGGCAGATGGGCGCCCACCTGGAGTGGATGCGCGGGCACAACGCCTCCGCCGAGCACCCGGTCGGCTTCTACGGCATCGACCTGGGAGGCCAGAACGCCTCGCTGATCCCCGCCCTGGACGCCGTGCTCGCCTTCCTCGCGCGGGCCGATCCCGGCTTCGAGGCTGACCCGGTCATCCGGGAGACGGCCTCGGCCTTCGCGGCGACGTCCCCGTTCGCCGCGCCCGCGACCATGGCCGCCTACGCACGGCTTCCGCTTGAGACCAAGAACGCGCTGACGGCCGGGCTCGCCGGCCTTGCCGCCCGGATGAAAGGCCGCCGTCTGGAGTACGTCAGGCGCGCCACCGCCGAGGCGTACGAGCGCGCGCTGCGCTCCATGCGTCACGCGCTCACCCTGGACTCCGTCATCCGCGGCATGACCGGCGGTGACCAGCGAAGCGTGCTCTACAACCGCGACGCCGAGATCGCCGGCACCGTCGAAGAGATCCTGCGCAGACACGACCGGATCGTGCTGGCCGCCCACAACGCCCACATCCAGCGCGGGCCCGCCGTACTCCCGGGCATGGACCCGGTGACCCCGATGGGCATGCACCTGGCAGACCGGCTGGGCGAGGACTACCTGGTCATGGGCACCACGTCGGGAACCGGCCAGATGCTCAACTCCGACGCCGCCGCCTTCATGTCCGGCACCCTCTTCGCACCGATGCCCGCCCCGGAGCCCGGCAGCCTCGACGCCCTCATGCACGCCAGCCACGACGGCCCCTTCGCCACCGACCTACGGCGACTGTCCCCCACAGACGCTCACACCGTCCGTACCACCACCGCCCAGCGCGCCGGCCTCGGCGCCTTCTACGCGCCGGTCAACGCCCTGAACGCGTACGACATCCTCATCCACCTCCCACACGTCACCGCCGCCGACCCCGACGAGGCCGCACTGGCCTGCTCGCCCCAGGAGGTACGGGAGGCGTTCTCCCGCCGATGAACGCACGGCACTGGTGGCGACAGTGCTCCGCCTGGTCGTTCGGCCGATCGGGATCGTCCTTTCGGTCGATGATCATGCTCGGGTGGGCGGGGAGAATGCTGCTCCGTGATCCGATTCCCGATGATTCTTGCCGTGGTGTCCGCATCAGTGGCCGGTCTGGGCGGTGGTGCGTTCGCCTCTGCTTCCGCCCCTGCTCCGGGCGGCCTGTCCTGGCACGAGTGTGCTGACCGGCCGGGGGCCGAGTGCGGGGTGATCGATGTGCCGCTCGACTGGGGCGCGCCGTCCGGTGCGAAGATCAAGCTGACCGTCGTACGCCGGAAGGCCACCGATTCCGCCGCCCGTGTGGGCACCCTCTTCTACAACCCGGGTGGCCCGGGGGTGCCTGCGGCTCTACTGGTGCGCGACTATCCTTCCGACACCTTCTCCGACGAGTTGCGCCGCCGCTTCGACATCATCGGCATCGACCCGCGCGGGGTGGGGGAGAGCACGCCCGCGGTGCGGTGCGGCCTGCCCGTCCACGACCCCGCGATCACCCAGTTCCCGGAGAGCAAGGCCGGATACGATCGGCTCGCCGCGTCGAGCACGGCCGTCGGCCGCAGTTGCCTGACGGCCACGGGCCCCCTGCTGGGGCGGCTCGACACGGCGAACGTCGCGCGCGACTTCGACGCGGTACGGGCCGCGCTCGGTGAGGCGAAGATCAGCTTCTTCGGCAAGTCGTACGGCAGCATGCTTGGCGCGCGGTACGCCCGCCTCTTCCCCGGCCGGGTGCGCACTATGGCGCTGGACGGCGCGGTCGACCAGGGCATCCCCACGTCCCGGCTGGTCATCGACGCGGCTCAGGCCGTGGAGGACTCCTTCGACCGGTTCACCGCCTGGTGCGCGGGCACCGCGGCGTGCGCCCTGCACGGCCGCGATGTCGGCAAGGTGTGGGACGACCTGGTCGCCACGGCGGAACGCGAGCCGATCGATGTGCGAGGCGGCCGGCCACTGACCGCAGAGGAACTGCGCTACTCCGCCTACGCATACCTCACCAACACCCCGCAATTCGCCAGGGGACTGGCGACCGCGATCACGCAGGCCGAGCAGGGGGACGGCCGGCTCTTCGCGACCATGCGAGCCCAGGCGCTGGAAGACCCGGTGAGCACGGCCGCCTACCGCTCGATCCTCTGCTCGGACGTCGATCCCCGGATCCGTGGCTACGGTGACGTGCGCAACCGACTGCGGAAGGTCCTCAAGACGGCCCCCCACATGCGCGGTACGTCGGAGTTCTGGGACATGACCGTAGGCTGCCTGGGCTGGCCGATCTCCCCGGCCCGCGCCCCGCACGAGAGCCCGATCAAGGGTCTGCCGCCGGTCCTTGTCGTCGGCAACACCCACGACCCCGCCACCCCGCTTCGCTGGGCGCGCAGCCTCTCAGCGCGTATCCAGGGCTCTGGCCTGCTGACCAACGACGGTGACGGCCACACCGCCTACCGCAGATCCGCCTGTGCGACCCGGCACATCGACGCCTACCTCGTGACGGGGAAGCTGCCCGCCACCGGCACCGTGTGCCAGGCCGAGACGCCCTGACCTGTTGAACCCGCCGGCGTTTGCGCTCGCCGACGGTGGGTGCGGCGGAGCCGGTCGTGCTTGGCGCGGATCAACGACCCGCCCATCAACGAGCGCACTGGCCGCCGTCATGGACCGAGGAAACGGCCAAGCGGATCGTCGGGCAGAAGGTGAACCCGGTGGCCACGGCCGAGAAGCGACGGCGATTCACAAGATGGCATGCGAGGCGCAGGTCGCCGCGGCAGCGCTCACAGACCTCCGACGCAGAGTGCCCGCACCTACGACAGCCCCGCCGAGCCCGCCCTGACGGGGTCCCTGAGCAGGCATGGCCTCACCAGCGGTGAACGCGTGTGCGGGCATGGCCCGAACAGGGTGCGGGGCACCGGCACGACGGTTTCGGCTGATCAATTCTGTGGAGCCGGGCGGGCGCGCGGTGGTGCTGGGCTGTGCTGGCCCCGTGATCAAAGACTTTGAGATGGTGGTGGGGATACTAGATTGAAGAACCAGTGGCCTCTACCGTGTCGAGGCGGTTCGGATGGTTCGCTGACCTGTGACGCTCCTGGATTCGTAGGGCAGTGGCGTCAAATGGGACCGATTGACGCAGGTTGAGAGCCGTTGGGATCGATCGAGCGCTCTTGTTGATCTTTAAATTTGGTCGGGGGGCACGGGGAGCAAGCAGCCGCACTGCACATGCACGTCATGGTGCTCCACCTGGCGTGCGCCGGGGAGACGCGCGTGTCGGCTATCATCGGCAGCACCTTGCTCAGACACCTGCGATGCCGTGCCGACCTGCACCCTCATGTTGGTGACGCAGAGTGCCTGGATCGGGGCAGGCTCGATCCCATCGAGCTCGGCGATGTGCCGCCCCCGCGCGGCGCGCCTCCAGCGGGCTGAGCGACGGAAACGTCATCCTGTGCGCGCACGACATGAGCCTCCGCGAAAGGGGGGCCCATCGACGGCTTGAACGGCTTCGAAGACGCCCCCATGTGCGGATCATGGATTTGTGTCCGTGTCACCCGACCCGCTCCCTTGAGCCTCCTCCAGGCGGGCCCGGTGATACCTGCATTGTGCGCGTCCGCATCACACACTCGAACTCCCACCATCGACCTGTCCGCCGCCGCACCCGAACCCATCGGCGGGAACCCGCCACCGGTCTATCCACTTACGGTCACGGCTAACGGCGTCGCCTCGGATGAGCGACCATGCGGTGACGGCGGCACGGTTCAATCCTGCCTGCCCGAACCCGCCCCCGTCGCCGGTGGCTGCGCCACCACGGGCTTTACGATGTTCTCGTGCACGGTGGAAGAGCCCCGGCCCGGCCAGGGCGCCCCCGCGAATCCCACCGCGGAAGACCCCGCCCCCGCCCCCGCCAACCCGCAACCCGGCGGCACAGGCGGCAAACCCCCAAGAAAGCCACCTACTTCCACAGAGGGCGACTGCACGCCTGATCCAGATGAGTCGGATTGGGTAGATCCTGATCTCATCAATTTTTCGCAGCGTACCGTGTCACCGCACAACTATGCTCAGCTCATGCAAGATGGGGCTGTGGGATTGGAGCCGCTCTGGTGCCGCCCTGCGGGTGATCGAGGTAGGCGGCCAGCTGGTCACGTACGACAACCGTCGCCTCGACGCCGCACGCGAGGCGGGCCAAGCGGGTGCGAGTCGTATGAGTGAACCCCGACGACCCATTCCCAGAATCCACAACAGGGAAAACTTGGCAGCAGAAATTCCAAGAGCGCTACAACGATCCTCGTAACCGTCGCGCCGGGGGCTGCGTACCTGACACAGGGCTTCCGGATCGGCCCGGATGGACCTCAAAATGAGTATCAGCAGGATCGAGCGGATGTGGGCAGAAGGCAAGCTGCCAATCCATGACGGACTTTACCGTGCGGACGGCTCAAGCTGGACGATCGGCATCGACGTTTCCGCCCGCCCGAGCATAGATTTGCTGGGCCCTTTTGATCTTGAATCCTTTCTTGATGCCGACCCCGACTATATGGCTGCCATAGATATCACAATCGAGAAGGAAATTCCTGGTGGCTCCGGCTTTATGTGTGCAGGAGAAGGATCCCATGGGTCGGAGGGATTCTTCGCCAGGTTGGACCGGCGGAGAAGGTTGATTTGGGTGGTCTATCTGGAGTTTTCGAACCCCTTTATCGAAATGGTGATAGACGAGAGGGTTGCCCTGGTACCCTCTAGCTCGGGCTTGTGTATTAGTGTGGATCTGACGTACCCAGAATTCAGTAACTGAGTATGTCGACGCCCTTGCGGGCACAACGGCGCGAACACGCCGATGGGGGCAGGGCTGTCGTGGGCGTCGCACGCAACTTTTATGGTGGGCCACCATATCTGCCGCCTGCCTTCAACCATGCGGGTGCCTCGGCGAGGGAGCGTGCCATCGGGGGGCGAACCGGTTGCGGGCAAACTCGGCCAGGGCCTCCTCGTCGAGCGGCTTGACTCGTACAGGTATGTGCGAGCGCTGTGTAGCAGCTCCACCTCACTGGACGGCTGCGCGGGAGCGTCCGGAGCGGCCTTCCGATCGGCCGGCGCCCATAGCAGGGTCTCTCGATCGCACTGGTCGGGAATCTGGTGGAGTATCAGCTCTCGCAGCCGATCCACGGGCTTGGCAGAACGCGCCGCGTTCAGGGTCGCCCGCCAGTCCACCGTACTTCTGGGCCACCAAGGCCGCGAGCGTCTCGCTCCAGCGCTTAGGTTGACGTGAATGGTCGGCCGCTGGGCCAGGATCACGATCGAGATCAGGGCGATTCACCCTGCAGGCCGAGCGGCGCATGCGCGTGCTCGGCCTGCAGGGTGCCCGCCGGGGTAAGAAGATCCGCACCACGACGCCCGATCCGGGGCATGCGCGGGCGGCCGACCGGCTACGGAGTGCCCGCCTGGTGCGGCGTCGTCTATGTCGCGTTCGTCGTGGACATCTACTCCCGGGCGATCGTCGGCTGGGCCGCCCCGTCGGCCAAGCACACCACGTTCGTGCTGGACGCCCTGGACATGGTTGGCCGCTGGGCGGACGGCAGTGGTGTAGCGGCGGGACCGCTCCCGCACGGCCGGCCGAGGGGGCGGCCGTGCGGGAGGATCCGGTCAGTTCCAGGTGGTGCCGGCGGGATCTTTGATGATGTTGTTGATGGTGTTGAAGAGATTGCCGGCGGCCGTCCACAGGATCAGGGTGGCGCGCTGGCGTTCGTCGAAGTGCTCGACGAGTTCGTCCCAGACCGCGTCGGGGACGGCATCGCCGGACCGGTCGTTCATACGGGCCGCCGCCTCGGCCAGCGCCAGGGCGGCCCGTTCGGCTTCGGTGAAGTACGGCGACTGCCGCCATGCCGCCACCGTGATCAGTTGGTCGTCGGTGACTCCGGCCCTTCTGGCCTCCGCAGTGTCGGCGTACAGGCAGGCGCTGCCGCCGTTGACCTGGCTGCCGCGCATGGCGGCGAGCATCAGCGTCGACGCCGGGACGATGCCCTGCTCCATGTCGTGCCGTATGGCCCGCATGAGCGCCCCGATCGCGTGTCCCGCGTCCGGTACCAGGTAGGCGGGATTGGCCATCCGCGCGTGCATGATTCGTTTCTCCTTGAGATGCCGGTGTGCTGAACGAGGGCGCTCACGACCTCCACTGCTCCGCCGGCGACACCCCGGGCAGCGGCTTGCCGATGAGGGCCAGGGGGAGGAAGAAGCAGACCTGGCCGATGGCCATGATGAGCGTGGCGAGCGCCTTGTCGTCGTACTGCTCGGAAGCCCTCGCGTACAGCTCGTCGGAGACGCGCTCGCCGGACGGGTTCGGGGTGAGCACGGATTCGACCAGTTCCAGGGCGATGCGTTCGGCATCGGTGAAGTAGGGGGCGTCCCTCCAGGAGGCCACGGTGGCGATGCTCTCCTCGGTGGCACCGGCCGTGCGGAGGTTGCCGGTGTGCAGGGTGGTCAGGTAGGTGTTGCCGGCGATCTGGCCGGCGCGCAGCTGTAGCAGGCTGATGGTGGCCTGCGGGATGGCGCCGTTCCCGGTCGCCTTGTACAGGGCGCCGCCGATGTCCTTGAGCTCGGGGATGAGCGCGGCGGGGTTGGGCAGGCGCGATTCGGTGGTGGTCATTGTGGGGTTCCCTTCCGGGTTTCAGATGGTGGATCGCTGCACTGACGGATCGCACGCCGCGAAGGTGACCGGTGAGGCGGCCGATTTCATCCGAGCGTTGCTGCTCAGGGTTTCCGGCGTGGGTTCGGTCTCCCGGTTCCTGGGGCGAGGCCGCAGAAGGAGGACGGCGGTGCGGATCGCGGCCAGGCAGAAGCCGCCCGCGCCGAGCATGCCGACGGCATAGCCGCTGGTGAGCGCGTCGTGCGGAGGTGTGCCCCGCGGCCGGCTCGTGGCGGCCGTGCCGGCGATGCCGGCCAGGACGGCCAGGCCGAGCGCGCCGCCGATCTGCTGGCGATTGGTGTACTCATCCGAAGCTCCTCAGGCGGGCGTGGCGGCGCGGTGAACGGCGGCGGCGAGCCGGTCGTGCTCGGGGTAGGACCAGCCGAAGCCGAAGCGGCGCCGGGTGTAGCCGAAGGCGATGCCGCTGCGCGGGTCGGCGAAGGACTCCGAGCCCGCCGAACCGTCGTGGCCGAACGCGTTCGCGCTCAGGAACGCATATCGCAGGCCCTTGGCCTGGAAACCGAGCGCGTAGTTGCCCTGCTCGCCGCGGACCAGGTCGGTGCCGACAGAGTGGATCTGGGCGAACCCGGCGACGGTGTCCTGCTTGAGCAGCGGGGGGCGTCCGTCGATGCCCCAGACGGCCGCCGCGTACAGGCCGGCCAGGCCGCGCGCGCTGCCCACCCCGCCGCCCGACGCCTGGCCGTTCGCGCGGACGGCGCGGGAGTTGGCGAAGGCCACCTGGTCCAGCGGTGGTGTGCTGTTGAGCCCGTAACCGATGCCGGGAATGCTGTGCGGGCCGGGGAGGTTCGACCGGAACGCGGCCTCCTGCTCCGGCGTGGCCGTCCACCATTGGATCGGCCGGAACCGGTCCTCCTCGGTCTCGGGCAGCCCCAGATAGAGATCCAGCCCGTACGGGATCCGGATGCGCTCGTCGTACACCTGTTGCAGCGACCGCCTCGTCACCCGCCGGATCACCTCGCCCGCCATGGCGAACGTGACGAACCCGCCGTAGCCGTAGGCCGAGCCGGGCCGCCAGTACGGCCGCTGCCCGGCCAGGCGGCGGGCGATCATCGCGTCGTCGGCCAGTTCGTCCGCCGGCAGCCCGCCGTCGATGCCGATCACGCCGGAGCGGTGGGTCAGCACATCCCGCAGCGTGATCCTTTCCTTGCCGGCGGCGGCGAACTCCGGCCAGTGCCGGGCCACCGGCTCGTCGAGATCGAGGACGCCCTCCTGGACCAGCAGCGCCGTCACCAGCGTCGCGGCGCCCTTGGTGGAGGAGTAGACGCCGGTGAGCGTATCGCCGCTCACCTCCTCCCCGGCCCACAGGTCCACCACCCGCTGGCCGCGTACGTAGGCGGCGAGCTGCGCGCCCGCCTGGCCGTCCTGCTCGGCCACCACCGCGGCGAAGGTCTCGCGCACCGGCTCGAAGCCGTTCTCAACCGTTCCGTGGACATCCGTCCTGCTCATCGCCTGAAACCCTTCGTGAGTGAGGGTCGATTGCGGGCATGACGGATGGTCCGGGGGAGAGGTGACCGGGTGCGTGCGCCGTCACCTTTCGCTGGTTCGATGCGTCACCGGTACAACGTTTTGCCGTTGGAGAGGAACGCGACCATGACGCCCCAGGATTTTCTGGCCGACCGGTTCCAGGGGCACCGTCCCCATCTGAAGGCGGTCGCCTACCGCATGCTCGGCTCGCTGAGCGAGGCCGAGGACGCGGTTCAGGAGGCATGGCTGCGGCTGGCGCGTTCGGAGGCGGGCGACATCGAAAATCTCGGTGGCTGGCTGACCACCGTGGTCGGCCGGGTGTGCTTGGACATGCTCCGCGCCCGCAGGTCCCGGCGCGAGGAGCCGCTGGAGGAACGCCTGCCCGACCCGGTGATCAGCCGTGCGAATGCCGTCGACCCGGAGCAGGAAGTGCTGCTGGCCGACTCGGTGGGCCTGGCGCTGCTGGTCGTGCTGGAGTCCCTGACCCCGGCCGAACGGCTCGCGTTCGTGCTCCATGACATGTTCGGCCTGCCGTTCGACCAGATCGCGCCCATCGTGGACCGCACCCCCGCGGCAGCCAAGAAGCTCGCCAGCCGCGCCCGCCGGCGCGTGCGCGGCGCCGCCCCGAACCCCGACCCCGACCTGGCCGATCAGCGCCGAGTGGTGGAGGCGTTCCTGGCCGCCGCGCGCGGCGGCGACTTCGAGGCGCTGGTGTCCATTCTCGACCCCGGCGTGGTACTGCGCGCCGACGGCGGGACGCTCACCGGCGGCCTGAAGGTGCTCCGCGGCGTCACGGCCGTGGCCGGACAGCTCGCCACCTTCGAGCGCATGGCCACCAGCGCCGCCACCCGCCCGGCGCTCGTCAACGGCCTCGCCGGCCTGGTCAACACCATCGACGACCGGCTCATCTCCGTCATGAGCTTCACCATCTCCGACGGCAAGATCGCCACAATCGACATCTTGTCCGACCCCGACCGGCTGGCCCGGCTCGACCTCACCAGCCTGGAGCCGTGAAACCTGACCCCGGTCCGGTGCTCACCGCCGAACGTCCGCGAGAACATCCCCTCACGACGGGAAACCGGGCTGCCGGACGCCGATCGCTCCTCTGCGTCGCTGTGGATGGTGACGGGCGAGGTGCCGGCGCAGCAGGTCGCGTCCGTAGTCGCCGCCGTTGGGGGTGCGCACGATGGTGTGGACATGGAACGGTTCGGGCTGGTCGTTGTCGAGGAAGACGCCTTGCTGACAGTCGTATTCGATCAGGACGACGGGGCTGTGGATGCGGTAGTAGAAGGCGTCATCGTCGCCGCTCCCGCCGATCCAGGCGATGTGCGTTTCGTCGAGATGCCGCTCGATGCCTTCCATGAACGCGGCGGCGGGACCGTCCGGGAGTCGCCGCGCGTAGGTCTGCACCAGGTGGAGCAGCGACTCCCGTTGCCCATGGGAGAGCCCGCCGGCCGGTAGCCCCGCGTAGGGGATGACCCGATTGTCCTGGGCGGCGCCGCCCAGGAGCCTGCCGTTGACGGGGTCGGCGAGTTCGGCGGGCAGGTCCTGCATCCGCATCGATGTGTGGAGAACGGCCTGACGTGCCTGTTCAGGGCGCAAGCTGCGCCGCAGGTCGAGTCCGGCCGTCCGCTGCTCGACGAGCAGCCGCAGGCCCTTGTGGGTACCGCGGTCGGCCTCGGTGGGCTCGGCGCCGATGAAGGCCGGGGTGAGGACCATCTGCCGGCCGATGATGAAGCAGTGCACGTCGAGGTGGTGGCCCCACAGTTGCCATCCCCACGGCTCCGTTGCCGAGGGGGTGCCGAACAGTGCGATGGAGTAACCGTATTCGGTGAGGGTGTCGCGCTACCGGCCGATCAGCTCGCCGAGCGCGGCGTTGAGTTTCATCGCCGTCCGAGCGTCGGAGAAGCCGGTGGCGGATAAGGACGCCTCCAGGATCGCGAGCGCACGGTCGCGCTGCCCGGGCTCAAGGTCCGTAAGGCGCAGGCCGTGCGGATCCCAGTTCGGAAAGGCATTGATCCACATACGCCATTCGTCCGCGTCGATGGCGAACAGGACGTCTTCGCGCTGCGCGGGAGTGAGGGAGTCGAGGAAGGCGGTCGCCGCCTTACTCGCGGCTCGGGATTCCAGCCGGTGTCCTGGAGGGCGAACAGATCGGGTACGACGTGCCCGTCCGTCGTGACGCCGACCAGCGGCTCCTTCGCCCTCTGGACCACGGGCGGGAAGAACTCCTGCACCACCGCCTGGAGATTCGGGGGCAAGGCCGCGAGATCCACCCGGGAGTCCTGGATCGGCAGCCCGAGGACGGGTCCGAATCCCCGGTAATCCGTCTTTTCATATCCATCGTCCATGATGGAACGTGCCCTTCTTGCGCTTGGGCGCCGGACGGCGAACCGAATCTCGCTGGGATCACCTCAGTGGGCGAGGTTGACCTGTGCCCTGTGGTGGTCGCCCTTCTCGATCAGATCGACGAACCCGAGGGCGTAGTCCGCGGCGGAGATCGCACCGCCGTCCTCGGGCTGGACCGCGACGTCGCCGCCGAGCCGGTAACGGCCGAGTCGTTCGCCGGGCATATGCGCGCCGAACCTGAGCGCCGGGCTGACAAAGACCCAGCCGAGGGTCGCGGGTGTGGCCGGGAGGTCCTCGATGATGAGCGCCGCCCCGGCGAGGATCTCGTCGTGGAGCTCTGCGGGGACGTGGCCGAGGTCGGTGACGAAGCGATCCGCCCCGGGCGCCGGGCGCAGCGACGAGGCGCCGCCGACGATGTACAGGGTCGCGCCCGCGGCATCGGCCAGACGCGCGATGGTGCGGTAGACGTCGCGGAAGCTGCCGGCCAGCGGGCCGCGTGGGGCGAGTGCGCCCACTACGACGTCCGCGCCCTCGATGAGGGCTCGGAGCGTTGTTTCGTCGGTGGCGTCGCCTTGGACATAGGTCACGTCCGGGACCGGCGCGTCGGGGAACGAGCGGCTCAGCGCGGTGACCTGGTGACCCCGGGCAGCGGCCTCGGCGACGATGGCCGAACCGGCATAGCCGGTGCCGCCGATGACGGTGATACGAGACACGAGGTGCCTTTCTGGGAGACGGGTGGCGTCGGGCGACGCACTGCGATTACCGTATGAGAGCAACTCTCCAGTGGGAAGAAGGCACTTTGTGGTAACCACCCCGGCCGAGTCGGCGCTCCACGGCAGCCCTTACCGTGCGGACTGCCCGACCCGCCGCATCCTGGATCGCATCGGCGACCGTTGGACGGTGCTCATCGTGGGCGCCCTCTGGGACGGCAGCGCCCGCTTCTCGGAGCTGCGCCGACGCATCGAGGGCGTCTCGCAGAAGATGCTCACCCAGACTCTCCGCGGGCTCGAACGGGACGGGCTCGTGCGCCGCACCGTCTACCCCGAAGTCCCGGCCCGCGTCGAGTACACGCTCACCGAGGCGGGCCGCACCCTGCGCGAGCCGCTGCGCGCACTACAGGAATGGGCGATCGCGCACCTCGGCGACGTGTCGGCGTCGCAGGAAGCCTACGACCACGCGAATCGACCTGCTCCTGACTCTGCGGACCGCGACGAGTGACCTGCGACATCGGCGCTGCTCACTGCTGACAGTCACGCCTCGCCCATGGTCTTCATCATGGAGCGCGGCTTTCCGGGGCTTCGGGCGGTACGGCGTGGACGAGTCGCACCGTGTGTCGGCCGCCGATCAGCGTGGCCGCGGTGTGCGCCGAGCGCGCCGGCACCCGGCGTTCGCTGCGGCTCACCGACGGCGTCACGCTCGACCTCGACCCCGACGACCGAGCCGACCACGACAGGCCCCTACAGGTCCGGCCCGGCCCGCGAGCACTGGACAGGGATCGTCAGACATGATCACCAGCCGTTCGGCATACGACGCCGGTGGGCGGACGCCACCCCTGCAACGACGACCCGATCGCGTGTCTGACGCTGCGGTCGCGCGCCCGTACCAGCGATGAGATCGGCATCGTCGGCCATGGCCCCGCCGGTTCGATCCTGGTTGCCGGTACCGCCGATCTGCGTCACCAGTGGGACCGGCGCGGGTGAGTGCGCATCAGAGCGCAGTCCGCAGGTCCGGGGCGGCCGACTAGTCTTCCGGCGCCGGCCGAGGGCGGAGTTCCTTGACGCGGCCGGTGGAATTGACGATTCGGCCGAGTGCGTCGGCGGCGGCGAAGCGGCCGTCGGAGTCGGTGCCGGGATCGACGGCGAGTTCACGCAGGATCTCGATGGCGGCGTGGGTGTGCTGGTATCCGAGGCCGGCGAGCGATTCGGCGATCTTGGTCCTGGCGTCATGGTCGATCGACGGGTCGATCGCCGACCGGTGGAGGGCCCCGGCGGCGGCGAGGCGATGAGTCGCGTCAAGGGCGGCGAGCGAGATGTGCGTGGCGGCCACGTGGACGGGATCGGCTTCTTCGAGCAGGTCCTTCAATACGAGGGTGGCCTCGGTGCGGTGTTCGTCGTCGAGGTCGGCCAAGGCCTCGGCCGCCGCCCTGCGGTACTTCGGCGTGGCGGTCGTGTCACGGGCGAGCCGGGCGAGCTGCTGGGCCGCTCCCGGCCAGTTCCGTTCTCCGATATCGGCGATCTCCAGGGCGGCCAGCGTTCGATCCGCCGCGTCAAGTGACGGATCCTCCGCCATCTCCTCAAGAACGCGGAGAGCGCCGCGTCGCCGTTCGCCTCCGAACCGAGCCAGCCGGCGTACGGCGTCGCGGCGGTCGGCCGGTGGCGTCGAACCGTCCGCCGCCACAAGACGCAGCGACTCGGTGGCCTGGCCGACCCATGCGAGACCGAGCTCGGTCAGGTCGTTGCCCGCCCTGCGACGCTCGACGGCCGCGACACGCCCGTCGGTGGAGATCGCACGCAGGGCCTCCGCCGCCCGCTCCGCCGCGGACGGGCCGAACCGTGCCAGCGTCATGGCCGCATACCGCCGCTGCGCAGGGGAGATGTCCGGATCTTCGGCGATCATCTCGATCAGGCCGGCGGAACGGGCCCGGCAACCGGGATCCAGTTCGGCCGCCGCGAGCGCGGCCTCGGCCCGCTCCCAGGGATCGGCGGACGTCTCCTCGGCGAGCACGGCGAGTCGCCGCGCCGCCTGGGCGCGATGGCCCGGGCCGAGCCTGGCGAGCAGGTCGGCCGCCTGGCGTCGCTCCCACGGGCGCAGGCGAGCGTCGTCGGTGAGGTCGCCGAGCAGGCGCCCGCCTCGTTCGCGCAGCGCGGGGTTGAGCCGGAGCAGGGCCTCCACGGCCTGCAAGCGGTCCCACCCGCGGGCAGAGCAGTCGGTGGCCAGCGTCGCAAGGCCCTCGGCGGCATGGTGATCGGACAACTGCTCCAGGCAGGTGAGCGCGGCGGCGGCAAGAGCGCGATGCAGCCGCCCGGCCTTGGTGTCGGCCGTCAAGCGGGTCAGGACGCCGGCCGCTGCCTCGCGAGCACGTGGGCCCAGCTCCATCAGCGCCTCAGCGGACCACAGACGGTTCCAGTCGTCGGCGTCGTCCCCAAGATCGCGCAGTACGGCCAGGGCGCGATCGAGGAGACCGGGCCCGAGGCGGGCGAGGGACGTTGCGGCGCGGCGCCGGGTGAACGGGTCGATTCCGGCGGCGGTGCACAGGGCGAGCAGGGCGCGTCCGGGCGGCTCGTGATCCGGCGACCCGAGCTGCGCGGCCGGTTCGGCGGCATCGAGGCGGTCCTCGGGATGCAGGGACGGCAGGGCGGAGGCGCGCGCGAGCGCGTCGGAAGCCATGCTCTGCTGCTCCGGGCCGAAGCCGGCCAGAGCCATCGCGGCGTCGCGGCGGAACCACGAAGACACCTCGGCCGTGGTCACCCACGCGGCCATCGTCCTCGCGGCCTGGTCGCGGTGACCTCTGCCCGCCGCCGCCACATGCTGGGCCGCGCCAAGAAGGGCAGACGTGTCTTCGCTCGGAGGCGGCGCCGGAGTCGTGATGATCTGGGTCAGTTCCTCGATCGCATGCTCGCGGGCCTCGGGGTCGTAGCGCCACAGCGACACCAGCGTGCGTGCTCTGCCGGCTCGGCCTTCCGGTTGCCTGCCCAGCTCGTGAAGCTGCTCCACGGCGATGGCGCGGTGATGGCCGCCGAGGTCGGCGAGGCGCTCGGCGGCGGTGCGGCGAAGCGGGGCGGAGCGCTCGGGGTCGGCGGCCAGCCCGCGCAGCAGGGCGGCGAAGCGGTCATGCTGGGCGTCACCGAGAGCGGCGACGACCTCTGCCAAGCGGCGGGACTCGAAATCACGCGTCGTATGCGCGGCGTCATCGGCGATCACCTCGAAGACGCGCTCATCATCGGCGCCGATCGTGATCAGTTGCTGCGCGCATCCTGCTCTTGTGTAGGTGCCGATGGCGCTCCCCATCAGGGCGGTCAAGATCTCGGCGGCGCGCGGGATGTGGTCGTCGCCCCATTCGATCAGGGAGTCGATGATGCTCGCGCGGTCCTGGCTTTTGATCCCGGGGCCAAGGCAGGTGGCGGTGGCCTCGCCGGCGGCGGCGTCCCGGTCGGCCGGATCGAACCAGCCCAGCGCCTCCAACGCCTGCCATCGGGTGAAAGGGGCGGTCAGCGGGTCGGCAGCGACGGCGTCAAGGGCCGCTCGCCGCGATTCGTCCTCCGGCCCCAGGTATGCCAGGTGCATGGCGGCGGTCAGCCGGTTCCGGGGGGCGACGGTGGGATCGGTGGCTACCCGCCCGAGCGATTCGGCGATCTGCTCACTATGCTCCCCGGCCAGGTCGGCCACCGTCTGGATGGCCGTCCCACGGATGTCGGTGAGCGGGTCGGCGACGACCTGAACCAGCGCGTCGATCGCTTTCGCCCGGTACCGCGGTCCCAGCTCCAGCAGCGCCTCGGCGGCCTGCAGCCGGGCGGACGGCTCGGTGCCGGGATGCCGGGCGATGGCCTGGACGACCAGGGACGCCAGCGGGCTCGCCTCAGGCTGGAGCGTCGCCATGACGCGGGCGGCGGTGATGCGGTCCGGCTGGGCGGAGAAGGAGTCGTGCAGCAGGTCACCCATCAGCGCGAGCACGCTCATACGGTGTTCGGGGCCGAGTTTGGCCAGTTCAAGGGCCGCCAGGCCGCGCAGGGACGGGGCCACCGCAGGCATGGCGGCGATGTCGCCGAGCGCTTCGGCGGCATGTGACCGGTGGCCGGCACCCATCTGGGCCAGCATCTGCGCGGCCTCGAAGCGATCGTCTGCCGAGAGCACAGGGTCCGCCGAGAGTCGCCGCAGGGCGTCCGCGGCACGATCGCGATGGCCCGGCCCGAGCTCGATCAGCTTCTCCGCCGCTTCGAGGTTGTAGCCCTGTGAGCGTTGCGTGACAATGCTCGAATACAGCGCGCTCGCGACGCGGTCGTGGAACCGCTCTCCCAGGTTCGACAGGTGCATGACGCTGATGAAGCTGCGACTGTCGTGGTGGCGAGGATCGGCGATGAGCGATTCCAGCACATCTGCCGCGATCGCCCGATGTTCGGCACCGAGGTCGGCCAGCGCCTGAGCGGCTTCCGCTCTGTCCCAGAAAGAGTTCGCCGGATCGACGGCGATGTCGCGCAGGACGGCCGCCGCCTCCCCGCGGCAGGCCGGGTCGATCTTGGCTCGCGCGGTCCAGATCTCCAACCGCGCGGTCGCCATCAGCCGGGAGCTCGCCGCCATCCGGGCGAGGATCTCGTTCGCCTGCCTTCGGTGGTCGCCGCCGAGTTTGGCCAGTTCCACCGCGGCGTGGCAACGGCTGTCGACATGGGCCGACGCCTCCTCGGCCATGCGCCGCAGCGCGGCGCCCGCGCGCAGGCGGCCGGCGTCGTCGATCTTGGCGAGCTCCCTGGCCCGGTCGAGCCGCTTCCAGAGGTCCTGCGACGTGTTGTCGGCCATGTGTTGCAGCGCGTCGGCGGCCCGGACGCGGTGGTCGCCGCCGAGGTTCGCCAGCTCGATCGCCGCGTCCTGACGCACGTCATCCTCGCCGTGCAAGCGGTTCGCCAGGTCCGCGAGTGCTTCGGCGGCTCGGGTGCGGTGTGGTTCGCCGTACTTCGCCAGGACGGTGGCCGCGGCGATGCGCACATCTGGCGCGCCGTTGTCCGTCGCCAGGCTGGTGAGCAGCGACAGGACGTCCTGGCGAGCGATCTCCGAACGCTCCCGGAGCAGGTCGATCATCACCACCTTGGCCGCCGGGGCGACATCGGGGTGACTCAGCAACCGCTCCAGCCAGGCGCGCACGTCTTGGTGCCGGATCAGACCGGCCATCGGCTGGAGATCGGGCTTTCCGCCAGTGAGGAGCCGGTCCGTGATCCAGGCCAGGTACGCCCTGCGTTGGCCCTCGCCGCACGGCACACCCTGGGCGATCAGCTTTCCGGCGAGCTCCATGTCGTCGCGAGTGCCGCCCTGCAGATGGTCGAGTACGGCGCCGTCGTGGCCGGAACGGTGCAGGTGGTGGACCAGCACCCGGCCGGCCTTCTCCTCACCGAGCCGGAACCGGATGAGGAGGTCCTCCCATTCCTGGTCGCCCGGGTGGAACGGCGGAAGCGCCTTCGCGTCGGCGTTGGCCGCGAGGTGCTCGGCGAACGTCTGATGGATGAACTCCAGACGCGTGCCCACACGGCGGATGATCCCCGTCTGGACGAGCCACTCCTCGATCTCCTGCTCCCAGCCCCCCGGTGACGGCATCTCCTCGGCCAGCATCTCGCGGGCGACCGCAGGCAGCGGGCGCTCCGTCGAGGTGTAGGCGACGGCCAGCCGTTCCATCAGGTTCGCGCGGCGCTCCTCCAGCCGGTGCGCGAGCGCGCCGTCATCCGGCAGCGCGGCGGCTCTCGCCTCGCGGCGGGCCTCGGCGAAGCGCTCGATGCATTCCTCGTACAGCTCGTAGCGGCTGGCCGGGAGCGAGCGGCGGGACTCGAAGACCAGAGCCGCGACCGTGGCGAGCAGCGGCACGTTGAGGATGCTGTCCAGCCCGGCCAGGCGCACCTGCTCAAGGAACTCCTGCGCGGCCCGGTCGCCCGCCGGCGTGCCGCCGGGGTCGAACCAGTTACGGGCGAACTTGGTCAGGGCCTCCTCATCGAAGGGCTGTAGCTCGTACAGGCCGATGCGAGCGCCGCGCAGCCGCTCCACCTCGCCGGGCGGCAGCGGCCGGGTGGTGATGACGAGCCGCGCCGGAGCGTCGGGGTCGGCCATCTGGTCGGCCAGCGCGTACAGCAGCGTCTCCCGATCCGACTGATCGGGCACCTCGTCGAGTGCGTCTACGACCACCAGCCAGCGCAGCCCGTCCACCGGCCTGGTGAAGCGGGCGGCGTTCAGCGGGCCGCCCGCCAGTCTGCCGTACTCCTCGGCCACCGCGGTCGCGAGCGCATCGGCCCAGCTCAGGTTCATGTGAAAGGCCAGCCGCCGGGCCGGGATCACGACCGGGACCAGAGCGTCGGCGGCCGGAGCACGAGACAGCAGACCTTCGGCGAGCCGGCCGGCCAGGGTGTTGCCCAAAGTGGTCTTGCCCAGGCCCGCCGCGCCTTCCAGGACCAGGTGGTCGTGCTGGCCGAAGATCTGCTCGAACGGCTGCGCCAGGCCCGACACCCGCAGGTCCTCCACCGACGGAGGGCCGTCGTCGGGGGTGCCGTCCTCGCGCATCCTGCGGGTCTCCTCCAGGGCCGCCGCGCTCTGCCGCACGTAGACCGTGGACAGGGCACGCCTGCCGCGCGGACCGGACGGCTTGTAGGGCAGTTCGTCGGTCACCTGGCGGACCCGGCGCAGCAGTGCGGCCAGCTCCGATGGGAGCGCCGCGGCTCGCAGGCCGGGCCAGTGGGCGTCGATCTCGCCGAGGGGCAGCATCCACGCTACTTTCGCGGTTTCCTCGACATCCTCGGCCACCACGATGCCCAGCACGTGACCGGTGCGTTCGTCCTCGACCGGTGTGCCGCTGAAGCCGTGCTCGATCCTGCGTCCGGTGACGCGGATGGCGTCCAGTTGAATCCACTCCGCGCCGCCGCGGTCGCCGACCTCGTAGCCGGTCGCCCAGACGCCGAGGTCCATCCCGGGCGGGTAGCCGTACGCGCGGATCGGCGTGCCACGCTGGACGTCCCGGCTCAGCGAGGCGGGGGAGGCATCGCGCGGCGGCGGGGACAGCAGGCGCAGCACGGCGACGTCGCCGCGTTCCCCCGTGGTGATCGGGAACCAGCCGTCGTCGGTGACCTTCGCCTCGATCACGCCTTGCCCGGCGAACGCGGCGAAGTCGACCTCCACCGTCTCCGCCGGGTGCTCGGATGCGCGCGCGTGCCTGCGCAGGGCGTCGTTCACCACATGGGCGCAGGTCACGATGTGCCGGTCATCGACCAGGACGCCCGCGCCGCACGGCCGCTCGCCCCGGCGGACGCGGACCAGCCAGGGCCGCATCTCACGCCTCCGGGTGCTGCTGCCAGGTCAGTTTGACGGTGAGGTGCCCTTCGGCGGTGGTCTTGGCGATCACCGCGCCCGCCTCGGCGTTGAGGCGTACCCCGAACTCGATCTCGATCCCGTCGGGACGGGCCTTGCGGAAGGTGTCGAGGGCGGTCTCGGCGGCCTCCTGGATGGGCTGGAGCGCGGTTTGGAACGTGTCCATGGCCGCGTCGATCATCTCACCGGATCGCGACGCCCGCCGTACGCCCGCGTCCTGCTCGGACACCTCCACGATCAGACGGCCTCCGCTGGGCAGAGGCACGCGCATCAGCTCACTCACGGCGATCCCATCCGAACGTGGAGCGATTCCTCCGGGTTGGACATCGAATCGTAGCCTGCGCACGCGCCTGGCATCCTCCACACGCTCAAGTGGTGTGAGCGTGGGCAGGGTCAGTCGCCCACGGGCGTGTGGGCGATGCCGTTGATGAGCATCCGGAAATGCCACGACAGGCGCTGCTGCGGGGTGCCGTCGAGAAGTTGGGCGGCCAGGGCGTGCAGGTGCGGGTGGGCTCGTTCGTCGGCTCCGTGCAGGGCCTCGCTCAGCGCGTCCCACTCCTGGTCGGCGTGCGGCGCCTGCGCGCGCGCCGATGTTTCGGCCGCGGTGGCGGTGGCCGCCTGCAGCAGCGCGTCCACGCCCCAGGCCGCCTGCGCCGGTGGCACCCCGCCCTCGTCGAGCAGCGACAGCAGCCGCTCCAGCAGCTTCAGGTAGTGCTCGCCGCTGGGCCGGGCGGCCAGGGCGGCTCGGGCCAGTTCCGGATGCGCGAACAGCACCAAGGTGTAGGAGGTGAGCACTCCTACCAGCCGTTCGTGCCAGTCGCGGCCGTGGGCGGCGGCGTCCAGATCGACCTCGCCGAGCAGTTCGTCCAGCATGGCGGCGTGCAGCTCGTCGGTGTTGGCCACGTAGACGTACAGCGAGGCGGGGCCGGTGTCCAGCTCCTTCGCCAGCCGCCGCATGGTCACCTTCGCCGGCCCTTCGGCGCGCAGGATGGACACGGCCGTGGCCACGATTCCCTGGCGGGTCAGGGCCGGCTTGGCGGGGCGCTCGCGGCGGCTGATCGGGGTTTTGGAGCGTGGCGGCATGGATCACAGCGTAACGAACGCGTTCGTCGCCAGCCTTTCGATCAGCCCTCTCCCGAGCTTTGCCCGGCCCCGGTCAGGTGGCCGAGCGCCGCTGTCAACGCGTGGGCGCGGTCGGCGGGGGCGTCGGTGGTGCGCCAGGCGATGTATCCGTCGGGGCGGACCAGTGTGGCGCCGGTGGCGGTGATGCCGTAGGCGGCCGGGAAGGCGTCCGGCTTCACCGGCTTCGCGTCGGTGCCGATGCCCACGAAGGTGATCGGGACGCCCAGGCGTCGCCCGGTATCGCCGGCGGCGATGGCCCAGCGGTCGTCCTCCGACAGCAGCACCCAGTCGCGCTGGAACAGGTCCAGGATGGACTGCTCTCCCTCTCCGCCGCCGGCGAGGACGGGCAGGTGCGGCGCCCGGGTGCCGGGCTGCCCGGCCCATTCGTCGGGACGCCGTGCCGGCGGCAGATCCGGCCCGGCGCCGAGGATCGCGGCCGAGCGGTAGAGCTGCCCGAGTTCGAGGGCGACGTCGTCGAGGACCGGTACGTCCGGCTTCGGCGTCTTCAGATGGGCCTTGTAGTCGGCGCGGGCGAAGAGCTGCTCGTGCCGCAGTGTCGCGATCGGGCGGCGTTCGGCGTCATAGGTGTCCAGCAGTGCCGGCGCCGCCTGCCCGGACAGGACCGCGGCGAGTTTCCAGGCCAGGTTGTGCGCGTCGTCGATGCCGGTGTTGGCGCCGAACCCGCCGCGGTTGGGCGGCAACTGGTGGGCGGCGTCGCCGGTCAGGAACACCCGGCCGGAGGAGAAGCGGTCGGCGATCAGGGCCGCCAGTTCCCAGCGGCCGGTGGTGATCGGTTCGATGGGGACGTCGGTGCGTCCGATCGCCTTGCGTACCAGGTCCCGCTGCTCGTCCTCGTCGCGGCCGACGTCGTCGCCGAGCATGAGGACCCAGCGGCCGTCGGAGTAGGTGGTGAGGAACGCCCGGAAGTCCGGCTGCTCGATCTCGAACTGGACGACGCCGTGCTCCAGATACTCATCGAGAGGAGCGCGGAACAGGATGCTGCGCTGTGTCGAGAGCAGCCCCTCGCCCGTACGGCCGATGCCCAAAGCCGTGCGAATCCCGCTGGCCGCGCCGTCGGCCGCCACCATGTATCGGGCGCGCACGCCGTACTCCTGGCCGTTGTCGCGGTGCCGCAGCACTGCGCTCACCCCGTCGTCGTCCTGGGTGAAGCCGGCCAGCTCGGTGCTCGGCCGGATGTCGGCGCCCAGTTCGAGGGCTCGCCGCCGCAGGATGGGTTCGAGCCGGTCCTGGGGAATGGCCGTCGCCCGAACCGGCGAGGACTCGATGCCGGGCGGTGCGCTGCCCGGTGTCCAGGCGTACTCCTCGAACCAGGCGCCCGCCAGGCTTTCCACCCGGGCACGCCGTGGTGGTCTCGATCCGTGCGGGGATTCGGGCACCTCGATGCCGGCGGCCCGGAACAGTTCGAGGGTGCGGGTGGTGTACCCGATCGCGCGGGGGTGTGGCGAGCTGCCCGGGTGCCTTTCCACCACAACGGCAGGTACGCCCCGCCAGGCGAGGAACACCGCCGCGGACAGGCCGACGAGACTGCCGCCCACGATGAGGATCGGTACCGATTCTGTGGTCATGACACGTCCTCCTGCATAGGTTCGATAACACGATCGTAGCGAACATGTTCGCTACGATCGCGTTCGCCCTCACATCAGCCCGATTCGGGCCGGTCAACGTGAGGTGCTGGTCGGCCGCATCGTCATCGTCGACGCGGCCCTTGAGCAGCGACAATCGGTCAGTGAGGGAGGCGTGACCGCGAAGGGCTTGAACCTGGGCGACGTCGGCGCCGCCTTCGCGTAGGCGGGTGGCGTAGGTGTGACGCGGCCGATGCGGTCGAAGCCCAGGCAGGCCGGCTGCCTGGCCGATGGACAGGATGACCTGGACGATTCCGGAGATGGTGAGTGGGCCGCGCTGCCCGGTCCACAGCGGACCGGGGTGGCGTCCGCGGATGTCGAGCCAGGCGGAGATGCGGGTGCGAGCGATCGGTGGGATCGGGGCGGTGCGGACCTGATCGCCCTTACCGTGCAGGCGGATCGTGCCGGTGCGGGCGGTGATCGCGATGTCGTCGATGTCGAGGCGGGCGCATTCCTCTTCTCACGCCCCGGTCGTAGAGCAGCACGGCCGTGATGGCGGCGTCACGCACGCCACGCCGCCCGGCGAGGCCGCGACGAGTCAGATCATGCGTCGTAGGGCGATCTCGACGGCGTCGCTCAGGGGGTCGCCTTCGGAGCGCGGGTGGCGGGCGAGGCCGAGCTCGACGTCGGGGAGGGCGGGCAGGGCGGCGGTGTGGTGGCAGGTCATGGCCGGTTCGAGGTTGGCGGGCATGAGGGCGGCGACGCCGAGTCCGGCTCGTACCGCGGCCAGCACGCCGAGCAGGTTGACGACAAGGCGGTTCCATGGGCGGGCCGCATCGTCCAGCCGGGCCGCGCGCGGTGAGCGGCAGGCGATGTGAGGATCCCGTCCGGGGACTCCGGCGCCTCATCGACGGTCCGGGTGACGGGCGTCCGCACCGGAAGGTCCGAAGGTCCGTTCGCCGCAGCGCGTCCAGGCCGGCTTCATGGTTCTCCTCGAAGTTGGCGAACACGACGTCGGGACGCAGTGTGACGATGCGATTCAGCTCAGGGCTCTTCGTGCCGCGCACGCGCCGGACGTCGAGATCGGCGGCGTGGGAGCACCGGTCGGTCGCGCCGGCGAGCAGACCGGGCGAGGTCGCCGCCATGGCATCGGTCAGCGAGGGGACCAGAGACACGACGCGGCGCACACGCCGGGGGAGGGGCGCCGCATGGCCGAGATCGTCGTTCTCCACGCCCCCATCCTGACGCGACCACCCGCACAGCACAGACCGGCAGGCCATGCGTGGGCATGCGCGCGCGCCAGGCAGGGACACAAGGCACCTTGATCGCCACAGTCGTCCTGTCGCTGTCGGCCCACAGGGACAACCGTCCGCACCACGCGCACGTCGGCGACAGCGCGTTCGGCCGGGTGCGATGAGACCACGGATGTGCGGCATGGAACAGTGAGAGGATTGCGAGGGTGACGGCAACGACCAGTGACATCGACAAGGCGGCCGGTGTGCTGCGCGCCGGAGGCCTGGTGGCCTTCCCGACCGAAACCGTCTACGGCCTGGGCGCCGACGCCGAGGACCCTACCGCGGTCACGCGCATCTTCCAGGTCAAGGGGCGCCCGCCCACCCACCCGCTGATCGTCCACATCGGCGGTGTGGAGCACCTGAGCGACTGGGCCGAAGACGTGCCCGCGACGGCGCGGCTGCTCGCCGGACGCTTCTGGCCGGGGCCGCTGACTCTGGTGGTGCGGCGCGGCCACCGCGTGCCCCTTGAGACGACGGGCGGCCTGGAGACGATGGCCGTACGCGTCCCCGGCCACCCCGTCGCGCTCGCGCTGCTGTCGGCGTTCGGTGGCGGTGTCGCGGCCCCGTCGGCCAACCGCTTCGGCTCGGTCAGCCCCACCACGGCCGGCCACGTCCGCGCGGAGCTCGGTGAGGCCGTCGACTTCGTGCTGGACGGCGGTCCCTGCGAGGTCGGCGTCGAATCGACCATCGTCGATGTGACGGGTGATGTGCCGAGCGTACTTCGGCCTGGCGGGGTGACCCGCGAAGATCTCCAGGCGGTGCTGGGGCGCCCGCTCGCGGTCCACTCGGCGAGCCGGGTCCGGGTACCCGGCCGGCACCCGTCGCACTATGCGCCGCGTGCCCGGGTCGTCCTGGCCGAGCCGCAGAGGGTCATCGCCGAAGCGGAGCGCGCGCAGGACCTCGGGCACCAGGTGGGCGTCCTCGTGCCGCAGCCCTTCGCCGGTGCCGCGGTGAAGGCGCACGCCGTGGTGATGGTCCCCGGCTCGATGGCCGCTTACGCGCGCCGGCTGTACGGGTTCCTGCGCGAGTTCGACGGGCAGGGGTGTGACCTCATCGTCGCGTCCTTGCCGGTGGAGGAGGGGCTGGGACTCGCGATCGCCAACCGGCTCCGCCGCGCCGCAGGCCCCCGTCCCGCCGAGTGACCGGCCCCCGCCCCGTTCGGCGAGCGCGCGCTCGTGCGCGCAGCCAGCCCTCAGCTTCAGGCGATGGTCGCGTACAGCGTGTAGTCCCGGCGGCGGGGCGATGAACAGTCCCCTGCGCCGCTGCGCAGGCCGGGGTTCAGGGGAGCGGGGTCCGCCGCTTGAGCCGGGAGATGGCCGCAGGGTGGCATAGAGGGCGGGACCGGCCATGCAAGGGTGTCTGACCTCGGCGCACGCCGGGACCATCTGGGCGGCACTGGCGCGATGAAGAATCGGTGCGGCCATTCCAGCGGCCACTCCTGGCTACGCCTGCCATGCCTGGCCGTTCCGGCAGGGATGAGGTCGGCGTTGATCTAGGAGTCGGCCTCGATCGTTACGCGGATGCTGACGTACTCCCACACGCTGTGCCGGCGCAGCACACGGTGCGGCGGTGCGCCGGTGCGCCGATCCGAGCAAGGGCCCCCGCGATGCGCCCATCCGCTCGAAACCGGCACCAGCCAACTGCGCGTAGAGTATCGCCCGGCCGGCTGCGCAAACCAAGATCGCCCTGCTGGCCTGCATGTTTCGTCCCTACGGTATTCGTGTCAGGGCTGTTGTTCGCACCCGACCTGACCTTTGAACCCCCATAGCAGTTCCTCAACACATTGGTAGTGCCCCGAATTATGAGTCAAGATGGGGACTCGTGAGCGCAGGCGTCAATTTATTCGATGGCCGATCCGGCACGGTGGTTCAAGTTGGCACGCTCAACGGGTCGGTGGAGCTAGGACAGCAGGCTCGGCGGGCAGTTCGGCTGGTGCCCGCGGTCACGTCGGTGTTTCGGGACCGTGCCCCTGAGTTCACAACGCTCAACATGTGGGCCGAGAAGACGGAGACCGGCGGGAGCCGTCTGTGGAACATCACCGGGCCGTCGGGCATAGGGAAGACGACCCTTGCCCTGACCTGGATCAACGAGAACCGGCAGCGTTTCGATCATGCCCAGATCGCGATGGAGTGCGGTGGTGGTCCAGGCGAGGGCCACGGGCGGAGCGTCGAGGAGGTATGTGACCGCTACTTCGCGTTGACCGGCCAGACATACGGGCTGTCCGCCGAGACTCCTGCGGCGAAGATGAGGCTCTTGAGCTCGTTGATCGATGGGGAGAAGGTGGCTCTGCTCTTGGATGACGTGCGGTCGGCCGCGCAGGTTCTCCCTTTTCTGTCGAACCTGCCAGGGGTGCTCATCATGGCCACCAGTCGGTTGCCCCTTTCAGGGCTCGCACCGTATCAGCCGCAGCGGTTGAGCCTGCAACCGCTGCCCGATGAGGCGGTGAGGGAAACGCTGGTCGAGATCGTTGGCGCGGACCGTATCGCGGCCGAGCCGAAGGCCACAGCGGATCTCGTCCGGTTGTGTTCGGGGTTGCCCATCCTGGCGAGCCATGCCGCCGGCCTTTTGCATGATGATGAGGGACTTCGCCTTTCCGACCTTGTGGAGCGGATGGCCGAACAGGGACGCTTGGCAGCATTGGAGGCCGGGCACGACGACCTCATGGCCAGGCCCTCTGCGGTGTTCGAGGTGATGTACCGCGAATTGGGCGCGTCGGCGGCCCGGCTCTACTGCGCGCTCGGGCTCCATCCGGTCCGGGACTTCGACCCGGGCCTGGTGCCCGCACTGTTCTCCGAGGCGCCCGCCGACGGCGCGGCAGGGTTGGAGCAGTTGCGCAAACGCGCGATGGTCAGATCGGATCAGCGTGGCCGCTACTTGATGGAAGACCTCACCTACGAGCATGCCGCGCTGGCCGCGCGACGAGACCTTGAACCCGCAGAGCGGGTACGGCTGCGCTCCCGCATCGCCGACTACTACCTGCACGGCGCGGTCGCGGCGAGCACGCGGCTGTCGCAGCGCTGGACGCTGAGCCCCCTCTACGGGCGCCCGGCGCCGTTCCCGCTGCCGGATTTCGCCGCTTCCCAGGGGCAGCGAGACCCGATCGCGTGGATCGGCGACAATCTGCCCGCGATCATGGCATGCATGGAGCGGGCGGGCCGCGTCTGGGAGGGGATGGGGCTACCGCCGGGCTATCGATGGCAGATGGCGGAGGCCACCCATGCCTACTTCACCGGCAGGGGCCGGAGTGACGAGCGAGCCACGATTCTGGCTTGGGCCGAGCAGGACGCTGATGCCTGCCAGAATCCGGACGCGCAAGCCCGCATCCAGGCTCAGTGGGGTGAGATGTACTTGGGGCAGGGACGACTGGAGGAAGCGGAGCAACGGTTTCAGCGTTCACTGGCGGCGGCCAGGCAAGGCGCCGAAACTCGCGGAGTGGGCGCGGCACTGGAATGGCTGGGCATAACCGAGCGCCGCCGCGGCAATCCTGAGGCGGCATTGGAAAACTTCGATCGGGCGGTGCCATTCCTCGATCCGGCACGTCCGCGGAGTCAGGCGCTGCTGCAGATGCACCGGGGGGACGCGTACGCGGTTTTGGGCAACGTGGCGGCGGCGCTGGACGGCTACGCGGCGGCGGCCGCGTTGTTCCGCCGCCTCGCCGCCGAGGGCAGGCGTGATCACGTCAACGAAGGAAAGGTCCTCGTGGGGCAGGCCGAGCTGCTGATGCGTGAGCATCCGCACCAGGCGCATGCCCTGTTCGAGGAGGCGCTGAGCCTGTTTCAGGCCGCACGCCGTCCCTACCAGGAGGCAAAGGTCTGGGAGGCGCTCGGTGACCTTGGCGATGGAGCCGAAGCGTGGCGGACGGCGCTGCGGCTTTATGAGAGCGTCGGCGCGCAAGAGGCATGTGCGCGGATTCAGGCGAAGCTTTCGTGAACGTGCACCTCGAACGTGGCCTTGATCGACCGATCTGGCCCGGTGTGCAGGGTAAGGGGGCTGAGTGCAGCGATATCGTCCAATCCGCAGAAAAGACGCTCGGCCAGGACGACGAACACCAGCTCGGCATCTTCGAGGCTGCCGCTCTGGTCGAGGGTCACCTGGATCAGTGAGCCGTCTCGGGTGCGCAGACGGGCAGTGCGCTCGTCGTGAACGAGGGTGAGCACAACGCCGGGTCGGTACTCAAAGGCAGCAGCCGACCAGGTGGCTTCGTCACAAGGGAGTTCATCCTGCCCGATTCGAATGATGTCGGCCGTGCCGGCTAAGCGGTGGTCCAGTTCTTGATCGGAGACGATCAATACTCCGGCCGGATCGGATCGAGCGATGGAGGCGGGCAGTCGACTCACCGACAACTCGCTCGGATCATCCGTGGGCTCGACATGTGCCCAAAAGGACGCGGGTGAGATATCGGCGACCTCAGGAGAATCAACGGCCGCCAGCATGGGCTCGGTGTCAGGTGGTATTGCATCCATCATCCGGTAGACCTCGTCGCGGATCAGAGGCAGCGAACGCCCTGGCGCGGAACTGATCCACGTGGCGGCGATCTCACGGCATCGATCGCGCAGTTCCTCAGCATGGCGCAACTGGGGAGCAAGGGCGGCGAACAAGTCGAGACTTGGCGCGATGGTCAGGAGCCTGCCGAGCGCGGATCGCGGATCGATCATGTCCTGGCCGGTCTTGTCGAGGAGGACCGGCCGGCCGAGGGCCGCTGCGTAGACACCGATCGACCCGTGGTCGGACAGCACCCAGTCGGCAGCGATGATCGCGGCTCGCCAGCCTTCTTCCGGGCGCAGGAGAATCAGCCCGGCACGGAGGGCTTCTGCCAGCCACGCCCTGATCTGAAAACTGCTGTGCGAGGCCCAGATATTCGGGTGAAGGATCAACGCGACCCGATATCGGTCATAGGGCAGTTCACTCAGCAGACGAGATGTGAACAGGGGATCAAGGCCGAACAAAGAATCCTCTCGCCAGGTGGATGCGACGGTGATCAGTCGCTGGCCTGGGCGCAGGCGAAAAGCATGGCGATAGTGGAGTCTGCGGGGCAGGCTAGCGAGCATCCGGTCATAGCAGGGGTCGCCGGCTATGAACGCCCGGGGAATCGCGTCGGGGCACCCCTCGGCCAGACGTTCGAACTGCTCTGTGTGAGAGAGTGCGATGGCCGCGGGAACGATTCGTTCGTGGTGTTTCAGCGTGTCGGCAGACAGGCCAAACGTTGATTGTTGATTGTTGATTGTTGATTGTTGATCGCTGATCGCTGATCGCTGATCGCTGATCGCTGATCGCTGATCGCTGATCGCTGATCGCTGATCGCTGATCGCTGATCGCTGATCCAGCGTTTATTGTAGCCATTCCCGTGAGAAATTCGCAATATGGGCGACTGAATCTCATGCAGGTTATCGCCCAGGCTGGCGGTAATCACCGCATGGAATTCCAGGGCGATCGCCTGCTCCCAAGTCAGGCAAAGAAAGCCTCGGTCTTGCATGAATTTCTCGACGCCGGACGGGAACATGGAGTCGCTGGTCTGTGTGCAATATAGCTGGATACGCTGGTCCTGGAAAATAGGAAGAAGGTCGGCTAGCCTGGTCGCGGCTGTAAGGCTATGGATGACAAACAGCACACGCCTCGATGTCCGGGCGGTCCGCCACCCGGCCAGCACCGAACTGATCCGCTGGACCGCCGGGGGAAGATCCGCTACCCAGTCCATCGCAACCAAGCATAGTGGGACAGAAGGTACGGACTGTTCGCTCTGGTGTCATTCCCCAGACTGGCCCGTCCGTCAGTCTTCACGCGTTTGCTGTGTGTCGGTTTGTACGGCGGCCTGGGCGGTCGGCCGGGGCAGTGCCCTGCTAGTGGATCGGAAGCGCCCCGGTGCGCTGCTGACTGGGATGGACGCGGCCGGTCGGCTCCGCAGTACCCCGCCGCGCAGCCGACACTGGGAATGTGTTCCATGTTGCCGGAGGCCTGTGTGAAGGCAGGCTACCGAGACTGGAATGGCACTGGTGCCTTCACGCCGGCCAAGGCGTCATCGTAGCGGTCTTCACAGGACACCCATGGAAAGGCGTCAGCCGAACCGCCAGCCGGCCGTCCATCCGCCGGATCGCCGGCGGTGCCGCTGTATCAGGCGATGTGGGACGCCGCAGGCGTCGGTTCGACCGGCCGGTGATCAACGTGTACGGCTCTACCGACGAGGTGAACTGCCACACGGGCCGCGGCCCCGGTAGCTGGCGGCCGGGGCCGGCCGGACGCCCCGACCGCACCGTGGCGCACATGACCATCCGCGAACGCCGACGGAAGACCCGCACCAGCCGGGACGGCGGGCGAGATCTGGGCCGTGGGCCCGATGACCCCGCTGTGTCATGTGGCCGCCCCCGAACTGGACGACCGGCACCGGGCCCCCGGCGGATGGGGCCGTACCGGCGACCTGGGCCGCCTGGACGCCGATGGCACCTTGTGGATTCTCGACCGAATCAGGCGCGTCGTGGCCAGGGCGGGCTCACCCTGTCGCCCGCTGGAAGTGGAGCGGGAACTCGCCCCCCACCCGCCGTCGCGGACGTGTGCTGTATCCCCATCTCCGACGATGATCTGGGCGAACAGATGTGCGTGTGCATAGCGACACCGAACGTGCCGACACCGTCCCCGCCGCCCTGACCGCTTACCTGCGAGACGAACGCGGCCTTGAGTCACGCAAACTCCCAGAACACTTTCTGCTCTTGCCCGAACTACCGCCCGGCCCTACCGGCAAGATCTGCGTCGCCACCCTGACCCGCATAGCAGCCGATTCGGCCGTTGCGGTACGCCGGGACAGCGGACGCCGGACCATATCCCCTGAGGACCAGATGGTGAGCACATCACGGCACCGGCGACATGGACGCCGAACTCATTCCGCGCAGGAAGGAGGCGTTCCGCTCGTATCAGGCGCTCACGCCGCCCCGGATCCTCACATCGGACCGCGGGAGTACGGTCTGCCGGCCGTCGTGGGTGTGGTGCGGGCCGGGCCGCCCAGCTGATCTGGGACGGCCAGCGGATCTGCGTTCAGGCAACCGAGGGGTACGTGCAGATCCTCGACTGAAACGATCCCATCGTGAGCAGATCACCGAGCTGTCAGACGCCCAGCTTCGCGAGATGGCGGGAGGGGCGGTGCCGCCGCCAGGCGGCGGCCAGGAAGGCGATCAGCCCGAGTACGGGCAGCGTGCACAGCGTCCAGCTCAGTGCCAGCGGCGGGCCGGGCTGTTCCAGGACCGTGAGGTTGCCGAGCGTGCCCGTGCCCTGCCCTTTCGGGCCGTTGATGGTGAAGGTGAAGCTCCACTGCCCGGCCGTGGGCAGCGCCTGGATGTCGAGGCCCCAGACGTCCCGTTTGCGTGGATGGCGGGACAGCGCGGGCGCCCCGCGCATTCCCGGGTTCATGCCGGGGCCGGTCATGCTGAGGGTGCCGGACTTGCCGGTCAGCCCGCCGTCCGGGATGAAGGTGAAGTCCAGCGACTGCATGGCGCGCAGCGGCCAGGTGGAGAAGCCGATGGTCAGGTGGTAGGGGCCGGCCTGCACCTGCTCGGTGTGGACGATCTCGACCGGGGCGTACACCGGCTCGGCCTGCGCGGGCCGGGCGGTGAGAAGCACGGCCGCGCTGGTGACGCACAGCGTGAGGAGTGTTCTGTAGCGCATCGGTTCAGCGGCCTTCCTGGTCGGCGGCGGCGGGGGCGTTGAGGCGCAGCAGGACCGCGAATCGGGCGGCGAGGAATCCGGCCAGCGCACCGAACGCCAGCCCGACGAGCACGTGGGTCGCCATGGCGGTCAAGGACGTGGCCGACCGGCCCATCGGCCCTCCGGCGCGGAGCATCGACGTCTGCACGAGCAGCGACACGCTCACCACCACGCCGCCGGCGGCACCGGTGAGCTGGGGCAGCCACCGGGCCGGCCATCCGCGCCCGCGTCCCAGCCTGAGCAGGCCCTCGATCACCAGTGCCGCGGCCAGCATGAACATCGGGATACCGGACGGCAGCACAGGCGGGACGTCCATGAGGTTGTCGCGCAGCGGCAACCCGACGTAGCCGGCGTAGACCCTCGCGGCCCACGGCGAGAACCACCACAGGAACACTTGCATGAGGCCGAGGACGACCGCGATGAACAGCGCCACCCGCGGGCGGCGCAGAGTCATCGTCCCCAGCAGGACGAAGCAGACGGCGAAGAAGACACCGGCCGCGAGCTGGGGAGGGACGGGCAGGCCGATCCTGTTGAAGGCGCTGGTGGTGAGCGGAGTGAACACGATCAGCACGGGGATGCCGACGATGAGCCCGATCCGGCCCCAGCGCTGGGCACGGGCGGCGGCGAAGACGATGACGCTGCCCACCATGGTCACGCTGATGGAGATGAACAGGGCGACGTGAGGCGGGGAGTCCAGCACGGCGTCGAAGCCGTACAGGGAGTGCCACCACAGGTCGAGCAGGCCGTACAGCAGGAAGAGCGCGCCGCCTGTGCCGGCGATGAGGTAACCGAGCGGCGCGGTGAACGTGCCGCCGAGAACCCGGACCGGACTGCCGCCGACGGCGGGATCGGGTGCGTGCCCGGCCCGTTGAGCGAAGGTCGCACGCAGCACCATCACCAGGCTCGCGATACCGGCGACGGCGCTCCCGCTGTACAGCAGGAGGTGGGGGAGGGTGAAGAAGGTGTCCGGGCCGACGTCGACGTGCCATTGCACGTCCCAGTTGACGCCGACCAGCGACAACAGGGTGCCGGCCAGCACGGCGTACGCACCGGCCGGCGGGGACGTGGAGGTGGGAGAAGGGGCCATCGGGCTCGTGTCCTTTCTGGTGGAGTCAACGGGGGACGGTGAGGGGGAAGCCGAGCCTGCTGTGGCGGCCGGCGGCATCGATGACGACCAGGACCTGCCAACGGCCGGCCATCATCAGCGGGAGGTCTGCCACGTGGTAGATGTCGTCCGCGGTCCTCACCGCGGTGTACTCCGGTACGGCGTGACCCGCGGTGGGCAGCACCGCGGAGATCGTGACCACCGGTGCGGCCCCGCCGGCCAGTGCGTACGCCGCTTTGTCGCGCGGTACGAGCCGGACATCGACGGCGGTGGTGCCGGTGACGGGCGTGGAAACCGTCAGGGTCACCGTCTCGTGGGCGGTGCCGCCGGTCAGCGTCGCCGCGCCTTGCGGGGCATCGGACGCGGGCTGTGCCGTACCGTGCCACGGGGTCCACAGCGCGTGCACCGACAACGCGGTGAGCAGGGTCGCTGCCAGGAGCACCGCGGCTACCAGGACGCGCCGGCTCACGGGGTCCGCTCCGCGGTGCCGGTGACGTGGAGCAGGTAGGGGGCGGTCAGGATGGTGTGGTCGCGTTCGGCCTGGATCCAGATTCGGTAGAAGCCGGGTGTCGGAAAGGTGTAGACGAAGGAGACGTCGGGGCCATAGGCGGCGACGGTCTCGTCGGCGGTGCTGTCGCCGTTGACGGAGGTCAGGCCGCTCATCGCCGGCATGCCCGAGCCCATGGACGGGTCCGGCGTCGCGCCGTGCACGTGTCCGCTCGTCGTGCGCTGTGCGTCCGGCATCGCGCGGTGCAAGTGTCCGCTCGTCGTGCGGGCGCCGTCCGGCATCGCGCCCATGGAGTGGGAGTGGGCCCACACCTGGGCGCCCTGCGTGGCCGTACCCGCCGCCGCCTCGGGTGAGAGCGGGCCGGCCACGACCAGATGCCCGAGCATGCCGAGCCAGGGTTGCAGCGTCGCCCTGTCGCCAACGCGGGCGGTCAGTACGGCGGCCTTGCCCGCCACCAGGGCGGACGCGGTCAGCCGCACCTGGACGCCGGCCACCGTCCGCGACCCGGTTCCCACCGGGAGGTCGGCGGGCGCCGCAGGCCCGGCGGCGGACACCGCGTCGATGCCGGAGGCGGAGCGTAACTGCTGGACACCGCCGCCCCGGCGGGCGAACTCGGCGGAGACGGCGTAGTGGCCGGCCTCGGGCAGGGGCAACCGGACCTCGAACACGCCGGCATCGGTCCTTACGGGGTGCAGATGCCACAACCGTCCAGAAGGGCCGACGACCAGCAGGTGCAGCAGCCCTCCATCGTGGACGACGACATCATCCAAGGGCAGACCGGTGGACGCGTCGGACAGGGTCAACCGTAGATCGGTGACCTCCCCCGCCCGGGTCGTGGAGGTCGACAGCACCATCGTGCCCGGCGGGCGAGCGTAGTCGCCGGTCTGCTGACCGGCATCGGCATAGGGATCGTTGACGCCGTCGACGGTGGCGTCGACCTGCCCTCCCTGGGACGGTGGCGGCGGCAGCCGGGCGGACAGCACCGCGCCGGTGACCGCCACGGTCAGGCAGGCGACCAGACCGCCGACCGGCGCCAGCGCCCACCAGCCGCGGCGCACCCGCACGGCGACCACAACGGCGACGAGGACAAAGAGCCCGGCGCCGACGAAGCCCAGATAGGCCGCGGTTTCGGGCGGCGAGGTGAGCTGCTTCGGCACGATGAAGGGGATCGTCGCGGTCCGCTTCTCGTCGCTGAGCGACAGCTCCCATGGGCCGACCTGGGTGACGTCCAGTACCGCCGAGTAGGTTCCGGGCCGGCCGGCCAACGTGACCACCGCGGCGTCCACGGTCGTGCCCGCCGCCGAGGCAGCGGACGCGGACGCGGATACGCCCGTGGGGACCACCGCGAGTTCGATACGGCCGGCGGCCGTGCCCGCATGGGTGATCACGTCCACATGCAGGGGCCCGGGCACACCGGTGATCCGGCGCAGGATGACGGTCAGTTCCCGGTCACCGAGCGTCTGGGCGACCTGGACGTCTCCACCGGCGGTGCCCGCTTCGGCCATGGGGCCGCCGGCGAGCAGCAGCGTCACAGTGCTCAGCAGGACGGCGAGCGCGGCGCCGAGGCGGCGTGGGGGCGTGTCGTTCATCGTGCGCGCAGCCTAGGGACGCCCGCCCGCCGCTGTCGTCACGGTGCCAGGGGAGGCGGGGTCCCCCGGGCGGGGGACTGACCCATGGTCCATGAACAGGCATTATGTTGTGTCCGCCCGCCCACATGGCCGCGGGCCGTAGGACGGAAGGGGTCCGGTGCCCGGCAGGGAAGGGCGCGGTGCGGAGTCGGTCCGCATCCGCGACGTCAGCGGGTCGCTGACCCGCCAGGCGATCGTGATCGCCGCGGTCACGCTGGCGATGGATGCTCTGGCCTTCGTCCTCTTCGCCAGATCCGCCTCCCATCCGATGTGGAGCTGGGCCGTTCTGGTGGCGATCATCGTGGTGGATGCGGGCCTGGCCAGCGCGCCGCGTCTGTCGGGCGTGGTGGCCGTCGCCCAGGCGGCCGTCATGGCGGTCGGCGCGGCACTCTTCGCCCACGCCGGTCAGGCACTGCCCGCCGGGCCGCTGCAGACGCCGCTGCTGAACAGGGCGGGCCTGCTCATCGCCGCCTACCGGGCGGGCGCCTGGCTGAACCGCGGACCGGCCGCGCTGTCCCTGCTGTGCCTGACCGCGGTGGTGGTCATGCGGCCGCTCCTCGGAGGGGCGCCGCTCGAGCTCGGGGGGTTCCTGTACGGCGTCATGGGCGACGCGCTGCTGCCCTGGCTCGTCGGGCGGTACACCACCGCGCGCCGCGCGCACATCGCCGAGATGGAGAAGCGCTCCGAGCGGGCGCTGTCCACGGCCATCGCCGAAGAGCGCAGCAGCATCGCCCGTGACCTGCACGACGTGATCTCTCACCAGGTCAGCGCCATCGGCATGCACGCCGGGGTGGCCCGGATGCGGGCCGCGACAGCGGCGAACGCACCGGAACTGACGGCATCGCTGGCCGCCGTGGAGGCCTCCAGCCGGGCCGCCATGCTCGACCTTCGGCGCCTGCTGGACGTCCTGCACGGCAACCCGGCCGGAGAGGACAGCCAGCCCGGCCTGGACAACCTGCCCGAACTTCTCGACACGCTGCGCACCGTCGGGCTGCGGGCGCGAGTGACCGTCCGCGGCGTCCCGTCCCGGCTGCCGGAATCGCTGGACATCGCCGCCTATCGGGTGGTGCAGGAGATGCTCACCAACGCGCTGCGGCACGGCGCCGACGGCGTCGCGGAGGTCGACCTGCGCTACGATCCCCTTGGCCTCACCGTGACCACCTCCAATCCCCTCGTCACGGGAAACCGCGTCCGGCCGGACTCACCGCACCGCGGGCTGCAGGGCATCCGCAGTCGTGTCACCATGTTCGCGGGTTCGACCAGTTACGGGCCCGCCCCTGACGGCAGAACCTGGATCACCTCCGTGACCTTCCCTTTGGACCCCGTATGACCTTGCGCGTCCTGATCGCCGACGACCACGCCATGTTCCGCTCCGGTCTGCGTGCCGTCCTGGACACCCAGGACGACCTGATGTGCGCAGGGGAGGCGTCGGACGGACAGGCGACCGTGAGCGAGGTACGGCGGCTGCGTCCCGACGTGGCGATCATCGACATCCGCATGCCGCGCCTGGACGGCCTGCGCGCCGCGGAGGCGATCCTCGCCGACCCGGCCAACACCACCAGGGTGATCCTGCTGACCACCTACGATCAGGACACCTACGTCCATCGTGCGCTGCGGGCAGGGGCCAGCGGGTTCCTGCTGAAGAGCCTTCCACCGGAGGAACTGATCGCGGCCATCCGGGTGGCCGCCCGCGGCGAAACCCTCATCGATCCCTCGGTCACTCGCCGCCTCAGCGCCCGCCTCGCCGACGGTATCGCCCCGCCTCCCACCACGGCCGACCTCGACCTCCTCACCACGCGGGAACGTGAGGTCCTGCTCCTGCTCGCCCAAGCCCACAGCAACGCCGAGATCGCCGATCACCTCGGCATCGGCGACGAGACCGTCAAGACCCACGTCTCGCGGATTCTCGCCAAACTGAACCTGCGCGACCGGATCCACGCGGTCTCCTACGCCCACCACCACGGCCTCATCAAGCCGGCTGCGGACCGCCGCAGGCCCAGGCTCGCCCCATGGGTCAACGATGCCCACAGCGAGGAGGGGTAGCTACGAGGGGGCGGTCGTGGGCGTGCTTCGGCCGCCGGTGACCTGCCCGTCGGGCTTGTGCCTACTGGTGGGGCGCGGCGGCAGCACGACGATGAGCAGGGCGCCGAGCGCTACGCAGACCGCGCCCGCGGTGAGGCCGCCCCCGTAGCCCATGAGGGCCAGGGCGGCGACCCCGACGGCGCCGATGACGACCGGATCGCTCCAATCGCTCTCGCCGACTCGCAGCAGGCCGTACACCAGCGACACCGCGGCGCCGGTGACCAAGACCGCCCCGGGAACGTCGAGGCGGTGCCGGCCCTCGGCGCGCGACTTGGGGACCAGGCGGGGGAGCAGCACCAGGGCCACGGCGACGACGGGCAGGTTGATCAGGAAGATCGCGCGCCAGGACACCAGGTCGCTCAGCGCTCCGGACAGCACCAGGCCCGAGGTGCGCCCAGGGCCGCGATGCCGCCCCAGATGCCCAGCGCCTTGGCCCGCTCCTGCGGCCCGGGATACAGCAACGTGATCATCGACATCGCCGCCGGGCCGACACGCTTCGGCGCTACCTGGTCAGCCGTTGACTTCGGCCTTCTTCTTGGCCGGGCCGCCAGAGTAATGACCTGGCACCTTCGCAAGCAGCGGTGATCTTCCCAACCGGGCGGCACATCGACGGCGGGTGGGCCGACGTGACCAGGCGGAGGCGGCCCCACAGCCCGTGCGAGCGGCGGGCCCGCGAGGGATGTGTGGTGATCACAGCGCGGGTCGGGAGTTCGGTGCGGAGGGCGGGCAGGCACGGTGCCGCGCCGCCGCGGTCACGGTTCGGATGGGGCGCCGATCGCGTCGGCCCATGCGCGGATCGCTTCGTCGAATCCGGTGAAGTGCCCGCGCTGGAGCACGCCGCTGGGGTCGATGTGGCGTGAGCCGGAGAGGCCGAACCGGCGGAGGAGGTCGAGGACGAGTGGTCGTGCCGTCATCGTGAGGTGTGGCGACAGGCACCTGGCCAGGTCGATCGTGCGGCGCGTGGAGACGGCCTCGGAGAGCCGGTGGCCTCCTGCCGGTCCGTACATCGAGCCGGCGTGGTTCCACACCTCCATCGCCGTGCCGGCACCAGGGGTGATGGTCGCTTCGGCGGCGGCCTCGCCCAGGACCATGGTGCGATGGGCGAAGGCCGCCATGAGGCGCAGCAGGGCGATCGTGATCCACGCGATGGCGCCTTCGCCGAGCACCCAGACTTCGCTGTCGTCCGTGGGGCTGTCGCGACGTGTTCCCAGTTGCAGCGCGCCGAGCGCGGAGCCGTCCGCGTGGAGTTCGCAATAGTACGTGGTGGCCGGTCGGCCGGGGCTGCGCGATGGTAGGAAGGTCAGCTTGTCCGCGTACGTCGCCGGCTGTTCGGATGCGATGGGGATCGGTGCCGGCCAGTCCGCGACGTGCTGTTGGAGCCAGCGCCGCAGCTCATCGCCGCTCGCAGGGACGAGCTCGACCGGCGTCGGCTGGATCGGCACCGCGCCGACCACGAGCCAGGGCGACTCGCCATCGATCTGGGCGGTCGCGTCCGTGACGAGGCGCCCCAGGCGCTCGTAGTGTTCGATCACTGTTGGCGTTCCGTGTGCATCGGGCGTTACTCCGCATCCGGTGGCAGTGGGACGTCGTAGGCGTTGAGGACCATGGAGATCGCGGCGTACTGGGCGATCAGGAAGACGAGTTCCGCCGTGCCGTGCTCGCCGAAGCAGGCGACCACGGAGCGGTAGAGCGCCCCTGGGAGCGGCGCGCCGGTGTAGAGGCGGGCCGCCACATCGTGTGCGACCGACTCCTCCGGCGTCAGTCCCGCGGGTCGTTGCCCGGCGGTCAGGCCCGCGACGACGCCGTCCGGCAGTCCGATCTCCGCCGCGATCCTGCTGTGGGAGTAGAGCTCGTAGGCGGCGCCGTACCGTGAACCGGTGGTGAGGATGGCGACCTCGCGCACCCGCGGCGAAAGCACGCTGCCGCTCGTGACGGTCGTGAACCATTCCAGCAGTGGCCGGGCGAGTCCGGGAAAGCGCAGCATCACGGGAAACGGCCCGATGAGCGCGCCGCTCTCATCCGTCGAGGTGAACGGTGTCCGCAGGCCGCCCATGACCTGGCGGACATGTTCGTCGAGCGGGCGTTGCTCGTCGGACAGTTCGTTCGGACAGATGGGGGGCATCCTCACGATTTCCTCCTGTTCGCCCTGTTGGGCGCGCCTGCGACGGGCATACGGCCTTCCAAGAAAAGCACACTACACCGTGCAGTGTAGTATTCGGGCAAGGTACTGCGGTTCCAGAACAAGCGAGCCGCCATGCCGAACGCCGCCGAGGCGCTGTTCGTCTCCGAGGGTTACGAGCTCACCAGCGTCGATGCCATCGCGGCCCGGGCAGATGTGTCCATCGGAGGGCGATCGAGGAGGGGCCCGCGGAAGGGCGGAACCTGCGCGACGCGCTGACGGCGTTCGCGTCGCGGGTGGCGACCGAGGCGTTCCCGTCGCCGGGCTACGCGACCTTCCGCCGGCCGGCCTCCCTGGGACGGCCGGCGCCCCGGCTGCCCGAGGCCGTGCGCGAGCGTCCGGAGCGCATGCTGAGGAGCGGTTCGCGAAGCTCGCGGCCAAGGATGGCCCGTCGGGCACGGTGAACGAGGCACAGATCGTCGCGATCATCGCCGACGGAGTGGACGCGTTTCTTCGCGCCTACCGCTGACCGCGAAACCCGCCGGGGCTGACCGGGCTCGACGACACGAATCCGGATGGCCCGCCGAACCCGCAGGTCAGAATAGCTTGCGGGTATCGGAGTCGGCCAGCAGCTCCGGGTCGGGCACCAGGGACTTACTGGCGACGTTGGCCAGCATCTGGTGCGCCATGTGGAAACCGAAGTCCTCGGCCACCAGCTTCCTCCAGTGCCGCGAGACGATGTTGTGCGTCGCCCACCTGGTGTAACGTGGCCGTTTCATGATGAACCGAGCCAGTTCCCACGCCCGGTCGAGGAGCTGCTCGCGGGGCAGCACGTCACTGACGATGCCCCATTCGAGAGCCTTGTCCGCGGGGATCGACTTGGCCGCGTAGATGTGGTAAGCCGCGCGCTTGGGGCCCATCAGCGCCTGGAGCGCCAGGCCATGGCCGTCTCCCGGCGGCGAGCCGAGCCAGAAGTGCGGGTCCATGAAGTCGGCATCCGGTGCCGCGAACGTGACATCGCTCATCATCGCGAACTCGGTGTGCACCCCAGGGCCGTTGACGGCGGCGATCGTCGGGATGTCGATGTTGTTGACGAAGCTCTCGATGAGCTTCCAGCCGTCGGCCATGCGCTGGTAGATGTGGTCCGGGTCCAGGTCGGAGGCGGGCTTGGGGTTGAGTCCCTTCGGGTTGCCCGTCATCCACCTGTCGCCGGTGCCCGTGATGATCAGCACGTGGTTCTCGGGGTCGTTGCCGATCTCCTGCCACACGCGCGTCCACGCGTTGTGTGCGGCCGGCGTGTGGGCGTACGGGCCGTCGTTCGTGTGCAGGCGAACCTCGATGATGCCGCCTTCGCGCCTCATCCGGAAGAAGTCCGCATACCTGGCCGAGTACTCCTCGAACGCGGGCGGGGCGAGGTAGCCCTCCCAATGCTCGGCCGGATCGAATGCCATGTCATTACCTCCATGCGGGGCCGTCGTCGCTCGACGGACTCCGCAAAAGTACACCAGTCAGTGTGGATTTCGACCCTACCCGTTCTCCTCGGAGACGAGCGGCACGGCGCGGACGGATCGCCCCTCGGCGTCCAGGACGCGTCCCAGCAGCTTGGTCATGCTCAGCACGACCGAGCGGTCCTGCATGCGCAGCGCCGGCAGTTCCTGGCCCATGCGCCATTCGAGGTCGTGCACCTCGGCCGTCGTTCGCAGCGACGCGTCGACGATCATGTTGAAGGGCCCGGCGACGAACGTGGCGGCCCGAACCCCCGGAAGCGAGCGAATGCGTTCCTCCGCGGCGCCCAGGTCCTGGATGTCCAGCGAGCCGAAGTACACCGCGGAAACCGACCGGCCGGAAAGATGCCGGGAGGCGTCGCAGCGGAAGGTGATGAGCCCGGTCCCTTGCAGGCGCGACAGCCGGCGGCGCACGGACACCGGGCTGATGCCCACGTGCTCGGCGAGCCGTTCGAACGACATCCGCCCGTCGGCGTGCAGCGCGCGGACGATGCGCAGGTCGGTCTTCTCGATGCCGTCGGCCTCGCCGGGCTGCGGCCGAGGATGGGAACCGAGGCGACGCCGCTGCTCGGGATCGAGCGCGCCCTCCCGCCAACGGCTGGCTTCGAGGGCCGATCGGGTGATCACATGGCTGCGGACCTTCGCGATTCCCGGCACCTGGCCCACCAGATTGAGGAGGTAGCCCGAGAGCGAGGCGAGGTGGGGCGCCTGCGCCAGCACGAGCACGTCCCTGCCGCCGCTGGTCACCTTGACGGTGGCCGCCTGCGGGTGTTCGGCGAGGGTGCGCGCCACCTCGCTGATCCGCCCCGGCGCGCAGTCGATCTCCACCAGCGCGCACGCCGGGGTCGCGCTTCCCGAGAAATGGGCGGCGACCCAGGCGACGCCCTCGGACTCCATGCGCGCCCAGCGGCGGCTCACGGTCACCGGATCGACCCCGAGCACCTCCCCGAGCCTGCGCCAGCTCTCGCGCGGGGCAGAGCGCATGGCATCGACGATGGCGACATCCAGCTCGTCAAATGATGTGGTTGACATTTCCTGCACATATCTGGGGTCTGATGAAGGTTTCCTGCGATTCGCGGCCGAATTGCAGAATCACTCTACTGTGTCGCTCGTCACAGCAGAGCGAGCGAGAACAGGTCGGCGAGTGGGATTCAACTACGGGGCCGCGCTGCGGGTCCACAACGTGCGGCTCATCGACGGCGTCAGCCCTTATGTGGTGGACGATGCCGTACTGGAGTGCGACGCCGACGGCCGGATCGCCTACGCGGGTCCAGCGGCGCGGGCGCCCGCGGGGCACGCGGACGTCAGGACGATCGACGGCCGAGGCGGAACGTTGCTTCCTGGGCTGTTCGACTGCCACACCCACCTCGGGATCCCCTCCGACCGGTCGCTCGTGGAAGCAGCCCTCCTGACGAACCCCGTCATGGGCGTCCTCCAGACCGCCGAACGCATGAGCCGGACACTCGCGTCCGGAATCACGTCCGTCCGGGACCTGGGCGGCCTGCCCGCCGGGTTCCGCGACGCGGTCGTCGCCGGACTGGTCACGGGGCCTCGCGTGCAAACGTCGGTCGGCGTGATCAGCCACACCGGCGGGCACGCCGACGGCACCCTGCCCAGCGGAAAGAGTCTCGGCCTGGACTACTGCGAACTCGCCGATGACGTACCGGGTGTCCGCAAGGCCGCGCGCCGGATGCTGCGCGCCGGCGCCGACGTGGTCAAGATCTGCACGAGCGGCGGGATCAGCAGCGCCCATGACGATCCCGATGACCAGGACCTGCTGGACGATGAGATCGCGGCGGTCGTGGACGAGGCGCGGCGGCACGGCGGACGCCCGGTCGCCGCACACGCGCAGGGACGAGCCGGCATCCTCGCCGCGATCCGTGGCGGCGTCCGCTCGGTCGAGCACGGCTTCGGCATCGACGACGAAGGCTGCGACCTCCTCGGGGAGCGGGACGCGTTCCTCGTACCGACCCTGTCGCCGCTCTTCCAGCGGATGGACCCGAAGAAGACGGCGCCGTGGCGCTACCAGAAGAAGCTGCGCTGGAACGAGCGCGCCAAGGAGAACCTCGCCGGTGCCATCGCGCGGAAGGTGAACATCGCGGTCGGGACGGACGCCGGCATCACGCCGCACGGGCAGAACCTCTACGAGCTGTCGTACCTGGTGGAGCTGGGCATGTCGCCGATGGACGCCATCCGCGCGGCGACCTCCACCAGCGCTCGCCTGCTCGGCGTCGACGACCGGCTGGGCGCCCTGCGGCCGGGTCACCTCGCCGACATCGTGCTGTGCGCGGCGGACCCGCTCGCCGACATCCGCTCGCTCAGCGATCCCACCCGCATCACCCTCGTCGCCCAGCAGGGCGTCGTGCGCACCACCTGTCTTGACGATTCCACCGTTGAGGCGCCCAGCACAGAGAGAAAGCACTCATGACCGATCTCAGCCCACCCACCACGGCCGGCAGGCCGGCGGTCGTGCTCCATGACGGATGGAAACCTCGGGTCATCGGCTATGTCGCGATCCTTGTCCTCGTCAACGTCATGGTCGACAGCGCGATCGGGGCGCCGACGTACGTGCTCCCCGACCTGGCGCGGGCCTTCGGCACCGATCAGTTCGCCTGGATCGGCTCGAGTGCGATGTTCGCCGGCGCCCTGTGGTCGCCGCTGCTGGGCAAGAGCGCGGACATCTACGGTAAGCGCAAGGTGCTCGTGGCCACACTGCTCGTCGCGGCGCTCGGCGGGCTCGTGTGCCTGTCCGCGCCGAACCTCGGCGTGTTCGTGCTGGGACGCCTCCTGCAGGGTGCTGTCGTGGCGGCGCTGTTCCTCTCGGTCGCCATCGTCCGCGATATCTTCGAGCCGAAATTCTCCATGGTGGTCACGGGAATCGTGACGGCCGGGTCGGCCGCGTTCGGCATCGTGACGCCGTTCGTCGTGGCGCCGGCGATCGAGGCCTTCGGCTGGCAGGCCGTCTTCGTGATCTCCACGTCGTTCGCGGCCCTCGCCGCGCTGCTGGTCCGCCTGCTCGTACCCGACAGGGGGAGCCGGACGCCCGGCAAGGTCGATGTCACGGGCGCGCTCGTCCTCGCCCTCGGTGTCGCGGGTGTGCTCGGCTACATCAGCCTCGGCCAGGTCTTCGGCTGGCTGGGTGTGGTGTCGCTGCTGGTGCTCGCGGCGGGTGTCGCCGCCCTGCTGTTCTGGTTCCTGGTGCTCAGCCGCAGGCCGGAGCCCATCATCAACGTTCGCGGCATCTCCCTCGTGTTCGGGGTCATGCTGCTCGTGGTCGTCATGGGCACGGGCGCCTATCAGAGCAAGCTGCAGCTGATCAGCATGCTCCTGGAGGTCTCGCCCGAGCAGGGGCTGGGATACGGTCTCGCCAGCCCTCTCGCGCTCGGGCTGATGTTCGGCATCCCGTCCATCGGCATCGTGCTCGGCGGTATCGGCGCCGGGGTCCTCGCCACCCGCATCGGCCCCGCGCGGTGCCTGGCGGTGGGCGTCCTGACCGGAACGGCCGGCACCGCGCTGATGCTCTTCGGCGGCGGCCCGAGCAACCTCGCCGTCGCCGTACCGGCCTCGTTCCTGCTGAGCATGACGGCCGGCAACCTCATGACCTCCGCGTTCAACCTGGCCTCGATCCTCGCCCCGAAGGCGCGGCAGGCCACGGTCTCCAGCATGGTCATGTTCATGGTCGCCATCGGCGCGGTGACGATGAACTTCGTCGGATCCGCGATCCTCGGCCAGACGGCCATCGTCGTCGACGGCGAGACGGTGAACTCGGCGACCGGCATCTACGCCTACATCGCCACCGTCGGCGGCGTGTTCGTCCTGGCCGCGATCCCGGCGGCGATCCTGGTCCGCAAGGTGCGCGGCAAAGCCGGCGCCGGCACGGAGACCACCTCTCTCGGCCACCTCTGACGCTGTAAGGAAAATGATGACCGACTCGGCCCCCACCAGCCCCGCGCAGGCGCGGCACCCGTACAGCCCGGTTCGCGAAGCCTCCGGAGGGCTCGTTTTCATCTCCGGGCAACTGGGTCTGGCCAACGGGGCGCTCGTCGGCGGCGGCGTCGCCGACGAGACCCGGCAGGCCGTCACGAACCTGCGAGCCCGGCTCGCCTCGGCGGGCCTCGGCCTCGAAGACGTCGCGAAGATCACGGTCTACCTGGCATCCATGTCCGACCGGAACGCCATGGACCAGGCGTACCAGCAGTCGCTGCCGGAACCGCTGCCCGCACGCACGTGCATCGCCGTCGCGGAACTGCCCTACGGGGCCCGCGTCGAGCTCGACGCGATCGCCGTACGGGGCCCGAAGCCATGACGGTCACGGCTTCCGACATCGTCGAAGCGCGGGCCCGGATCGCCGGCGGCGTCGTCCGGACGCCGCTGCTCGCAGCGCCCTGGGCTCGGGGGGAGCTGTATCTGAAGGCCGAGAGCCTCCAGCCGATCGGTGCGTTCAAGATCCGTGGCGCGCTCAACGCGGTACGGCGGCTCCGCCCGGAGGCGCGGGCGCGCGGGGTGGTCACGCATTCGAGCGGGAACCACGGCCAGGCCGTCGCCTGGGCCGCGCGAGCAGCCGGGGTTCCTGCGGTCATCGTCATGCCGGAGGCCGCGGCGCAGGTCAAGGTGAACGCGACCAGGGAGCTCGGCGCCGACGTGATCTTCGCTCCCGCCGCCCGCCGCGAGCCGGTCGCCGAGGAGGTGCGGGCCGACCGCGGGATGGCGATGATCCCGCCGTTCGACCATGCCGACGTGATCGCCGGGCAGGGGACGCTCGCCCTGGAGTTCCTCGAAGAGCTCGACGAAATCGACACGGTACTGGTGCCGATCGGCGGGGGCGGGCTGATCTCCGGGGTCGGCGTGGCGGTCAAGCAGGTGTCACCAGGTACGCGGGTCATCGGCGTAGAACCGGAACTGGCCGCCGACGCGCGTGACTCCCTCGCGGCCGGCCGCCGGATTCCGTGGAACGCGGAGGACACCTCGCGCACGATCGCCGACGGGACGCGGACACCAGTGGTCGGTGAGCTGACGTTCCCGCTCATCCAGGCGACGGTCGATGCGATCGTCACGGTGAGCGAGCGCGAGATCCTGGCCGCGGTCGCGGTGCTCGCCCGTCGTTCCCGTCTCGTCGTCGAGCCGAGCGGCGCCCTCGGTGTCGCCGCCTACCTCTCGGAGCCCGGCGGGTTCGGGCGAGCCGTCGCGGTCGTGTCCGGCGGCAACATCGATCCTGGCCTTCTCGCCGGCGCCCTCGCCCTTCCCTACTTGGAGGAATCACACCCATGACATACGCGAAAGCCGTCGCCGACGGCATCTGGTCGGCCGGCACGGCACGTGTCGGGTACATCCCGTCCGTGACAGTGGCGCCGATCATCAACTCGCTGGTCGCGTCGGATGACGGGGCGAACGGCGTCTCGCCGCGCGTCACGCCGCTCTCGCGGGAGGAAGAGGCGATCGGCGTGATGGGAGCGGTGGCGTTCACCGGCGAACTCGGCGCCGTGGTCATGCAGGACAACGGCTTCGGCAACGCGCTCACGGCGCTCACGACGTTCACGCTCGCCTACCACCTGCCGCTGCTCGTCTTCGCCAACACCCGCGGCGGCCTCGGCGAGTACAACTCGATGATCCACTCCATCAGCCAGCCCGTGCCGGCCATCCTGCGCGCCGCCGGACTTCCCGTCATCGAGCTGGATCGCAGGAGCGGCCCCGAGGACTGGCAGGACGCCGTGCAGGAGGCCGGGGTGCACGCGGTCATGACGTATCGGCCTGTGGTGGTCCTCGGGTCGTTCTGGAACACCGACGGGAAGGTCGCGTGATGAAGCGCATCGAAGCACTCGAAGTACTGGTGAGCCTGACGAGCCGGCATCCCGTCGTCGTGACCTGCGCGGCGACGAGCCGGGAGCTGGCGTCGGTGAAGGACGGCGACAACCACCTCTACCTCCTCGACTCGATGGGCCTGGCGGGATCGGTGGCGACCGGGCTGGCGCTCAGCGTGGGCCCGTCCGTGCCCAAGGTCGTCTGCGTCGAAGGGGACGGTTCGCTGCTCATGAACCCGAACGTCTTGCCGACCGGCGGCTACCTCGCGCCCGGCAACCTGCTCCTCGTCGTCCTCGACAACGGGGTGTACGCATCGACCGGGGCCCTGCCGACCTACTCATCGAGAGTCGACCTGGAGAAGCTGGCGGCAGCCGCGGGCTGGGCCACGCGCTCGGCCGACACCACCAGCGGGCTGAGCGCCGCCTTCAACGAACTGCTCGCCGTGCCGGAACCGGCGTTCCTGCACGCCCGTATCGAGCCAGGGAACGCCGAGGGTGTCGAGAAGCTGCTGATCGACCCGGTCTCGATCACGGGCCGGTTCGCGCTCTGGCTGCGTGAGGCGGGGAACGCGGTATGACGCGCGCGGACGCCGGCATTGTCACCGTCGACCCGGCATCGGGCGACGAGCTGGACTTCTACCCGTACACGACTCCCCAGGTCATCGACCGGGTGCTCGACGTCGCCGCGGCCTCGCGCTGGGAACGGTCCCGCCTGGAGGAACGCGTCACCGCGATCGGACGGCTCGGCGACCTCCTCACGGAGGGGCGGGAGCCGCTCGCGACGCTCATCACCCTTGAGATGGGCAAGCCGATCACGCAGGCGCGAGCCGAGATCGACAAGTGCGTCGCCGCCTGCCGCTACTACTCCGGGCGGCTTCCCGAGATTCTGCGGCCGGAGATCTTCGACGTAGACGGCGACACCGCGATCGTCCGGGTCATGCCGCTCGGAGTGGTGTTCGCGCTCCTCCCATGGAACTACCCGTGGTGGCAGGTGATCCGCGCGATGCTGCCTGCGATCGCGGCCGGTAATACCGTCGTGCTCAAGCACGCGGAGTCCGTCACGGGAAACGCGATGGCGATCGAGAAGGCGTTCCTGGACGCGTTCGGCCCCGGCGTCCTGCAGGCCGTCGTCGTCGACCCGGCCACGGCATCGGACATCATCGGTGACGGCCGAGTCGCCGCCGTCACCTTCACCGGCAGCGATCGGGTGGGCGCCCTTGTCGGCGCGCGCGCCGGCGCCGCGCTCAAGAAGTGCGTGCTGGAGCTCGGCGGATCTGACCCGTTCATCGTCTTGGCCGACGCGGACGTCCCCGCCGCGGCTGCCGCCGCGGTGCGATCCCGGTTCCTCAACAACGGGCAGAGCTGCATCGCCGCAAAGCGGATCCTCGTCCACCGTGACGTGCGTGACGCGTTCGTGGAGGCATTGGTCCCGCACGTTCGCGAGCTGAGGGTCGGCAACCCGGCGGACGAGACCATTGACGTCGGGCCGCTCGCGCGCCATGACCTGCGCGACGTGCTACGCGAGCAACGTGCCCAGGCCCTGGCGGCCGGAGCCCGGGTGATCGCCCAGGCCGAAGCGCCCGAAAGTTCCCGCGGCGCGTGGTTCTCGCCGTCGGTCGTCGAGGTGGACGGGCGCGACTCCGTTCTCCTCTCCGAGGAGACGTTCGGTCCGCTCGGCGTGCTCACGACCGGCGCGTACGACGACGAGTTGATCGCCATCGCCAACTCTTCACGCTACGGGCTGAGCAGCAGCCTGTGGAGCACCGACGACGATCACGCCGCCTCCGTGAGCACGCGAATCCATGCCGGGGCCGTCTTCATCAACACGATCTCCGCGACCGATCCGCGCCTTCCCACCGGCGGGGTCAAGGCCAGCGGCCATGGGCGCGAGCTCGGCAAGTGGGGGGTGTACGAGCTGGCCAACCTTCAGGCGGTGCGCATTCACACGACGTGAGAGCCTCACCTCGCCCTGGCGACCTCCAGGACGAGTGTCGACGAGCCCGTCGGACGGAGCAGGGCCGGCTGGTCGCCGGCCGGTACCAGCCGCCCCGCTGCCGCAGTGCGGCCACCGTCAGGCGAGGGCGCGGCCGGCCGGGGTGAGGTGGTGCATGGACCGGGTGCGCCGGCCGGTCCACGGTACTCCCGCCGCTCCAGGACCCGGCTCGCGACCATAGCCGCCATGCGATCGGCGAGCACGTCAGAAGCGATGTCGAGCAGGGACGGGCCGATCCGCCGACGCGCCCAACCCGGCGTCGACCTCGCGCGGAACCGCCGCGAAGGCGTCGGTCTTCCGGGAGCAGTATGCTCCCGTTTCCATGGCCGACACTGATCCCCAGGCCGCAGGCCTGGGGAAAGATGGTGGGCGATACTGGGATTGAACCAGTGACCTCTACCGTGTCAAGGTAGTTCGGACTGTCCGCTGGCCTGCGGCTTTTCCAGATTCGCAGGCCAGTGGCGTTTGATGGGGTCGGTTGACGGCGGTTGAGAGCGTTCGGGATCGATCGGGTGCTCCTGTTGATCTTCTATGCGGCCGGGAGCATTGGGAGCACGCGACCACAGCGCGTGCTCAGAGCCTCTTAGCGCCTGTAACCCGATCTGCGCGACCCGGCTGAGCGGCAGCGCTCTCTCGGCCGTCGGTAGGTCCTGCAGGGAGCGCCCGCGCACCAGTTCCATGATGACCCGAGGACGTCCGTCATCATCCGCTCGCTCGGCGGACGGGTGGATCAGCACGTTGCCCAGTAGCCCCTTGGTGGCTTCATGGCCGGTGCCGTGGGCCAGCGGGTAGATCAGCGCGGCCGCCAGGAGTTCGTTCGTGTCGGCCAGGACCAGCAACCCGTCGGGCCGAACCGTTCATCCGCTGGGACGACCAGTGTGACGGCCGCAGGGGCGGCCGGCCGTGCGCGTGCAGGGCCAGCCGGTAAAAGCCGGTATGCCACCGTGGAGAGCTCTTCACCCTCAGGCGGCGAAAGACCCGCCAGGAGGCGTGGTAGCAAAAGCAGCCGCGATCGCAGCAGGAGCGGGCGGCCCGCCAGCTGTCGGTCACCGTCAGCGGCGACCGGCCGATCACCGCGTACCCGCCGTCCCCGTGCGGGCGATCACGTGGATCTGCCGCCCGACCCGCCGGTAGGGGTCGCGTCGTCCCGCTTCCCATTCGGCCTCCAGGACCTGGTCGAATCCTTCGCCGACGGGTTCGTCACCGAGATGGTCGGTGAACACGCGCACCCCGTACCACGCCACCGTGGCCGCCCCCGCCCCCGCCCCGGCCAGCAGGGCCTGCAGCGCCTCGAGGCTGTCGGCGCGGGTGGCCACGCCGAGGTTTCCGATCTCGGTAGCGGCGTCCATGACGGCCAGGGCGTCCGCCCACCGCCGTTCCAGCGCCGGGCGCATGGCCAGCGCCGTGGCGTTCTTCGTCAGCAGCGACACCAGCCCCCCGCCGGGGCGTGCCGCCTTCACCGCCGCCTGCACCAGCGGCCGCGGGTCCTGCACGTACATGAGCACCCCGTGGCAGCACACCACGTCATGGCCACCGCCGACGAGATCCACCGCGTCCTCCCCGGCGCCCTGGACCAGGTGAATGCGCTGCCGGACCGGCTCGGGCTCACCGGCCAGGCGTTCCCGGGCCCGCTGCAGCATCTGCGGGTCGGTGTCGAGCACCGTCACCTGATGACCGGCGCGGGCCAACTGCACCGCCTGGTGGGCGTCGCCACCGCCGATGTCCAGGACCCGCTGGGGCGCGGCGGGCAGGTGGACGCGCAATGCGCGGGCGACCAGAGCCTGGCGCAACGCGCCGCGCAATGTCCCACTGTGGCGCGCGTACCCGGCCGACAGGTCGCCGCCGGATGCCGATGTCCACGTGTTACCGGCGTTCACGATGGTGCCTCCTTGAGCTGCTGCCTGGTCAGAGTGTCGAACAGCGGCCGGTGCGTGAGCACCAGCAGGATCGATAGGTAGCGCGTCTTGAGCAGTTCCCGCAGCCGGTCGGCCTCCGGCGTGCCGGGCAGCGCGCCGTCGCGGGCCGCGCAGCGCAACGCCAGGAGAGCGGGCACCTGTTCCTCCAGGCCGGACAGAACCTCGGGGGAGCGGCCCAGCCACGCGCCGAACCGCTCGCCGTCATCAGCTCCCACACCACCGCCTCGCCCCAGCGGCCGCGCCCGGGATGCTCGACGGTGAGCAAATGCGGCACCCGGACCACACCGCCGCGCGGCAGCGGCGGAATGACCGGGCTGGTCACGCACGCGCCGTCCATCCCGCGGCGGCGGCGGATCGCGTACAAGTGCTCGGCGAACGCCAACGCCAGGCCCGCCTGTGCCGGTGAGGCGGCGGCCGGGGCGGCGGTGACCGCGTCCAGCCACGAGCGGCGCGCCACCGCGAGCGCGACCTGTACCGCGGCCGCCGGATCGGCCTCGGGATACCAGCCGGGCTGGCGCCGCATGCTGCGGGTCGCCACCCCGAGGCCGGGGATCCTTCACGTCGTGGGAGGTGAACACCCGCTCCACCCGCTCGGTGATCACCATCGTGGGCCGAACCGGGTGTAGTAGCGCTCCAACAGCCCGCACCCTTCCAGGACCCGATCGGTCAGGGCGACGTTGTGGCCGGGCCTGAACGCGTGGCCGGGGGGCGAGCGTGGCCGCGCCGACCAGGAGAGCGGCCAAGATCAGGTCGGAGGAGGAATTCGGCAGGCTCTCGGCGAAGTGGAAATTGATCGGCAGGCCGTCGCCGACCAGCGTCACATCCGCCCCGGGCCGCAGCCACAGCCGGGTTCCGACCACGCCTTCGCCGGTGATGGCGGTGGCCTCCTCGGCCAGTTCGGCGATCGCGAACTCCCGATCGCGGGACGTGGTCGAGACCAGGAAGCAGTCGCGGGTGATGGCGGCCGCGTGCTCGCCGCGCACACTCGTCCGGCCCGTGCTGCCGACCACGAGCACGGGCCGGCGGCTGCGCCACAGCGTGCTCAGGCACCGCGCGGTGAGCAACCCCCGCTCCTGCGCGGCGATGAGCCGCACGATCTGCCGGTCGTAGACGGCCACCCGCATCCGCCGCGCGTTCAGCACCGCGGCGATCTGCTCGCCGATCCGGCCGAACTCGATCACCAGCGCGGGCTGTCCTTCGAGCTTTTCCTGCGGCAGCACGTGCAAGAGGTTGCGGATCGCCGCATCGGCAACGCCGTAGGACTCGATCGTCGCCTTCAGCCGGGACTCGGCCACGCTGAAGACGGGCAGCGGCAGGCGCGGCCACCGCTCCAGCCGGGTGATGCCCGAGATGGTCTGCTCGACCAGTCCATCGAAGAACGGCAGCAGGTGCGGGCGGTGGGTGAGCAGCACCGGCAGTGTGTAGCCGCCGTCGTCGATGAGTAGCCCGCGCCGGCCGAGCGCGGCCGCGCGCCGCACATGGCTGTCCAGCGCGTGCGCGGTGTGCTGCCACGGCCACACCGCGATTCCCTGCCGCACCAGGTGGGCATCGACCCGGTCGGCGTGCTGGTAGGGGTATTGCTTGTCGATGACCGTGATGGCCTCGGGCGGGACGCCCATCGCGCGCACCGCCTCCACCAGCACCAGGAAATCGGTCATGTGATGCACGGTTAAAACGGGCGCCACCGCCGACAGGCAATCCGGTGGGAGGAACAACGGCAGCTCGGCTGTCAACGGCATCTGATCGCGCAGCGCTGTCATCTCGGTCGGCGTGAACGGCACCCGCCGCATCGCGCCGAGCAGCGCCGCCACCTGGCGGGCGGGCAGGGTGGCCGTGCCGTGCAGCATCGCCGTCACCGTGAACGTCCCCCACGGGTGGGCCGCCGGCTGGGCAGGGACAGCGGCCACCAGGCGCACGACCGCGCCGCCGGCCAGGCGCAGCTTCGTGTCCTGGACGTCACCGGCGACCTCGATCACCTCGGCGACCTTCGCAATGGCCTCGATCAGCGCGTCCCGCACGACGGGCAGATCGCTGGGTCGGCCGCGGAACTCGGCGCAGGCAACGCGGACGCTTCCGGCCGGTTCGCCGGCTTCATCGGGAAGCCGGTACTGACCCGGCTGTTGCCGTAGCTGGGTTTGGGGCATGTCTGCTCCCATCGTCGCAATGATCATGCGTTGACCGCGCACCGGCCGGTACCGGCCTTGTGGCATGGTTGGCCCGGGCCTCAGGCCGTAAAGCGCGAGGTCGGGCATCGGACCAAGTCCTCCTTCACGGGCAGGTGATCGCTGATGCGATCGGTGGCGCCCCGGCGATCGCGGCAGGTGAACACCGCCGTGATCGCCGCTCAAACCGACCGGGCCGATCGGGCTGGCCGGGGCCGGCCCTTTCGGGGGTGCGCTTCCACCGTCGCCGCGCGATGCCCCGTCAATCAATGCCGCGCCCCGGGACATTGCCGCCACGGCAATGTCCCGGGGGCGATCGGCGGGTTATCGTCGACGGCGGATGGTTGCGCCGGAGGTCACGAGGGTCACGTACGAGGGGCGCCATGACCATGAGCCGAGCACGACGGGCCGAGCTGCAGCGCCGGGCCAGGGAGATCCGCCTGGAGGCCCGGCGGCGCGGTCTGGGGGTGGACGACATTGCCGAGGCGATCGTGGCCGCCCTGCCCGATCTGCTGCCGCTGGAGGCCTGGCGGCTGGCCTGCGGCTGGTCCCGGCCGGTCGCCCTGCAGGCCCTGGCCGCCTTGTATCAGGCCGACGGGCTGAGCGCGCCGCCGGTGAACTCGGCGATGCTGTGCCGCTGGGAACACGGCACGGTCGCGGTGAGCGCCGGGTACGCGGCGGCGTTGTGCCGCCTGTACCAGGTGCCGCCGAAGCGGCTGGGATTGCCGCATGAGGGCTCTGCGACGACGACGCGTGGATACCCGCTCCGCCGCCCGCCTGCGGTTACAGTGGGCGGACACGACGACAGGCAGGGAGCTGATCCGATGCGGCGACGCACACTGCTGGCCGCCGGGGTGAGCATCCCCGCTGCGGTATTGGAGCGGGTCGATGACATGCTCGCGCTACCGCCCCGGCTAGGCCCGCGCCGCGCGCTCCCGCAGATCCAGGACCGGCTCGCGCACGCCCGCCGCCAGTTCGACACCAGCGCGCTGGGCGACTTGGTGGCCGCCTTGCCCGGCCTGCTCACCGCGGCCCGCGATACCGCGGAGCAGTCGAACACCCCGGGCGGGTGGGCGATGCTCGCCGCCTGCTACAACCTGGCCACCGACACCCTCAACAAGGTCGGCCGCAAAAAGTCGGCGCGGATCACCGCCGACCGCGGCGTGCTGTACGCCGAACGCTCTAGCGACCCGGTGGCGATGGCCTCCTCGGCGCGGGCACTGGGCATGATGCTTCGCACCGGAGGCCGCCACCAGACCGGCATCGGGGTGTTCCAGCAGGCCATCGACCGGCTTGACGCGACCGGGCTGCGCACCCGCGCTCAAGCGTCGGTGCTCATGCGACTGCAGTGCGCGTCGGCGTACACGGCGGCCTGGGCCGGTGACCGCGACGGCGCGCTGGAAGGCATCAGGCACGCCGAACACGCCGCCGACCGAGTCGGACGCCTGGCCGCCCGGCCCGGCACCGCCCGGCCGTTCACCAGCCTGTACCGGGTCAACATCCATCACGTTCTGGGGGATACCGGCAGCGCGTTGCACGCCGCCAGCAGCGTCCGTACCTGATCCTCGGCTCCGGCCTCTCGCAGCCTGTCCAGCAGTTCGGCCACCCTGTACGGGGCGTCCAGGGCGGCGTGTCTGGCGGCGTGCTGGGCCGGGCGGCGGTCTGTGGGATGCAGGGCGTGCAGGTTAAGGACAAGCGCTGCAGCAGCGTTCGGGTCTCCGTGGGAGGTGGCGTGTTTGTTCAGCTGAGCGGCGTCGCGATACAGTCCGCGTGTCCAGGCGGCGTGGCCGAGTTCTGCCAGGTCGGCGGGGTGGGCGTGCGCGGCGGCCGCGGTCCAGAAGTCGATCGGAGGGATCTGTTCGGCGCGGTGGCGCCGGCCGTGCTGGTCGAGGTAGTCGGCCAATCGGTACAGCGGCCCGGACGCCGCCCCGGCGCGTGACGGCGCGGCAGGGCCAGCCGCTCCCCGGGGACGACGGGTGCGCTGGTTGCGGGGAGTGCCGGTCTTCACAGGGATCAGGATGCCGGGGATACCGTTGCACGGGGTCGTGGCGTAGTCCAGGGCCTGCTGCAGCCAGCCGTCGCCGGCCTGCTCCCATTGGGTGTCGGTGAGGTAGCCGGGTGCGGCAGCGGCCAGCAGCGCCAGCGGCAGATGCGGCCCGGCGCCCATGCGGCGGGCGTCTATGGCGGCCCAGATCAGCGCTTGGGTGGCGGGCGAAGCCTGGGCGTAGCGGGCCAGCAGCACCGGTACCCCCGCCAAATATTGAGTGATCTGGCCGTCAGCAGCATGCTCGGCGGCCTCGTCCAGGCGGCGGTCCCGGGCGCTGTGGCCGGCCAGCACGTCAAGGTCGGCGCGGGTGAACGCGTCCGGAACCCTGATGTCATGCCCGTTCAGCAGTAGCAGCCGAGCCTGAGCGTGCGAATCGAACTGTCCGGCATCCGGGCCCGCGGTCAGGGCCTCCCAGTGCTGCGGCCACAAGGTGGCCAGCACCAACACCGGCCCCCGGCCCGGATCGCGCAGCAGCTCGCGCAGCCCGGCGGCGACCTGCTCACCCAGCTTGTCCGGTCCCAGGTAGAACTGGGCCTCGTTCAGCCACACCACCGTGTACGGCGCAATGTCGTGCACCTCGGCCAGAGCCGCGCCGGGACGGGTCGGATCGATCGGATGCCACAGCCGCCACGGCTCGGGGCGCTCGCGCAGCAGGTGCAGGGCTTCCCAGCAGGCCCGGGTCTTCCCGGTGGAGGATCCGCCGACCAGCACCGCGGTGCCGCTGTGGCCCTTGGCGGCTGCCGCCACCACCTTGCCCAGTACCTCGTCGTGCAGGCGCGGCACATACACCGGAAGCGCCGGCAGTTGGCCATCTCCGGTGTCGATGGCTCGGTGCACCTCCAGGTCGAACCGGAACGGGTCGGTCACCTCGCTCAGCGGCCAGCCCGGTGCCGGGGCCGAGGAAGTGGCGGGGGTCGGCAGAGGACAAGCCGGCGGCCGATGGCCTTGCGCGTCGTTGTAGGCCCGTTTCCAGCCGCTCATGAGCCCGAGTACCGCATCGGGATCTTCTTTGCCGCGCTCCACCCACAGGCGTAAGGCGATCAGCAGCGGCTCAACCTGGTTCGTCCAGTCCGGCAGTCGTTTGCGACGGCCGCTGATCAGGAACTCGACCGTGGTCTGCGGGATCGGGGACTTCGTGGCCAGCCATTGGGCTGTTGGCCTACCGGCCGCGATATGGGCCTGCTCCAGATATGTGATGAAGGTGTGCGGGCCCTGTACAGGATCGGTCGCCTGCCCCATCCTGCCGCTCCTTCCCGGAAAGATCGCCGTCCTTTGCCGTTGACCTGGATAAGCGGCAGCGTAGACACCCGCGATCGGCTGCGCAGGGGAAAGAGACGGCCTTGTCTTCATCGTCGTCGTCATGCGCGGATTCCGGGCGACCCGGGGTTACCCGGATTACCGGACTGATACGGCACCGGCCCGCTGAAATCGAGGCATGCCCCGAACGACGTCGCGGTACGGCCGCGTGGTCACCGTCACCACCGCCACCGTCAGCGCTCCGGCTGCCGTCTGGCTCGTCCACCCGGCGCTGAGCATCATCATCGCCGGCCTGCTGATCGCCCTCGGCATCGTCATCATGGCCAGCGCCCTGTTCGGCTCCGAACGGCTCAGCGAACGCGCCTTCCGGCTGCTGCGCTGGATCGCGAACAGACCCGAGCCACCAAGCGCCAGCCCTGGATGACACCCGGCTTTGCCCGGCATGCACTCATGTCGCCTGTGCGCTGACTACGGACACTGCTCGTCGGTGGCGTACCACTTCATCGGCTTCGGGGATCGCCTCCCGGACGGGCGGTCACCTTGTACCCAGATGGCGCACGTGGAGCCGAGGCGCTGGGCAACGCCTTCGGCGAGCGCCCATCCCGGGGCGAGAGAGCGTCGAGATCGACATCCTCGGGCCGGTCAGCGCCGTTGCGCGGGGCCGGCTTGATGATGCTGGGCATCAGGCGCCGTCCTCGGCGAGGTTTTCCATCCGCTCGGCGTCCCGCTCTTCCCGCTCGATGAACGCGACGGCGCGGGCCATCGCCGCGGCGTCGGCGGGCCGGTGTGAAGGTGGCCGAGCTGTCGGGGCCGCTGTTCGTCACGGACTCCGGGATGCGGTTGTGGCGATCGACGGCGAGCGAGGCGGTGCATCGGGTCGGGCGTCTGGCCGGGCTGGGGCAGGTGCAGGTGCATCCGCACGTGCTGCGGCACGCCTGGGCGACCCGCGCGGCCGAACTGGGCGTGGACCCGCGCCTGATTCAGGAGTACCCGAATCATGAGAGCCTGAACACGACCATGGTCTATCTGGATGCGGCGAAGACCGTCGAGCGTGACCCGTGGCAGCTCGTGGCGTCGTCGTGGAGAGGGGTGACGGCGGAGGACATGCCATCTGGTCACGGGACTTTCACCGCATATCACGCGCGAGGTAGACGCGTCACGATCAACGCTGAGCATCCATCTCGCGCGTCGACATGTGAGGGGATGGGTGTACGGTTCGACGTCTCAGAATCGACTACAGCGCTTCAGTGCTGGTCGGCGAGGTGTGCTGCATCGCAGCAGATACGAGCGGATCACTCCCTGTACGGTGTTTCCGCTGGTCGAACCCCGAACGCGGAGTGGGAGAGACGCGTGACAAGCGAACTCTGTAGCAGCCCGTTGCTCGTTCGACACCACAGCGACGCGTGAAACGACATAAGAGGCCGCCAGACCGAAGTAAAACTAAACAGCACGGCTCGGATAAAATAATGCCGCGCGGGGTGATTAAATATAACCCGCGAAGATAAGTTAGCACTCCAGCGGCGCGCTAAAATAAGAAGAACCCCGGGGCGGGAGGGCTGCAACCCTCCCCACCCCGGGGCCTGGGAAGACTCCGGCCTGGCCCTCAAGCGTAGGCGGGGTCACCATCGGTCCTGCTGGGCTGGTCGCTCAGCAGGACCTTCCCATCTTCTCCGCAAGATCCAGCAGCGCTAAAAGCAGCTCTGATGTGCACAGCGCCACCTGTAGCCACCAGAACGCCTCCTCTCTGCGCCTGTCTGGATCGCCCGGGTCTCAGTCCTCCAACGAGGACCACTCCCTCCAGTTGATGATCGGACGCGTGAGGCGGCGATCCTTCGGCCGCCTCGCGAGTATCGCGGCCGAAAATCCGAGCTGGGTGAAGTACGACCCGGTAAATCATTATTCTGTGCCCCATTAAGTTATCATCTCACATGGTCGCCAATTGGTTTAGACCAATCGAGGCCAACCGTGACGATGGGCGCGACTACCGGTTGTTCTGGCTAATTCGCCCAAATGGGCACGGTGAGGAGGTCCTATGGCGCTACGGCCTCCGTTCGCCTACTACGGGGCGGAAGGCCGTCTTGCGCCGCTCCTCGCCGGGTTGCTCCCACCGCATGAGGTGTACGTCGAACCGTTCGCCGGGGTCGCCGCCGTGCTCTTCGCGAAGAGACCGGCGCAGGGCGAGACGATCAACGACATCAACGGCGACCTCATGGCGTTCATGCGGGCCCTGCGGGACCAGCCTCGCGCGTTGATCCGCGCATTCGGCTCACCCCGTACGCCCCCGCCGAGCATCAGGCCGCGCGCCTCGGCGACACCACCGCGAGCGATCTGGAACGCGCCCGCCTGCTGAGGAATCTGGATCGGCTGCCAGCGGTCGGCCAGTTCCATTTCGGCGTCACCTCCATGAACGCGCAGAAGTGGGCGCGATCGCAAGGTCTCGCAGGTTCGCCGTTTCGCCGGGGACGCCGGACCGTCAACGCGCTCGACCGCCGAGAGCCAGGGCAGAACAGCCAGGACGTCCACGACCGGCACTACGTTCTGGTCGACAAGCGAGTCCAAGCCGAGATGGTCGAGGTGATCGCCGCCGGCGCCGAGGACGCCGCCGACCGGGCCCGCGCGATCGTCTTGGTCGCCGAACTCCGCGACCAGCCGCAGGATGGGGACCTCGAGACGGCGACCGCCGACTGCCGCGACTACGACAACAGCCCTTACCCAGCGCCCGGCGGTGGCTGCGGCGCTTCGTTCCTGATGTGTCTGGCTTGCGAGAACGCCCGCGTTCACCCTGGACACCACTGCCGGCTCGCGCACCTGCACCAAGCACTGTCCAATCTGCGCTCAACCTTGCCGCCCACCGCCTGGTCGCGAGACTGGCACGACCCCCACGCCCGTCTGGAAGACCTCCGATCCAAGCTTGGTGAAGGCATCTGGCGTCGATCGCTGGCCACCGTCAGCGACGCCGACCGCGCGCTCATCGCCGACCTGCTGAGCGGAGAGCTCGAACCGTGATCCTCACCGCCCCCCTCGACGACCCCTATCGGCTGCCCTTGCCCAACCCTGACACTCCAGTCGTTTTGCCGCATCATGTGAGCGCCGGACACGCTCACCTCAACGGCCGCTATAGCGATGAGATCTGGCCGCTGGGCGCGCTGACGGAGAACCCGAGCGCGACCAAGGTCTGCCTGCGCTGGAAGGCTTGCCCTGATGCGTTCCGTGACGAGCTGCGGCTGATCGCCTGGACCATGATCAATGGTGAGTTGCGACCCAGCTTTCTTGCCGAACGCGGCGTCCGCATGCGAAGCCGACTGAGCCTGGGCGAAGTCTCCGAGACGATGCGGCAATGGTTTCACCTGGCCACCTGGCTGGTCTCCAGGGGCATCGACAGCCTCGCCTTCTGCAGCGCGAGCGACCTGCACGACTACGGTCTCCATCTGAGAGGAAGGGGTCGCAGCCGCGGCAACACTGGCCGCATCTTGGCAGGCCTGACACGTTTGTGGGCTTTCGATGGGCTCAGCGCCCGCCCGACTGGAATGGCCCGACCGCCCTGGGATGAGCTCGGGATCGATGACTATCTGCCCCCGGCGACCTCGTCCACCGGCGGAGAGAACGCGACCGAACCAGTGGCGGCCCAGACGATGGGCCCGCTGCTGGTCTGGGCCATGCGGATGGTCGACGACTTCGCCGACGACATCCTCACCGCCTGGAAGGAGAGGCAGCGGTTGAAAGCGGCCGCCCGCGCCAACCCCGCCACCTCTGCGGGGAAAGCTGCTCTGCACGCCTACCTCGACCCGCTGGTGGCCGGCATGGCGCCGCTGCCGACCACGGCACTTCCCGGCCGCGTGGTTTTGGCCCGCACCTACATCGGCGGCATGACCGGCGCCTCTGCGGCACAGATCCAGAAGTACTTCGCGCAGAACGATCTGAAGGACGCCGTGTCCAGCAGACCAGGACCCTGCCCGCTGAACGTCCCGGTCACCGGCCAGATCGCCGGGGTCTCGTGGCGGGAAACGATCGACTACGACGAGGCGGCCAGCCTGATGCGCCACCTCGGAACAGCGGCTTTCATCGTTTGTTCCTTCCTGACCGGCATGCGCCCCGGAGAGATACTCGGCCTGCACACCGGCTGCTGCCCCGACCCCGAGCCTGACGGTCACGGCCTCCTTGGACGGCACCTGATCCGGGGCGTTGAATACAAGAACGCCGTCGACGAGCACGGCAACCACCGATCCGCGGGGATGGAACGCGAGGCACCCTGGGTGGCGATCGCTCCGGTCGTCAACGCCATCCGAGTGCTGGAGCGCATGGTTCCGGACGGCTGCCTGTTGTTCGACCACCATGCCCACGACTTGCGCTTCGGCCGAGCTGGGACAGGTTCACTCAAACCAGTCGTGCTCAACAACCGCATTGAGGACTTCATCTCCTGGGCGAACACGGAGGCGACCGCTCGCGGCCTCAATGATCAGTTCATCCCGCCCGACCCCCACGGCAACATCGGAATCAGCCGGTTCAGAAGGTCGCTGGCCTGGCATATCGCCCGCAGGCCGAACGGCCTCGTCGCGCTTGCCATCCAATACGGCCACCTGCGCACTCTCGTCTCCGAAGGCTACGCCTCCCGCAGCCGCGGCGGCATCCACGAACTCATCGACCTGGAGACCGTCCGGGCGGTCGCCGACACCGTCGCCGACCTACGAGACGGCATCCAGGCCGGAGAGGGGCTCTCCGGCCCCGCAGCCCGGCGCGTCATCAATGCCGCCACCCGCGCCACGGTCTTCGAGGGCGCGATCACCAACGCGGCCACCGCCCGGAAACTGATCGCCAACGAAGACCTCATGATCTATGACAACCCGCAGGCGTTCGTTCTTTGCCACTACAAACGGGCCCAGGCGCTCTGCCACCGCGACGGCCTGAAGGACACCCCCACCCTGGATCACTGCGTCCCCGGCTGCGGCAACATCGTCCGCACTGACCGGCACGCTGCCAGCCTGCGCGCCCACGCCGACGCTCTGGACAACCGGGCCGCGCACGCCCCCAGCCAGTCGGCGACCGGCTGCGCGGGCGCGCCAGCAAGTTGCGCGATCTGGCCGACACCCACAACCGCACCCGCATCACTCTGCAGGAGAGCACAACGTGAGCCCCGCGCCCGATGAACGCGACCGCATCCGCGCCGCCATGACCCGCATCCTGGCCGGCACTCCGCAGAACTCCACCGGCGCCCTCACCATCGTCGCCCTGGCCCACGAAGCCGAGGTTCCCCGCAACGCCCTGACCCAGCGCCATCCCGATCTGAAGAACGAGTTCTATGAGCAGGTCAAAGCCCGCGGGGCGACACCCGACGTCGAAGTTCGTCTCCGCGAGACCATCGCGAAGCTGAAGAAGACCATCGCGAACAAGAACAAGGAACTCGCCCAGATCCGGGAAGACGTCCCAGCCTTAGTTCGGGCCGTCCACCAGCTCACCCTGGAGAACCAGCAGCTTCGAGCACAGCTGGAACTGCCTGAATCGACCGTCACCCCGCTGCACCGTCACCGGCCCTGAGGAGACCGCTGAGACAGCGACAAGATCCTCAACACGCAGACTTGACGGGGAACTCGACCTCGGCGATCAGCGCGATGCCTTGTGCGCCGATCCTGTTCCGGTATTCCGCCACCGCGAGCGGGTCGCCCTGAACCAGGCCGCCCGCCGATCGTCGCCCCGACCAGCGCGCCGACCCGGGTGAAGTGGCCGCCCGCGACCTGCGTCACCGCCAGCGACGCCTGCACGGCGTTGCGCATCAGCTGCGCCCCGACCTGGAACCCGGGCCCGGCCGCCTCCACGACCGCGCGGGTGATGAGGGCCATGGCCGCGATCCGCGGCGCGGCCGTGGCCGCCGTCTTCCACACGGTCGCGCTCATCCGCCAGACCTGCGCGCCCCGCATCGCGATGACCGTCACCGGGATCGTGACGTCGGGCTCGGCGATCTTCGGCGTCGCCTCACCGTTCCTCTTCCAATACCTGGCCGAGCAGTACGGCTTCCAGATCGTGTTCGTCGTGTCCGCGGTCCTCGCGGGCATCGCCGCGATCATGGTGCGAGCGCTCCTTCCAGAGTCACCGATCAAAATCGTGGGCAGGCTCGACGTCGTCGGGGCCGGCCTTCTCGGCGGGGGCTTGGCGGCGGTGCTGAGCTACATCAGCCTCGGCCCGGAGTTCGGCTGGTCCGCCGTGGGACCGCTCGCCCTGCTCGCGGGCGGCGTGGCGCTGCTGTTCCTGTGGGCAGTGGCGGTGCGGCGGGTACCCGAACCCGTGATCGACCTGAGGAATCTCAGCCTGCCGCTGGTGCTCACGCTGCTCGTCGTCGTCCTCTCGACCGGGGCGTACCAGAGCATGCTCCAGCTCTTCGGCCTCATCGCCCATGTCTCGCAGGACGAGGGCCTCGGGTACGGCCTCGCCGCCGACGGATCACTGGGCCTGCTGTTCGCCCTGCCGTCGCTGGGCATCACGATCGGGGGCGTCCTGGCCGGGGCGCTGGCGACCCGGGTCGGCCCGGCGTGGACCCTGGCCGGTGGTGTGACGATCGGCATGGTGTCCACCGTCGGAATGTACCTGTCGCCCTCCGATCTCTTCGCCGCGGTCGTCTTCGCCGGCCTGCTGGGCTTCACCGCCGGCTCGGTGGTGACGTCGGGCTTCAACATGGCGACGAGCGTGGCGTCCGCCGATCGGCAAGGCGTGGTGACCGGCCTGGTGCAGGTCATGCTCTCGATCGGCTCCGTGGTGATGAACGTGGTGGGCTCGGCCGTCCTCATGTCCACCACCGTGACGGTCGGCGGAGTGGCGAAGAACTCGGCCACGGGCGTGCAGAGCTACATCATGGTCGCGGCGGGTTCGTTCGTGGTCGCGATGGTGGTGGCGCTCGTCCTGGCGCGAAGGCAGCGCTTCACGCCGCTGCTCCGCTCCGGTGCCGTCTCCTCTTCGTGAGCCCCGGCACGTCGCCGCGGGCGCGCTCGTGGGGCGCGCCCGCGGGCATGGTCGCGGTTATGAGGTCAGGCCGTAGGCCCTGATGATCGTCTGGGTGAACGTGCTGTCGCCCGACTCCGCCGAGACGCGCAAGGACGCGAAGTCGCCGGCCGCCGGGTTGCGTACCATCGCCGTCCACTGGCCGCGGGTGTGGCTGACGGGGACGCGCCGCCAGGTGGCGCCGTCGTTGAAGGACACCTCGACCTTGGGGCGCGACCTGCCCAGGGCCGGGGAGGCGTGCCGCTCGAACATGAGCGGGATGCGGGTGAGCGAGGCGCGCTCGGCCCGGTTCAGGGCGTCCAGCCCCTGCGCGGCCGGGCGTACGGTGATCAGGGGCAGCGGTTTCGCGTCCACCGTGCCGGAGCGGAAGGTCCAGGTCGCGTCCACCGCGGTGGCCAGCGCCGAGTACGGCACCTGCCGCCGCCCCGACATCGTCAGGGTGTAGGTGGATTCCGCGCCGGGCACCTCGGCCCCGAGCGTGCAGCTCACCGAGTCCGGTGGCATGCACGTCACCCTCGCCAGTTCCACGCCGTCCCTGGCCAGTGCGATGGCGACATCGGCGTTGGACTCGTAACCGAACCGGGCGGGCCCGGAATCGGAGAACACCGCGCCGTCGACGACGACCGTGTTGCTGTAGCGGGCGGTGGACGGGGTCTGGGCGGCGCCGTACACGGCGGTGTTCCACACCTCGGTGCCGGCGCCGGGGGGCAGTTCGCTCGCGAGGTCCACGAGCCAGTGCTCCCCGGAGTCGTCGTAGGACGCCACCTGGTTCGCCCAGGCGAGGCCGTCGACGCGGGGCCGGTAGCGGATCTGGGTGGACGGCACGCGCGTGGGCGCGCCGAGCAGCCACATGTTCGCGGGGCCGCTGTAGACGTAGCCGTACGCCGCCACGCCCGCGCCCCGGTAGGTCACGGTGGTCTTGGCCAGGTCGGCGGTCCTGGCCTGGTGGGTGGGATCGGCGGGGAGGCCGTTCTCCGCGGTGTGGAGGAGGTCGTACCGGTAGGGGCTGGGCGACGCGTCCCCCTTGGTCAGTACCGAATGCGCCTGGTACGTGAGGCCGGGCACCTCCGACGGCACCACGAAGATCTGGTCATCGGACGCGATCGTGCTGAACCGGGCCCGGATTTGGCCCTGCTGCTGGGTGGCGGAGACGTCCAGGGCGGCCTGCCGGGCGGCCGGGTCGTCCACCGAATGGCGTACCTGCCTGCCCGCGTCGAGGTCGATCGTCAGTTGCTTCGTCCGCTCACTGAGCCGGAACGGCGGCACATGGGCGACGGTCCGCTTCTTCTCCGCGTCGAACACCGCCTGGACGTACCATCCGACGGCGGGGAGCCGGAGCGTCCCCTTGCCGTCCTGGATGTCCACGTACTCGAACTCGTTTCGCGCGAGGTCGAAGGCGACGGCGAAGCCTGACAGGCCGGCGCCGCCCTTCGCGGAGATGGCCAGGTCGTACGCCTCCGGCTCGACGTACGCGCCGGTCAGGGTGCGTACAACCGTGCCGCCCGCGGTCGCGGTGACGACTCCCGCGTACGCGCCGGGCGCGACCCCGTCGGCCGCCATCGTGACGGTGACCGACGCGTGGCCGCCCGCGGGGACCATGAGACGGTCGGCCGACAGGCTGAACAGACCGGCGGGCAGCTCGCCGCCGCCCTGGGCGGCGATGGCCAGGTCGAGGGTGACGGGCGCGTCGCCGGTGTTGGCGTACGCGATCGTCCTGGTCGCCTGCTGGCCCTTCTCGTGCGGCCAGCGCAGCGCGGCCGACACGTTGCCGGGGACGGCGACGACCGTCTGGGCGATCGCCTTCCGCACGTCCACGCGCCCGGCCCCCTGGGCGTACGGGCCGGCGTCCGGCTGTGGGGCGGCGCTGCTGATGAGGGCGGACTTGAGCCGGTCGGCCCGCCAGCCGGGGTTGCGCTGCGCCAGGATCGCCGCGGCACCGGCGACGTGCGGCGTCGCCATCGAGGTGCCGGTCTGGGTCGAGTACCCGCCGTACCGGGCGCGGGCGGCGGTGATCCCCACGCCCGGCGCGGTGATGTCCGGCTTGACGGCGCGGTCGCCGATCCGCGGCCCCCGGCTGGAGAACAGCGCCAGCGCGTCCTGCTTGTCCACCGCGCCCACGCTCAGCGCGGCGTCAGCGCTGCCCGGACTGACCACCGAGGACGCCGTCGGGCCCGAGTTGCCCGCGGCGATCACGAAGAGCGCGCCGGTGCTCTCGCTGAGGGTGTTCACCGCCTCTTCGAGCGGGTCGAGCGCCTGGGTGTCCCGTCCGCCGAGGCTCATGCTCACGACCTGGGCGCGGATTTCGGCCGCGGCCCATTCCATCCCGGCGAGAATCGTGGATTCGTCGCCGCCCCGCCTGCTCAGGACTTTGCCGATGGCCAGCTTGGCGTCCGGCGCGATCCCGCGATACCTGCCGCCCGAGGCCGCGCCCGATCCGGCGATCGTGGAGGCCACATGGGTGCCGTGGCCCACGCCGTCGTTGATGTCAGGGTCGTTCTGGATGAACGACTTGGCGTGCGCGACCACGCCTTTGAGGTCCGGGTGGGCCGTGTCGTATCCGCTGTCCAGTACGGCGACGGTCACGCCCTTGCCGGTGAAGCCCTGCTTCCACGCCTCCGGCGCGCCGATCTGCGGCGCGCTCTGGTCAAGTGTCGCGGTACGTCGGCCATCCAGCCACAGCCGCTTGACCCCGGCCGCGAGCGTCCGCGCGCCCGCGTCGCCGGTCAGCGCCCGCCACGCCGCCGCGGCGTCGCTCTTCGGCACCTTGACCGCGGCCAGCCCGAGCCGCCCGCTCCGCCACGCGGGCGCGGGCGCGCCCGGTAACCGGAACGTCGCCGCAGCCGCGCCGCTGGTTCTGGCGATCACGGGTACGTCCGCGCGGTGCGCGTCGTCGTAGTCCCAGGCGATGAGCTGGGTGACGTCGAACAGCCGCTCGTCCACCAGTCCCCGCGCGACCAGCGGCGCCGCGTCGGAGGGCAGGACCATCAGGTGGTCCTTCTTCTGGATCGTGGCGAACCGTACATCCCTGCCCTTGCCGGGGTGTACCGAGTATCCGGACGAGGAGAGCTTGACCCGGTCGCCGGTGATGAGCGTGACGCTCTTCGCACCGTGTCCGGCCTGGCGGTCCGGGGCGACTCCCGGGGAGCCGGGGGATGGGCCGGTCGCGCTCGCCGGGGCGCCGGCGCCGGTGGTCACAGCCGCCACCAGGGCGATCGCGGTCATCAATGCCCTACGTTTCATGGGTGAAACTCCCGTCTGTATTGCGGTGTTCCCCACCTCATCGGGATAATGACCGCACGGTCGGTGGCAGGCAAGCGCACATAATGCACGGAAGTCCCGGATGATGTCGACTATGTGGGCGTTGACGTGCGGGTATTTGCATAACGTCGCGATTTTGTGACATCTGGCGCCGGTCGTTTCAGCCGCGTCTCTCGGGTGGTTTGGAAATCGCTCTACCGGAGTCGCATGGCGATAGGTTGACGATGTTCTCCACCGAGGTTGACTGATTCTGTTGCGAATTTCGGCGCTTGGCACGATCGAAAGGATCAGGTCTCGGCGTGCTCGGCGTCGCCTGCCGGGGTGGATGCAGTGCCTGGCCTCGGCTCCGCCGGTGGGGAGCACGCGGTCGGCTGCCGCGGCGGCGCGGATCTGGGGGGTGAGGTAGCCGATCTTTGTGGAGACGGCCACGTCGAGCCGGGCGGCGAGCACCGGCGCGAGCTGGGCCTGGGCTCGGCCGCCGGCGTAGTTCGGCGCGATGTCGATCCACCGCGCTCCCGCGACCACCATGGCGGACGCCGGGCCGGCGACATCGCCGCTGGTCCGGTAGGTGCCCCAGCGCATACGCCAACGGGATGGCGCAGCTCGTGGAGAAAGGCAAGCTCTCCCTCCTGCTGCTCCGCGCCTAGTGTCATGCGCCTGAAATCTCAGCTGTAATTACGTACGCTATTTGGCATGTCGCATCGAGGACCACGAGCTGTCGAGATCGTGCTCTCGGAGAATGAACGCACCGAGTTATCGCACCGGGCAGAAGGAGAGACAAGCGCACGGGAGGCCGAGCGCGCACAGATCATCCTGGCCTGTGCGGATGGTGCGTCAAGTACCCAGGTGGCCGCCGACCTGGGGATGAATGTGGCGACGGTGCGCAAGTGGCGTTCCCGGTTCGCGGCCGACCGGCTGGCGGGCCTGGCGGACGAGCCGCGGCCAGGGCGGCGCAAGGCGGAACTGGTCTTGTCCGAGGCCGAGCGTGCGCAATTGACGCGCTGGGCCAGAGGAGCGAAGAGCGCACAGTTCCTCGCGCTGCGCGCCAGGATCGTGCTGCGCTGCGCCGAAGGCGGCACGAATCACCAGGTCGCCGCCGAACTCGGCATCGCGCCGGGGACGGTCAACCGCTGGCGGGCGAGATTCATCGCCAGGCGCCTGGACGGCTTGCAGGACGAGCCCCGCCCGGGCCGGCCGCCCTCGATCCTGCTCGATCAGGTCCAGGACGTCATCATCGCCACGTTGGAGTCCACCCCTGGCCGGGACACCCACTGGTCGCGCGCCTCGATGGCCAAGCGCAGCGGCCTGTCGAAGTCCACCATCGGCCGGATCTGGAAGAAGTTCGACCTCAAGCCGCACCTGCAGGACACGTTCAAGTTGTCCACCGACCCGCTGTTCGTGGACAAGGTCGTCGACGTCGTCGGGCTGTACCACAACCCGCCCGAGAAGGCAGTGGTGCTGTGCGTGGATGAGAAGAGCCAGATCCAGGCGCTGGACCGCTCCCAGCCGGTGCTGCCCATGATGCCCGGCATGCCCGAGCGGCGCACTCACGATTATCTGCGGCACGGCATCACCAGCCTGTTCGCCGCGTTCAACATCGTCGATGGGACCGTGATCGGCCAACTGCACCGCCGCCACCGGGCGATCGAGTTCAAGAAGTTCCTGATCTCGATCGACAAGGCGGTGCCGGCCACACTCGACGTACACCTCGTGTGCGACAACTACGCCACCCACAACACCTCCGAGATCAAGGCGTGGCTGGGCAGACACCCCCGCTTCCATGTCCACTTCACCCCGACCGGCTCCTCCTGGCTCAACCAGGTCGAGCGGTGGTTCGGCCTGCTGACCGACAAGCTGATCCGCCGTGGCGTCCACACCTCTGTGACGGCACTCGAGAACGACATCAAGGCATGGATCGACACTTGGAACGACGATCCGAGACCCTTCACCTGGACCAAGACCGCCGACGAGATCCTCAAATCCCTCGCCGACTACCTCGGCAAGATCAGCCCGCCAATCACCGAAAACCAGTAGCGTACTTAAGTGTAAAATTTCAGGCGCGCCACACTAGTGTCCTGAGTCGTTAATTCGCTGGCAGTAGGCGGCGAGGTTGTCGAGGATCTCGTCGGCGGTCTTGGTCCAGACGAAGGGTTTGGAGTCGGCGTTCCATTCCTTGATCCAGGAGTGGACGTCGGCCTCGAGCTGGGCGACGCTGCGGTGAGCCGAGCGGCGGAGTTTGCGATTGGTGAGCTCGGCGAACCAGCGTTCCACCAGGTTCAGCCAGCTTGAGCTTGTGGGGGTGAAATGGACGTGGAAGCGCGGATGACGCAGGAGCCACTTCTTGACCGCCTCGGTCTTGTGGGTGGCGTGGTTGTCGCAGACCACATGCACGTCCAGATCGGCGGGGACGTTCTTGTCGATGGTGTTCAGGAACTTGATGAACTCCTGGTGGCGGTGCTTGCGGTGGTGCGAGCCGATCACCTGGCCAGTGGCGATGTTCAGCGCCGCGAACAAGCTCGTGGTGCCGTGCCGTACATAGTCGTGGGTCATCCGGGCCGGCGTGGTCGGCAAGACCGGCAAGATCGGCGCAGTCCGATCCAGGGCCTGCATCTGGGACTTCTCATCCACGCACAAAACGACGGCCTTGGCCGGCGGGTCGAGGTAGAGGCCGACGACGTCCCGGACCTTGTCGACGAACTGCGGGTCCTTCGACAGCTTCCACGTCTGGACCAGATGCGGCTTGAGGCCGAACGCCCGCCAGATCCTGGAGATGCTCGACTGCGACATGCCCGTCGCCGAGGCCATCGACCGCGTCGACCAGTGCGTGTCGCCCTTCGGTGGCTTCCGCTCCAACGTCGCGGTGATGACCTCCTCGACCTTCTCATCCGAGATCAGCCGCGGACGGCCCGGCCGCGGCTCGTCCAGCAACCCTTCCAGCCGATGCTCCAGGAACCGAGACCGCCAGCGGGCGACTGTCCCGCGCCCGAATCCCAACTGGCGGGCGACCGCCGATACCGACTCCCCTTCCGCGCACGCCAGCACGATCCGACACCGGTCAGCCAGCGCCTGCGAGGACTTACGGCGACGCTCCCACGCCTCCAGCAGCCGTCGCTCTTCCTCGGTCAGCACCAACGGCTCCAGCTTCGGGTTCGGCACGGATCCTAGCCTGCGGCTTTCACGGCGAATTTGAGCCGACTTGATCGTTTACATATGAAAAGTGCCCTTGACCTGGAAGGATCGGACTTGTCTAAGGCCCCGTCCAACCCAGATCAGAAGGCACTTTCCGAGTGAACTCTACCGCCTCACCCCGCAAGATCAC
>NZ_JBIRBB010000022.1:0-167143 GCF_044326295.1 Spongiactinospora sp. 9N601
GGTTGTGGGGGTGGGGCCGGTGTTGGTGGGGGCGCCGGTGCATGCGGAGTTGAGGTATGGGCGGCGGGTACCGGGGCGGGTGGTGGCGCGGAAGGTGCGGGTTGTGGTGGATCGGCGTCGGGGGGTGGGGGGTTCGGTGCCGGCTGTTGTGGTCCGTAGGGGGGCCGATGAGGTTGGTAAGGCAGAGGAGAAGCGGGACGTCGGGGAGGGGCGGAGTGTGAGTGGGGAGGAGATGGTGGTCGACGGTGGGGTGGGGGTGGACGGGTGTCCTGAGGAGTGGCGGGATACGTGGATGTGGGAGGCATGTTTGGAGGGGGTGCAGGGGGTGGATTTGGGATAGATGTGCTGTTCGGGGTGGGGGTGTGGGTTGTGGGGTAAAGCGCGTGAACCCGGCAGGGGGATCTTTCCGGAGCATTACCGCTGGGGCGACTCCGCCCCGGGCACCCGTCGAGCTGTAGTAACGTGCGTGCCTGGCTCAGGTCACAAGTTCGCAAATGGAGGAGTCGAAGGTGCCATCTCCTCGATCGGCGGGCCTGATCGTGGCGTTCGCGGTGTTGATTTCGCTGTTGCCTGGGGCGACCGGCCAGGCTGCGGTGAAGGAACCGCTTCCGGAGGAGAGTGCCACGCCGGGGGTCTCGATCAAGGTCGGCGATCAGTTGCAGGTGGAGGTGGCCGGTCCTGCCGGCCGTACGGTGCCGGGGTCCGCGTTACGGCCGGATCCGAAGAATCTCGCCGAGCTGCGCAAACAGGCGGAGCTGGCCGCGCGGGATCTGGAGGAGGCCACGAAGGCGCTGGAAACGCGGCGGGCGCAGGTCAAGGAGGCGGACAAAGGGCTGACGGCGAAGCTGCGCGAACTGCATCGGGCGGATCGTGCGCTGGCGGAGGTACGGCAGCCGCTGTCGGATCTGGTGCAGCTCCTTTACCAGCAGGCGAGCGGCGGGGAGATCGCGCCGTTCGTTAGCGGGCGGTCGGATGAGGCGAGCCTGCGTGCGATGTCCAGTGTGTCGCAGCTTGTGGCGCAGCGGGATCAGGTGGTCGCGGATACGGGGCGACTGCTCGAAGGGCGGCAACGGCTGGCGGCCGAGGCGCAGGAACTGCGGTCGGACAAGCTGCTCGGCGAGGCGCAGATGGCGGTGGAGATCGACGTACTGCGCAAGCGGTCCGACAAGGTCGTGAAGTCGCTGACGCAGGCGCTGGTGAAGCTGGGCATCAAGATCGACAAGGTTGGGCGGGCGGCGCTGGCCTGTGACCCGACGAAGATCAAGTCAACGGACGACTTCCCCAACGGGCTGATTCCGGGCGCGTACCTCTGCCCGTTGCAGCAGAAGGGGCAGGAGTTGCGGGCGGACGCGGCGATCGCGTTCGTCAGTTTGAGTGAGGCGTACCGCAGGCAGTTCGGCAAGCCGATCTGTGTCACCGACAGTTACCGGAATCTGGCCGAGCAGCAGTCGATCTACTATCGGCGGCCGGGGTTCGCGGCGGTGCCGGGGCGCAGCAACCACGGCCTCGGGCTGGCGGTGGACCTGTGCGGTGGGGTGCAGATCTCGGGGTCGGCGCAGTTCAGGTGGCTGGAGGCGAACGGGAAGCAGTATGGGTGGATTCACCCTAAGTGGGCGTACAGCAGCCCGTTCGAGCCGTGGCACTGGGAGTACGACCCCAAGGTGGGGTCGGTGCTGTAGTGGATGGGGGGCCGGGTTGGGGCCGTCAGTCGGCCGGGGTGAGCTGGACTGTGCAGAAGGCGCAGCGGGTGGCGGCTTTGGGCACCTCCGAACGGCATTCGGGGCATTCGCGGGTGGTGCTGACCTCGGCGCGGCGGAAGCGGGCGCTGAGCCGTTCGTACGGTGAGACCACCAGGAAGTAGACCACGGCGGCGACGATGGCGAACGAGATCAGGGCGTTGATGAACTCGCCGTAGCGGAAGACGGACTCGCCGACCGTGAGGGTGAGGCCCTTGAAGTCGGGCAGGCCGCCGAAGGCGGAGATCAGCGGGGTGAGCAGGTCTTCGACGAACGAGTTGACGATCGAGGTGAAAGCGGCGCCGATCACCACGGCGACGGCGAGCTCGATGACGTTGCCGCGCATCAGGAACTTCTTGAACCCGCTCATGTGGCCTCCCGGTTGACTGAGTGTTGGTTGGGCGGGGCGCAGTATATTACTCTCCGTATTTGCGTGATCGCCTCATGGGCGCCGCCGTGGCCCGATCGTGATGGAGAGACGCCCGCCGCTCTGGGCCGCCGCGAGCTCGGCGGCTTGTGCCGAAGTGGTGGCGAGCACGATCAGCGCTCCGCCGCCCGAGTTGGCCGATGAGGTGGCGGCGCGCTTGTGGGTGGTGATCACGCGGACGTCGTCGGCGACCGTCTGGGCCGGTGAGGCGGTGGCCGTGCCGTCCTGTCCCCAGCCGGTGCCGGCGGCGAGGACGTCGATCGTGTCGCCGGGGGCCAGCAGGGCGGCCGCGTCGGCGTCGGCGATGCGGACCGGAGTCGCGACGGTGCCCGGCGGGTGGGCTGCTACGAGGGCGGGGCCGACCAGGCGGACGTCGGTCAAGGGCTCGCCTTTGCGCATGGGGGAGGCGAGGATCTTGCCGGTCGCGGCGGCGGGAGGGTGGATGACCCCCGTGGGGACGGCTTCGGCGGGGAGGGCGAGTGGGGTCAGGTCGCCTGGAGCGAGGGGGCCGCTTTGGAGGTCGCGGGCGGCGGCGAGGACGCGCACGGTCTCGGGAGGCGTCGGGGCGAGCACGGTGAGGGCGCACGTGACCGCCACGGCGACCAGGGAACTGGCCACGAGGCGCCGGCGTCGTACGAGCGCGCGGATCACGGGGGGCATCGGAGAACTCTCCAGGCGATGGGTGGGTGGGGTGAGGTGGGGCTTCAGGGCAGCTCGAAGGGGAGCTTGATGCCGTCGAGGGCGTGGCCGCAGGGGCAGGCGCGGTCGTCGGGGAGGGCGCGAACGGTGTCGGCGACCAGGGAACGCATGCGGGCGATGTTGGCCGCGAAGACGGCGAAGACCTCTGCCTGGGTGACGCCCTGGCCGGTCTGCACCCCGGCGTCGTGGTCGGTGACGAGCGAGACCGAGGTGTAGCAGAGGGCGAGCTCGCGGGCGAGAATGGCCTCGGGGTGGCCGGTCATGCCGACGATGGTCCAGCCGTTGGCGGCGAACCAGCGGGACTCGGCGCGGGTGGAGAACCGGGGGCCTTCGATGACGACGAGGGTGCCTCCGTCGACGGAATCCCAGCCGGAGGCTTTGGCGCAGTCGACGGCGGCCGAGCGGCCGGTGGGGCAGTAGGGGTCGGCGAAGGGGACGTGGACGGCGCCTCCGGTGTCGTAGTAGGTCTGCTCGCGGGTGGTCGTGCGATCCACGAGCTGGTCGGGGATGACCACGACGCCTGGGCCGTGCTCGGCCCGGAGCGAACCGACGGCGCTGGGGGCCACGATCTGGCGGACGCCGAGGGAGCGTAGCGCCCACAGGTTGGCACGGTAGGGGATGCGGTGCGGCGGGAAGCGGTGACCGCGGCCGTGGCGGGGCAGGAAGGCGACCGTGCGGGAACCGATCTTGCCGACGGTCACGACATCACTCGGTGGGCCGTAGGGGGTCGTCACCTCGACTTCTTCCGCGTCGCTGCGGTCGAAGAGCGAGTAGAAACCGGAGCCGCCGATTACGCCGATCTGTGCTCGATTGACCATGCGGCGACATTAGCCCGTTGGCTCGCGGGCGCAGGGGGCCGAACGCCGTTCTGTGGATAAGGCGGAGCCGGCTGGGGCGGTGGCCTGTGGAAAACTCGCGGCTGCTGCTGGGGGGACAGGGAAGGAGAGGTAGGGCGGCAGGGAGGCGACATGCGTGGCAGTGGCAGTGGCCCCGGGCCGTTCTGCTGGATGGGGCGGCGACAGATTGCTGCTATCGCGGCTGTTCACCACCAGGGGCCGATGGGTTTCGGGGGGCGCGCAGGCAAGGGGTTTGCCCGGTTTGGGCTGGAGACGCTGTGTCGCCGTGGCCCTGTGGAAGGCCGTCTTGGGGCGCGGAGTAGTGGGCCACCCGGTGTTCAGGAGCATGGGGGCCGAGGTGCTGGTCGGCGGGCAGTCGCCGTAGGGCGCTCCGGCTTTGGTGTCGCCTCAGGTGCCTGGGAGGCGACGCGGGATGGTGGCAGACGGCGGCCTCGCCGTGGGCTCAGCGCAGGGCGGCTACGTCGCCTCGGGGTCGAGGAGGCGGCGTGGGCCGCTAGGAGGAACTGGTGGCCGTCACCGGGGTGCTGGGCTTGGGGGTGTCGGCGCTCTTGGTGGAACCGCTGTCGGACGACGACTTGTCCGAGCTGGAGCCGCCCTCGCTCTTGCCCTCGGACCCCGACTTCGAAGACGACGCGGGAGCCGTACTGGAGGTGCTCGAAGAGCGGCTGTCGGTGCGGTAGAACCCCGAGCCCTTGAACACGATGCCGACCGCGGAGAACACCTTGCGCAGTGCGCCGTTGCAGGTGGGGCACTCCGTGAGTGCGGAGTCGGTGAACTTCTGCACGACCTCGAACTGCTCTTGGCAGGCGGTGCAGGCGTACTGGTAGGTGGGCACGCGCTCCTCCTCTGTGATCCGCATCGGTTGGCACTCTGCCGACGCGACTGCTAATGGTACGCAGCCGACAAGCTTAAACGCCACTTGGCGGCGCGCAATTCCGGGTGACTTGACCGACTTCGCCCCGTGACCAGGTACTCAGGAGGCGCCACTTTCCCCGAACCAACCGGCGAGTTTGCCGCGGCGGTTGACCGCGCGGAGGCGGCGTTCGACGGCGTCCCGGCAGGCGGCGGTGGTGACGACGAGCAACTGGTCGTCCTGGCGGATGCGGGTCGTGGCGGACGGTACGAAGCTGCGCCCCTCCCGGACGATCAGGGTCACAGCCGCCCCGGACGGCAGGCGTAGTTCAAAGATCTCCACACCCTGCAGCAGCGACGTCGGCGGCACCTTGATCTGCAACAGGTCGGCGTTGAGTTCTTCGAGCGGGGCTGCCTCGACTTCGAGGTCGAGGGCCTCGGCGGGGGCGCTCACCTTCAGCAGCCGGGCCACCAGCGGCAGGGTCGGCCCCTGGACCAGCGTCAGGACGATCACGATGATGAAGACCTCGTTGAACACCGCCTCGGCCTCGGTCACCGCCGCCGCCCACGGGATGGTGGCGAGGACGATGGGCACCGCGCCCCGCAGTCCGGCCCAGGACAGGAACACCTGCTCGCGCCAGCTCAGCCGGTCGATCCCGGCCAGCCGTACCAGAGCCGCCGACACCACCACCGACGCCGGCCGCGCCACCAGGAGCAGGGCCACGCCGGCCACCAGGCCGGGGACGATCGCGGAGGGCATCTCGGTCGGGCTGGCCAGCAGGCCGAGCATGACGAACAGGCCGATTTGGGCCAGCCAGGCCGCGCCTTCCGCGAAGCCGCGGGTGGCCGAGCGGTGCGGGAGGCGGGTGTTGCCGAGGATGAGCGCCGCCAGGTACACGGCCAGGAATCCGCTGCCGTGCTGGATCGCCGCGCCGCTGTAGGCGACGAGGGCCAGGGCCAGTACCGCGATGGGGTAGAGGCCGGAGGCGGGCAGGGCGATGCGCCGCAGGGCGTACGACCCCACGGGCCCGACCAGGAGGCCCACGGCGACTCCGACGCCCAGTTCGTAGGTCGCCTCCCCGATGAACTCCCACAGCCCCGGAGTGGGCACCTTGGCGACGCTGAGGAGTGCCACCGCGATCACGCAGGGCGCGTCGTTGAAGCCGGACTCGGCCTCCAGGATCCCGGCCAGGCGCGGCGGCAGCGGCAGGCGGCGCAGTACGGAGAAGACCGCGGCGGCGTCCGTGGAGGCCAGGATGGCGCCCAGGAGCAGCGCCGTACGCCAGTCGGTGTCCAGCGCCCCCCGGATGGCCAGCGCGAGCACCACGATGCTCACCGTCACGCCCACGGTCGCCAGTACCGCGGCCAGCGGCACGGCACGACGTACGTGGCTCCAGGACGTCGTCAGCCCGCCCTCGGCCAGGATCAGCGCCAGTGCGGACAGGCCGACCTGCTGGGCGAGTTCGGCGTTCTCGAACGGGATGCCGAGCACGCCGGATTCGCCGAGCAGCAGGCCGAGGCCGAGGAAGATCAGCAGGCTGGGCAGGCCGCTGCGGTGGACGATGCGTACCGCGACGATCGCCGCGATGACCACGCCGGCCCCGAGAAGCAGCCAGATATCGAGCTCCACCTGGCTCCCCTCTCGGCCCCGCGCCTCCTATTCACTGGTGGGAATATTGTGCCCTATGAGGCCGGAAATCACCTGAGTGCGATGATCCCGGACGGCATGGCCGCGTACCGTACGCGTTGGTCATGTGACTCCGCGGGCACGCCCTCGATCAGCTCCCCATCGTGCAGCAGCGCGACAGTGGGCACGTTGGGTCCTACCCGCGCGAGGGCCCTGTCGTAAGATCCCCCGCCTCTGCCCAGCCGTACACCTGTCTTCTTGTCCACCGCCAGGGCGGGCACTATGACGAGCGCGGCCGTACGTATCGCGTCCACCCCGCGCCGCACGTCGACCGGCTGCATGATCCCGTAGCGGCCGGGCTCCAGGGAGTCGGGCCCGTCGTACACGGCCCAGTCGAGGTCGTGGTCGGCACGCAGGACCGGCAGGATCACCGTCGCGCCGTGCTTCCACAGCGCGAACACCAGCCCGTGCGTCTGCGGCTCCTCGCCGGTGGACCAGTAGCAGGCCACCAGGCCCGCCATCTGCACCCACGGGCGGTCCATCAGGCTCTCGCGGACGGCCGCCGCACCGGCGCGGCGTCCGGTTTCGGACATGGACCGACGCGCCGCGACGATGGTGCGCCGCAGCATCCGTTTGTCCACAGCTCCTCCACTAGGGTTTCCTCCATGGCTGACATCGCTGACAAGGCTGACATCGCCACCAACGCTGACATTGCCACTGACATCGCCGCCAACGCGGGCAAGGCCGACCACGACGCCGCAGGTGACGTCGTGACGAGGGCCGTCGTCCCCGCGGCGGGCCTGGGAACCAGGTTCCTTCCGGCTACCAAGGCCACGCCCAAGGAACTGCTGCCCATCGTCGACAAGCCAGTGATCCAGTATGTCGTCGAGGAAGCGGTGTCCGCAGGGTTGAGCGACGTGCTCATGGTGACAGGCCGTACCAAGCGTCCGCTGGAGGACCACTTCGACCGTGCGATCGAACTTGAAGGCGCTCTGGAGGCCAAGGGCGACAAGGAGAAGCTCGCGCTGATCCGTCAGTCCGACGATCTCGCGGCGATCCACTACGTGCGCCAGGGGACGGCCCTGGGGCTCGGGCATGCCATCCTTTGCGCGAAGCAGCACGTGGGCGAGCATCCGTTCGCCGTACTGCTCGGCGACGACATGATCGACGAGCGCGACAAGCTGCTCGAGCGGATGCTCCAGGTCCGCAGCGAGTACGGCGGCAGCGTGATCGCCCTGATGGAGGTGCCGAGGGAGCAGGTGTCCATGTACGGCGTGGTCTCCATCGCGCCCACGGACGAGGACGACGTCGTCAAGGTCACCGACCTGGTGGAGAAGCCGCCGGTGGACGAGGCCCCGTCCAACTGGATCATCATCGGCCGCTATGTGCTCGACCCGACGGTGTTCCCGGTCCTGGAGAAGACCCCTCCGGGACGCGGCGGGGAGATCCAGATCACCGACGCCCTTCAGGAACTCGCCCGGCGCGACAGGTCCGAGGGCGGGCCCGTGCACGGCGTCCTGTTCAGGGGGCGGCGGTACGACACCGGGAACAAACTCGACTATCTGCGCACGGTGGTGCAGTTCGCCGCTGAGCGTCCCGACCTCGCCCCAGAGTTCGTACCCTGGCTTCGTGAGTTCCTCCGAGACCGCTGAACGATCAAGGGGAAGGACGGCCGGCATGAGATCGGTGGACGAGCACCTCGCCGAGATCCTGGCGACCGTACGCACCCTCGCGCCGCTCGAAGTGGAGCTGGAGCGGTCGCTCGGCACCACTTTGGCGGAAGATGTCACGACACCGGTGGAGTTGCCGCCCTTCGACAACTCCGCCATGGACGGCTACGCCGTGCGCTCCGAGGACGTCCGGCGGGCCGCCCAGGAGAGCCCGGTCACGTTGCCCGTGATCGATGACGTGGCCGCGGGCGACGGCGCGCTCTACGCGGTGGGGCCGGGCCACGCCGTGCGGATCATGACCGGCGCCCCGATGCCCGCGGGCGCCGACGCCGTCGTGCCGGTGGAGTGGACCGACGGTGGCAAGACCTCGGTCGCGATCACCCGGCCCGCGCCCGCGGGGCACGCGATCCGCCGGGCGGGCGAAGACGTTCACAAGGGCGAGGTGGTGCTGCGCGCGGGCATGCACATCGGCGCGGCCCAGCTCGGCATCCTGGCGGGCGTGGGGCGGCGCAGGGCGCTGGTACGGCCGCGTCCGCGGGTCGTCGTGCTGTCCACGGGCGCCGAGCTGGTGGAGCCGGGTTCGATGCTCGGCGCGGGCCAGATCTGGGACTCCAACAGTTTCACGCTCACCGCCGCCGTCCGTGAGGCGGGCGCGGACGGCTTCCGCGCCGGGGTCGTGCCCGATGACGCCGCGGTGTTCCTCGACCAGCTCGACGCGCAGCTCGTCAGGGCCGATGCGGTGATCACCAGCGGCGGGGTCTCGATGGGCGCGTACGAGCCGGTCAAGGAGGCCCTGGGCCCGCTCGGCACGGTCGGGTTCCAGCGGGTGGCGATGCAGCCGGGCATGCCGCAGGGCTTCGGGGTGGTCGGTGACGACGAGGTGCCGATCTTCGCGTTGCCCGGCAATCCGGTCTCGTCGTTCGTCTCGTTCGTCCTTTTCGTACGGCCGGCGCTGCGCAAGATGCAGGGCCTGCCGCCGGAGACCGCGACCGTGCGGGCCACCACCGCGACCGCCCTGCGCTCGCCTCCGGGCAAGCGCTCGTTCCTGCGCGCCACGCTCGCCTGGAGCCCCGACGGCGCCGCGGTGGCCTCCCCGGTGCGGGGCCAGGGCTCCCACCAGCTCGCCGCCCTCGCCGCCGCCAACGCGCTCGTGGTGGTCCCTGAAGACGTCACCGACCTTCCCGAGGGCGCGGCCGTGGAGGTGATCCCGCTGTGAGCAAGCTGACACATCTGGACGATTCGGGCGCGGCCCGCATGGTCGACGTCTCGGCGAAGGACGTCAGCGCCCGTACGGCCCGCGCGGCCGGCCGGGTACTGCTGTCCGCCGAGGCCGTCGCGATCCTGCGGGCGGGTGAGGTGCCGAAGGGCGACGCGCTCGGTGTGGCCAGGATCGCCGGGATCATGGGGGTGAAACGGACACCCGACCTCATTCCGCTCTGCCATCCGATCGCCGTCCACGGGGTCGAGGTTTCGCTCACCGTCGTCGACGAGGGCGTGGAGATCGTCGCGACCGTCAAGACCGCCGACCGCACCGGGGTCGAGATGGAGGCGCTCACCGCCGTCTCGGTGGCCGCGCTGGCGCTGATCGACATGGTCAAGGCCGTCGATCCGGCCGCCGTGATCAGCGACGTCCGGGTGGAGGAGAAGACCGGCGGCAAGACCGGCGTCTGGACCCGCCCATGAAGACCCTGCTGAAGGCCCTGGTGATCACCGTGTCGAACCGGGCCGCCGCCGGGGTTTATCCGGACAAATCCGGTCCGCTGCTGGCGTCCCTGCTCGCCGGCGACGCCGGCTGTGACACGGTCGACGGCCCCCGCGTGGTGCCCGACGGAGAGCCCGTCGAGGCGGCCCTGCGGGCGGGCCTGGCGGAGGGCTACGACGTGATCGTCACCACTGGGGGCACCGGGCTGACCCCGACGGACCTCACGCCCGAGATGACCCGGCGCGTCCTCGACCGCGAGGTTCCGGGCATCGCGGAAGCCGTACGGCAGGCAAATCGCGACAAAGTGCCTGCATCCGTGCTCTCGCGTGGGCTCGCTGGGCAAGCCGGGCGCACTCTTGTGGTGAATCTTCCTGGTTCGTCGGGAGGCGTCCGGGACGGCATGGCCGTACTGGCCCCGATCCTGCGGCACGCCGTCGAGCAGATGCACGGCGGCGACCACCGGCGACCACCGGCGACCACCGGCGACATGAGGTGACTGGTCCGGCATGAGCGGGGATGCGGCCTCGTGCCGCTAGGGGGGATGATGGTGATGTGGATCGACTTCGCGGCTGGCCGGCAGTCCTGACCGAAGGGCCGGTGGGGCTCCGGCCGTTGCGCCTGCGCGACGTGCGGGCCTGGCGGGAGACGCGCTTGCGCAATGCCGACTGGCTGCGCCCGTGGGAGCCGAGCAACCCGGAGACGCCGCTGTTTCGCACCGGTCTGGGTCCTTATATCTCGATGACCTCCACGCTGCGCAGGGAGGCCAGGCAGGCGCTGGCGATGCCGTGGGTGGTGACCTATCAGGGGGCCTTTGCCGGACAACTCACCATCGGGGCGATCGTGTGGGGTTCGGCGCGTTCCGCCCAGGTCGGCTACTGGATCGACGGGGCCCTCGCCGGGCGCGGGATCATTCCCACGGCGTTGGCGATGGCCGTCGATCATTGTTTCTTCACCTCGGGCCTGCACCGGCTGGAGGCCAACATCCGCCCGGAGAACCAGGCCAGCCGGCGGGTCGTGGAGAAGCTCGGATTCCGCGAGGAGGGCATCCGCCGCCGTCAGCTCCACATCGACGGCGCCTGGCGGGATCACATCTGCTACGCGATCACCGTCGAGGACGCCCCCAGAGGGCTTCTGGTCCAGTGGAGGAGAGCCAGGGAGTCGGCCGCGCATGGTGGCCCTCCCCATGAAGAGGTTTGACGATCTCGCGACACACCGCACCGAATGCTCGTCAATTAGTGACACGCGGTCTTACGGTGCGTGACGTGAGCACATCGAAGACGCCAAGAGTCCCCAGGCGTCTTCATGCTGCCCGGGGGTGGACGTGAGCAGCGCCCTCCTTTATGTCGCCATCGTGCTCATGTGGCTGGGCGTACTGATCCCGATGTGGCTGCGCCGCGACAAGGGCGACCTGGTGGAGCCGCGTGACCTGGGCGTTCACGACGGCGCCGGTGAGGAGTACACCGGCCCGATCATGACCGCGCCCGCCGCTGCGGAGTCGCTCGATTCCGCTGAGTCGCTTGAGGCCGGCGAGGCCGATGAGGCCGCTGAGACTTCTGACGCCCCGGTCGAGGCGGACACCGCCGTCGAGCCGCCACCGGCCGCCGACCTGCGCCGCGCCGCCCAGCGCCGCCGCGCCATCGTGGTCGCCACCCGCCGCCGGCGGCTGTTCTGGTGCGCCCTGCTCATCCTCGCCTCGGTGATCACCGCGGCGGTCCGGGTCATCCCATGGTGGGGGGTCGCCCCGTCCGCCCTGCTCACGCTGGGCTACCTGGCCGTACTCCGCACCGCCGTACGACTGGACAGAGAACACGCCCGCCACGCCGCCGAGGCCCGCGCCAGACGCGCCCACGCCCGCCGCCGCGCCCTCGACCTCGCCGCCCAGCAACCCCAGGCCGAGATCATCGACCTCACGGCCCACCAAACCGACGAGATCTTCGACCAGTACGCCGACCCACCCCGCCGCGCCGTGGGCGACTGATCTCGGCTCCACCCGTGCATCATCGGGCCGATGGCGCGAGAAACCCCAAGTGTTTGCTAACCTAGTCGAGTCTTTGGGGCTGTAGCGCAGTCCGGTAGCGCACCTCGTTCGCATCGAGGGGGTCAGGGGTTCAAATCCCCTCAGCTCCACCCAGGGCCGTTCTTGAAATGGCGGAGTTGAAGTTGACGGGATCCCGTCTGATCTTGGTGATCGGGCGGGATCTCGTCGTTTCAGAGGGTTCCAAGTTGCGTTCGGGCGTCTTTGGGGCCGGTGTGGTGGGTGCCGCGGAAGGCTCGGGTGGTGTCAGGCCGCTGGAGGAGCACAAGAATCGCGCCGCTGGACATGGCGAAGCCTGTGGCTGGCGAGATGCTGTGTGCTGACTTTCCGATTTGTTGCCTAAGGTCCGGGTGGCGGTTTCCCTGCCGGGATCGGCGGGTCGGCGACCTCTTGGCTGCCGAGTTCGGTTGTGATGTCGCTTGGAGCGGGTTCGGGTTGGTGGGTGTGCCGCCAGGCGTCGAGAAAGTTGTCGTTGGCGACGGTGACGATGAGCGCGATGAGCAGCGTCTGGGCGACGCGGCCGTGTGCGGGCCGGTTCTTGGGCTCGCCCAGGTCGAGATCGAAGCTTTTGAGCCGCCCGTTGATCCCTTCGGTATTGGCGCGGACGGCGCGGTAGGTTCCGGCCCAGGCCGGGGTCAGGTAGGGCAGGTCCTGACGGAACTTGTCCAGGTGGCCGAGATCGCCGGGGTGCAGGGTGATGGTCTGCTGGCGGCAGACCTTGGGCTGATCTCCAGGACGCTGGTCGCGGAGTGGGGGCAGGGTGCGGGGTTTGGCCGAGGGGTGGGCGGCCCGCCGGCGGGCGTCGGCCAGATCGATGGCCGCCGGTCGGCTGCTCTGGCGGTGGTGGAGCCGTTCGAAGCGAGGGCAGGTGATCGAGGGCGAGGTGCCTGCGGCCGGGCATTGGAGCCGGATCGCCTGCTGGGCGTTGGGGCCTTGCTTGTGGTGGAGAAAGTAGGGCTGGCGCGCGGCGATCAGGGCGCTCAGCTCGTCGTCGGGGGTGCGGGCGGCTGCGTCGTTCAGGCCTGTGGTGGCTTGTGCGAGCCGGTCGGGAATCAGTGGGCAGGCCAGGGTGCCGTCGATGAGCAGGGCGCCGTGGGCGCTGCCCTGGATGCCGCGCTGGTCTTGCTTGTAGTCCAGGACGAGTTGGTAGCCCAGGGCGCGGGCGGGCCGGGCGAAGTGATCGGCGGCTTGGTCGGTGTAGGCGCGGTCCACCGCGGCGAACCGGGCCGGCAGGCCGAGGCCGGCCAGCGAGGTCAGGGTGGTGATGGCGTTGGCGCCGATGCCTTTGTGCGGGGTGTCGACCACCAGGCCGAGTGCGAGCTGGGGGAAGGCGGCGGTGAGGGCGCGGGGGCGGGCGGCGACGGTGAGGGTGGCGCTGTGGCCGAACTGCGGAGGGCCCTCTCCGGCCGAGTAGTGCCAGCCGGCGGTGATCTCGGTGGATGCCAGGCCCTTGTTCAGGCGGGGCGGACGGGTCAGGGTCGGCGCCGCGGTGGTGTCGATGCCGATGTCTCCGGCGAAGCTGCGCAGGTAGCCGCGGCCTTTGGCCCGGCGGACAGGGGTAAGGACGAGCGCGGTGACGATCTGCTGCAGCACCTGGCGCTTGCGGGCGTGGCCGACATCGTCGTCCTCCCAGGCCGTGGCGAGGTGGTCGGCCTGGTGCTGGGGCAGGCGGGCGCGCCGGCCGTGGCGGGCTGGATCCAGGATGGTGGTGAGCCGGTCGAACGCGCGATAGAAGCGCCGGGAGGCGGCCAGGCAGGCGTGCGGATCATCGGCGTCGATGTCGGCCGGGTCCATTCCGAGATGGTGGCGGGCGGCAGGGGAGAGGGAGAAGGCGGCGATCTGCCAGGCGTCACCGAGGACGGCCTTGCCGGTGTAGTGGATCAACAAAAGCAGGCAGGTCAGGGCTGCGCGGATGGGCAGCCCCGCTGGGCCTGGCCGGACGCCGAGTTCGGTGTCGATGAGCGGAAAGATGCCGGAGTCGTCCAGCAGGCGCGCGTAGTGGTCGGCGACCGCGTCCGGGATGCGCAACGCCTGCCGGGCGGGTGGCTTGGGCCGGGCCGACCTTGCCCGGCCGGTGCGCGGGCGCCAGGCTGTGCGACGGGCGCGCCGGGTAGGGCGGCGCGGTGTACTCACTGCGCTTGGCCGCGCAGCAGCGCGATGGCGGCCTGCTCATCGAGGGCGGGGACGAAATGCTGGTAGCGGGCCAGCGCGGATGGGCTGAGCCCGGCCGCGGCGGCGACCAGGCCGGCGTCGATCCGCGCGCTGAGCAGGTCGACGATCCAGCAGGCGCGCAGCCTGCGGGCCGACAGAGCGGGCAGGCCACCGGTGGGTCGATGCCGGGCGGTCCAGGCGTTGAGCAGGTTCTTGGCCGCGGGCGTAGTGCGGTGGGGCCGGAACAGGAACGCTTCGCCCGCGGTCTGGGCCGCCTCAGCCAGGTGCTGCTCCCAGGCGGCGCGAGCGACGACCAGCCGGTCCGCGGCGGGAACCGCGATGACGACCGCGCCGGAGGGCAGGCGGCGCAGGTGATGGCCGCGGGCGGCGGCCAGCTCGCCGGGGGACAGCCCACAACCGCCCGCCAACGCCATGAACGTCAGTGCGTCGGCACGGGTTTGACCGGTCAGTTGTTCGGCCCAGGCGCGCAGGGCGGCCAGATGCCCCGGCGAGTACGGGGCCGACACGCCGGCCGGGGCCTTCATCGGCGGGGGTTGCTGTTCGCCGCGTTCCAGCCAGGCCAGGGTGGCGCGCATGTGCCGCAGCCAGGCCCGGTAGGTCTGTGCCGAGCGGGGAGCCAGGTCGGTGCAGCCGGTGAGGACGAAGGCGTCGATGGTCTCGTGCCGCAACCAGACTTCCGGGTCATCCGGCAGGCCGGTGCGGTGACACCACAGGGCCAGCCGGGCGGTGGCGTGCAGCAGCCGCTCGGCCCCGTAGGGGCTGCGGTTGCATGAGCACTACCGGCAACTCCACTCCAGCCACGTATGGCTGGACGTGGCCATGTGCTGGACGGTAGTGGTTCCGGACAGCGGACGAGCATTCAGTCTGGGACCAGACCGCCGCCCAGCTCGGCGGGGACGCGCCACACCAGCTCCACGAGCCGGCACTACCCCGTGCCGTCATGCTCCCCTACGACACCGACTATCCCGTGCTCGTCGATCGGTGCGGTCCGGCCACCATGCTCCTGGAGCAGGACTACCTCGGATCTACCCCCGCCGTACTGCGGCGGCTCAGCCGGCGAGCCCGGGCATACAGCGCCTGGTGGAGTGTCAACGCCCACAATCGGCTGAGCTTCGCAGCCGGAGGCGAGCTCATCCTGGCAATCGACGCGCTCTTCCCCGGCCGCCCGGAAGATCATGCCGGTATCGGCCGATGGCCTGAACTGCAGGCGATGACGGACTTCTTCGTCGACTTCGAGGAACGCGACCAGCACTACGACTGGCAGGCCGCCATGCTCGCGGTCATCGACCAGACCACAGGGGCAAGACTGACCGGCGAGTGGCTGGCACAACCACACCCGTACATAACAGTCCGCATGCCCGACGCGGCACACTGAACCCCTGAGCGCTCGGCTGGGAAACGAGGGAAGCGATCTTTGTCAGGGCGTCATCGTCGCTGCTCAACCACACTCGTGAACGCCCCACCCAGGGCCGTTCTTGAAACGGCTGGACTGAAGTTGACGGGATCCCGTCTGATCATCGCGATCAGGCGGGATCTCATCGTTTCCGGGTCGGTGAGGTCGCGGGCGGACAGCGTGGCAGGCGGTGGCGTCAGCGGAAGGCAGCGACGTTGCGCTTGGCCCAGTCGGCGAAGGTGCCGGGTGCGCGGCCGAGGATCTTCTCGACATCGGGGCTGACGGTCTGTTCGCGGAGGGTTGGGGTGCCGAGAATGTCCAGGGTGGTGTCGGCCACCGGGGCAGGCATGAAGGTGAGCATCTGGGCGCGGGCCTCCTCTGGGGTCTGGTCGATGAAGGTGACGGGCTCGCCGATGGCCTCACCGAGGGCGGCTGCGCGCTGGCGTGGGGTGGTCAGCATGGGGCCGGTCAGTTCGTAGATCGCTTTCGCGTGGCCCTGCTGAGTCAGGACGGCGGCGGCCACGGCGGCGATGTCATCGGGATCGATCACCGGGAGTCCTACTTCGCCGAAGGGCGCGGCGGTCGTGCGATTCGCCTTGATGGACGGCGCCCAGGCGTAGGCGTTGGAGGCGAAGCCGCCGGGACGCAGGATGGTCCACTCGGCACCGGAGTCCATGACCGCCTGCTCGAAGGCAGCGCCGACCTGGCCGTGGGACACGGAGTCCGGGCGGGTGGCCACCCCCTGCGAAGAGAGCAGGACGATCTTGCCCGCGGCGGCGAGCGGGGCGACGACTCGAGCGGGGTCGCCAGTCATCGCCAGGTCTCCGCCGACCAGCAGGAAGACCGCGTTCGCCGCGGAGGGGAAGCCGGCGAACGGCTGTGCGAGGTCGGCGGCGATCACGCGTACGCCGGATGGCACATCGGTCTGGGCGATGCGGCGGGAGACGGCGGCCACCTCGTGGCCCTGCTCGGCGAGGATGCGGACCAGCGTGCGGCCGACGTTTCCGGTGGCGCCCGTAACAACGATCATCAGACGTTCCTTCTTAGTTAGTTGGCTGACTGAAAAGGAACGTAGCACAGAATCGCGACATATAGTTAGTCAGGTGACTGACTCTCAGGGATCCACCCGGAGCCGTACGGCTGGCGCCAAGCGGCAGCGGCTCATGCGGGCCGCCGCCGAAGTCGTACACCGGCAGGGAGCCGAGCGCACCACCATCGCCGACATCGCGCGCGTGGCAGATGTCCCCGTGGGCAACGTTTACTACTACTTCAAGACCAAGGACGAGCTCGTCGCCGCCGCGCTGTCGGAGCACGCGCGGCAACTGCAGCTGCTCACCGACCACCTGGACCGGCTCCCTGACTCCCGCGAGCGCCTCAAGGGCTTGATCGAGGCATGGGTGGGCCAGCGCGACCTCGCCGCCCGGTACGGCTGCCCGACCGGCACGCTCGCCGTCGAGCTGGACAAACGCGACGAGGGTGGCTTGGATGTCGAGGCGGGCAGGGTCATCCGGCTGCTGCTCGCCTGGGTGGAACACCAGTTCCGCGAGCTGGGCCAGCCGGAACCCGACGGCCTGGCGCTAACGCTGGTGAGCGCCTATCAGGGCATGTCCCTGATGGCCAACGCCCTGCGGGACCCGGCTGTCATGGACCGAGAGGGCGCCCGCCTGCTCGCCTGGCTCGACTCCTTGGAAGCCGCCTGAGGCCGCCGCGCCGTACCTCTCACTCAACAGCTACGGCGGAGCGGCGCGCTCAGCCATGGCCGGCGTCGCGTCCGTGACCGTGACAGGCTCCGCGAATCGCGGACGGGAACAACGGGAAACGATCACGTCGGGTTCGGGAAGCGATCTTCCAAGGCCAGCATTTCCGCAGATCACACCCTCTCGTGAACGCCCCACCCAAAGGCCGTTCTTGAAACGGCTGGACTGAGATTGACGGGATCCCGTCCGATCACCTGAATCGGACGGGATTTCGTGTTTTCCGAGGCCTTCGGATCGTTGGGCGGGTCGGTTCCGGCTCATGTGGCGTTCGAGGCGAGGGGCGCTGGTGGTGTTGAGCCGCTGGAAGCACGTGGAGGACTGGCGGCCGGGCGTGCGGGACAGGTCGGTCGGAGTAGTGCTGTCCGGTTATCAGCTCAGCGGATCACGCGTCTGGTGGTGGTCTTCCGGAAGCTGCCCGCGGGTCCGGGTCGGTGTCTTGTTCAGTGAATGCGTAGGTGTCCTCAGGCGGAGGTTCGCGGTGGCCGTGGGCTTGCCGCCAGGCGAGCAGGATGAGCTCGTTGGTGATGGCGACCATGATCGCGGTGAGCAGGGTCCGGGCCACGCGGCCGTGGGCGAGGCGGTTCTTGGGGTCGCCGAGATCGATGTGGTGGCCCTTAACGCGGCCGTTGATGCCTTCGGTGTCGGCCCGGATGGGCTTGTAGGCGTCTTGCCAGGCCGGCGTCAGGTAGTGCGGGTCTTGGCGGAGCTTGTCCTTGGCGCCGAGGTCGTCGGGGTGCAGGGCGATGGTGGTCCGCGTGCAGATGTGCGCTGGGTCGCCCTTGCCTCTGGAGGGCCGGATGGGTTCGCCGGCGGGCAGGAGGATGGTCGGCTTGGCGGCGCGTTGGCGGGGTTGGTCAGGTCTACGGGGATGGCGGTTGAAGCGGGGCAGGTCACCGAGGGGGAGGTGCCGGCGGCTGGGCATTGCAGCCGGATGCGCCCGTGGGCGTCGGCGCCTTGCTTGAGCTTGAGCCAGTAGGGTTCGCGGACGGCGATCAGCCGGATGAGCTGCTCGGGCGGGGTGCGGACGGTCTGGTCGTCCAGGCCGGTGGTGGCGCGGGCCAGCCGCTCGGGCATCAGCGGGCAGGCCAGGTTGCCGTCGATGAGCAGCGCGCCATGGATCTCTCCTTGGACGCCGCGCCGCTCCAGCTTGTAGTCGAGAACCAGCTTGTAGCCCAGGGCGCGGGCTGGGCGGGCGAAGTGATCGGCGGTCTGGTCGGTGTGGGCGCGGTCGACGGCGAGGACACCGACCGGCAGGCCGAGTGGGAGGAAGCCCTGCAAGGCGGTGATCGCGTTCGCGCCGATGCGCTTGTGCGGGGTGTCGACGGTCACGCCGAGCGCCAGCTGCGGGAAGTTTCCGCGAGTGGCGCGGGGTTGACCGGCCGGTGGGCGTGCGGATCGCCTCCCGCGTGAAGCCATCCGCTTGGCCGATGGTCGCGTCGGTGGCCGCGGGAGTTCGGGATCAACGCCAGGACCCGGGGCAACCGGGTGAACCGGCATCGGACCGCGCCCGGCGAGACCGAGCAGTCGGTCGCCGGGCCAGGCCGGTACGGGTACGAGTGCGGGTGCGGGTACGAGTGCGGGTACGAGTGCGGGTGCGGGTGCGGGTGCGGGTGCGGTGCGAGAGTTGGTGCGGGACCTCGCGCCGCGTAACGCCGGTTGCGCCCTCGGCGTGTCCCCTTCTTCGTGATCTTCCGCATGCGGCCCCTGACCTCCAGAGTCGGTCTTCGGCCACGCCGCCCGTCCGCGTACGGCCTCCATCGATCGGCGCGTGTCAGTACGCGGGCCGAGGTCGAGCGGATGACCTCGGTCCTAACGGGCGGTGAAAGTCCAAGATCCGGATCCGACCCGGTATCTGGCGCTGATGTGGTCGCGGTCCAGGAAGCTGGACGCTTCGGGGGCCGTTACCGCCGCGGCAGGGTGGTGCAGCGGTAGGACGACAGTGGCGATCGTGTTGACCGGGATGGTCACCGCCAAGGTGAACTCCTCCTCGTCCACCTCGGAACTCGCTCCGCGACGCGCCTGCCGTACCCAATGACTTGTGATCTCACCGCGTACCGTCCGCAGGCGACCTTCCACCTCGTCCAGAGTCCCCACCACGGCTGGAGCGATGATGATCTCTTCGAAGGCGGACGTGCCCGGGGCCGCCTGGATGCCCGCGAGGCTGCTCGTGAACCAGGCGTCGATGTCACCCAGGATGTTCAGATCCGGCACCCCTTCGGTGCCCGACCAGTCCCAAGATTCCGGTATCGAGGTGGCGCCCTTGCTGAGCCAATGTCCATAACCGGGGTAGGTAGTCCGCGTAACGGCGTCGTAGAGCAGGTCGTCGCGTCCGGCGGCGGCGAGGACGCGGATCACGGCCGGCAGGGCGATCATGCCCACGGTGAGGTGACCGTCGGCACGGCGGATACTCGTGGTCAAGTGCTCCAGTACGCGGTCACGCTCATCGCCGGGCGGTGCCTGCATGTCGAGTGCGAGCGCGTCGGCGGCCTGAGAACCGGTTGCGTAGGTGAACTCGCCGGGCCGGTAGAAGGCTCGATTGAAGGCTTCGACGATTGAACGCGCCTTGTTCCGGTAGTGCCCTGCCTCGTCCTCGCGGCCCAGCGCCTCGGCGATCCTGGCCATCGCCACGGCGCTGCGCCAGTATCCCCACGTGGCTGTCAGACTGGCCGGCGTGAAATGCTCCTTGTCGGGGTCGAAAGGGTTCTGCCAGTGCTGGCCGGGATAGAGCCAGTCGCCGAAGTAGCCCTCCGCGAATGTGCCGCCGGGATAGATGCCGTCGGTCTCCCGGGATTCCAGGTAACGGAAGTAACGTTCCATGGCGGCGAAGTGCCGGCGGGGTGTCGTGGTGTCACCGTAGTGGGCAAGAGCTTGATCCGCCTGCAGGAGCAGGGCGCCGCTCCAGTTGGGGTCACCTACGTACCAGAAGTCGGTTGGATTGGGAACGACCCCTGGCAGATCGCCGTCTGCCCGCTGGGCATCGGTGATGTCGCGCGCCACCGCTTGGGCATATGAGGCAAGGCCGTAATTGCGGGCATACCACTCGAAATGCACCGATACGGCCCAGCCTGCCTTCTCCCGATTCGGATCTGACGGCATGGCCGGACCGAGCATGCTGCTGCGCACGCTCCGGTTCGCGATCCGGTGAATGTCGTTGAGCAGCTGACTGGATGAGCGAAAGAATCCGGTCCGCAGGTTCGCCGCATGCAGGACGACCCCTGTGATGGTCTGCTGGACCGGTTGATCCGCGAGGCCGTGAACCTCCAGGTAACGGAATCCGTGATAGCTGAAACGAGGATGCCACACTTCCTCGCCGACACCGGAAAGCGTGTAGTGATCGGCGACCTTGCCGGTCGAGGTCCAGCCGATCATGCCATTCTGATCGACCGTTCCGTCGCTGTTGAGATACCAGCCGGGATAGAGGGCCACACGTTGCCCCGCGGGCCCACTGACCCGGATCTCGGGCCAGCCGACGAGGTTGGTTCCGAAGTCGAAGACGTACACGCCAGGTGCGACCTCGTGGATGGACACGGGTTCCAGTCGTTCCTGGGCGCGGATCGGGGGCTCGAATTGAGCGCTCAGCATGGCCGGCGCGGAACCTGCGACCTCGGCGTACCGCCATGATGACAGGTCGCCGGTCGGCAGATCCCAGTCGATCGGCCACCTGCGGGCGTCGTAGTCCTCGCCGCCGTAGTAGCCAGAGAACTCGATCGGCCCCTCGATCACCCGCCACGAAGGGCCGCTTGAGATATGTTCGACGCCGCCGTCCGCATAGCTGATCTCCAACTGCGCGATCACCTTCGGCTCGCCACTGAGGCGGATCGGATCGCCCTTCTCCACCCCCGTCTCCCAGGTGACCGAGGCCCAATAGCGATCCTTCTTCTCCGGCACGTTGAACAGCCCGTTGCCGACGATCACACCGAGCCGATTCTCCCCGGCGCTCAGCCCGCCGGTGACATCGTAGGTCCGGTAGAGCGCTCGCCTGTCGTAAGCCGTGGCACTCGGCGTCAAGAGATCATCACTCACCTTGACGCCATTGAGGCGGGCCTCGAACAGCCCCAGTCCGCCGACATACAGCCGTGCCTTGGCAACCGGACGGTCAGGGTCCACCACGAAGGGCGCGGCGAAGAGGGGCATGGGGCCCGCCGGAGCCGGGTCGACGATCCATTCCGCGGTCCAGTCGGCCACCTCCAGCAGGCCCATCTCCCAATATCCGACCGGGCTCCAGTCAGACAGGACGCCGTCGTCGGTCCATACCCGAACCTGCCAGAACGCCTGGTCTCGCGAGGACAGCGGCCGGCCCTCGTAGACGATGTCGAGTTGGCGGTCGGATTCGATCTTCCCGGTGTCCCACAGATCGGGCTGCTCCTGGTTGAGAAGTCCACCCGTGGACGCCGCCCTGATCTGGTAGGCGACCTGTCGGACCGCCTGCCGAGTCGAATCGAGCCGCCACCCAAGAGCGGGAACGCGATCGTCGATGCCGATGGGGCCCTCGGTGAAGTTGGTGGTCAGCTCTGAAACGCTGCACATACGGATCGATCCTTTCCGAATGTCGTGTCGCACGTTTGTTTGAATAGAGGTCAATGCACGTTTACGAGCCGCGCGCCGAGGTCGGCCCTGATCGGGAGCATGGCGACGTCCGGGATGGTGACGGTCGAGCAAGTCCGCGATGCTGGTTGGCGAGATCACGACGGGCGTGATCGCGTGGGTGTGGTCCGTGAGGGTCGGGTTGGATGTCTCGATGGACACCGATGCCCTCGGGTCGTCGGTTGACGGGATAGCATATTTGCCTTAGCAATAAAGCATCTTATCGACTAAGATAATCTGGAGGACGGATGAGTGTCAAGCCGCGTAACGAGGAGGAAGGCACGCTCCCCGACCGGATCGCGCTCGCGATGACCGATCTGGCGGGCGCCATGGGGCGACTGAACGACCTGGTCGCGCAGCGGATCGGGGTCGGGACCTCGGACCTGCTGTGCCTGCACACCCTCGGCAGGGAGGGGTCCAGCACCGCGGGCACACTCAGCGCGCGCCTCGGCAGGACGACTGGTGCCATCACCCAGATGATCGACCGGCTGGAGAGAGCGGGGTATGTCCGGCGCAAGCCGGATCCGGAAGACCGTCGCAGAGTCGTGGTCGAGGCCGTGCCCGAGTCGCTCGGCAAGATCGCTGCGCTCTATGTCGGTGTGGACGCGCGCAGTCGCCGCCTTATGAGCCGATTCACCGCCGAACAACTCGACGTCATCCACGTTTTCCTCAACGAGAGCCGCCAGATCATGGTCGAGGAGTCCGACTCGTTGACCGGCGATGACAGGACCAGGTGAGCGATATGAAGGACGAATCCAGCGTGACGCATCGGCGGCGTGCGGTGGCGACCGCGATCACGCATGCCCAGTGACCGCGATCCACGGATGCGCGACGTCACTCCCGAGGCTGATCCGTCTTCCTGGATCGGTTTCCGAACCAGCCGGACGCTAGATCGTTGATGTGAAATTCGCTGATCGTCTGCGGGCACAGCGAAGGGCGTCCAAGATCGGTTTGTGAAGACCGAGGTGGACGCCCTTCTGACGGCACACTATGTCCACCTGGACGATCAGGTGATGCCTTCGCGGGAACTGCCTCGCAAACGAGGTCGGCCACACCGGCGCGCCAGTGAAACGGTCCCTGACCGCCTACGACCACTGATTTCACATCAACGATCTAGGGGACGATCACGATGCGGGTCGTCCCGCCGTGCCGTAGGTCGTGGAAGGCGGCGGCCACGTCCGCCAGCGGCCGGATGTCACCGACCAGGTGGTCCATGACGAGGTCGCCGCGCAGGTACAGATCATGTACCGCGGCGATGTCCTGCGGCGTGAACCCTCGCGACCCGAGCAGCACGCACTCCCGCCAGATGAGGTCCACGCCGCTGACAGCGAGGGGCCGGCGAGATGCCGCGACCAGCACGATTCTGGCCCGGGAGCCGGCCAGCCGGACCGCGAGTTCGTCGAGGCCGGGCCCGTCCGCGCACACGAGCACGACGTCGGCGCCGCGGGGCAGGGCACGTTCGGCCTCCGCCGGGGTGATCGCCCGCGTGGCCCCGAGCCGCAGGGCGAGATCCAGGCTGCGTCGGCTACGGCCCACCGCGTACACCTCCGCGCCCAGCAGCCGAGCCAGCTGGACGGCGTTGCTACCGATCCCGCCGACGCCGATGACCACGACCGTCTCCCCGGCACGCACGTCCGCCACCGTGGTCAGCGCGTGGTACGGCGTCGCGACAGCGTCGGTGAGCAGGGCCAGTTCCACCGGCGCGATCCCGCAAGGAGCCGGCACCAGCGTGCGTTCCGGGCGGACGACGTGGTCGGCGAGCGCGCCGTCGACATCCACCCCCATCCGGCGCACCCCGGGGCCGAGGTTGGGCCAGACGGCACCGGGGTCGTTGTCGATGTAGTACAGCGCGACCAGGTCACCCGGCGACACGCGCGTCACACCAGGCCCGACGGCCACCACCCGGCCGGCCGCCTCGTGCCCGGGGACCACCGGGAACACCTCGCCGAAGCCGCCGTCCTGCAAGAACAGGTCTGACCCGCACAGCCCGCAGGCCAGCATCCGCACCAGCGCCTCGCCGGCCCCGGGCACAGGGGCCGGGCGCGTCACGAGAACGGGCGGGGCGCCCCGCCGTTCCAGCACGGCCGCTCTCGACGGCCCGGCCGGCGCCCCTGAGATCTCAGTCAATGAGGAACCCCCCGTTGATGTCCACGACCTCGCCCGTGATGAACGACGCGTGGTCGGAGACGAGAAAGGCCACGAGGTCCGCGACATCTTGCGGAGTGCCGAGACGGCCGACCGGGATCCTCTCCACCAGCTCCCGCATCTCGGAGATCATGTCGGTGTCGACCAGCGCGGGCGCCAGCGCGTTGACCGTGACGCCGGCGCCGGCGAACTCCTTGGCCAGGCCCTTCGCCAGAGCCATGGCGCCGGCCTTGGCCGCGGCGTAGGCGAGCGTGTCGCGCGCGCCGCCCGTCTTGCCGGCGCTCGAACCCATGATGACGACCCGGCCGTAGCCGCGCTCGGCCATCCCGGGAACCACCTGCCTGGCGGACAGGAAAACGCCCGTCAAGTTCACCGCGAGGCTCTGCTCCCAGGACCGCAACGTGGTCTCGGCGAGCGGCTCGGTCCGGTAGATGCCGGCGTTGCACACCAGTATCTCGACCGGGCCAAGGGCGTGCTCGACCTCCCGGACCGCCTCGGCGACGCCGCCCTCGTCGGTGACGTCCATCCGCACGCCTGTCAGGCCGGGGACGTCGGGCGGTTCGAGGTCGCCGACGGCCACCCGAGCGCCCTGCAGGGCCAGGGTTTCGGCGATGCAACGGCCGATGCCGCGCCCACCACCGGTCACCAACGCCACTCTGTCCCGTGGCCCAACCACCTTGATTCCATGCATCTGGAAACGATACCAGTACCTGTTAACATCAGGGAATGCCAATGGCCTGGAAACGATACCGGGATGACGGGAGATGAGCGTGGACGCGTACCGGCTGGACGGGAAGAGGATGCTCGTGACGGGGGCGGCGCGTGGCATCGGGCGTGCGGTGGCACTGGCCGCCGGCCGCGCAGGCGCCCGCGTGTACGGCACCGACACGCGGGCCGACGAGCTTGACGAGACGCGCCGCCTGCTCGGCGACGACGCCGGCCACGCCGTGGGGGTCTTCGACCTACGTGCCGCCGGGGAGATCTCGCGGCTGTGCGGCGACGCGGCGCGGGCGCTCGGCGGCCTCGACTCGCTGGCCTGCGTCGCCGGCGTCATCGTGCGCCGTGGCGACCTTGACGAGGTCACCGAGGACGACTGGGACCTTCAGTACGCGGTCAACCTCAAGGCCGTGTTCTTTCTCAATCGGGAGGCGGCCCGCCTGATGCGCGGCCCGGGCAGCATCGTGAACTTCTCCTCCCAGGGCTGGTGGACCGGCGGATACGGCGGATCCGTGGCCTACAGCGCGACCAAGGCCGGCGTCGTCGCACTGACCAGAGGGCTCGCCCGTACCCTCGCGCCACGCGGCATCCGGGTCAACGCGATCGCTCCCGGCGCGGTCGACACCGCGATGATGAATGAGGGCCTCGACGCGGGCGCCCGCGAGAGTTTCCTGACGCAGGTGCCTCTCGGGCGCATGAGCCGGCCCGAGGAACAGGCCCACGCGGCCGTGTTCCTCGCCTCCGATGCCTCCGGCTACATCACCGGCACGACGCTGAACGTCAGCGGCGGTCAGCTCGTCTACTGAGAGCCCCCGAGGCCGGCAAGAGCCGCCCTCAGTACGCGACGACCTTGCGGATCTCCGCCGCGATCCCTTCGGCGTCGGGCAGCCAGGCGGCTTCGAGCTCGCCGGCGTAGGGCACCGGCGTGTCGGGAGTGGCCACGAGCACCGGCGGCGCGTCGAGCAGGTCCCAGTGCTCCCGGGTGATCTTGCTGATCAGCGAGGCGCCCCAACCGCCGGCCTCGGGCGCTTCCTGCACGACGACGAGCCGGGAGGTTCGGCGCAGGCTGTCGATCACGGTCGCGTGGTCGAACGGCACCAGCGTGCGCGGGTCGATCAGGGCGACGTCGATGCCCTCGGCGGCCAGCCGCTCCGCCGCCTGGACACCGCGGTGGCGCATCTGCTGCGTGGCGACCACGGTCACGTCCGCCCCGTCGCGGACCACGGCCGCCGAACCGAGCGGTACAGGCGGGGCGCCGGGGTTGACCGTCCCCTTGATCGAGAACAGGTTCTTGTGCTCGAACACCAGGACCGGATTGTCGTCCTCGATGGCCGAGCGCGTCAGGCCGTAGAGGTCCTCCACCGTGGCGGGGACCGCGATCTTGAGGCCGGGGATGTTGAGAAACCAGTTCTCCGCCGCCTGGGAGTGCTGAGCGGCGAACCCGCTCCCGGCCCCGTTGGCCATGCGGATGGTCAGCGGCACGGTCACCTGGCCGCCCGTCATGTAGCGGTGCTTGGCCACCTGGTTGGCTATCTGGTCGAAGCACACGCCGGCGAAGTCGGCGAACATGATCTCCGCCACCGGTCTCAGGCCCATCACCGCGGCGCCGAAGGCCGTGCCGACGATCGCCTGTTCCGAGATGGGCGTGTCGCGCACCCGCTCCGGGCCGAAGCGGTCGAAGAGCCCGGCGGTGGACTTGAACGCCCCGCCGGCGGCTCCGACGTCTTCGCCGATGAGGATGACGCGGTCGTCGGCCGCCATGGCGTCGGCGAGCGCGCGGGAGATCGCGGCCCGGTAGTTCATCTGGTCGCTCATGCGTACACATCCTTGGTGAGTTCCTCGGGACTCGGGCAGGGCCAGGCGAGCGCCCGGTCGAGGGCCGCGGTGACCTCCTCGTCGACCTCTGCGCGGACCGGGCCGGCGGCGGTCTCGCCCATCGCCCGTTCGAGAAGGGTGATCGGGTCGCGGGCGAGCCAGCGCTCCAGCTCACCGGTCGGCCGATAGGTGGCCGGGTCGGAGCGGGAGTGGCCCAGGTGGCGGTAGGTGTCGGCCTCGATGAGAGTGGGGCCGTCGCCGGCCCTGGCACGCGCGACGGCCTCGGCGGCCACGTGCCGTACCGAGACCACGTCGTTGCCGTCCACGTGGACGCCGGGAATGCCGTACGAGCCGGCCCGGTCGGCCAGCCGGCCGATCGGGGTCGTGGCCGCCAGCGGGCTGTACTCGCCGTACTGGTTGTTCTCGATGACGAACAGCACCGGCAGCTTCCAGATCGCGGCCAGGTTCACCGACTCGTGGAACGTGCCGATGTTGGTGGCCCCGTCGCCGAAGAAGGCGACGCTCACCGCCGTTTCCCCACGGTACTGCGCGGCCAGGGCGGCGCCGCAGCTCATCGGCAGGTGCGCGCCGACGATGGCGTTCGAGCCGAGCGCGCCGACGCTGATATCGGCCAGGTGCATGGAGCCGCCCTTGCCGCCGCACAGTCCGCCGGCCCTGCCGAGCAACTCGCCGAAGCACCGATCAAGCGGCGCCCCCATGGCGATCACCGCTCCGTGACCGCGATACGTGCACGTCATGGTGTCGCCGTCGGTGAGCGCGGCGCACACCCCGACGGTCACGGCCTCCTGGCCCTGGCACAGGTGGGTGGAGCCGCGCATCAGGTTCTTGGTGAACAGGTCGCGGACGGCGTCCTCGAACAGCCGGATCCGCAGCATGTCACGCAGTAGGTCTTCGGCGTCGCCAGGACGGCCGTCGGACAGCGACGGCAAGGTGGGTGTCATCAGTCGTTACCTCTCTTGGTCGGCGGCCCGTTCGGTGGCCGCCGCCGGTGGCGGGGCGCAACTGCCCGCGGCCCTGAAGTCGGTCGGTAGCACCTCGTCCCGCCCCTGGCCGCCGCCGAGGAGGTCGAGGAGCAGTTCGGCGGCGACGCGTCCCATCTCGGGCGGGTCGCGGGTGATCATTGCCAGGGGCGGGTCGACGAACCGCGTCAGCGGCACGTCGTCGCAGCTCACCAGTGACACGTCGGCGGGCACCCGGATGCCGTCGCGGCGTAGTACGTCCAGCACGCCCGCGAGGATCTGGTTGCTGCCGGCGATGATCGCGGTCGGCGGCTCGGGCAGTGCCAGTAGCGAACGGGTGGCGCCCGCGCCGTAGTCGGCGGTGAAGGGCCCAGACCTGACCAGTGCGATCGCGCCGGTGGCACGGCATTCGCGACGCAGCGCCTTGGCCCGCTCCCGCGACGGACGAACCTGACTCGGACCGTTTATCAGCGCGATCCGCTCGTGACCGAGCCCGACCAGGTGGGTCACGGCGGCGGCCATGCCGTTGTCGTGCGCGGACAGCACCGCGCTGCCCGTCCCCGCCACCTCACGGTCGATCAGCACGTACGGCACACCGGCGTTGCGCAGCGCCGCCGCGGTCGGCTCGGCCGTGTCGTCGGCGAGCGACAACAGCAGCCCGTCCACCTGCCGTTGGCGCAGCAGCGTGATGTGCGAGCTGTCCATACCGGGGTCGTTGTCGGCGGTGAGCAGCATCGCGTACCCGGCCTTGCGAAGCGCCGTCTCCGCGCCGAGCACGATCTGCGCGAGCAGCGGGTTGCTGATGTCGCCCACGACGAACCCCACGGTGCGGGTCGCGCCACTGCGCAGCCCCTTGGCGAGCAGGTTGGGTTCGTAGCCGAGCGCGGCGGCGGCGTCGAGCACGCGGTTGCGCATCACCGCGCTCACGTCGGGGTGTCCGGACAGCACGCGGGAGACGGAGCTGAGGGCCACCCCCGCGCGCTCGGCCACCTCGCGCATGCTGGCCCCGGGGCGGAGGTTCACGTGTGGCGGTGTTGAGTCAGTCGGCATGGGCTTAGTGTGCCGTGAGTCGCCGCCAGGTGGAGGCTGGGCCGCCGGCGTGCTGTCGGCCGCGGCTCATCCGTCCACCCGGTGGGCGGCGATGTAGTCCCAGTCCAGTTCCCAGCCCAGGCCGGGGGCATCGGAAAGGGTGAGAGTGCCTTCGCTGATCTCGGGCCGGTTGGCGATCAGTTTCCACCAGAACGGGTCGCGGTCTGGGTGGAAGCACTCGGCGTAGGTGCCGTGTGACTGGCTGGCGATGAGATGGCTGGCGACCTGCGGCTCCTCGTGGTGTCCCATTTCCACGTCGTAGACGTGGGCCACCGCCGCCGCGCGCCGCCACGCGGTCGGCCCGCCGGACCAGGAGGCGTCGAAGTTGCACACGTCGATCGAACCGGTCTCCATCAGGTCGCGGCAGCCGCTCGGTGACAGCTCCGTCTGTCCGGCGCATATCGGGATCGTGGTCCGCGAACGCACGTCCCGCAGGGAGCGACGGTCGTTGTGCCAGTGCACCGGCTCCTCGAACCAGCGTACGCCGACGCCGTCGAGGCGCTGGCAGAGCTCGACCGCCTCGGTCACCGTGTAGCCCTGGTTGGCGTCGATGGCCAGCACGAAGTCATCGCCCGCCGCCTGCCGCGCGGCCACGACCCGGTCCGCGTCCTCGGCGGGGGTCCTGCCACCGACCTTGAACTTGATCCCGGCCAGGCCCCACTCGCGGTAGGCGGCGATCTCGTCGGCGATCGCGCCGAGCGGCTCGTGGTAGTAGCCGCCGATCGCGATGATCTGCACGTGGTCGCGGAAGCCGCCCCACAGCCGCCACAGGGGCTGGCGCAGCGCTTTGCCGACCGCGTCCCAGATCGCGGTGTCCACCGCGGCCAGCGCGACCAGGCCGAGGCGCCGATCCCGCAGGATGTCGTACGTGGAGGGGTAGGCGGCCTGCCAGCACCGCTCGGTGTCCAGGGCCGACAACCCGGCGACGGCCGGCTCGATCTCCCTGTGCACGATGGCCTCGATCTCGGCCAGCGTGGTGTCCTCGTCGCCGGTGTAGGCCTCTCCGACGATGCCGTCGGCCGTGTGAACCCGTGTGATCATCGTGGCCCGGTTGGCCATCCGGTAGAAGCTGCCGCGAAACTCGCGCGGCAGCCGAGCCCGGACCAGCACGGTCTCGATACGGCTGATACGCAGGTCGTCGCCGCTCGCGGCGGGTGCCACGGTCAGGTCGACGGTCGGCTGCATGCGCCCCTCCCCATCTGAATCCACCTTCTGGGAACGATTCCAGTACACCATACGTCGGCCATCTAGAACGTCACAAGCTCCCACATGAACCCTTGACACAGCCATACTTCATGTATTGGATACGGTTCCAGAATCGATTCCGATGGGCCAGCGTAAGTGAGGAAGGCTCATGGCTCAGCACACCAGATGGCCGGTGACCGGCGGCGCTGTGGCCGTCGCCGCCGCCCTGCTCCTCTCCGGGTGTGGCACCGCCACCCCCACGGCGAACACCGCGAACGGCAAGCCCACCGGTGCCACCCCGCCGCCCGTCGCGCCCCAGGGCGGAACTGCTGAGCCCGATGACGCCGCGCGCCGATGCCGTCCTGGCCGCCCGGGCCATCAGGAAGTCCTTCGGCGGCGTGACCGTCCTGCACGGCGTCGACCTCGACCTGCGACCGGGCCGGGTGCTGGCGTTGCTCGGTGAGAACGGCGCCGGCAAATCCACCCTGGTCAAGATCATTGCCGGGGACCATCGGCCCGACAGCGGCCAGATCCTCATCGACGGGCAGGCCGTCGGCGCGCTCGATCCGCTGCGGGCCCGCCGGCTCGGCATCCGGACCGTCCACCAGGAACTCTCCGACGCCCCGGCGTTGACCGTCGCCGAGAACATCTCGCTGGGCCGCTGGCCACGCCGCCGCGCACTGATCGACTGGGCGGCCGTCCGCGGACGCGCCCGGCGGATCCTTGACGACCCCGGCAGCCCCATCGCCACCCTCTCCGGCGGCAACCAGCAGAAGGTGCTGCTCGCCCGCTGGCTCGCGCGGGACTCGCGGCTGCTCGTGCTGGTCGAGCTCACCCGCGGCGTGGACATCGGTGCCCGGGAGGAGATCTACCTCGCCCTGCGTCGGCTCGCCGGCCGCGACGGGGTGGCCATCCTCGTCGCGACCAGCGACTACGAAGAAGTCGTCCAACTCGCCGACCGCGCCCTGGTGATGTCGCGGGGACGCGTGGTCGCGGACCTGTCCGGCGACGGCATCACGACCGCCGCCCTCACCGACGCAGCGGGCGGGTGAAGCATGAACGCGCAGGTCATCCCCGAAACGTCCTCGGCCGCCCGCCGTACCTGGTGGAACCGCACACCCGAGCTCGGCGCCCTGCTCGTGGTGCTCGTGGTGCTGGTCGCCGTCTTCAGCTGGCGCAGCCCATTCCTCCTCAACGGCGACAACCTGCTGAACATCCTCACCACGCTGGCGGTGACCGGGATCATCGCCGTCCCCGGCACCATGCTGCTGGTGGCCGGGCAGTTCGACCTGTCCGTCGGGTCGGGCGCGGCGTTCGGCGGCATCGTCGCGGCGCTCGCCGGCACCGGTCACGGCCTGGCCGCGGGCGTGGCGGCGGCGCTCGCCGCCGGCCTCGCGATCGGGCTGCTCAACGGTCTGCTGGTCACCGTGGTCGGGATCAACGCGCTCATCACCACACTGGCCACGCTCGCCGTGTTCCGCGGTGCCGCGCAGCTCCTCGGCGACGGACAGACCGTGCTGCTCAATGGGTTCGACGCGCTGGGCACCGTCCGCCCTTTCCTGAACGTACCGCTGCCCGTGCTGATCCTGCTCGCCGTGTTCCTGCTCGCGGCGCTGGCGATGCGGTACACGGTCTTCGGCCGATCGCTGTACGCCATCGGCGCCAACCCGGCCGCCGCGCGGCTGGTCGGCATCCGGGCCCGGCTGCTGCTGGTGGCCGCGTTCGCCCTGTCGGGGCTGTCGTTCGCCCTCGCCGGGCTCATTCTCACCTCCCAGTTGTCGGCCGCGTCCCCGACCGCTGCCTCCGGCCTGGAGCTGTCCGTCGTCACCGCGATCGTGCTCGGTGGGGCCAGCCTGTCCGGCGGACGCGGCGGCATCGCGGGCACGGCGGTCGGACTGGTCATAATCGGCGTACTGAACAACGGGCTCATCCTGATGAACGTCACCTCGTTCTGGCAGGACGTCGCCCGCGGCACGCTGCTGATCCTCGCGGTCTCATTCGACCGGCTCCGGCAGCGACTCACCCCGGCGGACAGCCGATGACCCCGATATCCATCACGATGTGGAGGTTTCTCCGATGACATTCACGGTCCAGGTGGTCAGCGCCGGCGGCATGCCGATGCCGGCGCCCGAGGTGTTCTGGATGAGCGGCTGGGACGAGTGGTTCGACGCCCGGTTCTGGATGGTCGTCGCCCGTAGCGAGGAGCACACGGTGGTGGTCAACACCGGCCCGCCCGCCGAGCTGGGGCCGCTCAACGCGTTGTGGAAGGGATTCCACCCGTCGGGCCGCGTGCAGTTCCACCGCGAGGAGTCGGAACGGCCCGCGGCGGCCCTGGCCGCCATAGGCGTGGACCCCGCCGAGGTGACGCACGTGGTGCTCACGCCGCTCGTCGCCTACACCGTCGGCAACCTGCCGCTGTTCCCCAACGCCCAGTACGTGATCTCCCGGCGTGGCTGGATCGAGGACGTCTTCGCGCCGCCATACCCTGTTCACGTGCCGCGGGAGATCTTCCTCCCCGACGACGTGATGTCGTACCTGTTGTTCGACGCTCGTGCGCGAGTACGACTGGTGCACGAGGAAGAGATCGTGCCTGGCCTGCGGGTCTGGGAGGCGGGTGTGCACCACCGCTCCTCGCTCGCGGTGTGCTTCGACACCGCCGCGGGCTCCGTCGCGGCCACGGACGCCGCGTTCTCCTACCGCAACGTCGAGCAGAACGTCCATCTCGGCATCGGGGAGAGCTACCCCGAGGCCATGGCCACCTACGCCCGGCTGCGGGCCGAGGCGGACGTGGTCATCCCGCTGTACGAGCCGGAGGTGCCGGTCCGGCACCCGGGGGGGAGGATCGCGTGATCGGCGTCGAACCACCCGCCGGCCTGCTGGTCGACGACCCGGTGCTGGGACGCCGGATCCGTGGCGGAGACTGGGCCGACCAAGGGGTCGCGACCTACCGGAAGATCGGGGCGGCGCTCGGGGAGGAGCGGTGGGACGACGCCACCGCGCTGGCCCGCTACTTCGTGGTCGAGGCCGAGGTCTGCTACCGGCTATACCGGCAGTGGCTCGCCGACCTGCGGGTCTTCCTGCTGGACCAGGGCACCGCCGAGGCAGACCTGGCCGCCGCAGAGGATCGGATCGCGGGCCTGCTCGTCCTGCCCGACGGCAGTGCGTGGGATCCGGAGCGGCAGTGGGCGCTGCTCGGGGAACAGGTCGAGCGGTTCGCGGTGGCCGCGTCGGATGGATCCGCGCGGACCGCGGGGGAACTGCTGGAGACGTTCGTGGAGACGTGGCGACGCGGCCATGACCGGGACGTGGACCATATCTGCGGGCTGATGAACGAGGTCGTGACGCAGTACGGCGAGGCGGCCATCGGGCCGATGTACGACCACCTCCTGCTGCCCTGGTTCAACGCGCGCTATTCGCTCTTCGACGTCGACAAGCACCCGTGGGCGCGGGCGCTGACCCTGAACATGATGGTCGCGTTCGAGGCCATGCGCGGGCACATGTGCGGCCCCGGGCGGCGTGGCGACGTCGAGTTCGAGGAACTGCCCGACCGGTACGTGCTGCGTTTCGACCCCTGCGGTTCCGGGGGCCGGAGCGTGCGGGGTGAGCCGATCGAGGGCACGCTCCCGCGGATGGAAGCGCCGTACGAGTGGCCCGTCACGCGCGAGCCCGCGCCGTGGAACCACGGGCAGCCGGGCGTGTGCGTGTACTGCGCGCACTGCATCGTGCTCACCGAGATCATGCCGATCGACGCGTTCGGCTACCCGGTCCGCGCCGTGGACCCGCCCCGCTACCCCGCTACGGCGGACGCCAAGTGTTCCTGGACGATGTTCAAGGATCCCACTCGCGTGCCCGAGGAGTACTACACCCGCGTCGGCCGTGCCCGGCCGGACCAGATCGGCTCCGATGCCTGCGGCGGCGTGCCCGGGAGGGAGGAGTGAGCGATGGAACGACTGTGTTTCCTCATCGAACTGGTGCCGGGCTCCGAGGCCGAGTACGACCGGCGGCACGACGAGATCTGGCCTGAAATGCGGCGGGCGGTGTCCGCCGCCGGCTACACGAACTACACGCTGTTCCGGCGGGGTTCGACCGTCGTCGGCTACGCCGATGGCGGTCTCCTGCGCGCCGCCGAGGTCTGGCACCTGTGATCGCGGCGATGCGGCGGGCGCGCGTGGCCGTCCTGGCGCCGTACTGGGACTTCTTCGCCACCAGTGCGAGGGGAGACCTCGCCACGGACAGGGCCGCGCTGCTCCGGGACATCCGTACAGGGCTGGCCGCGCACGCCGACGTGGTGATCGCTACGACCATCGACCCTGACGTTCCGGTCGCGGCGACGATCGAGGCCGTCCGCGGGGCCCGCCCTGACCTGCTGGTGCTGGCCGCCACCATGGCGTCGCCGCCGGCGGCGGCGCTTCGGGTCGTGGACGCCTTCCCGGAGTTGCCCGTGGTGCTCTGGGCTGCGCGCCGGGGCCGGGCCATGGCCGAGCCGTACACCCACCAGGACATCACCGTGGACGGCGCGACCGTGGGGGCGCCGCAGCTCGCGAGCCTGCTCGCGCGTGCGTCACGTCCGTTCGACGTCGTCATGGCGGCGCTGGACGACCCCGATGGACTCTCCCGCGTCCACGACGCGGTCCGTTCAGCCGCGGCGGCGGTCCTGCTCCGTACCGCTCGGATCGGCCGGGTGGGCGGCTCGCTGCCCGGGTACACGTGCGTCGACGCCGACGCGCCACGCCTCGCCGACGAGGTGGGGGCGCGAGTGATCGAGGTGCCCGCGGCGGAATTCCTCGCCCGCTACCAGGCCGTGGACGCGGCGGTCGTGGAGCGGACCTGGGCCGAGACACGTCATCTGTACCACCCGACGACCGCCCTGCCTGGGTGGAAGGCCGGGGCGGCTCCCGCGGCCGAGGTGGGCGAGCCGGTGGCCGGACAGGTGGCCGACGCGGTTCGCGCGGCCGTCGCGCTACGGGAACTCGGCGAGGCGCATCGTCTGGACGCGGGCGCGTTCAACTGCCACGTGCCGCAGATCCGACGGGGTCCGGCCATCGGCTACGCGCCCTGCTTCGCACTCGGCCACTGCACCTCTCTCGGTGTTCCGTGGACGTGCACCGGCGACGTCGTGACCGCGATCGCCATGCTCACCGCCAAGGCACTGTCCGGGGCCGCCCTCTACCACGAGCTCGAAGCCCTCGACCCCGACAGCGGCGAATTCGTGATCGCCAACTCCGGCGAGCACGACCTCGCCTTCGGGCCAGGACCAGCCGAGCTGCGCACCAACCCGTGGTGGCCCACCGGGCTCTGCGCGGTGCTCACCCCCCGGCCGGGACCCGCCACACTCATCGGGTTCGCCCAGCTCGATCCGCCGGGCGGCCACAGGCTCATCGCGGCCCGCGGCCGTTTCACCGCCCGGAAGTTCCCCGGTGTCGGTACCAGCAACGCCGCTTTTGCGTTCGACCGGACGCCGCCCGAGCACGCGTGGGAGGCGTGGTGCCGCAGCGGCGTCAACCACCACGCCGCCGCCACCCCCGGAGACCACGCCGAGCACGTGCAGCGCGTCGCCGGACATCTCAAACTGCCAGCCATCGTCATCTGATCACGACCCCGGAGGTTCCCATGGCCAAGCCGCGACTAGGAGTGATCGGCGCCGGCTCGTGGACGGTCGCCTCGCACCTGCCCGCCCTGCTCGAACACGCCGACGAGATCGAGTTCACCGCCGTCAACCGGCGGGGCGCCGACACCCTCGACCGCATCCGGCAGCGCTTCGGATTCGCCCACGCCTTCGAGGACTACCGCGACGTCCTCGACGCCGGCGTCGACCTCTGCGTCGTCGCCAGCCCAACAGGGCACCATCACGAACACGCAAAGGCCGCCCTACAGGCCGGTGCGCACGTGCTGCTGGAAAAGCCGATGACCATCGACCCCGCCGACGCCTGGGACCTCGTCGACACGGCGCGGCGGCACGACCGGCACCTGCTCATCGCGTTCGGCTGGAACTATCGGCCCATGGTCGCCGAGTTCAAGGAACTGCTCGACCGCCACGGCATCGGAACCGTCGAGCATTTGTCCGTCCACATGGCGTCGGTCACGCGCGAACTGCTCTCACGCCGAGGCGCCTACGCGGGATCCGCCGAGGACACCGTTCCCGAGCCGGACACCTGGACCGACCCGAAGCTGTCCGGCGGCGGGTACGCCCAGGCCCAGCTCTCCCACGCCCTCGGACTCGCGCTCTGGCTCACCGGACTGCGCGGCGCACAGGCCTTCGCCTTCACCGCCGCCCCACTGGACGCACCTGTCGAACTGCACGACGCGATCGCCCTGCGCTTCGGCAACGGTGCCGTCGGGTCCGTGGCCGGCGGCTCCTGCCACACCGGCGCGGGAGACAACAAGCACCAGCTCGAGGTACGCGCCATCGGCAGCGACGGCCAGATCCACCTGGACGTCGAACGCGAGTACGCCTGGCTGTGGCGCCAGGACACCGACATCCGGCTGCCGGTCCAACCCGAGGACGGCAGATACGACTGCAAGGGACCGATCGACACCCTGGTCGCCCTCGCCCAGGGGCGCGACGTGCCCAACCGATCGCCCGGAGAACTGGGCGCGCGCACCGTCGAGATCCTGGACGCGGTGTACCGCAGCGCGGCCAGCGGCAAGCCGGAGAGCTGCCGGTCATGACCCCGTAGCGGTTTCTCCTCTGCCGGACCGATATGCCGCTACTCTCCCGCGATATGACGATCAGGTTCATCGCCCGAGTGGTCGGAGTCGAGGATGGGGCCGACGATTGCCTGTCGGCCGGTATCGCCGAGACCGAGGACGGCGCCGGCATGATGTTCGACTTCCAGTGCTCCTTGTACGAGCCCGACGAGCAAGACATTGCCCTGGGCTGGGACACCCATTGCGTGGTCACCGCGAACCAAGGCACCGCCTACGGCGCCGTCAACGAACTCACCCTGCACGGCAACGTGCTACGCATCGTGCTCGATCCGGACGATCTGGAGGCGCTGGGCCTGCCCGATCCCGGAATCGAGGCGATCATCGAGGCAGACGATGAAGCGATCGAGGAGTTTCGGAGCGCGTTGCGGCGCATCCTCGCCTATGGCCGCGCCGACGCGCGCCCGAGCGTTGTTCACCTTTGACGCGTCAACGCCAGGCCCTGCCGATTGTTGAAGGCAGCCGAACTTACCGATGCAGCGTCCGGCCGATCGGTCACCAGCGGAGCCCGACAGGTCATCTGCTGATCGATTCGTAAGCATCGCCCCATTCGGTGAGCAGGACGAAGGCGGGAAGCGTCACCGTCTCCAGGAGATCGGCCAGCACGTCCGCCGTCGGCGGAAGAGGCAATGCGAGCAACTCGGCCACCGAGGTACGGCACGCCTCAAGATCGATACCGTTGTCGCCGTACTCCTGCTCCAGCTCCGGAACCACTGAGCACATCGCCTCCAGACCACCGGAGGCGCGTGCCAGGCAGTCCCTCCAGTACGGGACTCTCACGATCAGCTGGACCGCGGTGGCCAGATCGCGGCCGATCAGTCCGGCCTGCCCTTCGGAGTCGGCATACAGCACGGGCCGTTGTCCGGCTGCGTCCCCGCAGAGAAAGAACGTCCCGCCCGAGCCATCACCGGCAACTGCTTCAGTGGACGGGGATGGACGGCACTTCCGCTCTCTTGACCGCGGCGGCGAAGCTGCAATTGAAGTTGCGCCGTTCGACCGGCTGGACCGGTCCTGGTCATGAAGACGAGCCGCTGTCCGTCCAGGTGTCGGCCAGATGCGCAAACCTCAGCGTGCAAAGTGGCAAGCTCAACCGGCCTCTGCGGCGAGATCGCCAGGGTCCGGTGCGTCGTGCGCACCCTGTAACCGCCGACAGGTGCGATCAGCAGGCCAGCGCGGGAGGCTGCCCGTCCCGCCCCTCATACAGATGTGCGACGGAGGCTGTGTACGGCAGCGGGCCGCGCACATGCTCAGGTGTCAGCCGGATGCCAGTACAACGTTCGGCCAGCGCCAGCGCCGCTAGGCTGCTTTGAAAATCCTCCAACCACAGGAAATCCTGTGCTGTGGCACGTGTCACAGATAGCCTCGCTCGATCGGTGATGGGCTGTGTTCGACGATGCGGATGTCCACGCTAGCGGCGTCCACCGACGTTCCTGATCGTTGTTGCGCCGCTCGGCCACTCATGAGGTTTGGACTGCCAGCACAGCCCGGTGCATCCTTTGGGGTGATCTGGTTCTCATTCAGGATGGCCGGTCTCAGCGGTTGAACGACGCGAAAGTGCTGGCGACCGCTGAGCGGGTCGCGGCTGCGCCCGGTCTATCTGGTGTCCTTATCGGGCATCGCCGTGCCGGGTGGCGCGGGCGCGGCTGCGGACGGCCCGCTGCTTCATAGAAGGTCGTGCCCGGTCAGCGGGGTCAGTCCCACGTGGGGAGCATGCCCTCGGGGTAGCGGGCGCCGAAGCCGCCGGTCGGGAGGATCTCGGCGATGCGCTTCAGGTCGGTGTCGTCGAGGGCGAGGTCGGCGGCGGCCACGTTCTCCTCCAGCCGCTGGATGCTGCGGGTGCCGGGTATGGGAACGATGTCGTCGCCCTGGGTCAGGAGCCAGGCCAGGGCGAGCTGGGCAACGGTGGCGTCCTTGGTCGCGGCCAGGTCGGCGAGCCGCTGGGTGGCCTCCAGATTCTTCTCGTAGTTGCCGGGCTGGAAGCGGGCGTCCCAGGTGCGCATGTCGGTGGGGTCGTACTCGGCGCCGGGCTTGGCCTGCCCGGTGAGGAAGCCCCGGCCGAGCGGCGAGTAGGCGACGAACCCGATCCCGAGCTCGCGCAGGAGGGGGAAGAGGATCTCGGCGTCCCGCTCGAACAGGGAGTATTCGGTTTGCAGGACCGAGACGGGCTGTACGGCGTGCGCGCGACGGATGGTGTTCGTCCCCGCCTCGCTCAGCCCGAAGTAGCGGACCTTGCCGGCGTCGATGAACTCCTTGACCGTCCCGGCCACGTCCTCGATTGGTACGTTGGGGTCGACGCGGTGCTGGTAGAGCACGTCGATGACGTCGACGCCGAGGTGACGCAGGCTGTTGTCGACGACCTCGCGGATGTGCTCGGGACGGCTGTCGACACCCTCCTCTCTGGTGCCGGTGAAGTCGAAGCCGAACTTGGTCGCGATGACGACCTCGTCGCGTATCGGGGCGAGCGCGGCGCCGACGATCCGCTCGTTCTCGCCCTGCCCGTACAGCTCGGCCGTGTCGAAGAACGTCACGCCCAGCTCGTGGGCCCGGCGGATCGTCGCGATCCCCTCGTTCTCATCCGACGGCCCATAGGCCAGGGAGATGCCCATCGCGCCGTATCCCAGCGCCGACGCCGCCAGCCCCTGCCGTCCGAGGGTCCGTTGCTCCATGATGCGTTCTCATTCCCGCAGATGTAAGAGTACTCTAACATTAAGTAAGAGTACTCTAACATTGGAAAGGGAGGGAGAATCGTTCGCCGTGAGCAGACCCACGCCGCCGAAACGCGGCTACCACCACGGCGACCTGCGTTCCGAGCTGATCCGCGAGGGTCTCGCGCTCCTGGCCGAATCGGGCGTCACCGGTTTCTCCGTGGCGAAGGTCGCCGCACGCGTCGGCGTGTCATCGGCCGCGCCGTACCGTCACTTCCCCGATCGGGAGGCACTGCTCGCCGCCTGCGCGGCGGCCATCATCAGCGACATCACCGGCGTTCTCGTCGAGGCGGCCGAGCGAGCGGGGCCCGATCCCGTGGACCGGCTCGCTGCCACCGCGGGTGCCTACACCCGCTTCGTCCTGGAGCACCGCGCCGGCCTCGACCTCGTCTACTCCTATGACTTCGCCGAGCCCCACCGTCCGACCGTCCAGGAGCAGAGCCGCCACCTCACGGCCGCCCTCATGCGCCTGGCCGCGGACGTGCTGCCCGCCGACACCTCCTGGGCCGACACCGCCGATTTCGTCTACGTGCACCTGTCCACCACGCACGGCTACGCCACGCTGCTCTTCAAGGGCACCCGCCCGCCACAAGGCATCGACGATCACGCAGGCCGCGCTGTCACCGCGGCCCGTGACCACATCACCGGGCATCTCCTGCGCCTGCGTAACGCCCGCTGACGAGACCGGCGACGACTCACCAGGCCGGCGGGTGTGCGACCTGGCGATCGGCGCAATGGTCACACCCGGGCGCGCCACCTATCGCAAGATCGCCAGTTGGTCTTCGCGATGTACGATCCGGACTCTTCCGCAGGATGGACCAAGAACGCGCGAGCGCTGATATTTCGACACCTATCGAAGTGACAGCGCCCAGGTTAGGAGCAGGCCAGGATGTCAGTTCCCTGGTCAGAGGCTCCCCGCGTTCACCTGAATAATGGGACCGGACAAATTGTCTGGTGGCGGCCTGGCTGACGGCCTGGGTCGCTGGTCTGCCCCGGTCTGGGCTGATGTGAGGCTGGACACACCGACAGCGGTGGGCCTGCGCCAAGAACGTTCCGGCGCGGGGGGAAGCATGTGGAGGCAGTGATGAGCGTCGACGACTCCGAGCAGGAGCACTCCATCCGGACTGGCGGGCAGGGGACGCGGGTGAGCGGTCCCAGGGTGTTGGTGGCGGGGGCGAGTATCGCGGGACCCGCGCTGGCCCATTGGCTGCGCCGGCGGGGGGCCGAGGTGACCGTGGTGGAGCGGGCTCCTGAGCTGCGTCCCGGCGGGCAGGCGGTGGACGCGCGCGGGGTCGCCAAGGAGGTCATCAGGTGCATGGGGCTGGACGCGGCGGTGCGCGCGGCGTGTACCGACACCGCCGGCGCGCACACCGTGGACGCGGACGGGCACGTGCTGGAGACCTTCCATGCCGACGATGACGGTGGCGACGGGTTCATCGCGGACATCGAGATCCTGCGTGGGGACCTGTCGCAGGTGCTCTATGACGACACCCGCGACGGCGTCGAGTACGTCTTCGGCGACCGAATCGCCGGGCTCACCCAGGACGCGGACGGGGTCGACGTGGTCTTCGCGGGCGGCAGCCGGCGGCGCTTCGACCTGGTGATCGGGGCCGACGGGCTGCACTCGGCGCTGCGAGCGATGGTCTTCGGGCCGCATGAGCGGTTCCTCCGCCACCTCGGGCACGTGCTGGCCTTCTACAGTGTGCCCAACGAGTTCGGGCTGGACCGCTGGCTGCTCGAACACCAGGACCAGGAGTCCGGGCGCTCCGCCCTGCTGCGGCCCATCCAGGACGCCACCCGGGCGATGGCCATGTTCTACTTCGCCTCGGCCGACTTCGACGTCGACTACCGTGACGTCGCGGCCCAGAAGGTCCTGCTGCGTGAGCGGATGGCGGGCCTGGGCTGGTTGACCCCGGACATCCTCGCGCACCTGGACGACACCCCGGACTTCTACCTCGACCAGGTCGCCCAGGTGGTGATGGACCGCTGGTCGAGTGGACGGGTGGGGCTGCTCGGGGACGCGGCGTTCAGCTCCTCGCCGATGTCCGGGCAGGGCACCGGGCTGGCGCTGGTCGGCGCCTACCTGCTGGCCGGAGAGCTGGCCGCCGCCGGATGGGACCCTGCCGCCGGGTTCGCCCGCTACGAGGCGCGGATGCGCTCGTGCGTCGAGGCCAACCAGGAGATCGGCCGGTTGAACGCCCGCAGCCGCGACGTCCCCGGGCCAGACGCCGAGCCGGGCCCCGATTTCGCCGGCGAATGGTTCACCGAACTGGTCGGGCGCGCGATCAACGGCATCGAGCTGCCCGATTACGCGGGGGTGCCGGACTCCGCAGCCCCGGCCGGATCGCCGATCACCTCGTCGGCCAAGCCGTAGGCGTCACAAGGCGGCAGTTGTCGGTGCGCGGCTCGCCGTCGGCTGGAGGACCCGGTTCGAGCATGTGCCGCCTGGCGCCGAATAAAAAAACCTTTGATTAAATCTGGAGCTGCGCCATGACGCCGAAGGCGTTCGCCTCGTCCGCCGACCTCGACGACAAGCAGCAGACCCTGGAGGTGCTCGCCGACGGCGTCTACGCGCTGACCGCCGACGGCGACCCCAACGTGGGCGCCGTGGAGGGCGAGGACTTCCTCGTCTGCTTCGAGGCCATGGCCACGCCCGTGGCCGCCCGCGAGTGGCTGGCCAGGCTGCGGGAGCACACCGACAAACCGGTCAAATTCCTGGTCCTGTCGCACTACCACGCGGTGCGGGTGCTCGGCGCGAGCGCCTTCGACGCCGAGGTGATCGTCGCGCACGACAACACCCGGGCGCTCATCGCCGAACGCGGCCGGCAGGACTGGGAGTCGGAGTACGGGCGGATGCCGCGCCTGTTCAAGGAGCCCGCCTCCATCCCCGGGCTGACCCGGCCCACCGCCACGTTCTCCGACCGCTTCACGATCGACCTCGGCGGCGACCGGGGCGAGCTGGTCCTGGCGTACTGCGGGCGCGGCCACACCGAGGGCGACATCGTGGCCTGGCTGCCCAGGCACAAGGTGCTGTTCGCCGGCGACCTGGTCGAGTCGCGGGCCGCCCTCTACACCGGCGACGCCTTCCACCGTGAGTGGGCGGCGGCCACGCTCGACCGGGTGGCCTCATTCGAGGCGGAGGTGCTGATCGGCGGGCGCGGGGCGGTGGCGCGCGGGCGCGACGCCGTGGCTGCCGCGATCGCGCAGACCCGGCACTTCCTGGAGGTGATGCTGCGCGAGGTGGGCGCGGCGCACGAGCGCGGCGGGACGCTGAAGGAGGCGTTCGAGGCCGCCCACGCCGCCCTCGTCGGCCGCTACGGCGGGTGGCCGATCTTCGAGCACTGCCTGCCCTTCGACGTGTCGCGGCTGTGGGACGAGCTGTCCGGCGTCGAGCGGCCGGTGATCTGGACGGCCGAGCGTGACCGTCAGGTCTGGGCCGAACTACAGGGCTGAGGAATGGCGATCATCGAGACGCCGGTCGCCGTGCTGGGCAACGGCCCCGTGGGGCAGACCGCCGCCTTGCTGCTGGCCCGCTGGGGTGTGCCGACCGTGCTGCTGGACGCGCGTCCCTTCCGGGACGCGGTCGGCTCCAAGGCGATCGTGCAGCAGCGGGACGTGCTCGACGTGTGGGAGTCGGTGGGCGTGGGGCGGCAGGTCGCCGCCGAGGGGCTGACCTGGACCACGGCCCGCACGTTCCATCGGGAACGGGAGTTGTTCAGCTACACGTTCGCCGAGGCCGGGCGGCCCGCGTTCCCGCCGTTCGTCAACCTCTCGCAGTCGCGTACCGAGGAGCTGCTCGATGCGCGAATCGCCGGTGCGCCGTTGATCGACGTGCGCTGGGACCATGAGGTGACCGGCCTCTCCCAGGACGCGGGCGGGGTGACGCTGACCTGCCGCACCTCCGGTGGCGAGGTGGCCGTGCGGGCGGCGTACGTGCTGGCGTGCGCGGGCGCGAAGGGCGACCGCGTACGCGAGATGCTCGGCCTGCGCTTCGACGGGCACTCCTTCGACGACCGGTTCCTCATCTGCGACATCCGCGCCGACCTGCCCGGCTGGGCCTCGGAGCGGCGCTTCTACTTCGACCCGCCGTGGAACCCCGGCCGCCAGGTGCTCATCCATCCGTGCCCCGGCTCGACGTTCCGCATCGACTGGCAGGTGCCTTCCGATCACGACGACCGGCGGGAGGTAGCCTCGGGCGGACGCGACGCGCGCATCCGCGCCGTCATCGGGGAGCGGCCGTACGAGGTGGTGTGGAGCTCGGTCTACCGCTTCCACTCCCGGATCGTGGACCGTATGCGGGCAGGCCGGGTGCTGCTCGCCGGGGACGTCGCGCACCTGGTCTCACCGTTCGGCGCCCGCGGGCTCAACTCGGGCGTCCAGGACGCCGAGAACGCGGCCTGGAAGCTCGCGTTCGTGCTCAACGGCTGGGCCGGCGAAGAACTGCTCGACGGCTACCACGCGGAGCGGCACGCCGCCGCCCTGGAGAACCTCGACGTCACCGCTGCCACCATGCGCTTCCTGGTGCCCGGGAACGAGGAGGAGCGCCGGGTGCGGGAATCGACGCTTGCGGCGGCGGCCACCGACCCGGAGGCGCGGGCGGCGGTCGACTCCGGCCGGCTCGCCGAGCCGTTCTGGTACGTGAACTCGCCCCTGATCACGCCGGACCCGTCGCGCCCGTTCGCCGGCCGGCCGCCACGCGGGGCCGTGCCTCCGGCCGCGCCCGGCGTGATCGTCCCGGACGCCCCGATATCCGTCACCGGCACGCGCGTCACCCGGCTGCGCGAACTGGCCAGAGACGGCTTCCTACTGCTCATGAACGACAGCGCGGACGACAGCTCGGACGACAGCTCGGACGAGGGCGCGGACGAGGGTGCGGTCCTGCGCGCCGCGCACCAGGCCACGCCGGCGCCGGTCCGGCTGCTGCGCCTCGGCGACGTCGACCACACCGGCACGGTGAGACAGGCCCTCGCCGCGCGGCCGGGCGAGCTGTGGATCGTCCGGCCGGACGCGCACATCGCGGCGGTGCTGATCCGCCCATCGGCCGCCGAGATCACGACAGCCCTGCATCGCTCCCTTGGCCGCGCCGGCGCCGGCCGAGATCCACACCGTGGCCAGGGCACCTGGTCCACGCAGCAGAACGCCGAGCGCACCTGACCTTCCACGCCGGGTCATCGAGGGGCGCGGTGAGGGCGTGGTGAGGTCGTGGTGAGGGCGCGGTGAGCGTGGCCCGCCAAGATCGTGGCCATGGACCTGTTCACGCCGGGGCGGGTGACTCCGCACCGGACGTACCGGCTCCCCGCCGCGGGTCCTCACAGATCGATGGAGACATGGCCGGCCCGGCCCTGTCCGCGATCGGCACCAGAATCGAAGGAGATGCTCATGCAAGTCCCGCGCTTCCTGCCCGCCCTTCGCACCAGGTTCCTGCCCAAGGCCGCCGCCGTCGCGGCCCTGGCCACCGTCCTCACCACCGCCGGCTTTGGAGCCGCCGACGCCAGCAGCACCGGCAGCGCCGCCGCGCGGTGGTGCAAGTCCCTTGAGAGGACCGACACCAAGGTCGTCATAACGTGCGCCGCCGAAAACTCCATCCCGTATCGCGTTGGAGCACAGTGGTGCAGCTCCGGCTTCAACTGCGACACGGTCCTGGGTAACTGGGCCAGCAACGGTGCGCTGTCGACCGCCTACCACCCCGGCGGCAAGTACTTCAGTCGCTGGTGGACCATCTGGGCCTCCTGACTGGAAGAGGGCGTGTGAGGGGGGCACTGCGGGCGGCGCGGTCTCGGCCGCGCCGGTCGCGGTGACGGCCTGCTGCGGAATGCGCTGAACAGCCGGAATTCGCCCCGGGGTGGCCGGTGAGCAGTTCGGCCTCGCTCGCGCGTGCCGGTCAGCGCGGGCGGTCGGGCCTTTCGGCCTGCTTACGGCCGATGGCGATCAGCATGGTGATCACCGCGTATGCGCAGAGCACGGTGAGCCCGGCCCAGCCCGGGAGCGGGAAGTACCCGGCCGACGGCGCGTAGTGTGCCGTCACCTGCGGATACTCCGCCATCGTCTGCTTGACCGCGAAACCGGCGGCCGGCGTGAGCCGCAGCAGCCAGTCGGAGACCGCGTCGGGAAGCAGCGGGAACGCCGTGACAGCAGAGGGTAGAGCGATCAGCGACACTCCCGCGAGGGTCGCCGACCAGCCGCGGTGCAGTCGTACGCCGAGCGCGTACGCGACGGCGGCGCAGAGCGCGAGCACTGTCGCGAGCCCGACGATCACCCGAACACCGGTCGGCACCGGCAGCGACGGCACCACGATCCCGTTGCCCGCCAGGCTCGCCATGCCCGCCGGGAGGACGATGCCGGCCGCGACCAGACCGGTGACGAAGGTGGCCCCCGCGACGACAAGTGCCCGGGTGAGGATCACTCGCCGGGATGCCGCCGCACCGGTCGTGCGGGCGCCGTGGCGGGCCGCGACGACGACCACGATGATCAGTGCGACCGGCAGGCCGGACAGCGTGTTCTCGACGGTACGCGTGCCCTCCTCACCCAGCGGCCCGATGTCGCCGGTTCCGCTGATCGTGATGACGCCGTCCTTCTCCACGGCTCCCGATGCGTTGTGGTATTTCTCCCAGTCGGTGTGGTTCATCTCCCCGACGGAGTCGCTGTCCCACTTGCCGGTGGTACCGCCCTCGACGGTGACGTTGTCGAAGACGCCGACGGCCTGGGTGAACCGGACCTCCTCGATCGCGCCGCCGAGGCCGATCTCGCGGAGCGTGAGGTCGCCTGGTGAGGTGGCGAAGAGGCCGACCTGCACGGTGTCCGGCAGCCCGGCGAGCGTCGCGGTCGCGACGGTGCGCCACTGGGCGCCGTCGGCGGACTCGGATCCGGTGATCACGTCGCCCGAGCGGGTCAGGCGCAGCCAACGGGGAGACCGCGCCGAGACGCCTCCCGCGCCGCCGGCGACGTCGTGCCGGTAGTCGTGCTGGAAGCGGACGCCGTGGCCGCCGGTCATCATGAGTGCCGCGTACCGCGACCCCTGACGGGTGCCGTCCTTGACGATGATCCCGGCCTTCGCCCACGGCACCAGCCCGGACACGATCTGGTCGTGTTCCGGCGGTGGATAGGTGATCGTCCCGGTCATCGAGGTCATCCGGACGGTGATGCCGCCCTCGCGGCCCAGGTCACGATGCAGGAACCAGAACTGATCACTGACGACGGAGCCGTCACCGGCGACGGGCACGGCGGGGCATGGACCCGGGCAGGACGAGTGGGTGTTGAGGGTGAACAGCAGACCCGGTGCGATGATGGCGAGTGCCGCGGCGGCCAGGGCGATCAGGCGTCCTGGGCGGCGGAACGCCGTCCATTCCCGGCGGAGGAGTTCGGTGGTCGACATGCCGTCGGTTGTACGGATCGGTGCGTAACACGGTCCGAACCGGCACTGTCACGCTGGTGTTAGGTTTCCCAAGGCATGCTGGCAGCATGGTCGGGCTGCGTAATGGGACCGTGGGAGCACGGTTCACGATGTTGTACGCCGTTGTGTTCCTCCTGTCGGGGGCCGGGCTGCTGGCTCTGGCCTTCCTGCTCTCCGGCGGCGGTGGCCTGAGCGATGTGGTCCCGGCTGGAGACCTCCCCGGCCAGGGCGGCGTCACCGCGGCGCGACAGCGCGTCCGCGAGTTGGAGGACCAACTGGCCGCGGTACACGCGCAGCAGTCCCGCCAACTGCTGGCCGGCTCGCTGCTGGCGCTGATCGTGATGACGGTCGTCTCGTTGCTGCTCGGCCGGGTACTGGCCACGCGCGTCCTGCGGCCGTTGCGGCTCATCACGGACGTCACGCGGCGCATCTCCGCCGACAGCCTGGGTCAGCGACTGGGCGTCACCGGTCCGGCGGACGAGGTGAAGGACCTCGCCGACACCATCGACGAGCTGCTCGGACGCCTTGAGGCATCGTTCACCGCGCAGCGGCGTTTCGTCGCCAACGCCTCCCATGAGCTGCGCACGCCGCTGGCGACGATGCGAGCGTCGCTGGACGTCGCGGTCGCCAAGCCCGACCCGGCCGCCTCGACGGTGGCGCTCGCGGCCCGGCTGTGCCGGCAACTCGACCGGGTCGATCATCTGCTCGACGGGTTCCTCGTGCTGTCCCGGGCGCAGCACGGCGCGCTGGCCGACGCCGCGCCGGTCGACCTCGGGGACCTCATCGACGCCGCACTGCGGGAAAGGTCCACGGACGTGCGGCGCAAGGGGCTGAGCGTGACGGTGGACGTGCCGCCGGCCACGGCGACCGTGGGCAGCCCGGCGCTGCTGGCGCGGCTGGTGGGCAACATCGTCGACAACGCCGTGACCCACAACGAGAACGACGGCTGGATCGAGATCTCCGGCTGGGTGAACGCGCGGGAGACGGCGCTGATCGTCGAGACCGGCGGGGCCGTACTCGACCAGCGGGAGGTCGACCGGCTGACCCGGCCCTTCGAGCGGCTCGGCGGCGAACGTACCGGCTCCTCGGGGCTGGGCCTGTCGATCGTGGCCGCCGTGGCCGTCGCCCACGGCGGCCGGCTCGCCCTGCTCGCCCGGCCGGAAGGCGGCCTCCGCGTATCGATCACCCTTCCGGCCGCGAAGGTGGCGGTGGGGGCGTGAGGATCCTGGTGACCGAAGACGACGACGCCCTCGCCGAGGTCGTCGCCGAAGGGCTGCGCGACCAGGGGATGGCCGTCGACCTGGCGTACGACGGGCTTGCCGCCGCCGCCAAACTGGATCTCACCGCGTATGACGTGGTGGTGCTGGACCGGGATCTGCCCGGCCTGCACGGCGACACCCTGTGCCAGATGATCACCGGGCGGGCGGACCGGCCGATGGTGCTGATGCTGACCGCGGCCAGCGCGCCCGGCGACCGGGTCAGCGGGCTGACCCTGGGCGCGGACGACTATCTCGCCAAGCCTTTCCACTTTCCGGAGCTGATCCTGCGCATCCGCGCGCTGGCCCGCCGCAGACCGGACGCACGGCCCCGCGTCCTGCACGTGGCCGGGATCACCCTGGACCCGGTACGCCGCACCGCCGTCCGCGACGGGCGGCAACTCGACCTCTCAGTGAAGGAGTTCGCCGTGCTCGACGCACTGCTGCGGGCGAGTCCGGGCTTCCTGAGCGCCGAAACCCTGCTTGAACAGGTGTGGGATGAAAACGCCGACAGTTTCACCAACACCGTCACGGTCACGGTGGGCCGGCTACGGCGCAAGCTCGGCGACCCGCCGGTCATCGCGACGGCGCGAGGAGTGGGCTACCGGATCGCTTGACCGACGACCCCTCGGCATTCAGGTCAGTAACCACCCGCCCTCCGCCCCGAACTCATCGACCACCAGGAATGCCTTGCCCAGTTCGTTGAGCGTCAGCTCCAGCCGCCAGTGGTCCACCTCGCCGGCGGCGTTGGCGTAGGGCCGCAGGCCCCGTGCCGGCCTGCTGCTGCGTCATTCGCCGAATTCCTCGGTCGCGATGCGGTCTCCCTCGTTGTCGTAGGTGACACACCCGGCTTCGTATTCGTCGTACTCCGCGTCGTCGTAGGTCTTTTCGTGCACGCTCACGTCCGCCCACGCGAACAACCGCGGCACCACCTCGGCGTAGCCGGTGAGGCCGAGAAACACGCCCCAGCTCACCAACGCTCGCGGCGCATACCCACATCTTGCCGCCACCGGACCTTCAGCGGGTCAGCGAGCGCGTCCCGGGTCGAAGACGTGGGCGACTCCTGGCATGCTCTTCGCTTTTCCGATCACTGAGTTCCGGTCTGCGCCGGGCTCCATGGTGACCGTGTACGACTCGGGCATGTCCATCATTCTGACTGCCTGAAGGTGTTTCGAAGCCTCTGGGGAGTCCTTGAAGATTTCCCGGAATTTGGCGTATGCAGTGGCCCGATCCTCGAAGGTGACGCTCTCGACCCCTGGTAGTTCGCGCAGCGTTCGCTCGAGGTCCGCTCGTTCCTGTTCGGTGATCGCTGTGCCGCCGCCGGCCGGTTCGGTCGTCGTTCCGCCGCATGGGGTCCACGGGTCGTTCTGCTCGCATAGAAAGACCTTGATTCCCGGCCCTTCCCAGCTCATCAGGACGTACTGGTGCAAGCTCGACGCGCTGACACTCTGCGCCGGTGGCGGGGCGGCGTCGGGCGTCAGTGCGTACGCGGCCACGATGCCGGCGAGGGCGACAGGGGTGGCCGCGGCCAGGAGCCGCCACCGGAGGGAGAAGCGGCGGCGCTGGGTGGCGAAGACGCGGGCGAGGTCGGTGTCGCGTCGGCGCCGGTAGGCGTCCTCGGTGTTCGGGCGCAGGGAGGTGATCAGGCCGTTGAGGTCGTTCATGACTGCTCCAGGAACGTGGGGCGGGTGAGGTCGAGGGCATCGGTGAGGCGGCGTCGGGCGCGGTGCAGCCGTACGGTGAAGGCGCGGGTCGAGCAGCCCGCGATCCGCGCGGCCTGGGCCGGGGTGAGGCCGTACCAACCGGCCAGGAGCATGGCCTCGGCATCGAGCTCGGACAGCTCCGCGAGCGCCGTCAGGGCCGCCTGGCGCTCGGTCACCTGCTCGGCCACGTCGGCGGCGGGGGCGAGTTCGGCGAGCCGCGCGAGCAGGGTCTGCCTGCGCAACGCAGTGCGGCGCTGCGTCCGCGCCAGGTTGCGAGCCACACCGAGCAGCCACGGCAGCGGCGGCTCGGGCAGGCGGTCGAGCTTCCGCCACGCGATCACGAACGTCTCGCCGGCGATGTCCTCGGCCGCCCCCTGGTCGGCCCGCAGCAGCGCGTAACTGAGCACGCTGCGGTAGTGCTCCTCGTACAGCGCGGTCAGCCGCGCTTGGGAATCATCCACGTCTGGTAATGACCTCAGCGCCCCCTCGATCACCGCTGCGGGAGAAATTACCCCCAACGGGGTGGGAGCCTGTTCCTGGTCGCCCTTCCTCCTGCGGGGGGAAGATTCTCCCAGCGTCGCGGGCGAGGGTGGAGACATGGTGATCAGAACCCTCGTGGCCGCGGTCGCGAGCCTTGGTTTGTCCGCGACGCTCCTGACCGTCGGCGCTTCGCCCGCCCAGGCTCGCTCCTCCCCGGAAGCGGCTCATGAACCGCAGGCGATTCATGAATGCGCCCGCGCCGTGTCCCGGTGCGATGGCACGCTGACGGTGCCGCTGGACTGGAGTGATCCCTCCGCTGAGCGCATCGAGGTCGCCTTCGCCTGGATACCGGCCGCCGGACGGGCGACCGGTACTATCCTCGCCAACCCCGGCGGCCCGCTGCCCGCGCTGCCCGCGCTGCCGCGCATCCGGCAGGCGCTCGGCTCCGTCCTCGATCACCAGAACCTTCTCGTCGTGGACCCGCGCGGACTGGGCGAATCCTCCCCGCTGCTCTGCCCGGGCCTGAAGCTCACCGAGCCGGACACGATCGCGGCCTGCGCCGCCCGCCTCGGCTCGCGTGTCCGGTTCTTCACAGCCGACCAGGCGGTGCACGACATGGACGCGGTACGCCGGGCGCTCGGCGCGGGCCCGGTCACCTTCTATGGGAATTCTTATGGCAATGTCTACGCCCAGGCGTACGCCGCCCGGCACCCGGAGGGGCTGGCCGCCGCGTTCCTGGACAGCACGATGGTCACCTCGGCGGACGGGTACGCGCTGTGGCCGCTGCGGTCCCGCGGCGACCTGCTCGACTTCGTCTGCGACCGGTCACGGGCCTGCCAGTCACTGCCGGGAGACGCGCGCCGTACTCACAATCGGCTGGTGGCGCACCTGCGTCAGCACCCCGACCCCGAAGTGCCGCTTACCGCGCTCGCGAGCGTGGAGCGGGTGAGCGAGCCGGTGTTCGGCAGGGAGGTGAACTCCGCTGCGACCTCCTACCTAGGCGGCGATCCCGAGCCGCTGCGGCGGCTGGCCCGCGTGCTCGCCGGCGCGCCGACCCAGCCGATCGAGGGCGCGGAGTGGGCCGGGTACCTGGCCTACCGGTGCGGCGACGGCGGCTTCCCCTTCGATCGGTACGCCGAGCCGGCCGTGCGGCTGGACCAGCTTGAGCGGTACCACCGGCGGAATCGGCCGCTGGCGCCGTACAGGCCCGCGGACCTGGGGCTTGACGTGCGCAAGAGCGTGGAGTTCTGCGTGAACTGGCCGACGCCGCGGCACAGCCCGGTGCTGCCGCCGGGCGCGGACCTGCCCGACGTACCGGTCATGGTGGTCGGCGGCGACTTCGACACGCACACACCCGCGGAAGTGCGTGATGCGGTGCGGGTCTTCCCCGGCGCGACGTTCGTACGGGTCCCCTTCGGCACGCACAGCCTCGCCCGGGGAGGCGGCGAGGCGGGCGACTGCGTGGCTGCGGCGCTGCGGTCGTTCGTGACCGATCACCGGGTGCCGCGGGTGCGCTGCACCGCGGAGAACTACCGCGCGATCGGGGCGTTCCCCCGGTCGCTGCGCGAGGTCGCTCCGGTACCGGCCGCGGGGCTGGACCCCGGACGGCGGCGGACGCTCGCGGCCGTCTTCGCCACCGCTGCCGATGCGGCAGCCCGCCGCAACCCCTACAACCTCTACCACGGCCGCTTGACCGACCAGCCCGGGCTGCGCGGCGGGCGTGTCGTCTTCGGGGATGGGTCCATCACGCTGGACGAGGCCGTTTTCGTTCCGGGAGTGCCGGTCAGCGGGCGGATCTCGCTCGCGCCGGACGGCACGGCCACCGCCTCGCTCAGTGTCCGGGCGCACCGGATCGACCTGGCATGGGAGGCGTTTCGCGCCTACGAGCGGCCCGCGCTGTCCGGGACCTTCGATGGCACCTCGTTCATGGTCCCGGCCCAACGCTGAATACGGGGCCCGGCAGAGTCAGCAGTTGAGGGCGGCGGTGGTGCGGGGGCGGCCGGAGGTGGGGTCCAGGGGGATGGGGAAGGTGCGTCCGTCGGAGACGCGGATTTCGAGGGTGTTCGGGCCGGTCCACTTGACCGAGTCGAAGGTGTCCTCGGGGACGTCGTCGTTGAAGCAGCCGAGGTCCCATTCCCTGCTGAGCAGGCCGTTCTCCTTGCGGAGGCTGAGCCAGGTCACCATGTCCGGCCCGAGGCCCGCCATCGACTCCTGGAGCCGGATCCCGTACGGGTCCGGGCCGTCGAGGTAGCCGGCCTCCTCGATGTCGCCGAACGTCAGGAAGACCCCGCCCACGAGCAGCGTGCCGGCCAGGCCGAGGCCGGCGAGGGTGCCGATCAGGACGCGTAGCCACAGCCACCGCAGTTCGGTGGCGGCCCCCGCCAGCAGCAGGCAGGCCAGCACGCCGAGGGCGAACGGATGGTACAGGTAGTCGCGTACCAGCACCAGGTCGGAGTCGTGGAAGTACACCAGGGCGGCGAGGCCGGCCGTGCAGAGCGAGGCGGCCAGTAACGCGAGTGAGCGGAGAGACATCGCGGATCCCATCGGTGAGGCGGCATCAAGATCATGACAGCCACCGTCCTACCCGGGCCGCCGGATGCACACGATCCCCACGAAACCCGCACAACTAGGTACAGGGGACGAGCAGGGCGAAGAGGCGGACGGCGACGTTGCCGTCGGGGAGGGGGGACTCGGCGTGGGCGGTGACCGACTCGCCGGTGGGCCACGGGTCGTTGTCCAGCAGGACCTCGTTGGTCTGGAGGTGGCCGTCGTGGTGGGCGGTGAACAGGCGCAGGCCGTGGACCTGACGGCTGAGCGGTTCGGCGCGCAGCGCGTCGAGGAGGCGGTCGAGCACTGGGGCGGCCGATGGGACCGGGCGGTCGGTGAAGAGGTTGATCTGGGGGCCCAGTACGACCTCGAACGGGCCGCCCGGGTGCTCGTACCGCTGCCGTTCGACCTGGTCAGGGGCCGCGCCGGGGCGTAGCAGGCCCTCGACGATCGGGTGCAGCGCGCCGCGTTCGAACATGCGCGTCGCGCGGCCGATCGCCTCGCGCCAGGTGGTGCCGTGCCCGGCGAAGCTCTCCACCAGCCAGGGCCGGGCCAGGGCCGGGTGCGACACGGCGAAGTCCACCTGGGCCATCGCCAGGCCGTCCGGGGCGGGGTGGACGCACAGTTCGGCGCCGGCCTGCGTCTCACCGTCGAGCGGTACACCGTGCGCCCGCAGGAGTTCAAGGAACACCGCTCGCGGCGAGGGTACGCCGCCGTCACCGTCCCCCGCCGGCGACAGGTCCTTGGCCAGGGTGCTCTCGCCGAGCACCAGGTCCGACAACTGCGACCCCGCGTGCAGCGCGTTGTTGATCGCGTCGAACTCCGCGCTGCGCAGCGCGATCCGCTCGATCTCGGCGCGCCCGGCCCGCTGCGCACGGTCCAGGGCCGCCGCGAACACCGGTTCGGCCGCGAGCCTCACCTGCCCGCCAGGGGTGGTCAGCGTCTCCGGGTACAGGACGTCCGGCAGCAGCCGCCGGGTGTACGCCATCGGCAGGAAGATCAGCAGCCGCTCGGCCAGCCAGGGCTCGACCCCGGCCCCGGTCAGCCGCTCCCAGATCTCCTCGTCGCTCGGCGGCTCCTCGCCCGCGCACAGCGCGGCGATCCCCACTTCCACCGCGGCGGTGAACTCCGCTGATGCGATCACGGCGAAACCCTATCCAAGGGGGTCGTTCCGGAGCAGGGGAACAGGGGAAGCGTCAATCTAGGTTGACACTTGCTCGAATGTCAACATAGGTTGACGCCATGGACATCGCCTCGATCGACATCGGCGGACGCCGGATGTGCGCCCAGGTTCGCGGCCACGGCCCCACCCTGGTGCTCGACTGCGGTGGCGCAGGTCAGGGCGTCGGCGGGACCTGGGGGACCGGCCTGGAAGACGACCTGGCCGCCCTGGCCACCCTGGTCACCTACGACCGGGCGGGCGTCGGCCGGTCCGACGGCCCGCAGGCGCGGACCGTCGCCGACATGACCGATGACCTGCATCGCCTCCTGCGCGGCCTGAACCTGCCGTTACCGGCGGTTTTCGCCGGATGGTCCTTCGGCGGGCTGGTCGTCCAGCTCTACGCCCTGCGCTACCCGGACGACGTGGCCGGACTGGTCTTCGTGGACCCCACCGCTGGCCGTACCCCGCCCGGTTCGGCGCTGGTGCGCACCCTGTCGTTCGCCTTCGTCTCACGCGTGCTGCGGCTGCGCGCGCTGCTGCTGCCCACCGCGAACTCCCGGTCGATCCGCGAACTCGCCGGCACCTTGGAGGCCATGCCGCGCCACATGCGCGAGGTCGCCGACGCCTTCGAGGGGCGCACCCTGCCGCCCGTCCCGGTACGCGTGATCACCGCGGGCAAGCGCCCCCGGATGCCCCAGGCGCAGCTCGCGCACCTGAACTCCAGCCACCAGGCCCTCGCCGACGGGTCTCCGCACGGACGGCTCATCGTCGCCGAGCGGGCCACCCACCAGATCCCCTACGAGCAGCCCGAGATCATCCTCCAGACGATCGACGAGATCCTATGAGCACAGCTCAAGCGCGACCTCGACACGGAGAAACGCCTCGACCCACGCGTGCTCGGCCGCCTCGTCACGGTCGCCGGTCAGCGCGCCGGCGAGGCCCGTGACGGCCTGGGCGACGCGGTGCAGGCCGAGCATGGTCAGACGCCGCGCCATGGCGGCGAGCCGGTCGTCGTAGGTCGGCGGCAGGTGGCACAGGCCGTGGTGGGCCGCGCCCGCGAGCAGGTCGCGGGTCTCGATCAAGGCCATGGCCAGCGGTTCGCGCGGTTCGTCGTCCATGGTCGCCGGGACGCCCGTCCCGGCCGCCGGCCGCAGGTCCGGTACGACGAGCCGGTCCCCGGCCGCCAGGCCGATCGGGTCGATGACGAGGTCTCCGGCCGCGCGGCGCACGATGCCGCTGACGAAACGCGGCTCGCCCTCCTGGCCGGTGAGCACGGCCGCCAGCGCGTCGAGGCGGCCGGGGGCCGCGCCGGTGTGGGTGGCGCTGACCGTGGCGGTGTTCCCCGCGCGGTCGGTGATCACCGCGTCGAGACGCTGGTCGCCGGGCACGTAGCCGATGTACTCCACCTGCGCCACGGCGACGACCCGGACCAGCTCCGCCGCGACCCGCGGGCGGATCGGCCGGGGCGGCAGGGCGTCGAGTTCGCCGGACAGAGCGGCGAAATCGGTCACCAGCAGGGACGGCGGCAGGTCGTGCCACGCGCCCTGCGACGGGCTGACCGTGGTCTTGGCGATCCGGCCCGCGGCCAGCCGTACCGTACGGCCGGCGCTGCGCACCGCCGACTCGGTGACCAGGTTGCCGGTGGCCAGCGCGGCCAGCGTCGTCGAACCGATCCGCCGCTCCGGCAGCGCCGCGCCGTCGTCGTCCCACTGACTCCGCAGCACCAGCACCATCGAGCCCGCGCGGTGCGCGAAGTACACCTCGGCGACCCGCTGGTCGCCGACCGCCGTGATCCGGCAGCCGAGGCCGTCCAGGCGGGCTCGGCGCAGCGGTGTCTCGGCGGCCTCGCCGGTGCCGAGCACGCTGCTCGGCACACCGCCGCGCACGGCCGCCCGGTGGCGGGCGTGCAGCTCGGCGAGGTGGCCTGCCAGGAGTTCGGGCCGGTAGTGGGCGGCGCGCTCGCGGTACGCGGTCAGTTGCCCGGCGATGTCGTCCACCGCCAGCAGCGGCCAGCGCAGCCCGGCGTCGTCGAGGTGCCGCCGCACGCCCGCGATCACCGTGTCCAGGCCCGGCCCGAGGTGCGTCACGCCGTCCTGAAGGACCGTGCCGGTCAGGGCGAGCGCCCGCTCCAGCCCTGACCCCTCACCGGATAGGGCGCCGCCGCCGACGGTGATCCGCACGTCGGGCGCGCCGGGATGCTCCCGGTCGGCCACCCGGAACGCCCACACCGCCAGCGCGATGACGTCGTCGCGGCTGCCCGCGACGGTGTCGGTGTGCACGAACCCCAGGTCACCGGGCACCAGGAAGCGTACGGTCGCGGTGTCGAGCTCGGCCTGCGGCACCGGGTCGGCGGCGGACGCGCGGCGGACCCGCGCGGTATATCCCGCTTTTTCGGTACGGCGGGCGGCGGCCATCAGCCGCGCGCCGATCTTCGCGGTCAGCTCGTCGTCGGTCACCCGCCCCGGCGACCAGGGCTCGGCCAAGCGTTTCGCAGGCTCCGGATCGGCGCGCTGGTAGGCCAGGACCACGCCGACCAGATGGCGGCAGATGCCGGTCGCGCCGCAGGTACACCGCCCGGCGTCGAGGCCGCCGGGCGGCAGGCTGGCGGTCGGGCCGCCGGCGAACTCGCCGTGCACCGTGCCGTCGGCGTCGGTCCGTAGCGCCGGCGCACCGCCTTCGAGATCCTTGCCGGCGCGTTTGACCAGGCCGCGGTTGGTGAGCGCGGCGAGGGAGTCAGGGGTGAGCGCGAGCAGGTCGGTCCTCATCGGCCCACGTGCTCCGCGACGAAGGACGCCAGCTCGCCGGGTGTCATCGCGCCCACGAACGCCCCGGCGTCGGCCAGCCGCTGCCCCACCTCGCGGTCGTAGGCTGGTTCGGCCCGCTCGTCCAGGGCGGCCAGGCCCAGCACCTTGGTGCCCTGCTCGACCAGGCCGCGCACCACGCGTACCAGCCGGTGCGGATCGCCGCCCTCGTAGAAGTCGGAGATCAGCGCGACGATCGCCCGCCGCGGCCGGTCGATCAGGCCCGCGCCGTACGCCGCCGCCCGCGCGATGTCGGTGCCGCCGCCGAGCTGGACCTTCATCAGCAGCTCCACCGGGTCATCGACGTCGGAGGTCAGATCGACCACCTCGGTGTCGAAGGCGACCAGGTGGGTGCGTACGCCGGGCAGCCCCCACAGGCAGGCCGCGGTGACCGCCGAGTGGATCACCGAGTCGGCCATCGAACCGGACTGGTCCACCAGCAGGATCACCTGCCATTGTTCGAGGTGGCGGCGGGTGCGGGTGAAGAAGTACGGGGTCTCGATCACCACCTTGCCGGTTTCGGGCCGATAGCGGCCGAGGTTGGCGCGCAGGGTGCGGGTGACGTCGAAGTTGCGGGCCTGCCGCAGCCGGCCGGGGCGGCGCGCCTTCGCGCCGGAGAACGCGGTGCGCACCTCGGTGGCGAGCCGGTCCATCAACTGCCGGACGACCGTCTCCACGATCCGCCTGGCCAGCCGCAGTACGTGCGGGCTCATCAGGTGCTTGGTGCGCAACACTGCGCGCAGCAGCGCCTGGTTGGGCTCGATGTGCTCCAGCACGGCCGGGTCGGTCACCACGTCGTGGATCTCGTAGCGTTCGATCGCGTCACGCTGCAACCGCTCGACGGTCTCCTTCGGGAACAGCCGGGTGATGTCGTCGAGCCAATCGACGGTGGTCGGCACCGACCCGCCGGTGCCGCCCCGCCGTACGCCGCGCCGCCGTAGATCCTCGTCGCGGCCGTAGAGCCACTCCATGGCCGCGTCACGGGCGGCGGCCTGCGGGCCGAGCGGCCCGCCGCCGAGGCAGGCGCCGCCGGGCTCGCCGAGCAGCAGCCGCCAGCGTTCCAGGATGGGATCGGTCATGACGTGATCAGCCCCTCTCGGCGCAAGGCCGCGTCGACCCGCTCGTCCAGTGCCATGCCCGCCGCGACCAGCTCGGGCGCGGTGTCCAGCCGCAGCAGGGCGCGCCCGGACCCGCCGCCGGCCCGCAGGCCGACGACGCGGGTGGCGATGATGTGCCGCTCGCGGGGCGGGAAGTGACCGAACGCCTGACGCAGCGCCGGCAGCGCCACCAGGAAGTCGTGGCCGCTCATCGCCGCCACCAGCGCGTCGAGCAACTCCAGCATGCCGGGAGTGTCCAGGACCTCTTCGCGGGCGAGCGCGAACAGCCCGGCCAGCCAGTCGCCCGCCGACGCCGGGGTGAACGCGCCGCGTACCGCCCGCGCGGGCTCGGTGGCGGCCGTGCCGCGCAGCGACCAGCTCAGCCCGAACGACGCGCCGCGCAGGTCGGGCGGCGCGGTACGGCAGGCGGTGACCCGGTCGGCGACCGCCAGCGCGGCAAGGATGTCCAGCCCGAGCGGCGTCGCGGCGTGCGCCAGCGCGTCGCGGACGGCCACCATCGCGCCGATCCGCCCGGGGTCGGCGGGAGCCGTACCGCCGCGCACTCCCTCGGCCAGCCACAGCACGCGCCGGGTGGCGGTCGCGATGACCGTGCCCAGCGTGGCGCTGCGGCCGGTACCGAACAGGTCGTCGTGCCGCCACATCGCGAGGACGATGGCGAGCATGCCGCCCAACGGCCCCAGATCGGCCGCCGCGCCGACGGCCCGCGCCAGGTCCTCCAGCACCCGCCCGGTCAGCTCGCCGAGGCCGCACAGCGCCGCGTCGAACAGCAGCCCGGCCAGCAGGTCCATGTCTCCACCGGCGGCGGCGATCCGCTCGGCGAGCGCGGCGGCGGCGGCCTCCTGCGGATCGACTCCGTAGCTTCCGGCCTCGATCAGCGCCGGGAGGCGGTCGTCGGAGTCGGTGAGCGTCCAGCGTTCGGAAAGCACCGGGCCACCTGCGGGACGCGGCCCCGATTCGCGCATCACCCCCGGCACGGCCAGCAGCCGCAACCGGTGCAGCAGCCTGCTGCGCTCCCGATCGACGTCCGTGCCGAGGTCGAGGGACACCTCGCGGGAGCCGTCCAGCCCGTGCGCGTGCAGGCGCTCCATGACCGTGTGCACCAGCGGCGGCAGCGGCGTCGAGGCGTGCAACCGGCCGGTGCGGTCACCGCTCAGCGCGGCGACGATCTCTGCGATCACCGGATGGCCGCCGGTCCGCAACGGGCCGCGCGCCGCCCAGGGCAGCGGCGCCTCCAGCGCCTCGGAGACCAGCGCGGCGGCCAGGCCGTCCAGCACATCGACCCGGGCGGGCTGCCGGTGGCCGCGTACCCGTGCCAGCCCTTCGGCGGTGGCGCGGGCGGCGATCAGGTCGGCGGTGGACACCGGCAGACGGCGGGCGCGCAGCCGTACCGTGACCGCCTCGGTCAGCCAACGGGCGGCCTCATCGGGGCCGGACTCCCACACATGCTGGTAGTAGCCGGGGGAGGGCATGCCCGACTGGTAGCCGTCGAAGGCGTCCAGGCGGCGGAAGGAGTAGGGCACCAGGTAGCTGCCGACGACTGCGCCCGGGGGTGGTTCGGGCAGGTCAGGCCAGGTGCGGTCGCCGTGCTCGGCCAGGCGGACCAGCGCGGGACGGTGGAAGCCGCCGGTGACCACGACGACCGGGCGTTCGCCCGCCTCGGCGACGGCGGCCCGCACCCACTGGGCCATGTACGCCTCGCGGGCCACGTCGTCGGGGCCGGGCTGCGCGTCGCCGCGTACCAGGTCGAAGTAGGCGACCAGCCGTTCGGCCATCTCGTCGGGGGGCTCGATCTCGAACAGGTGGTCCCACAGCGCGTCCACGTTGTCGACCGCGAAGGCGCGGCACAGCCGCCGGGTCACCTCGGCGTACCGGGCCTCGGCGTCGGCGTAGCGGTTGCGGACGCCGGCCAGCGTCGGGTGCCAGGCGGGCAGGTCGATGAACCGCAGCTCGGCCCCGACGGCATGGCCGGTGGTCAGCGCCGCCCACTCTGGGGAGTAGTCGCACAGCGGTGCCCACGAACCGTGCCTGCGCTCCGCATCCCGGTATCCGGTGTAGATCGCGATCGGCGGCTCATGCCCCAGTAGCAGCTCACCGATCCGCGAATTCATCTCGGCCGGTCCCTCGACCAGCACGTACGCCGGCCGCAACGTCGTGATCGTGTCCACCACCACCCGCGCACACGCCGGACTATGGTGCCGCACCCCGATGAAGGTAGCGGTCATGAGGCCCGGCCTTCACCCGGTACGTACGCCGGCTGCGGCGTCAATGTGCTGTTGGCGACACGCCGTCCGCCGGAGGCCGTCGCGGTCGTTGCGGCGGTCCCTCGCCCGGTGCGTACGCCGGTCGCGGCCCAGCGATGGCGTCGGCGATGGTCGGCTGTGGCGGTGGCCGGTCGGGTGCTCAGAGATGGGGTCGGCGCTCGTACGGCACGTACGAAGGCACTGTTACGGGGGCGGGCATCCAGGATCGCGGGGGTCATGGCGGCGGACTCCTCAGCCTGGGAGGAGGTGGCGGGACTCGTAGAGGGCGCGCCACTGGGCGCCGGGGCGGCCGGCGGTCTGCTGTTCGAGGTATCTGCGCAGCTTGGCCAGGTCTTCCGGGGCGTCCTTGGCGGCCGTGCCCGCCAGGCAGGACACCAGGTCGGCCGCTGTGCCGGGCTCGCCGCGCAGGAACCAGCCGCGCAGTCCGACGGCGTGCGCCACCGACACGGCCTCGGCCGTGCTCATCACCCCCGACAGCCGGTCCATGACGTCGCCCCGCGCCGTCTGCCCCTGGCGCAGCTCCCGGAACACGGTCACCAGGACCTCCAATACGTCGCGTCGCGGCGGCGCGCCGACCCCCGAGCGCCGCAGCAGGGCCGTGGCCTCCGCCTCCACCAGCGACAGCTCGGTGTCGAGGTCGGGGATCGGGAACACGGTCTCGAAGTTGAACCGCCGCTTCAGCGCGGCGCTCATCTCGTTGACGCCCCGGTCGCGGGTGTTGGCGGTGGCGATGACGGTGAAACCCTCCCGGGCGAACACCATCGACTCCGGGCCGGTCAGCTCCGGCACCGCGAGCACGCGGTCCGACAGCGGCGACAGCAGGCAGTCCTGTACCTCCAGCGGACACCGGGTGATCTCCTCGAACCGCACCACCTTGCCCTCGGCCATGCCGCGCAGCAGCGGCGCGGCCACCAGCGAGCGCGGCGACGGGCCCTCGGCGACCAGCAGCGCGTAGTTCCAGGAGTATTTGATCTGGTCTTCGGTGGTCGCCGCGCCGCCCTGGATGGTGAGGGTCGAGATGCCGCTGACCGCCGCCGCCAGCAGCTCCGACAGCAGCGACTTCGCGGTGCCCGGCTCGCCCACGAGCATCAGCCCGCGGTCGGTCGCCAGCGACACCAGGGCCCGGTCGATCAGCGAGGGGTCGCCGACGAACTTACGGCTGACGCCCAGCTTGTCATCACCGATGACGAAGCTCCGGGCGGCCGTCAGGCTCAGCGCCCAGCCCGGCGGACGCTCCCCGTCGTCGCTCTCCCGCAGCCGGGCCAGCTCCTCGGCGTACCGTACCTCGGCCGGAGGCCGCTGGAGGCCGGTGCTCATCGGGTGATCTCCCGCAGGTCGCGCAGGATCTCCGAGAGGGTGATGGGGTCGAGGTCATCGGTGCCTGTCGGGACGCCCACCAGGGACTGCTCCCCCCAGAACTCGATGTCGCCGACCGCGATGCCGGGATTGAGGCCGATGGTGATGCTCCCGCCGCCGGGCACGTCGCGTTCGAGCCAGCACTGGATGCCCGCGTCCTGGGGCGCGCCGCGCCGCCAGCCACGGCGCTCCAGGCCGATCACCCGGCCGGTGGGGACCTTGGCGCTCTCCATCCGGGCCGCCTCGGCCGCGTCGGCGGCATAGACCTCCCGGCCGAGCTGCGGGAACGGCTGAAGGATCTCGTAGTCGGCGAACACCTCGGCCCAGGCGCTCAGCGTCTCCGGCAGGTCCAGCGGATGCGCGACACCGATGAGGGCGTCGGCGGGCAGCGTCAGTTCCTCGTCCTCGACGTCGGCGAAGCCGCGGTCCTCGGCCACCCGCAGCGCGCCGATCGGGTCACCCGACGCGTCGTACACCCCCCACACCAGCCGCCGCACGATGTGCCACAGCAGCGGATGGCCGACGAACAGCCGGGTGAACTCCTCGCCGCTCCACCGCCGCCGCTCGACCATCGCCAGCTCCAGCCGGCTGATGGCGTCGGCGGCCACCGTGCGGACGTCCTTCTTCAGCGCGGCGAACCGCCGGTAGGCCGCCGGCGCCAGCTCAGCGTCGTCTGCGGCCCCGGGCTTGGGGAGGGTCTTCAGCCGTTTGCCCGCGGCGTCGGTGATGTACGGTTTGAGCTGCTCGTCGAAGCCCACGACGAACCGCCTGCGCCCGTAATCGAGGGTCAGGCTGCCGTCGGCGGCCAGCCCGAAGTCAGGCACGAGCCGGTCGGCCAGCTCGTGGGAGGTGAGGCCGAGCCGCGCGGCGACCTCGGCCAGCTTCTGCCGGGCCCGCTCCTTGAGCCCGCCGAACTTGACCCGCTCGGCGATGCCGTGCAGGTGCATCAGCGCGACGTCGGTCCCGATGGCGGCCAGGATGTCGAGCCCCGTCACCGCGCGGGCGTGCCCGCCCTCACCGGGCCAGGCCCGGATCAGCGGCGTCAGCCCGCGGACGGTCTCGTCGTCGCCGATCAGCCCGAGCGCGTGGAACATCCAGCTCTCCTTGGCCGGGTGCCCGGTCGCCTGCCAGCGCTGGAACAACGCCCAGCCGAACTCGGCCAGGCTGCGCGGGTCACAGGACTCTTTGACCAGCGCGACTCCGGGGTACGGCTCGCCGGGCCGGGAGATCGCCAGCATCATGATCATATGGCGGGCGGCCTCGACCGGCAGCGCGCCCGCGCCGTCGCGCAGGTGGAGGGGGGTCAGGATCGATGGGTCGGCCCAGCCCGGCAGTGTCGGCATCCGGGCGGGGAGCGTGTCGAGGGGATCGGCGTCGAGCAGGCCGCTGATCGCGGCCTCGGCGGCCGGGCCGTGGCCGTCGGCGGCCCGCCGCACCGCATCGCGGTGGCCGGCCGCGATCAGCGCCGTCAGCGCCTCCTCGGCCTGCCTGCGGGCCGGGCCGAGCGTGCCCAGCGCCGCCGGGACCAGGGCCCGGGCGGCGGCGTCGGGGTGGCGGTCCAGCCAGGCCAGTGCCGTGGCCCGCACCGACTTCAGCCGGGCCAGGCAATCGGCCATCAGCACGGCCACCTCCGGGTCGGCGAACGGCAGCAGCGCCCGGGCGATTTGTACGGGGCTCTTTCTGGCGCAGTGCAGTGCCAAGGGCAGCGCCGCCAGCTCGAACCGGGCCACCACCCCCCGCATCCAGTGTGCGGCGTCCCACACCTCGGCCGGACGCCATGTCTCGACCAACGGCCTGGCCAGTTCCTCCGGGCCGATCGCGAACAGGGCCATCAGATCCGAGCCGTGAGTGCCCGGCGCGCCGGCGATCCGCTTCCAATCCCGGTGGTGGTAATAGTGCTGCTCCGACGTGACGGGAAGCCAGGCGTCCCGCTCGCCGGGAGCCCATCCCAAGGCCGGTTCGTCGGTGCAGGTCAGGCCGCTCACCACCACCGGCTCGCGGGCCTTACGCCGCCGCGTCCACGGCGGATCGCGCAGCACCTCCGGCAGCGCCTCGGGTGGTGCCGTCTCGACGGCGGCGGCGGTGCTCACGATCGCGCCGATCCGCTCCGCCGCGACCCTGCCCACCTGCGCCGACACCTCGGTCACCAGGCCGGGATGGGCCAGCACATGCGCGCGCAGCAGCTCGCCCGCGAGCTTGCCGTCCGCGGCGGCCAGCAGCCGCATCGCCCGGCGCGGGTAACGGGCCGCCGCCCGCAGCAGCGCCGGCCGGCCGTACTTGTGCTTCGCCCGGTCGATCAGCGCCTGCATCGCCGCGTCGGTCGGCAACTCGACGAGGACCGCCGCCAGCCGCCGTTCCTCCTCCGCGCCCTCGGCGAGGTCGAGCCAGCGGGCCAGTATCGGGGTGGCCGCCTCGCCCATGCCGTCGACGATGGTGGCCGGCAGATCCAGTGAGCATGCCACTCGGTAGACCCACACCTGGTCCGCGATCAGCGCCGCCTGCTCCGGTGTGCTGATCGCGGCGACCAGGACTTCTGCGTAATAACGGTTGATCTGGGCGATTTCAGCGCAGTCGGCGTCGACCCAGGCGATCTCGGTCGGCGCCAGGAACGACGCGGCCACCCGCTGGTGCGGACCTTCCGCGCGGCACGCCTCCAGCGCGGCGACCGCCTCGGCGTAGTCGGCGTCAGACGCCGCCGCGACGGCGGCCCGGACCCGCGCGGGCAGCGCGATCCGGCTCCAGGAGAACCAGGAGCCGGAACCGTCGGTCGCGGCCCGCCGCCGGACCGGCATGGCGGTTTCCCGGCCGGCGTAATAGGGCTGGTCGCCCCAGCATTTCAGGGAACTCAGCTCGGCCACCGCCACCGCCGCGAACGCCAGGCCGCGCTCGGCCAGCCAGGTCTCGGCGAACGCGCCCAGCGTCGTCCGATCGTGCGCGTCCTGGTAGGTGGCCACCACCGCGGCGACCACCGCGGCCCCCAGCGGGGTGCCCGCCAGACCATCGGCGAGATAAGCCCGGCCCGCGGCGGCGATCTCCGGGTCGGAGCACAGCGCGAGGCAGTCGAGGATCACCTGCCGATCTCTGCCCAGCGCCGCCGCGACCTTGGCCGGGGCGGCGGAGTCGGGCCGCCCGGCGGCGACCCGCGTGCCGCCCCGGCGCGGGTGCAGCTCGCGCAGCCACGCGGGCGGCATCGTGAACCGATCCTCGTCGGCGGGCGCGGCCTGCCCGGCGGGCGCGTCGCCTTCGACGTAGCCCTTGCGTAACTTCTCGGCCACCAGCTTGTCGGCCGCCTCGGTCGCTTCGGCGGCGGAACCGAACGCCTTGACCTGGGTGCGGCCGGCCGCGCCGAGCCGCCCGTACCGGATCTTCAGCTCGCCACCGTCCTGGCTCACCTGCCAGAACTTCGCCGTGCCGCCGCCGGGATGCGTCAGCTTCCGATCTATGGTCATGCGATACCTCGCAGTGGGGGGTCAAGGTGGTGCGCGGGCACGGTGATGCCGAAACCCTCGCCGCGCGCGCTCAAGGGCAGGCCCAAAGTAGCGACCCGCACCGACAAACCCGCCGCCCCGGCGATCTTGTGAGGCCGGCCCGGGTGTACCTCCCGGAGGGCCGCGCCGCGTTGGGGGTGCTCGGCGGCCGGGGCGTATGCCCAGGGGTCAGCTTGTGGGGATTTTTCCGGGGCCGGTGAAGAGGTCGGAGAGTTCGGTGCGGTTGTTGACGCCGAGTTTTTCGTAGCTGCGGTAGAGGTGGTTGCCGACCGTGCGGGAGGCGATGCCCAGGGCGGCGGCGATCTGGGCGTTGGTCTCGCCGCGGGCGGCGCGCAGCGCGATCTGGTACTCGCGGCGGGTGAGGGCGGTGGCGTGGCCGGTGTCCAGGGCAGGGGTGCGGGCGCCCTCGCAGCGGGCCGCCCATTCGGCGGCCCGCCAGGCGCATCTGCGCGCGGAGCCCTTCTTGCCCACGGCGAGGTGGGCCGCGCTCGCCTGGGAGACCGCCTCCGCCGCCGCCAGCATCGCGCCCAGCGCGGCGAACTCCGCGGCCACGCCTTCCAGCCCCGGCCCGTCGCCGGCGGCCAGCGCGGTGGCGTGGCGCAGGTACAGGGCGGGCAGCGGCCCGTCGGCCGCCCCTTCGGACAGGGCGGTGAGCCGGGGCAGGGCGGACGCGGGCTCGCCCAGGCGTACCGTGTCGTGCAGGAAGGACAGCTCCCACGAGGGCGCGCCCATGAGCCTGGCTCGCTCGGCCGCGCGTGAGCAGATCGCCACCGCCTCGGGGATGTCGTGCTCGGCTGCCGCGAGCGCCGCCGCCGCGGCGTCCATGGCGAAGGCGAACAGCGTGAAGCCCTCACCCGTGCGGGCCTCGGCCAGCAGCCGCCGCGCGTCGTCCAGCCGGCCGAGCAGCACCAGCGAGTGGGCCAGTTCGGCGGCGCCGATGTGGGCCAGCGAGAGGGCGTCGGCCTCGCGGAAGAGCCGCCGGGCGTCGCGCAGGTGGCGTACCGAGGCGGCGGCCCTGCCGGTGAGCCGGGCCGAACGGCCGAGGGCCAGGGCCGACACGCCCGTGGCGTACGTCCAGGCGGTCGGGTTGGCGATCATGGTGTCGTGCCAGTCCCTGGCCGTGGTCTCGGCCTCCTGGAACGCGCCCGCGAACTGGAGGGCGAAGATCGGCCCGAGCACCGGGGTGCCGCGCAGCCAGGGCACGACCGCCGCATGGGCGTCCATCCGGGCCATCGCCCGCCGCCCGGTCGCGCACGCCTCGCCGGTGCGGCCGGTGAACGCCGCGACCAGCGCGTGGGTGAGCAACCGCACGGTCTCGCCCGGCTCGCTGAGCACCGGCATGTCCGCGAGGTCGCGGGCCACGTCGAGGGCGGCGGTCAGCTCTCCGCAGTACGCGAGCCAGCCCGCGTACACCGGCCCGAGGTCATCGCGCCACGGGGAGGCCAGCATCGCCGGCGCGGCCCGTTTCATCAGCCGCATTCCCTCCTCCGCCCGGCCGAAGCCCCACAGCAGGTTGATGCTCCGCACGAAGTCGAGCCGGACGCGCACCTCGGCGCTCGCCCAGGCGGGCGGGTCGGCGTAGAACTCCTCGGCGCGTTCCGGCTCGCCGCTGAACACCAGCAGGTCGCCGAGCAGCGGCACGGCCTCGTGGCTGCCTGCGGCGACCGCGGCGGAGAGCAGCCGCCGGGTCAGCGCGAGGTCGGAGCCCGCCCACGCCTGCCTGGCCGCCGCCACCAGCGACTCGGGTGTGGCCGGGGTGCCGCTCTCCAGCCGCCACAGCGCGATCCGCAGCGTGTCGCCGCGGCGGCGGGCGCCCTTGCGCGCGATCACGTCGGCCAGCTCGGCCTGCCGGGTGCGGGCGAGGGTCATCGGCAGCGTGGCGCGTACCAGATCACCGTGCAGCGGATGGCCGAGACCGGTCTGGAGCCGGTCGCCGTCGCGATCGACGCGGATCAGCCCGGTGCGTTCCAGGGCCTCGACCGCCGCGGGCGAGGTGAGGCCGGTCAGCATGTTCAGCCCGAGCGAACCGGCGAAGGCCAGCAGCTCGACCGCGTGCCGCTGGTCGTCGTCCAGCCGTTCGATCCGGGCCCGGATCAGCTCGCGCAGCCGGGGCGAGGCCGTCCACGGGCCGCGCCACAGCCAGACGCCCTCCGCCTCGGCCAGCGCGGCCACCTCGCGCCCGGACTCCACCAGCTCCCGCAGCAGCAGCGGGTTACCCCGGGCCGCCGCCTGCAACCGGGCCAAGGTGGAGCGCTCCACCTGCCCGTCCAGGGCCGCCGACAGCGCGGACTCCACCTCCGCGTCCGACAGCGGGAGCAGGTCGACGCGGCGCAGCACGCGTTCTTTCCACAGCGCGGTCAGCGTGGCAGGGGCGGGCTCGCCGTCGCGCACGGTCACCGCCACGCGGGCCCCGCCGGAGCGGGCGAGGTCGGCCAGCAGCAGCACCGAGAGGTCGTCCAGGAGGTGGGCGTCATCGACCCCGATCACCAGGGTCCGGCCCCCGGCGGCGGCCCGCAGCGACTCGGCGGCCTCCTGCACCGGGTTCCAGGCGGAGAACGGCTCGGCCCGGGGCGGGAGCACGCGTTGCAGGGCGTGGAACGGGATCTTGTCACCGGAGGAGGCGTACGCGACCGTGCGCAGCACCTTGACCGACCGGTCGCCTCTGGCCAGCCGGTTGAGCGCGTGGCGCATCAGCTCACTCTTGCCGGTGCCCGCCGGACCGGCGAGCACGACCCCCGCGTAAGCCTCCTCGGCCCGCCCGTTGCCGGCGCGCTTCGGTCGGCGTAATGCCGCGACGATCGTGCTCATTTCGCTTTCGCGACCCACGAACGGCCATCCTGCGCCCATGGCCAATAGTATGGCCCCGGCGCCGCCGTTATGCGGACTTACGGTGCGCCGTTTCCCGCGGTGCGGGCCGCCGCATTCTCCTGCCGCTTGACCCGCCACAGCACATACAGCCAGGTCGCCATGGAAATGGCGCCGAATATCACGAACAGCACGATCATCTTCTGGATCTCGTCGGCTTTCGGGGCCTGGTCGGTGTCGATCAATGTGAGATAGACGAAACAGAACGCCGTGGGGGCGAAGATCGCCGCCCAGGCCGCCTTGCTCCACCGGAACAGGTGGTAACCGTCCAGGAAGCGCATCGGCAGCAGGGCGAACACCACCGTGCTGAGCACCGTGAGCGTCATGGTGCCGAGCAGCAGGTCGGCGAACCGGGTGACCTCCGCCGAACTGCCCGCCTCCATCGCCTGGTCGCCGGGCGTCCAGGCCGCGGACATGGCCACCGCCACGGCCAGCGTGAGCACGGAGGTGACCAGGATCGCCCGGCCCTTGGTGGCCGCCTCGGCGGCCTCGGGCGGGCCGGCCGCGCCGGACGCCTGCCGTACGCTGAAGACCGCGACCAGGCCGTACACGTACTCCGGCTCGAACCCGAACGCCAGCGACAGCCCCGCGCACACCCCCGCCACGCCCAGCGCCGCCGGGAGCACGCGCATGAACGTGGTCTTGGCCCCCGTGAAGGACACGGCGTGCGGGAGCCAGCCGTACGTGAGCGTGGTGATCAGGACGGCGACGAAGAACGCCACGATGAGCGCCAGCATGTTGGCCGGGGAGAATTCCCCGTCCGGCCGCAGGTCGGAGTTGCCCAGCGTGAGCAGTGCGGTGGCGGCAACGGTGAACAGCAGGAACTTGGTACGCGGCGACAGACGGGTGCCCCGGGGCGGGCGGGCTCTCTCCTCCACCGCTTTGTTGAACACGTCGGAGGGGAATCCGAGCAGCGGCAGGATGAAGAAGGGAGCGGTCACCAGCAATATCACCAGTATCACGAGCAGGGTCGAGATCCCCGCCTTGACCGGATCCCACTGCATGTCACCCAATGAACCGAAAGATGCCGGAATGCTAAACCGTAGTGTGATTTGTGACTGTATTTCCAAGAATGCGGTTGCGGAGACCTCTGCGCCCGCCGCCAGCGCCACGCTGACCGCGCCGCCCTGCTCGGCGGATCCCATTTCCCGCAGCGCGACGGCGGGCGCCGGGGTGGAGCAGGACAGCCGGACGACGTGGCGGCCCGGCGCGGTCTCCCTCGGTACGGTGAACGTCGCCCGGATCGTGGCGCCCACGCTCAGCCGCTCCGGCGCGAGCGCGTTCCCGTCGAGCGTCAGGCGCGTGTCCGTACACCCGGGCGGGAAGCCGCGGCCCTCCAGGCTCACCGGCCGGCCCCGCCCGGCGGCCGGCGGATCGAGGAGCAGGGCGGGCGTACCGGTCCCGCGCGGGGCGTTCCGGCCCGGGGCCGGGCTCGGGCTTTCCGTCGGCGTGGGCGAAGGTCCGGGCGGCGTGGTCGCCGGAGGCGGCAGCGTCCGCGTCGGCTCCTCAGTGGGCTCCTCAGTGGGCTCCTCAGTGGGCTCCTCAGTGGGGCGCGGTGAGGTGGGTGGCGGCGAGGAGGATTCCCTGCGCCGCGTCGGGGTTTCCGCAGGCTCGGTCACCGTCGGGGTGACCGTTGGGAGCGGCCTGACACGGAAGGTGGCCTCGGCCTGCCGGTCGGAGTCGTCCGCGCAGTACACGGTGACGGTCGTGCGCTGCGGGTCCGCGTTCTCCGGCACGGTCAGCGGAACGCTGAACTCGGCCGACTCCGCCTCCATGGGATCGTCCGACAGCGCCGTGCCGCCCTGCGACATCGACACCCGGTAGTCGCCGCCCGGCCCCGGCGGCTCGTCGATCCGGCAGTACAGGCCGTAGACCTGCAACGTGATCTGCGCACCAGGCCGGGCGGATTCCGGGGAGAGATCGATCTTGAGGTGCGGAATCACCCTGAACGTCGCTTCCGGCGAGGTCTCATCCGACATCGGGCAGTAGACGCTGACGTCGTGGTCGCCGGGGGCGGCGTCGGAGGGCACCTGGAACGTCGCCGCCAGCCCCTCGACGCTCGTCGTACCGCCGTAGATCACGGTGCCGTCCCACAACACCTTGAACGGCCCGTCCAACGCGTCTTCGTCGGTCGCCGTAGGACAGTGCAGCCCGCCGTCGCTGATCTCCACGCTGTCGCCCGCGTACCCCCACGTCGGCGACAGGTCGGGCGGGGTGGGTGCCGGCTCCGGCCCGGCCGCCGCCCCCGCCATGGTCGAAACCGCCGCGGCCAGCCCGGCCGCGAACAGCCGTACGATCACACCCAGCCCCATATTTCCCCCCGCCACGACCCGGACGTCTCCGAGTGTGCGAGGGCCCGCCGCCGCCGTCCTGAGTCATCGCCGACTCAAAAACCGGCGGCTGAGGGTATACCGGCTGCGGGGCCTATGGCGTCGGGGTTCTGGACCCCGTTTCCGTCTTCTCCCCGGAGGCGTACGTCCGCCGGCCGTACACGAGGGTGACCAGCGCGACCGCCACGCTCAGCCCGGCCGTGGTCAGCAGCCCCACCGTGAAGCTCGCGCCCGCCGCGATGAACCCGACGACGAGCGCGCCGAGGCCGGTGCCGACGTCGAAGCCGATGTTCCAGACCGCGCTGGCGGTGCCCCGGTCGCGGGTGGGCACGGCCGCGAACGCCGCTACCAGCGTGAGGTTCTGGAGGCTGCCGTACGCGACGCCGGCGATCGTCATGCCCGTGACCAGGACCGCGGCCCCCGCGCCGCCGTCCGCGACCGACCAGGCGCACAGCGCCATGGCCCCGGCGCACAGGATCAGCAGCGGCGCGATGAACCGCTGCGGGCCGTACCGGTCGGCGAGGCCGCCGACCAGCCAGCGGGCCAGCGCGGCGGCCCCGGTGAGCCCGAGCAGGCCCAGCATCGCGGTGGTCGTGCCGTAGGGGAACTGCGGCGCGAAGGTCAGCAGCGCCCCGCCCGGAGTGGTGACGGCGAGCAGCCCCAGCGTCGGCACGATCAGCGCGAGCAGCACCCGCGCCCCGCCGCCCGCCCGGCCGTCGCCGTCGGAGGCGTCGCGGGCCATGCCGTCCAGGCGTCGCCCGAGGGCGGCGGCGAACGGCACGGCGAGCACGGGCACCGCGCCCGCGATGAACACCGTGCGGAAGTCGAACGTCTCGGCGATCCACGCGGCGCTCGGCACGAGCACGAACTGCGGCGCGGCGATGGACAGCCCGTACACGCCGATCGCGCGCCCGCGCCGGGCGGCGTCGACCAGTTCGGCCACCGCGCTCGCGCCGCACACGGTGAGCACCGCGAACCCCATGCCGCGTACGACGGACAGCGCCAGCACCCACGGAAGCTGGTCGGTGAGCGTGAGCGCCAGGGCGGGCAGGCCCAGCAGCGGCATCCCGGCGACCATGGTCACCCGCCAGCCCAGTCTGCGCAGCGCCCAGGGCACCATGGTCTGGGTCAGCACGGTCGCGAGCATGAGCACGGCGTTCACCAGGCCCGCGCCCGCCTCGTCGGCACCGCCGCCCGCGGCCCACAGCGGGGCGGCCGGCAGCAGCAGGCCGAAGCTGGCGAACCCGAGCGTCGACATGCCCAGCAGCATTCGCATGCCGGGCACCCGCGTCACAGCACCCCTCGCAAGTCCGGTCGTATGCGACATATCAGACATCATTCAGCCGATCCTGCCCGACTGTATCCCGGACGCGTACGCGGGGTCACCCCCGCGGGGTCGCGCGCGGGCCGCCTCGGCGGTCGGCTTGCCGGACAGTTCGGACAGCGCGCGCTCGCGGTCGAAGTCGCGTTCCCAGACGCTGACCACGATGCTGGCCAGACGCCCGCCTGGAGGGCCTGACCGACGCCGAACTCGCCGCGCTGCGCGACGGGTCCGCGCCCCCGTTCACAGACCCCGCCGAAAACGCCGTCCTGCTCGCGGCCAGGGAACCGCTCGCCACCGGCGACCTGGACGGCGAGACCTTCGCCACCGCCGTGGAGCCGCTGGGCGAGGCCGGGGTGTTCGGCCTGATCACGCTGGTCGGGTACTACGGCCTGCTGGCCGCCCAGCTCCGCGTCCTGCGCGCGGAGGTCTGACCCCTGGACCCTCTCGGCCTGTCCTCACAAGGGCAGGCCGAGAGTTTTTCACGCAGCGCTTTGCATGGTCATACGTCAGGATGCATACTCTTTCTTATGTCCAAGGTTCTCACCTCCCTGCCCGTCGGCGAGCGCGTCGGTATCGCCTTCTCCGGCGGCCTCGACACGTCGGTCGCCGTCGCGTGGATGCGGGACAAGGGTGCGGTCCCGTGCACCTACACCGCAGATATCGGCCAGTACGACGAGCCCGACATCGAGTCGGTGCCCGGTCGCGCCAGGACCTACGGCGCGGCGCTCGCGCGGCTGATCGACTGCCGTTCCGCGCTGGTCGAGGAGGGCCTGGTCGCGCTCACCTGCGGGGCCTTCCACATCCGCTCGGCCGGGCGCGCCTACTTCAACACCACGCCGCTCGGCCGCGCCGTCACCGGCACGATGCTGGTCCGGGCGATGCTGGAGGACGGCGTACAGATCTGGGGCGACGGCTCGACGTTCAAGGGCAACGACATCGAGCGGTTCTACCGGTACGGCCTGCTGGCCAACCCCTACCTGCGCATCTACAAGCCGTGGCTCGACGCGGAGTTCGTCTCCGAGCTGGGCGGGCGCAAGGAGATGTCGCAGTGGCTGCTCGCGCACGGCCTGCCGTACCGGGACAGCGCCGAGAAGGCGTACTCCACCGACGCCAACATCTGGGGCGCCACCCACGAGGCCAAGACCTTGGAGCAACTGGACACCGGCATCGAGTCGGTCAACCCGATCATGGGCGTCCGGTTCTGGGACCCATCGGTGGAGATCGCCGCCGAGGACGTCACCATCGGCTTCGACCAGGGCCGCCCGGTGACGATCAACGGCAAGGAGTTCCCCGGCGCGGTCGAGCTGGTGATGGAGGCCAACGCGATCGGCGGGCGGCACGGCCTGGGCATGTCCGACCAGATCGAGAACCGGGTGATCGAGGCCAAGAGCCGGGGCGTGTACGAGGCCCCGGGGATGGCGCTGCTGCACATCGCCTACGAGCGGCTGGTCAACGCCATCCACAACGAGGACACCCTGGCCACCTACCAGGCCGAGGGGCGGCGGCTCGGCCGGCTCATGTACGAGGGGCGCTGGCTGGAGCCGCAGGCGCTGATGCTGCGCGAGTCGTTGCAGCGCTGGGTCGGCCGGGCGGTCATCGGCGAGGTGACGCTGCGGCTGCGGCGCGGCGAGGACTACTCGATCCTGGACACCACGGGCCCGTCCTTCAGCTACCACCCCGACAAGCTGTCGATGGAGCGCACGGAAGACTCCGCGTTCGGCCCCGCCGACCGGATCGGCCAGCTCACCATGCGCAACCTGGACATCGCCGACTCGCGGGCCAAGCTGGAGCAGTACGCGGGGCTCGGCATGATCGGCACCAACCACCCGGCGCTGCTCGACGTCCCGAAGGCGGTCCCGACCGGGCTCATCGGCGAGATGCCGGAGGGTGGCGCGGAGGCCATCGCCTCGCGCGGGGAGGCTCCCGCCGAGGAAGCGCTGCTGGACCGCGCCGCGATGGAGGCCGGCACCGACTGACCCGCCCCGCCGGGCCCGCCCGCGCTACGACGTACCCGGACCTGCGCCCAAAGCCGGGCCCAGACCCTGGCCGGGGCCGTGCGGCGGGCGGGCCGGCGGGGGCGTGGCCGAGACGATGAGCGCGGTGGCCTGGCCGTCGGCGGCCTGGAGCGAGTGGGTGGCCGCCGCGTCGAAGTGCAGCGCGTCTCCGGCGGCCAGGGTGATCAGCTCGCCGCCGATGTCGGCGACCACCTGGCCCTGCACGACGTAGACCCACTCCTCGCCCGGGTGCGAGGCGGTGTGCTCCGGGCGCCCTGTGGTCAGCTCCAGCCGTACCGCCTCCAGGGCCGAACGCGGGCCGAGCCCGCTCATGATCGCGTAAGGCCCGTCCTGGCCCTGGCGCACCGGCGCGCTCGCGCCGCGCACGACGTGGTGCTCGCGGGAGCGCACGTCGCCGATCAGCTCGCTCAGCGAGATCCCGTACGCCCGCGAAAGCTGGATCAGCGACCCTATGGACGGCTGCCGCTCGCCCTTCTCCATCCGGGACAGGTGGGCGGTGGAGATGCCGGTCCACTCGGCCAGCGCGGTGAGCGTGAGCCCGTGCGCCCGGCGCAGCTCCGCGAGCCGCGCGGCGACCCTCCGCTCGGGGTCGGCCGCCGGATCGCCGGCTCGATCATCGCGCCCGCCGTCGGGGGCGCCGTGCTGGGCTCGCGGTATACGAGTGGTCACTCCGGGAATTCTAGTGCGTTCATGAGCCCGTTGCCTGCCAGGCAAGCTCGATTGCCTAAAAGGTTGCCCGGCTGCGTATCCGCGGTGGAGGTCACCGCGTCGCTGCCCTGACCGCCGGAATCGTCTGGGGGTCACCGGGCGCGCAGCCGGGTCAGCGCCAGTACGGCCAGCGACACCACGATCACCACGGCCGTCACGGCCACCACGTGCACCCCGGACACGAACGCCTCCCGCCCCGAGGCGAGCAACCGTCGGCGGCGGTTGAAGGGCCAGGTGGTGCGTGGTCGGAGCTGGTGGAAGGGTCGCCGCGTGTGCCGTCGGTGGGTGCTGAGGGGGCGGGTGGCGCGCGGGCGCTGGAGTTGGAGAAGGCGGCGGGTGTACCGCCGCTTGTGCGGGGGAGCGCGTGTGGGCATGTGGAGGCGGCGCGGTTGCTCGGCGCGGCGGCGGCACTGCGCGAGTCGTTCGGCGCCCCGCTGCCACCGGCCGAACGCGGCGACGTCGACCGGGTCACGACCACGGCCAAGGCCGCGCTCGGCCCCGCCACCTTCGCCACCGAGTACGCCCAAGGCGCAGCCACCCAGCGCACCGGCGCACTCCACAACCTCCTGGGACAACCGCCCGCCGGGTCGCTCATGGCGGCGGGCCGGGCCGGGGGCGGGTGATGTCCGGCCTGGTAGGCGGGCCTTCGGTGGCCTGCCTGCTGGTAAGCGCCGCGTTCGTTGGTCTCTTGGGTCGCTCACGGTGGTAGGTCGGGGCGGGGTCGGGGTCTGGTGGGTCGGCGCGTTTGGTGATTTCTTGGGGCGGTTGGGCTGCCGGTACGGTCGTGGCGTTCATGGCGGCGGTCGGGCCGGGGCTGGGTGATGTCGGGTCTGGTGGGCGGGTGTTTTCGGTGGCCTGCCTGCCGGTAGGCGCCGCGTTCGGTGGTCTCTTGGGGCGGTTGGGTTGCCGGTACCGGCCTGTCGTTCATGGTGGCGGGTCGGGGTCTGGTGGGTCGGCGCGTTCGGGGGTCTCTTGGGGCGGGCCGGTCCGTTGCTCGGGGGGGCCTTTGGTGGCCTGCCGGTACATACCGGCGGGCCGCTTGCAGGGCGTCAGGTGTGGTGGGGGGTCTCCGTTGGGTGGGGCTGGAGGAATTCCAGGCGGTTGCCGACGGGGTCGTGGGTGTAGAAGCGGCGGTGGCCGGGGAAGGCATCGTCCCAGGTGATCGGGGATCCGGCGGCGGTGAGGCGGGTGGCGAGGCGGTCGAGGCCGGTGGTCAGGATGCCCGGGTGGGCCTTCGCGGCCGGGCGGAAATCGGCCTCCACGCCGAGGTGGATCTCCAGAGTGTCGGCGCGTACCCACAGGCCGCCCCGGGCCGCCAGCACCGGTGGCTTGGCGACCTCGACCATCTCCAGCACGCCGACGTAGAACGCCCGGCACTCGTCCTCGCTGCCCGCCGGGATGGCGAGCTGGACGTGGTGCAGGCCGTAGCCGTAGGGCGAATCGGTCAGGGCAGGGCGCACGCCACCGCCTTCCAGGTGCGGACCAGGACCGCCAGGTCTTGGGCAGGGGCACCCGCCCGCGACTCGACCGTGATGTCCACGCTCGCCCCCGCGAACACGTCGAGCCAGGCCAGATCGTCCGCGGTGAGCGGGCGGTGCCTGGGGCGCTCGCCGGGGTACGGCGCGGGGGTGAACCCCTTGACCTGTACGGCTCGCGCCAGCGGGGCCAGCGCCATCGCGTCGCCCGCGAAGTCGGTGGAGGTCTCGTACAGGCCGAGGTTGTCGATCACCAGCGCGCAGCCGTACCGGTGACACAGGTCGGCCAGCTCCGCCGGGCTCGCCCCGCCCCGGTGGGTCTCGATGAGGATGTCGGAGGCGTCGCGGTCGCGGGTGAGGGCGGCGATCTGGTCGTCGCACATCCTGCGCCCGGCCGCGCCCTCGGCGGCGAGCACCTTGACCGGCAGCCCCGGAAAGCGCCGGGCCGCGGCGAACCCCTCGCCGGTGTCCATCTGCCCCAATGTCACCGACACGCCGACGAAGGCGATCGGCAGCCCCGCCAGGGCCGCTATGCCGTCCTGCTCCCAGCGCTGGCCCTTGCCCGCGCGCAGATCGACGACCGTGCCGCCGCCACCACGGGTCAGCACGGCGAGGTCACACGCCCGCAGCCGGGGAACAGACCCAGAAGAAAGCCCCAATCGCGCGCTCACCACTCCACCGCCTTCCCCGGATCGTCGGCACATCGATGGTCACCGGTGATAAAGGCGTTAGTCGTGGATTTTCCCGCTCGTCCAATCCCAATGGTCACAACCCGCACAGTGCCCCCAAAGGCTGGTTGGAGCCGAACCCTTCCCCGGCCGCCGCGGCACGCCCGCCCCCCGGCGGAAAAAGACTCGGTACATCGGTTCCCCCTGTGGACCAATGTTTAAATTTAAGCTGACGTTTCCCGGGAAACGCAAGCCTTTAGCAGATATTCATGCCAACCCCCGATTCTCTACCGGGAAGCAGGGATCGTATTGCGCGATGGCGCTGAAGCGCCCGCGGTACCGGCGACAGCCGACGTAAACGTCAAAAGTGTTACGCATTATACCTGCTGTGTCGCGATATACGCCCCCGCCGGAAATGAGCGGGCCCGCCGCGGCGTCCGCTCCTGGTGGGCGGGGTACGCGGGCGACGGGCGAGTGCGGCGGCCAGGTTCAGGGGGCCGGGTTCAGGGGGCCGGGTTCAGCGGGCCGGGGTGTGGCGGAGCAGTTCGGCACCGGCATAGGTGAACAGCCGCCCGTCCGGGTGCAGGGCCATCCGAAGACCGGGCGGCCGGTGATGACGGTCATCTTCCAGGTGCGCGGGTCGACCCGGTACAGGCCGACGCCGGGCATCGAGCCGTACAGGTGGCCGTCCCGCTTGCGGAACGCCAGGTCGGCCAGTGCGTAACCGCCGTCCTGGGGCCAGTTGTACGGGGTGTACCGCCTGCCGGTGAACCGGCCGTGGTCATAGCGGAACACCACTCCAGCCGTTGCTCCCCACAGCCTGCCCTGCCGGTCGAAGGAGAGCGAGGAGACCGTGCGCTCGCCCGGAACCGGCGTCTCCTCCTACAGCTTGCGGCCCTTCTCGACATCGCAGGCGATCAGCAGGGCGTCGATCCGGGTCTCCGCCGCGCCGTACCCGCCGTAGACGGACGTGCCCGCGTACAGAACGCCGTTGCGATAGGCCAGAGACATGATGCTCTGGTCCTTGACCAGCTTGTCAGAAACCTCCTACGTCCGGCCCGCGGATTGTGGAAGAGCAGTTGCCCGCCGAGGTAGCCACTCTTGTTCACCGTGCCGATGGCCAGCCGGTCGCCGAGCACCGCGTTTCCGTTCCAAACCTCCTTGGGATTGACGCCGAGACGCCATTCGCGGGATGGGTCGTATTCGTAAATACGGGCACGGGGATACGCGCCGAGATAGATCTTCCCGCGGAACGACGCCACCCCCATCAACTCCGATATCCGACGCGAACGCGCCTCGCCCGTGTCCGGATCGGCGAGGGCGACCGCACCCGTGCCGGTGCCGGTGCCGCCGGTGATCACCCGTCCGTCCGGGGCGATGCCGATGGACCGCATCCGGATCGGGTTGGACTCGATCCCGGTCTCGACGATCTTCGACTGGCCGGTCTGAGGGTTGTACCAGAACATCTGCCCGGGATAGGCGGGATCGTCCAGATTCCCGAACCCCACGCCGCGCAACTGCGGATGGAACTCCGGCAGCTTCGGCCCGGTGGGCGTGAGCCGGCGCGGCGGGTCCAGCAGGCCGAAGCGGTCCGGCCACACGGCCGTCCCGGCGCGAACGTGAGCACCTCCCGCCCCCGCTCGTCGATCCCCAGCGGGCGCGGCGCGCCCTCGAAGCCCGCCTGGTGAAGGTGGGAGAGCAGCGCGTGTACGGCGGACGTCCACGGACCGGCGGGCCGGCGGACGGTGTCACCGACCCTGACCACTCCCTAGCTGACGTTTCCGCCGGTTAGTTCGATGCCATCCATAACCGGCGATAATGCCGGTCACTTACCTCCCGCTGTGCCCTCGGGGATGGATTCGGCGGTGTGGAACAGGTCGATGACGCCCATCTGCCCGAGCCGGCGCTTGATCTGCCGGGGTATCCCGGTCAGGGTCAGGCTGCCCTGGGCGCGTTTGGTGCGTTCGAGTACGTGAATGAGCGCCGCCGCGCCTGACGAGTCGCAGAAGGTGATGCCTTCGAGGTCGATGACCAGGTCATGGGCGGTTTCGGTGTCTCTGGCCGGAAATGCGTGCAGTTCGACCAGGGGAACCGCGGCGAGGTCGAGTTCGCCGGTGAGGAAGAGAATTCGTGAGCATCCGTGGCGCTCTGTCCGGATTTCAAGGCCGGGGCAGCCGTCCAGTGTCACCATGGACCAACCTCCTTTGCGGGCTATTGCCCCAATGCCGACATATTTAATCGTGCGATGAGCGGAATACTCGAAATATCACACCTGTGGGGTCATGGGGTAACACACGGTGATCTTTGGCGATGACGTGAACATCCCCCGGCCGCCGGGCGGGAACAGAGCATGCATTGATCGGGTGGCTTGGTGGCTCTGGGGCTCGGGGGCGGTAGTCGTGGCATTGTTTCGGGTGGCCGTGGGCGGTATCGCGGCATTGGCGGTGATGGCGTATGCCGGGGGAGGGGCCAAGGCCGGCGACGAACTCCACGTGAGCCCCCGTTCGGTCGGCAAGGGCGGGGTCGCGACCGTCACCATGGGGTGCTCCGACTACGCCAACGCCTACGTCACCTCCGACGCATTCGGCAGGGTCGACTTCAACGGCCAGCCGAGCGTGGACGTCACCGTGTCGGCCGCCCCCGGGCGCTACCGCGTCAAGGGCATGTGCGAGGAGGACGGCCAGTGGGAGCCGGGTGACGCCTGGCTGAACGTCGGCGGCGGGCACGGCGGGTACGGCGGGCCGGGGGATCGGTTCCGCAGCCTGTTCGGTCTCGGCGACTACGGCGGCGGCCACGGTCACCACGGTCACCACGGTCACCATGGCCACGACGGTCACCATGGCGGCTATGGCGGGCACGGCGACTATGACGACGATTATGGCGACTACGAAGAGGACGACTACGACCACTGGCCCGACTACGGCCCGGCGACCGGCGGCGGCGCGACCGCGATGCGCCCGGTGAGCCCCGCGATGAGCGTCGGGGTGGGGATCGGCGTGGTCGCCGCGCTCGCCGGGCTCCTGGCCCTGGTACGGCTCGGCAGGCGGCGGGTCACCGACCGGCGGGGATGACGCCCGGCGAGGCGGCGTTCAAACTCGCCGCGTCCCTGTGCTTCGTGGCGGGCGTGGCCGTCGGCGTGGACGCTTACGCCAACCGGGACTACGCGCCGCCCCCCCTACCCGACCAGGAGGCGGCCCTGGCCGAACCGGGCCCGCGGGCGCGGGTGGCGGCGCTGCGCCGGTCGGTGCCGGTGCGCCTGGAGATCCCCGCGATCGGCGTGTCGGCCCCCGTCGAAGCGGTCGGCCGCGGCCTGGACGGCACGGTCGAGGTACCGTCCGTGTACGAACCCAACCTGGTCGGCTGGTACGAGGACGGCGCCACCCCCGGCGAACGCGGCGCGGCCACCCTGCTGGGCCATGTGGACACCGCCACGTCCGGCCCCGCCGTCTTCTACCGCCTCGGCGAACTACGGCGGGGCGCGGAGGTCCGGGTGCGCCGCGAGGACGGCAGCCTCGCGGCGTTCGAGGTCAGCGCCGTCCGCGTCTACGCCAAGGACGACTTCCCCGGCCGCCGCGTCTACGGGCCCACCGGCACGCCCACCCTGCACCTGGTGACCTGCGGCGGCCGGTACGACTCCGCGCGCGGCGAATACCTCGACAACATCGTGGCCTTCGCCCACGCGGTGCCCGCGGGCGGGGCCGGCCGACGTTGACGTACTGGCGTGGCCGCGGGCGCGTGGGCGGGGCCCGGCCGGCGTTGAGGTACCGGCCGGTCTGCGGGTGGGTCAGCCGACGTTGACGTACTGGCGGGGCCGCAGTGCGTGGGCGCGCAGGGCGGCCAGTGCTGCCGCCTGGCCCCAGCCCGCCAGTTGGACGTTCTCGCCGTCGCCGACCGGCCGGGACAGGCCGAAGGCGGCCAGCCGGCGCAGCAGCGCGGCGAGCGGACGGCCCAGGTCGTGCCCCGACGAGGGCTGCCAGCCCTCGCCGCTGACCACGTTCGCCACGAGTTCGCGCAGCTCCGTCGTACCGACCGCGTCGCCGTCCGCGAGCAGCATGAGCGCCGCCTCCCGGGCCGACACCTCGAAGTCGTGCTCGCCCTTGGCGGGCGCGAGCAGCGCCGCCGCCGCGGCCTCCCACAGCAGCGCCGGATCGTCCAGCAGCCGCCGGCCCGCCGCCGTGAGCAGCAGCCGCCGGCCGCTGCGGCACAGCGCGCCCAGCTCACGCTCGGCCGCCTCGCGCAGCGTGGGCAGCACCGGCACGTCGGACTCGCCGCGGACCTTCGCGCCCGCCGCCCACCCGAACCGCTCGGCCGCCTCCACGCTCAGCGCCCGCGACAGGTGATGGTTGCGGGTCAGGGCCAGCCCGCCGGGCTCGTCGGCGCGGGTCAGCAGCCAGCGCAGCGGCCCGAGCACGTCGCCCGGCGGCAGCGGCACCGGCGCGTGCAGCCGTACCTCGAACGGCTGGGCCAGCTCCCGCCGCTGCGCGCCGCGCCCCAGCACCCAGCGGTTCAGCCGCTCGCCGTGGACCCGGTGCAGCCAGCAGTCACCGCCGAGGTCGCCGCGCGGCTCGGTCAGCCAGCGGCGGGTCAGCGCCTCCCGCTGGTCCTTCCAGGTCGGCGCGGCGGGCTCCAGCTCACCCGACACGATCGCCAGCTCAAGGGCCGCCGAACACGCCAGGTGCGCGCCCAGCTCCTCCGGCCCCATGATCGAACTCCACCGCAGCTCCGACACGTCCGGCGGGAGTACGCCCGTCGCGTCCAGCGCCGTCTGGTAGGCCGCCGCGCCCGCCTCCTCGCCCTCGCGGGCGTAGGTGCGCAGGATGTGCGCGGTGGTGTGCGAACGGCACAGCGCGGCATATCGGTCCAGGCCGCCCAGCGTGAGCAGCCGCCCGAGCGCGGCGGCTATCGCCGCGTGCTCCCGCTCGTCGCCGCTGACCTTCAGCGGCAGCGTGTACCAAAGGAACTCGCACACGTCGAGCTGAGTGACGGACTCCAGCGGCTCACCGCCGGTCAGCCACTCGACGGCGGTCCTGGCGTCGTCGACGACATCGGGTGCGGAACGCTCCAGCTCGGTGAGGAGCGCGGCGACGTCCGGTGCAGGCATGCCTCGAAGTCTGCCGTATGGACCCCAGCCGTGACGATGACCGAAACCGGTGCGTATCGGCTCGCCCGCGCCGCCCACCCTAGGAACCCTTATATAAAGACGACGTATTCAGGTCAGATCCAGCCTTTCCCAAACAGCATGCGGGCGTCCCACTCCGTGTAGGGGATGACCTCGGCGCTCAGCACCGGGTGCAGCCACCAGAAGTTGGCCAGGGCGAGCAGGGCGAACCCGCCCGCCACGGCGGCCCCGACCGTGCGCCGCCGCTGCGACGCCGTGGCCGGGCCGATGATCAAGCCTAGTGCCAGTACCAGGGCCAGCACCATGAAGGGGATCAGCGGGGCCATGTAGAAGATGAACATCGTGCGGTTGTGCATGACCGCGTAGTAGAACCACGGGAGCCAGCCCGCCGCGTACGTCAGCAGCACCGCCCCGGCCCGCCAGTCGCGCGAAGCGACGTACCAGGCGATCATGCCGACCAGCGCGAACAGCGCGCCGAACCAGATCACCGGCGTGCCGACGCCGAGGATCGCCTGAGAGCAGTTCTCCACCCCGCAGGTCCGCTTGGGCGACTCGTAGAAGAACGCCACCGGGCGCAGCAGCAGCGGCCACTCCCACGGCTCGGACTGGTACGGGTGGGTGGACTTCAGGCCGCTGTGGAAGCTGAGGGCCTGGAGCTGGTAGGACACCCACGAGCGGATCGAGTCGAAGACGAAGTAGAACGGGCCGCTGGAGGTGGCCTGGTCCCAGTTGCGGCCGTAGCCGAGCGGGGAGGCGAACCAGCCCGTCCAGGACAGCGTGTAGGTGATGGCCGGGGCCAGCGTCATCGCGCCCAGCGCAGTGGGCAGGTCGCGGCGGAACGTCCCGACGTACGGTCTGCGCAGGCCGACCGCGCGGCGGGCCCCCGCGTCCCACAGCAGGGCCATGACGGCGAAGGCGATCAGGAACCAGATCCCCGACCACTTCACCGCGCAGGCCGCGCCCAGACAGACCCCGGCGGCGATCCGCCAGGGCCGCCAGCCCAGCCAGGGGCCCTCTTGGGAGGCGGGGCCCGACTCGTACCAGGTGACGAGCCTGGCTCTGGACTGGTCGCGATCGACCACCAGGCAGGCGAAGCCGGCGAGTACCCAGAACATCAGGAAGATGTCGAGAAGCGCGGTACGGGCGAGCACGAAGTGCAGGCCGTCGAGGGCGAGCAGCAGGCCGGCCAGGCAGCCGAGGAGGGTGGAGCGGGTCATCCGGCGGGCGACGCGGGCCAGGATGAAGATGGACAGGGCGCCGAACAGGGCTGCGGCGAACCGCCAGCCGTACGGGGTCATGCCGAACAGTTGCTCGCCCAGGCCGATCATCCACTTGCCCAGCGGCGGATGCACGACGTAGTCGGGGCAGGGGGCGGCCGTGGCGGGGGTGCATTTCTCCCAGATGTCGGTCTGGCCCTTGCGGAGCATGTTGTCGGCGATCGGGTTCTCGCCGGTGCCCAGCGCCTTGCGCTCCACCCAGAAGTTGACCAGGGACCAGCCGCCCTTGGCGTAGTAGGTCTCGTCGAAGACGATGTCGCGGGGGCGGGCCAGGTGGCTGAACCGGAGGATGGCGCCGAACAGCATCACCGCGAGGGGGGCCAGCCAGCCCCACATGGGGTTGCCGGGCATGGGCGGCACGAGCCGGTCGCGCAGCGACGGCTGCGGCACGTCCTCACCGGACGCCCGCTTGAGGTGGTCGTCAGCCTGGTAAGAAAAGTCCGTCACCGCCACCCGGCCATGTTACGGGTCCGCCAGTGTCGCGCGGATAAGAAACACCACCTAAGTCACAATTCGGAGACCCGCTGGGGGGTGCGGCCGGGTGGGGGTCTTGGCTGGTCAGCGTGCCCCGACAGGCATCGGGACTCCTGACAGCGCCCCCGACTCCCCCAGGTATGCCCTGTCCGAAACCGGACAACCCCCTGAGCTGTCCCGGAGCCCCGGCCCCACCTCGGTCCTGGCGTCAGCCCACCCCGCCGTCTGACCACCGCGCCGTTCGATAGTTGCGCGCCGTTACCCACCCACCACCCCCACCGCCCCTCCGGGGCGGCACCCCCCGCCTCCGGCGAAACCCCGCGCTCCCGCGCAAGGGGTCGCGCTCCCGCGCGCTCAAAGGGCCTCGCTTCGCTCGGACGATCTTCCCTAATGTCGGGCTCCGCCCGACGCTGACGCCACCGGCTCACGCCGTGACCTCCACTCGACAACAAGCACACGCACCACCAGGCCAAGGCGTGACACCAACAGGAGGGCACACAGAGCGGCGGAGAGCTATCGTTCCTCCCCATACAGTCACTCTTCATCCGAGACCAGAACGGCCACGTCATGGAGTCCCACAGCGGGTCGGCGAAATGTCCGTTTCCAAGAAAGTGCTCGATTTCACCACCCATGCTGAGTAACCCCGCAGGTCAATCAGGGTGCTCCCCGCGCACGCGGGGATGGTCCCTCATCCCAGGCAACCGGCTCGCGTGGCCCGTCGTGCTCCCTGCGCACGCGGGGATACGCAGGGATGATCTTGAACATGAGGATGCTCGGCGACTTGTGATGATGGCTCTCGTAGTCATGATTGCGCCGTAAACCGAGGGAGGTGAAGTTCATGACCTATCCTCCCAAACTTGCCGTCGCCCTCTCAGGCGCGACACTGTGCGAGCTTGCCCACTGGCGCAGGATGGGCACGAGCTGTAAAGCGGTACTCATACCCGAAATCTCCCAGCGCCCGATTCTCTACTCGTTCCGTGATGTCGTGGCCCTACGGGCATACGTGAGGTTGCGTACCGATGCCTCGTGCAGAGGATCCGGCAGGCGCTGGACAAGCTCCCCGATGAACTCCGGGAACGCGAGCACCACTTGGCGGAGTCGGGGCAGGCAGCGGACCTTGCCCTGGGGAAGGCAAACGTAGTCGTCCACGACCTGATCGACGTGCTACGACCCTTCCGCCATGATGGCCGGTACATCCCGGACCTCCTCCGGCCGCGCCGGCATGTCACCGTAGATCCATCGATCAGGGGCGGTATTCCAGTGGTCGAAGGCACCCGAGTGCCTTACGACGAGGTCGCGACACTGCTCCGCGACGGCGTGCCCGCCGAGCACATCACCGAGTACTACCCCGGCATCACGGCGGCGGGCGCTTTGGACGCGGCCGACTTCGCCGACCACGTGGACGCTATGAGCAGGTGACCTGGATGGCGCACGTTCGCCCGCGTACATCGTCTGCCGCGTCGAGGGCTGGATTGTGTACGGCACAGGCGGTGCTCGCCGCCTCACCTGCTGAGTTGAACCCTTGCGTCCCGGGGCTTCGCGTGTGTCGTGGTACCCCGCCGCTCCACCACCCACTCCTAGGGCAGGCTTTCCAGGGCCATCGCGGCGTTTGATCGGTTTCCCGCCGTTACCTGCCTATGACGAGCGAGCCGAGGACGCCGCCCAGGGGACGGGCGCGGTCGTGCCGATGGGGCAGGCGATTCCCGACTGGGAGGAGCGGTTGGCCCGGGTGCGGCGTAAGTGAACTATCACCCTGTCCTGTCCGCTTCGGCGTTGGCCAGGATGAAGGACTTCCCCTGGCGAATCATCGGCGTGAGGGGCACGAAGGAGGAAGTTCACTTTTCCCTGTTGCCGCTGAGGGGCTTAAGTCCTTCCGGCAAAATGATGGGTGGGCGGGACATCTGATCGTCAGGGTCCCATGGGCCTATGGTGCAGAAGGCGTCCCATGGGCCAGCGCCTTGATAAATGCTCGCCATTCCGCAGCGGTGAAGATCAGTGTGCCGCTACGAGGAGCCTTACTGTCACGGACGGCCACATGATCCCGCAGCATGGCGACTTCGACACACGAACCGTTGGCTCCGCTTCGCGTGCTCTTCCTCCATTGAGCAGATGAGAGGCCCAAGTCGGGGTTGGACATGGCTGGTCCCTTCACTCACGCGCTGCTTCGAGGATAAGGCGTACAGATCGGTCTGGAGAGAGTGTGACCCCCGCAAGCCGCTCGAACAAACCCACGAAGCGGTTCACCTCGGGTTCTCGTTCGACGAAGATGTCACCGGCCGGGGACTCGACGTACACCACTTTGGGGTCGCCTGGAAAATCGAGGATCGAAAAGGCTCCCGACATGCCCGCGTGAGCGCCGGCAGTGTACGGGATCACGCGGACGGAGACGTTGGGAAGTTCGGCCAATTCTGCGATGTGCTGGGCTTGTTTCTGGCGCATGGATGCATTGCCGACCTGTCGCCGGATGGCGGCCTCGTCAAGGATCACGTCGAGATTGAGGCCGGACCTGAGCACGGAGGTTCGTTCGAGTCTGACAGCCACCCGGGCATCCACTTCGTCGTCTGATGCCTGGTGAAGCTCTGCGCTGATGACGGACCGGGCGTACTGCTCTGTCTGGAGCAGTCCGTGGATCAAGATGCCCTCGTACACCTGGAGCGAGGACGCATCTGTCTCCAGTCCGATGTACGTGCTGTAGCGCGGGGGAAGGACGTCTCGGTACGCCTCCCACCAGCCTCGCTCTCGCGCCGCGCGGGCGAGGCGGACAAGTGATCGCGCGTCGTCTTCAGGGATCTTGTACAGGTCGGCGAGGGTGCGTACGTCCCCTGGCGAGACGCTACGGCGGCCGGTCTCGATGCGGCTGACCTTGGTGGGGTGCCAGGACGTGGCCTGTGCTACTTGATCGATCGTTAGTTCGCGCTCTTCTCGGAGCCTCCGCAGGTCAGCGGCCAGACGGCGGCGGCGCACGGTAGGGCTCTGACCTGGAGCCACGTCATCACCTCTTCCTTGGCCGGGTCATTTTCCCACGACACCAGCCACACCAGTCACAAGCTGGCAGTCAACGGAAAATCTAACGAGACACGATACTGGCAGTTGCCATCCGCATGGCAGTTGCTCATACTGGTCTCGCGCTCGCACACACACAGTGACGATGAATGAGCAGAGAGAAAGGGTGGGTGACTCCCCTATGCCCGATCTTGAGCAGTACCGGCACCTGGCACGCCCTGAGCGGTGGCCGGTCCACCTGCCCATGACCACGGGCTCCCCCGAGCCCGCCGATCTGGTCAGCCGTCTGGTGTCGTCGGCCGCCGGAAGGGACGTGGGCTGGTGACGCGCTTCCTCGCTCAGGTGATGCTTCCCGGGGCCGAGACGTCGGTACCGCTGGCACGGGCGTTCGCTCAGGCACTGCTGGCCGTCCATGGGCTCACCGAAGACGGCTACCCGGTGCTGCTCGTGGTCAGTGAACTGGTCGGCAACTCGGTCCACCACTCCGATTCCGGGCGGATGCCGGACGGGCGGGTGCGGGTCGCCTTTGAGCTGGTCGGCCCGGTACTGCACGTCACTGTGATTGATGATGGCGGGGGAGCGAGTCTGCCGAAACTTCGTGATGCGGACGGCGACAGCGAAAATGGCCGGGGTCTGGCCCTGGTGAACGAGTACGCGGCGAAGTGGGGCGTAGCGGAGATCGCGGCGGGCCGGTCGGTCTGGGCCGATCTGGAGCTGAAGTGGCCGGCGTGACGGACGCCGTTCAGTGGCGTCGCTGGTGGTCTGACGGTGAGGTCACCGTCGAGTGGGCCGAGCCTGGTGATGGCGCCTGGGTGCTGGTGGGCGACACCTCGCCGGTGGGCACGGCGGTGTGGGTGAGCCGGGGCCGATGGGATCTGTTCGTCTCGCAGGTGAAGTCGGGCGGGGTCGTGCCGGAGGTGGCGGTCGGCGGTACGGACCTGGTCGCGGTGTGGGTCGGTGACGCCGTGCCGGGGGTGTGGCTGCCGGTACTGACGACCTGGGACCACTGGAGAGAGTTCGAGGATGCGGTCAGACGCGGCCGTTTCGACCACGTGTAGTCGCGCTCTTGGGAGAGCGGGAAGGGAGAAGGCGACATGGACGGTGTGAACTGTGCGGGCCTGGAGGTGGAGCCGTCCGGGCTGGGCGGTGGATGGTTGCGGTTCTGGGAGAGAGCCGACACGACCAGTTCAGGGGTCCTGGTGTCCAGGCCGGCGTTCGCGGAGTTCGTCAGGGAGGTGCGGGCAGGGCACTTGGTACCGGTGGCGCATGGCCGACTGATCGTCGTCACGGTGGGCGATGCCGACCCGGAACGTCCTGGACGAGTGGTGACCACGGTGGATTCCTGGCGGGCGTTCGTCACCCGGCTGTATGCGGGCGCGTTTGATCGCTTTTGCCGAATGTGAGTCCTTCGGCAGGATAGGTGGGATGCTCAGCCGATCTCTTGGTGAGGCAGGTTGACATCGGCCACGGAGCGGGCCTGCTGGCGGGCTTGATGAGCCTGCCCACAAGGTCAACTGGGGTGGTCCGATCGGCGTCATGCGAAGTCGCGTACCAGCCTGCGGGTGCTCATGGGCGACATGGAGACCTATGATCTGCTGATCAATCAAGGCCGAGCAGGCTCGATCCCTGCATGCATGCCACGCTCAAGATGAGCAGGGGGCTGTGCCTGGTGTGGGCGGGCGACACGAGGCAGGATATGGCCGAGATCGCAGCGGCGTACGGGGCACTGGCACTGCCCGACGAGCATCGGACGACGGCTGTGAAGGGATGGACGCGCCAGGTCGTCACCGCCCTGCCTGCCCAGGCGGCCTCATCCCCGGCCGCCAAAGAGCTACGCGCGCTGACCACAAGCTGAACTAGACCCACTGCCGGCGAAATGTCCGTACTCGCGAGAGTCATCAAAATCGCCGCTCTGGCCAGAAGAACCCGCAGGTCAGTAAGTATGCTCCCCCCACGCGCGGGGATGGTCCCGCTTCCAGGCCGACCGACCGGGATGCCTTGATATGCTCCCCCCACGCGCGGGGATGGTCCTCGCCACGCCCGTTCCCGGTACACCTGCGATTGATGTTCCCCGCACGCGCGGGAATGGTCCCCGGGATTCCGCTGGCTCACGCCGATCTTGAGGATGCTCCCCGTGCGCGGGGCGGGGCGGCTAGGCACACGTCCGCGCGTGGGGATGGCCCCTGGCCCGGGTCCGTCTTGACGGCGCTCCGCAGACGCTCCCGGCGTGCGCGGAGGTGGTCTGGTGGTGCGTGTGTTCGTTGTTGAGTGGAGGTCACGGGGGTGAGCCGGTGGGGCCAGCGTCGGGCGGAGCCCGACATTAGGGAAGATCGTCCGAGCGGAGCGAGGCCCTTTGTGCGCGCGGAGCGCGACCCTTCGCGCGGGAGCGCGGGCTCTTGCGTGGAGCGCGGGGTTTCGCCGGGGGCGGGGGCATCGCCCCGGAGGGGGATGTACTGCGTCCTTGGGGTTCTGGTTGTGGGAGTGGGCGGGGGCTGCTTGGTTGCCGGTGTGGGTTAGGTGATTTGGATGATGTGTTTGCCGCGGACGCCGCCCGCTTCGAGGGCTTGGTGGGCGGTGGCGATGGCGGACAGAGGGTGGATGGTGTCGACGACGGGGCGGAGGAGGCCGGCTTCGGCGTAGCGGGTGAGGTCGGCGAAGTCGGGGTGGTTGGGGTTGCCGCTGAAGAAGCGGATGCGGCGGGGGCCGTGGCGGGTGGAGGCGGCGATGTAGCCGATGCTGGGGCAGAGGTTGGCGAGGTCGAAGGCGATGGCGACCATGCGTCCGCCACGGGGTAGCAGGCGGTGGTAGGCCGGGTGGTCGGTGCCTACGGTGTCGAGGATGACGTCGAAGGAGCCTAGGTCGGCAGGGTGCGTCGTGGTGTAGTCGAGGGCTTCGTCGGCACCGAGGCTCCGGACGAAGTCGAGGTTGCGGGGGCCCGCGAGGCCGGTGACGTGGGCGCCGAGGGCCTTGCCGTACTGGACGGCGATGCTGCCGACGCCGCCGGAGGCGCCGCGTACGAGGAGGCGTTCGCCGGGACGGAGGCGGGCCTTGTCGCGCAGGGCGGTGATCGCGGTGGTGCCCACGAGCAGGGAGGCGGCCTCGGCCGGGGAGAGGCTCGCCGGGCTCCGGGCGATCTGGCGGGGGCGGACGGCCACGTACTCGGCGGCGCTGCCGAACCGGCCGCGCGGCAGCGCCCCCCATACCCGGTCGCCCACCCGTGGGCCGCGTACGCCGGGGTCAGCGGCGGTGGTCTCGGTGGTGAGCCGGTTGCCTGGGGCGCGTACGGTGGGGGCGACGCTTGGGTGGATGGCGGCGATTTCGCCGGTGAAGTCGATGCCGATTCGTTTGGGGAAGCGGCGGCCGGTGATCAGGCGGAGGCGGCCTGCGCGGCCGGCCAGTTCGCCGCCGTTGACGCTGACCGCGTGGACCTTGATCAGTACCTCGCCCGGGCCGACCGACGGAATGGGCACCGTGCCCTCGTACAGCACCTCCGGGCCGCCGTAGGCGTCGAAGAGCGCCGCGCGCATATCGGGACGTTGCATGCTGTCGAACCTCTCTGTCGCTCGATCCGCCGTTTCACGCTAGCTTGCTAAGTGGACGATGCCCTCCACTTGAGGGGAAGTGAGAGAGATGCCTGCTCAGGCTTCTCAGAACGGCGCGGTAAAGGCCGGCCGCCTGCGGGCCGATGCTCGCGACAATCGCGAACGCATTCTGAAAGCCGCCCGCGAGGCGTACGCCGCGCAGGGGATCGACGTACCGATCAGTGCCATCGCGCGGCGGGCCGGGGTGGGGGTGGCCACGCTGTACCGGCGGTTTCCGACGCGGGCCTCGTTGATTGCGGAGGCGTTCGCGGAGCAGTTCGCCGCGTGTGCGGCCACGCTGGACGATGCGCTGGCGGACCCTGATCCGTGGCGCGGGTTCTGCTCGCTGATCGAGAAGGTGGCCGAGATGCAGATCGCGGACCGGGGTTTCACCGCCGCGTTCATGTCCCGGTTCCCGTCCCAGCTCGATCATGAGCGCGTCCGGGCCCGTGCGGAGCGGGACATCGCGGTCCTGGTACGGCGGGCGCAGCAGGCCGGGCGGCTGCGCCCCGACTTCGACCCCACCGATGTCTTCCTGCTGCTGCGCGCCAACTGCGCGCTGGCCGAGGAGGCAGCGCCGCTGTCGTACGCGGCCTCGCGCCGGTTGGTCGGGTACCTGCTTCAGGCATTCGAGGCAGGTCAGGCAAAACCGCTGCCTCCGCCCGCCGCGCTGGGGGTACGGCAGATGCACGAATCGCTGGCGCGCGGGCGCGGGATGTGAGGCAAACGGGCTGGGGTCGTTCTCACTTGAGGTGGACGGGCGGAGGCGGCGGTTAGTGTCCGAAACCGCTGGTCACCGTCCATCAAGGAGACGACATGAAGGCAGTCGCGATCAAGGCGTTCGGAGGTCCCGAGGGACTCGCGGTCATCGACCTTCCCGACCCGGTTCCCGGCCCCGAACAGGTGCTGATCACCACGGAGGCGATCGGCATCGGCGGTGCCGATGCCCTGGTCCGGCGTGGTGAGCTGGCCGCGTACGGGTTCAAGGAAGGGCACGTCCTCGGCGGGGAGGTCGCGGGCACCGTGGCGGCGGTCGGCGACGGTGTGGACCCGTCGTGGGTCGGCCGGCGCGTGTGGGGGTTCACCGGGTTGGGCGGCGGCTATGCCGAGCAGGCGGTCGCCCCGGTCGAGACGATCGTTCCTCTTCCTGCCGACCTGTCTGCGATTGACGCGATGGCGATAGGTTCCTCCGGGATGGTGGCCCACTTCGGCCTCGCCCATGCCCACTTCAAGCCCGGTGAGTCGGTACTCGTACGCGGGGCGGCGGGCAGCATCGGGATCATGACGATCCAGCTCGCGGCCCAGGCCGGGGCCGCCGCGGTGGCGGTCACGACGTCGTCGGCCGAGCGCGGCGAGCGGCTGCGCGAACTGGGCGCGACCCATGTGCTGGACCGCTCCGGTAAGAGCACGGATGCTCCCGCCGGGTACGACGTCATCATCGACATCGTGGCCGGTCCGGACATGCCGTCCTTCTTCTCCAGGCTCAACCCGAACGGCCGGCTGGTGGCCGTCGGATTTCTCGCAGGCCCGCCCCCGGCGGACTTCGGCATGGAACTGTTCAAGGAGTTCCAGAAGTCGCGGTCGTTCGCCACCTTCAGCGCCTTCACCGTCGCCAAAGCCGACTGGCGTGCCGTCCAGGCCGAGCAGTTCGCCGCCGGGAGCCGGGGCGAGCTGCGCATGGTGGTGCATGAGGTACTGCCGCTGGACCAGGCCCAGGAGGCGCACCGCAAGATGGACTCCGGCGAGGTGTTCGGCAGGATCGTCTTCACCCCGTAGCCCCGTACCGGGCGGCGAGTTCCGCGCCGATCCGGGCCAGTTCGGCCTGGACCGACGAGGGTTCGACCACCTCGACCAGCGCGCCCCAGCCCGCCAGATGCCGGGCGATGTCCAGCGCGGTCGGCGCGGCGAGGCGGACCCGGGCGCGGTCGTCTTCAGTGGCCTCGACCTCGCAGTGCCGCCCGAACTGGTCGGCGAGGATCGGCACGTACCTGGGCTCGATGAGCACGGTCGCCCAGGTGCGGGAACGGCGTTGCTCGACCTCGCCGACGACCTCCTGCCAGGCTGCGGCCAGGGCGAAGTCGTCGGGGCGGTCCGCGGGCAGTTCGGTGGGCTCGGCCTGGACGATCCGATCGATGCGGAAGGTCCGCTTGCCGCGTTCGGTACCGGCGATCAGGTACCAGATGTCGTCCTTGTCCACCAGGCCCCACGGGTCGATCAGCCGCTCGGTACGCTGCCGGTCGCGGCCCTGGTACGTCAGGCGGACCTTGCGGCGGCGGATCACGGCGGTCTGGAGCAGGCCGACCGTGCCGGGGCGGTGCCGATCTCGCTCGCCCCAGCGGGTGGGGTCGGTCATGGTGGCCCCGGCGGCGGCCTCGGCGTCGGCCCGGAAGGTCTGCGGCAGCGCCCGCACCAGCTTGCGCAGCGCCGCCTTGATCTCATCGGACACGGCCGCGGCGGGGCCCGCGAGCAGGAACAACGCCTGCGCCTCGGTCGCCGACAGGCCGCTGAGGTCGGTACGGGCCCCGCCGAGCAGCGACCAGCCGCCGCCGCGCCCCGGCTGCGGATACACCGGGACGCCCGCCGCGGACAGCGCCTCCAGGTCGCGGCGGGCGGTGGCGACGGAGACTTCCAGCTCTTTCGCGAGTTCGGCGGCGGTCACCCGGCCCCGGGACTGCATGAGCAGCAGGGCGGCGACGAGACGATCGGCACGCATGTCTCCAAGTTTCACCATAAAAGTAGTCAGTTGGTGAGCACTTTAATCCGCAGACTGGTCTCATAACCCACTGAACGAGGGAAGAAGGACCACCGATGCTGCGAGGATTCACCACCATCAACTACTGGGCCGACGACATGGACGCGGCGCGGCAGTGGTACCAGGAGCTGCTGGGCGTCGAGCCGTACTTCGTGCGCCCGGTCGAGGGGCCGCCCGCGTACATCGAGTTCCGGATCGGCGACAGTCAGGCCGAACTGGGGCTGCTGGACCGCCGCTACGGGCCTCCCGGCGCGTCGCGCGAGCCGGGCGGGGTCGTCATGTACTGGCACGTGGACGACATCGAGGCCACCCTCGCCAAGCTGCTGGAGATGGGGGCCAAGGAGTACCAGCCGATCACCACCTGGGAGTCGGGGTTCGCGACGGCGTCCGTGCTGGACCCGTTCGGGAACGTGCTGGGGATCATGTACAACCCGCACTACCTGGAGATGCTGGAGGGGCGATCCGCCGTCAGATGACACCCGCCCGCATCGCGTACGCGACCGCGTGGGCACGGTTGCGCAGGTTCAAGCGGCGGTTGATCGCGTACATGATGTTCTTGACGGTCCGTGGGGAGTAGCAGAGGCGTTCGGCGATCTCGCCGGTGTCCCGGCCGTCGGCGAGCAGCCGGAGGATCTCGATCTCGCGCTCGGTGAACCCGGTGGCGGCGTCCGGCGCGGGGTCGCGGGGGGCGAGCTGCGACCGGTGCAGCCGGCCGAGCAGGCCGCCGGCCAGCCGGGGCGACATCAGGCCGCTGCCCTCCGCCACCGCCGCCACGCCGCGCACGAGCAGATCCGCGCTCACGCTCGCGCGCGGTACGACGCCCATGACCTGGTAGCGCACCACCATGAGCAGGTCTTCCGGCGAAAGCAGGTCGGCGATGAGCACGATCGGGGCGCCCAGCTCCCGGGCGGCCCGGCCGAGCACGTCACGGCGCTCCACCTGGGTCCCGGTCGCGGCGACCACCGCCACATCGGGACGTTCCGGTGCCGTGTCCGGCAACACGATCACCCGCACGGCCTCGTGCCCTGGAGTGGGAGAGCGCAGCAGCGCCCTGAGGCCGGCCCGGCTGAGCGGGTCGTCGGCCCGTACGGCGACGCGGAGCGGCTTCGCGCCCACGCCTGCCGCACCCTGCGGGCGAGCGCTCTGTGACGTCTGCATAAGCAGATCATCCAGCACCGCGCAACCCCGCAGGCGCGATCCTCCCCCCGGTCCGGAAATGTACGGCAGGGGGGTAGGTCAGAACTCCAGCCTGCTGTATTGCGTCACCGGTATCGCGGTGCCGCGTCCCATCCCTCCCATTACCACGAGCACGCCGTCTTGATCGAATTGTTTGCCATTAAGGCGGCAGACAGAGACTTTCGGGCAAGAGATGGGGTCCTGAGGGCAGGCTCAGATCGCACCTGACGATCAACATGTGCTCCATGGCTACTGTCGGCCCTGTCTGAGTGAGACGCCCGGCGATGAATTCGCCGGTGACGAAAGGAACGTGCCATGTCGGCAATGCCGGAGCAGGCGAAGCAGGACGACATCGCGGAAGCGCCGCTCTCCGACGAGGAACTCGACAACGTCAGCGGCGCCTGGTCAGGGATGCAGGTGGCCGAGAACAACGTCATCGACCCGCGCGTGATTCGCGTCCAGAACGACAATCTGCGGCACTACGTCTGAGCTGAGGGACCCGTTCTTCGGTCACCGTGCCGGGTCCACCGTCCGCGTGCACGGTGACCGGCGGTAGCAAGGCTCACCAACGATGATCCAGTTTCGTAGCGAGGCGGTGGCGCGCGCCCAGGCCCCGGATGTCCTCGATCAGCCCGTCCGGCTGACCAGCCCCCGCACCTGGCTCGTGCTGGCGGCCCTCGCCCTGGTGGTCATCGTCGGCGCGGTCTGGGCCTTCACCGGCACCCTCCGCACGTCCGTGGACGCCCGCGGCCTGCTGACCCTGCCCCGGGGCAGCTTCCCGATCCAGGCGATCAAGGGCGGCCAGGTCTCCGATGTCTTCGTGAAACCGGGCGGCGTGGTAGCGCCGGACGGCCGGATCGCCGCCGTCCGCAGCGGCGGCGTCACGGTCGAGGTCCGCTCACCCGCCCGGGGGCGGGTCTTCTCGGTACCCGTCCGCCACGGGCAGGTCGTACGGCCGGGCGAGACGCTGGCCGTGGCCGAGTACGCGGACGGGCCCGATGACCGGCTGGTGGCGGCGCTGTTCGTGCCCGCCGCCAGGGCGGCCGGTGTCCGGGTGGGCGGGCAGGTCGATCTGACGGTGGAGTCGGCCGCCGCTGCCGGGCGGTACGGGGTGCTGCGCGGCCGGGTCAAGGCCGTCGATCCGGCCATCTGGACCTTGAAGGACGTGGCGGCGTTCGTGGGCGATGAGGGCATGGCCCAGCTCGTCGGCGGTCCCGGTCCCGGTCCCGTCCAGCGGGTGACGGTGGAGCTGACCCGGTCCTCCGCCACGGCGAGCGGCTACGCCTGGTCCACGGCTTCGGGGCCGCCGTCGGGGCCGCGCTCACGTACCCCGGTCACCGGCGCGATCCACGGCCCCGCGATGCGGCCGATCGACTGGATCCTCCCGTGACCGGCCGCGGTCCACAGGCCCCTGGAACGGCTGGTCGGCCGGGCACTCCTGTGACCGGCCGCGCTCCACAGGCTCCCGGTACGGCTGGTCGGCCGGACACTCCCGTGACCGGCTCCACCGGACACCGGCCGGTGCGGACGCCGACGGTGTTGCAGATGGAGGCCGTGGAGTGCGGGGCGGCCTCGCTCGGCATGGTCCTGGCCCACCACCACCGGCACGTCGATCTCCAGCGGCTGCGCGTGCTGTGCGCGGTCTCCGGCGAGGGCTCCAAGGCCGGTCAGCTCCTGCGGGCCGCCCGTACGTTCGGCCTGGTGGCGGCGGGTAAGCAGATGAGCCCGGCCGCGCTCGCCCGGCTGCGCCCGCCCGCGATCCTGTTCTGGGAGTTCAACCACTACCTGGTCTGGGAGGGGTACGGACGCCGCCGGGGCAGGCCGGTGGTGTACGTGAACGACCCCGCCCAGGGCCGCCGGGTGCTGACGGAACAGGAGTTCGGCGACGGCTTCACCGGCGTGGTGCTGACCATGACCCCGGGGCCGGACTTCCGGCCCGGTGGCCGCCGCCCGTCGGTCTGGGCGGACGTCCGGGACCGGCTCAGGGCCGTTCATCCCGCCCTGGCGGCGGCACTGCTGGCGAGCCTGCTGCTGGCCGCGCTCAGCGTCGTGTCCCCGGCTCTGGTCCGGGGCTTCGTGGACACCGTCATGATGGCCGGCGGCGGCGGCGCGGGCCAGGCCGTGCCGTTCTTCACCTTCATGGCCGGAACGCTGCTGCTGACCGCCGTACTCCTGAAGCTCGAACAGACCGGGCTGCTCCAGGTCGAGATGTACGTCTCGACCGTGTCGAGCGCCCGTTTCATGCGGCACCTGCTCCGGCTGCCCATCGGCTTCTTCAGCCACCGCAGCCCGGCCGACCTCGCCGAACGGCTGGCCGTGAACCACACGGTCGCCGCCGCGCTCACCGGCAGCGTCGCACCCGCCGTCACCGGCGTGATCATGGTGTGCTGCTACGCCGTGCTGCTGTGGATCTACGATCCGCTGCTCGCGCTCGCCGGGATCTCGGTGTCGCTGCTCAACGTCCTTTTGATCCGGACCGTGCTGCGGATGCGGCGTACCGCCGTCGCCCGCCTGAACGTGGAACGGGCCAAGCTGTACGCGGTCGCGTACAGCGGCCTCCAGCTCATCGAGACCATGAAGGCCACCGGCGGCGAACGCGGCTACTTCCGCCGCTGGGGCGACCGGCAGGCCGCCCTGCTCACCGAACAGCAACGCGTGTCCCAGCCGCTCGCCGTGCTCTCCGCGGTCGGGATGTTCCTGACCACGCTGTCCGCGGTTGCGGTCCTGCTGCTCGGCGGTCTGGCGTCCATCGAGGGCCGGATCGCGATCGGTGCCCTCGTCGCGGCCCAGACGCTCCTCGCGGGCTTCAACCGGCCGGTCGGCGAACTGGTCGGCCTGGTGCCGAGGATGCAGGACACGGCCGCCCACCTGGCCCGGCTCCGGGACGTCGAGAGCACCGAGCAGGACGCCGTCTTCAACCGGCCCGCCCACGGCGGTTCCGGCCGCCTGGCGGGCCACCTGCGCTTCGAGGAGGTCACCTTCGGGTACGACCGGCTCTCGCCGCCGAGGTTGCACGGGCTGTCGTTCGAGGTGCGTCCAGGAGAGCAGATCGCCCTGGTGGGCGGCTCGGGCAGCGGCAAGTCGACCGTCAGCAGGCTGGTCGCGGGCTTCGGCGAACCCTGGCAGGGCCGCATCCTCATCGACGGCCGGCCGCGCGGGGAACTGGGCCGCGACCTGCTCACCGCGTCGGTGGCGTTCGTCGATCAGGAGATCCACCTGTTCCAGGGCACGGTACGCGACAACGTCACCCTGTGGGACCCGTCGATCCCGGACGAGGACGTCCTGGCGGCGCTGCGGGACGCCCGGCTGGACGAGGTGGTCGCGGCCCGGCCCGGCGGCATCCACAGCCTCGTGGAACAGGACGGACGCAACTTCTCCGGAGGGCAGCGGCAGCGCCTGGAACTGGCGCGGGCCCTGGTCCGTTCGCCCGGCCTGCTGATACTCGACGAGGCGACCAGCGCCCTGGACGCGGAGACCGAGGCCCGGATCATCGAGGGGCTGCGGCGGCGCGGTTGCGCGTGCGTACTGATCGCCCACCGGCTCAGCACGGTCCGCGACAGCGACGAGATCCTCGTCCTGGACGCGGGACGCGTAGTCGAACGGGGTACGCACGATCGCCTGGTACGCCTGGGCGGCGCCTACGCGGCCCTGATCCGGGAGAGCTGACCGTGTCCGACGATCCTGGAGGAACCCGGCGGATCCGCGCTCCCCAGCGCCAGGCCGTTCCCACCGGGGAGGCCGGACTGCTGGCCGGGCTGGGCGAGGAGGTGCAGGTCGGCGCGGCCCGGCACGTCATGCTCGGCGGGGCCCACTTCCTGTGGGTGATCGACGGAGGGCCCGCCGACCTGTTCGCGGTCGATCCCGTCGGCCGGGGCGCCTGGCACTTCGTCGGCCGGGTGACGGCCGACGCCGTGATCCCTGGCGCGGCCCGCTCGACCCGGTACGCGCTGGTGTTGCGCACCGAGCCGGGCTGCCGGGTACGGCGGGTGCCGCTGTGGCGGCTCGGCCGCTCGCCTGGTTCGGGTCCGGCGGCCGACCGGCGCGACGCGCTGGCGGCGGCGGTGGACCACGGGATCACGCTGCTGCACGACGGCATCCGGCCGCAGGCCGCCGAAGCCGAGCCGATGAACGCCGAAGGCCGGACGATACGCCTGGCGGCCGGCGAGGCCGCCCGCGCCGGGGACGGCGTGGCCTGGGGTGTGATCGACTCCGGCCGGGTACTTCTGCCCGACACGCCCGACGCGAGCGGCCCCGGTGGTCGGGGTAGTCACGGTGGTCCCGGTGGCCCCGGCGCCCCAGATGGCCAGGGTGGTCGCGGTGGCCCAGGTGGTCCTGGAGGCCGGGGTAGCCAAGGTGGTCTCGGTGGTCTCGGTGGTCTCGGTGGTCTCGGTGGTCTCGGTGGTCTCGGTGGTCCCGGTGGTCCAGGTGGTGCGGGTGGTCGGGGTGGTCCGGGGGAGCGGGTGGCCGGTGAGCTGGTCGTCCTGGCCCCCGGCGACCTGATCACCGCGGTCACCGACGCCGAGGTGGTCCTGCGGCGGACCGGTGACCTGCTGGCCAAGGGCGTCGTGTGGGAACTCCTGGTCCGGCACCACGCGGAGTACATGGCCGCGGTGGACCGCTGGATCGAGCGCAAACGCCGCGCCGATGACCATCGCCTCCAGGCCGGACGCCACGCGGGCGAGGGCGCGATGCGTGAGGCGGTGTCGGCATTGCGGGATGTCGCCCACGCCGCGCCCGCCCGACCGGCCGGGGACATGCACACCGCGCCCGCCCGCCGGCCCGCCGTACCGCACGGGAACGTGGACGCCGCCCTGGCCGTGTGCCGGATGGTGGGCCGGGCGGCCGGGATCACCGATGTTCGGCCGCCGCCGCCCGGCGCGGCGCACAGCCGGGTGGACGCGGTGACCAGGATCGCGGTGGCCTCGGGCATCCGCACCCGCCCGGTCCGCCTGGCCGGGGACTGGTGGCGGTCCGACGCGGGGCCGCTGCTCGCCCACCGGGCGGACGGCGGCGGCCCCGTCGCCCTGCTGTGGCGGCGCGGCGGTTACGACGTCGTGCGCCCGGACGGCCGCCGGGTGCGGGCCACCGAGGAGGGCGCGCGGGCGCTGCGTTCCGACGCTGTCATGTTCTACCGCTCGCTGCCGCACGAGGGCGTGGGGGGAGCGGGGCTGTTGTGGTTCGGGCTGCGCGGCGCGGGGGCGGACCTGGCCCGGCTGCTGGCCGGCGGGCTGGCGGCGTTCGCGCTGAGCCTGGCGGTCCCGGTCCTGACCGGGCGGGTGATCGGCGAGTACGTCCCGGCGGCCCGTACCGACCTGGTGGTGCAGGCGTGCCTGGCGCTGGTCATGACCGGGATCGTGGCCACCGCGTTCGCGGCGGTCAACTCCGTGGCCATGCTGCGGCTGGAAGGCCGGTTGGACGCCACGGTGCAGGCGGCGGTGTGGGACCGGCTGCTGCGGCTGCCCACCTCCTTCTTCGCCCGTTACTCCACCGGTGAGCTGGCGAGCGCGGCGCTCGGGATCAACGCCATCCGGGCGCGGCTGACCGGCATCGCCACCGTCGTGCTGAACGCCACCCTGCTCGGGCTGGTCAATCTGGGCCTGCTCATCTCCTACAGCCGTCCGCTGGGGCTCCTCGCGGTGGCGTTCGCGGGGGCGCAGGCCGCCGTGTTCGCGCGGCTCGCGGTGCGGCGGCTGCGGTGGCAGCGCAGGCTGGTCGAAGTGGAGTACGGGCTGTCGGACCAGGTGTTCCACACCCTGCGCGGGCTGCCCAAGCTGCGGGTGGCGGGCGCGGAGACCTACGCGTACGCGCGGTGGGCGGCGGTGTTCGCCGAGAGCCGCGAACTGTACCGGCGGCTGGAACGCAGCCAGATCGTGATCACGGTGATCAACGCGGTGTCCGTGCCGGCCGGCACGTTCCTGTTGTTCCTGCTGCTGGCGGGCCCGGCCGCGCGGTCCATGCCGCTCGGCGACTTCGTCACCTTCCTGATGGCGTTCACCGCCATGCTGACCGCGATGACCCAGGTGGTGACCGCGGTCTCCTCGGCCGGTGAGGTCTACCCGATGCTGGAGAAGGTCCGCCCGCTGCTGGTGGAACCGCCCGAGGTGGCGGCGGCGAGCGTCGTGCCGGAGGCGCTCGGCGGCGACATCGAGGTGGCCGGGGTCTCGTTCCGGTACTCCGAGCAAGGGCCGCTCGTGCTGGACGACGTCTCACTGAAGATCAACGCGGGTGAGTTCGTCGCCGTGGTCGGCGCCACCGGGTGCGGCAAGTCCACGCTGCTGCGGCTGCTGATCGGCTTCGAGCGGCCGACGTCGGGCACGGTCCGCTACGACGGGGCCGACCTCGGGCGGCTCGACCTGGCCGAGGTCCGGCGGCAGTGCGGTGTCGTGCTGCAACACGCGCAGCCGTTCGCGGGGACGATGTTCAGCAACATCTGCGGCGCGGAGTCGTACTCGGTGGACGAGGCGTGGGCCGCCGCCCGCGCGGCCGGGCTGGAAGAGGACATCAAACGGATGCCGATGGGCATGCACACGCCGCTCGCCGACGGGGCGCCGACGCTGTCCGGCGGCCAGCGGCAGCGGCTCATGATCGCGCAGGCGCTGATCCGGCAGCCCAGGATCCTCTTCTTCGACGAGGCGACCAGCGCCCTGGACAACGAGACGCAGGCGATCGTCACCGAGAGCACCCGGCGGCTGAACGCGACCCGCGTGGTGATCGCGCACCGCCTGTCCACCGTGCTGCGGGCCGACCGCGTGGTGGTGATGTCCGGGGGGCGGATCGCCGAGATCGGCACCCCCGCCGAACTGCTGGCCCGCCCGGACGGGCTGTTCCACCGCCTCGCCCGCTCCCAGGCCATCTGACCTGCCCCTGCGTGGGTACTGGACAGTCTAGTACTGCCGCTAGTACTGTACCGTCTAGTTCTTGAAGCTGAGAAGGGACAGGACATGAGTGCCGCCGCCATCGAGGAGTACGTCCAGACCAAGGTCCAGCCGCAGCACCGGCCCCTCGTGGCGACCCTGCGCGACCTGGTCCGCGAGCACGCCCCGCAGGCCAGCGAAGTGATCGCCTACGGCTCCCTGGCCTGGAAGGGCACCAGGAACCTGGCGATCATCAGCGCCGCCAAGACCCACCTCACGCTGGCCTTCGACCGCGGCGCGGAGTTCACCGACCCGCACGGCCTGCTCAAGGGCGTCGGCAAGCGCACCCGCCACGTCAAGATCACCAAGCCCGAGGACATCGACCCGGCCGCCCTGCGCGACTACATCACCCAGGCCGTCGCCCTGGACAGCGCCTGACGCTCACCGCCTGACGCTCACGCCCCCCAAAGGGGCCGGATCTCCTGTTTCGCCGCCTCGAAGGCGGCGGCGGGGATGTGCCATTCGCAGTGGTCGATCCCCTGGTCAGGCCACCTCGCGAACAGGTGCCATTCGCCCGGGGCCGGCAGGGGCGTCGCCCAGTAACCGATCGAACGGGCGTCTCCCCGGCCCGCCGCCCGGTATTCCACGATCACCGGAGCCGGTCCGCCCGCCCGGACGCCGATGCGGAACGCGCCGCGCACCATCTGCTGTAGATCGGCCTCCACGCCGGGGGTGCGGCACTCCATGTGGATCACCAGCCCCGTGGAGTGGACGTTGATCTGGTCCACGTAGACCGCCGCCCGAGGGCCGTGGGCGGGGGTGCGGCCGAACAGCAGCCGACCGGGGATCTCGTCCTCGGGGATGTCCTTCCCGGAGGGAGGTTCGCCGAAGAACGTCATGCCGTATGCCTTCCCGGAACTCATTGCACAAGAGTGCGGTAGCTTCCAGGCGTGAGCAAGGGTGAACTCGTGCCCGGCGGTGCCGCCGCGCGGATTCGGGCGCTGCTGCCTTCGCTGGTGCCGAGTGAGCGGCGGGTCGCGGAGGTGTGCCTGGAACGGCCGGCGGCGGTGATCGAGTGGTCGGTGGCCGAGCTGGCCGCCGCCGCGGGCACGTCCACCGCGACCGTCGTGCGGGCGTGCAAGACGCTGGGGTTCAAGGGGTTCCAGCACCTGCGGCTGATGCTCGCCAGGGACACCGCGCAGCTCGGCGCGCCGAGCGAGCCGCCCGAGGACGCGCCGGCCGGGATCGTCAGCGCGGTGTTCAAGGCGGCGGCCGGTTCGCTCGGACCGGCGCTGGAGACGCTGGAGGAGTCCGAACTGAACCGCGCCGTGGAGGTCGTCGCGGACGCGCGGCGGCTGCTGCTGGTCGGGGCCGGCGGGTCCAATCCGCCGGTGCAGGACGCGGCGCTGCGGTTCGTGTGCGCGGGGCGGCCGGCCGAGGCGCCGATCGACGCGATCACCCAGACGCTGACCGCCCGGCTGCTCAGCCCGGCCGACGCCTGCGTCGTGGTCAGCCACAGCGGCGTCAACCAGCAGTCGCTGGCCGCCGCCGCGGCGGCCAAGGCGGCGGGGGCCACGGTGGTGGCGGTGACCAGCTTCGCGCGTTCGCCGCTGTGCGACCTGGCGGACGTGAGCCTGGTGGTCGGGCTGCCCGATCTGTCGCTCAAACTGGACGCCGTGACCAGCCGCATCGCGCACGTACTGCTGCTCAACGCGCTGGAGATGGCCGTCGCCCGCCGGGTCCGCCACCGTGAGGGGGGCGACGGCGCGGAGGCCGCCAGGGAGGCCGCGCTCTACGAGGTGCTGGGCGACGTCGTGGAGACCCGCCGCCCGCGCTGATCCCGCCCCACTAACGGACTTATGTCCGGAATGTGTTTAGCGTCCAACCGAAATCGTGTCGCCAGGCGTTCACCTGGCTCCGTCACGCTCCCCATGTAACAACGTAACGGAGATCGTCATGTCTCCGAAACGAGAGTACGTGGAGGCATCGTGGCGCGTATCCGGCTGGACGGCCTGGTCAGGCGTTTCGGCGACGTCGTCGCCGTGGACGACGTCACGCTCGACATCGAGCACGGGGAGTTCCTGGTCCTGCTCGGTCCGAGCGGCTGTGGCAAGACCACGCTGCTGCGCATGATCGCGGGACTGCTGTCCCCGAGCGGCGGGCGCATCCTGCTCGACGACACCGACATCACCTACGAGCAGCCCAAACGCCGCGACGTGGCGATGGTCTTCCAGAGCTACGCGCTCTACCCGCACCTGTCCGTCGCCAGGAACCTCGGCTTCCCGCTGCGGGTGCGCGGCGTGCGCAAGGAGGCGGTACGCCGCCGCGTCGCCGAGGTCGCCGAGCAACTGGAACTGACCCCGCTGCTCGCCCGCCGCCCCAAGGAACTGTCCGGCGGTCAGCGCCAGCGCGTCGCGGTGGGCCGCGCGCTGGTCCGCGACCCCAAGGCGTTCCTGATGGACGAGCCGCTGTCCAACCTCGACGCCCGGCTGCGCACCGCGACCAGGACCGAACTCGCCGCGCTGCACCGCCGCCTCGGCGCGACCTTCGTCTACGTCACCCACGACCAGGTGGAGGCCATGACCATGGCCACCAGGATCGCGGTGATGGACGGCGGGCGGGTCGAGCAGGTCGGTACGCCCGAGGAGATCTACGACCGGCCCGCCACGTCCTTCGTCGCCTCCTTCATCGGCTCGCCGCCGATGAACCTCATCCCGGGCCGCGTGGAGAGCGCCGCCGGGGAACTGCGCGCCGTCGCCGACGGCGGCGTACTGCCGCTGTGGCCGGGCGAGACCGAGCCGCGCGACGTCCTGATCGGCGTGCGCCCCGAGCACCTGCGCCCCGGCGCGACCGGCCTGCGCGGATCGATCACCGCCGTGGAGAACCTGGGCAGCGAGGAGGTCGCGCTCTGCCTGGCAGGCGGGCAGAGCGTCGCCGTACGGGCCCCGCGTCCCGCCGGGTTCGTCGCGGGCGAACCGGTCACGCTGACCGCCGACGCCGCCCACGTCCACCTCTTCGACCGCGCGAGCGGCCAGCGCCTGCTCTGGCGCCAGGAACCGGTTCCGGCCGCCCTCGCCTCCTGACCTCCCCTCGGAAGAAGGAACCACCGTGAAAAGGATCAAAGGCACGCTCGCCGTGCTCGCCGTGGCGACGCTCGCCGCCTGTGGCGGACCGCCCGGGGCGGCGCAGCAGGTCTCGGCCGGGGCCCCCGCGCCCGAGCTGAAGACGGGACAGAAGGTGTCGATCACCTTCGAGAGCTACAACCTGATGCAGGCCGGTGTGTGGACCGAGACGGTCACCCAACTGGTCAGGGAGTTCCAGCAGCAGCACCCGGACATCACCGTCACCGCGCGCCCCCCGCAAGGCCAGATCGAGAACCTGACCGCGGGTGTGCAGCAGCAGATCGTGGCCGGCGCCCCGCCGGACGTGGCCCAGCTCACCTTCGGCGACCTGGACTTCATCGTCAACGGCCTGCGCGCCAAGCCGATCGAGGACGTCGCCGGCAGGCAGGCCGTGCAGGAGCACTTCGAGGCCGGGCACCCGATGCACCCCCGGGCGCGGACGCTGGCCGACTTCGGCGGCAAGACCTACGGCGTGCCGTACGTCTTCTCCACGCCCACCCTCTTCTACAACGCCGACCTGTTCGAGAAGGCCGGGCTGGACCCGGCCAAGCCCCCGAAGACCTGGAAAGAGGTCAAGGAGGCCGGTCTGGCGCTGAAGAAGTCCGGCAAACAGGGCGTCTACCTCGGCTGTCTCGGCCAGGGCGCGGCCGACTGGTGCCTCCAGGCGATCATCCGCTCCAACGGCGGGCGGGTGCTGGCGGAGTCGGGCAAGGAGCTGACGTTCGCCGCCCCGCAGGCCACCGAGGCGCTGGCGATGTGGCAGGACCTCGTCACCTCCGGCGCGCACCCCGACCTCGGCACCAACGAGGCCACCGAGTCCTTCGCCCGCGGCGACCTCGGCATGCTGCTCAACTCCAGCGCTCTGCAAGGGATGATGCAGCAGGCCAGCGCGGGCAAGTGGAAGCTGGGCTCGGCCGCGATGCCGGGCTTCGAGGGCCGCGAGGCGGTACCGACCAACTCCGGCTCCGCGCTGTTCACCTTCGCCACCGACCCGGCCAAGCAACGGGCCGCGTGGGAGCTGATGAAGTTCCTGACCAGCGACCGCGCCTACACGCTGATCTCCAGCAGGATCGGGTACCTGCCGCTGCGCACCGGCCTGATCGACGACCCCAAGGGGTTGAAGTCCTGGGCCGAGAAGAACCCGCTGTTCGCCCCCAACCTGGCCCAGCTCGACCGGCTGGAGCCGTGGGTGTCCTTCCCCGGCCCCAGCTACCTCCAGATCCGCGACCTGATGGACAAGGCCGCCCAAGAGGTCGTCTACCGCGGCAAGGACCCCAAGGCCACCATGGCCCAGGCGCAGGACCGGGCCTCCGCACTGCTCCCGAAGGGCCGGCCATGACGATCACGAACTCCCGGCACCTGCCGCTGGCCGGCACCTACAACGTGCGCGACGTCGGCGGCTACCCGACGGCCGGCGGCGGCGTCACCCGCTGGCGTACGCTGTTCCGCGCCGACGCCCTGCACCGGCTCGCCGACCCCGCCGAACTCGCGGACGCGGGCCTGCGCACGGTCATCGACCTGCGCGAGGACGGCGAACGGCGGGCCGCCCCCGACGCGCTGCACGGCCTTTCCGTGGAGGTCGCGCACATCCCCGTCTTCGCCGGCGGCCCGCCCCCCGAGCAGGTCGAACTCGGCCCGCTCTACGACCACATCGTGGACGAGCGCGGCGCGGCGCTGGCCCGCGCGATAGCCGTGCTCGGCCGTCCGGACGCGCTGCCCGCCCTCGTCCACTGCACCGCGGGCAAGGACCGCACCGGCCTGGTCATCGCCCTCGCGCTGGCGGTGGCCGGGGTCCCGGACGAGGTGATCGCCGAGGACTACGCGCTGACCGGCGACTACCTGGGCGAGGAGTTCGCCGAGGAGGCCAGGACGCGGCTCGCCGGGCTCGGCCTGGAGCGGGCCATGCACGAGGCCGTCATGAAACTGCACCTCGCCTGCCCGGCCGAGCAGATGACCCGCACCCTCGCCCGCATCCGGGAACGCCACGGCGACGTACCCGGCTACCTGCGCCACCACGGCGTGTCCGACGACCGGATCACCACCCTGCGCGCCCACCTGACCGACCGCTGAAAGGAAGCGCCATGCCGACCCCGCTGCACACGATCATCCAGCTCAGTGACACCCACATCGTCCCCGAAGGGGAGCTGCTGCACGGCTCCCAGGACACCATCCAGCACGTCGCCGCGGTGCTGACCGCCCTCCAGGAATCGGGCCTTTCGCCCGATGCCCTGCTGCTCACCGGCGACCTGGCCGACACCGGGCGGCCCGAGGCGTACGCGCGGCTGCGCGCACTCGTCGAGCCCGCCGCCGAGCGGATCGGCTGCCCGGTCCTCTACGCGATGGGCAACCACGACGAGCGGATCGCCTTCCGGGCCGGGCTGCTGCCCGGAGAGGGTGCGGTCGATTACGTCCACATGGCCGGTGACCTGCGGATCATCGTGCTGGACAGCACCGTCCCCGGCCACCACCACGGCGAGCTGTCCGCCGCCCAGCTCGACTGGCTGCGCGCCGAGCTGGCCACCCCCGCCCCCGCGGGAACGATCGTCGCGCTGCACCACCCGCCGATCCCCTCCCCGCTCGCGCTGCTCGACATGGTCGGCCTCAACAGCGCCGCCGAACTGGCCGACGCCGTGCGCGGCAGCGACGTCCGGATGATCCTGGCCGGGCACGCCCACCACGCGAGCGCCGGCACGCTGGCCGGGGTGCCGGTGTGGGTGGCGGGGGCCGTCGCCTACAGCTCCGACACCCTGGCCCCGGCGGGGGCCTTCCGCGGGCTGCCCGGCGCGACCTTCACCCGTGTGGACCTCTACGAGGACCACACGGTGGCCACCGTCGTCCCGGTGAGCCCGCAGAGCGTGCAGCCGCTCTATGAGATCACGGCCGAGCAACTGGAGAAGTACATGGCCCAGTCCGCCGCCGCCGCGCAGAGCTGACCCGCGTTGACCGTGTTGACCGGCATGTTCGTCGAGGTCGCCGCCTCGCCCCGGACCACCGGGGCGGTGGCGGCGGCCCGGCCGGGCCTGGCGCGGCGGCTGGTCCGCGCGCTGCCGCCCTACCTCTACCTGGTCCCCGCCGTGGCCGGGCTGGTGATGTGGGTCTACCGGCCGCTCGCCCAGACCGTGCAGCTCTCCTTCTACGACTGGAACCTGTTGCCGACGACGCCCGCCGTACCGGCGGGCCTCGACAAGTACGCCCAGGTGCTCGGCCTGCCCGAGATGCGCGATGCGCTGCTGAACACGCTCTGGTACACCCTCGGCCTGCTGCCCTTCTCAGTGCTGCTGCCGGTGGCGTTCGCGCTGCTCACCCGGGCCGTGCGGGGCCGCGCCCGGGACGTGTACCGGTCGCTGATCTTCGTGCCGATGCTCGTCGCGCCGGTCGCCACCGCCGCCGTGTGGCGCTGGCTGCTGCACCCGGAGGGCGGCGTGGTGGACCGGCTCTTCGGGGTGTTCGGGGCGGACGGGCCGAACTGGTTCCGCCAGCCGGGCACCGCGCTGGCCGCGCTGATCCTGATCAGCGGTTGGCAACTGCTCGGCTTTTCGATGCTGGTCGTGTCGGCGGGCCTGGCCGGGATCAACGCGGAGTACGGCCAGGCGGCGGCCCTGGACGGGGCCTCCCGCTGGCAGGCCGCCCGGATGATCACGCTGCCGCTGCTGTCGCCGTCGCTGCTGTTCATGGTGCTGATGACGGTGCTGCTGTCGGCCCAGTGGACGTTCCCGCTGATCGACATGTTCACCCAGGGCGGGCCCGGCACCGCCACCACCAATGTCTACTACCTGCTGTGGCAGTTCGGCTTCCGCAACTTCGACACCGGCGTGGCCTCGGCGGCGGCGGTGCTGTTCTTCGCCGGGTTCGGGGTGGTCGCCGCCGCGTTCCTGGCCCTGCTCAACCGCTTCAGCTTCTACGACGATTAGGGACACCGATGGACAAGCTGGAACGGCGGCCCCGCTGGCAGGTGGTGACCGGCCATGCCGTACTGGCCGTGGTGAGCGCGCTGAGCGTCTTCCCGATCGCCTGGATGTACCTCACCTCGCTGCGCCCGGCCTCCGACGTGTACGACCAGTCGCCGCTGCCCGCCGCGCTGACCTTCGGCAACTACGCATACGTGTGGCAGACCATCCCGATCGGCCGGATGCTGGTCAACACCTTCGTCATGGCCGCCCTGGTCTCCCTGGGGCAACTGCTGGTCAGCCTGTTCGCCGCCTACGCCTTCACCCGCTGGCGCTTTCCCGGGCACCGGCTGGTGTTCCTGATGTTCGCCTGCACGTTCCTGGTGCCGATCCAGGTCAGCATGATCCCCAACTACGTCACGCTGTCCCAGTTCGGCTGGCTGGACACGCTGGCCGCGGTGATCGTCCCGCAGGTCACCGGGGGCTTCGCCGTGCTGATGCTCTACCAGCACATGCGCGCCTTCCCCAAGGACCTGCTGGACGCCGCCCGGATGGACGGGCGCTCCTCCTGGGGGACGCTGTGGACGGTCGTGGTGCCCAATCTGCGTCCCGCGCTGGCCGCGCTGGCGATCCTGATGTTCGTCAACGCCTGGAACGAGTACTTCTGGCCCGCCCTGGTGCTGCGCCGCGCCGACTCGGTGGTGCAGGTCGGCATCCGCGCCTTCCTCGGCGCGGAGGGCGACGACTGGGGGGCGCTGATGGCCGCGGCCGGGCTGACCTGCCTGCCGATCTTCGTGGTGTACGTGCTGTTGCAGCGTCAGGTGCTGGACGCGTTCGTCCGTTCCGGACTGCGGTGAACGGCCTGCGAGGATAGGGGGCGTGACGGAGCTAGGGAAGCTGGTGCTGGCCGGCGCGCCGATCGGGCGGGTGGGAGACGTCGGGCCGCGCCTGGCCGAGGCGCTGGCCGGGGCCGACGTGGTCGCAGCCGAGGACACCCGGCGGCTGCGCCGGCTCGCCGCCGACCTGGGCGCGCAGATCGGCGGCCGGGTGGTGTCCTACTACGACGCCAACGAGGCCGAACGCGCCGCCGAGCTGGTCGAGTCGCTGCGCGCGGGCGCGACCGTGCTGGTCATCACCGACGCGGGGATGCCGGGCGTGTCCGACCCCGGCTACCGGCTGACCAGGCTCGCCGTGGAGGCGGGCGTACCGGTGACGGCGCTGCCCGGCCCGTCGGCGGTGACGACCGCGCTGGCGGTGTCCGGGCTGCCCAGCGACCGGTTCTGCTTCGAGGGCTTCCCGCCGCGCAAGCCGGGGGAGCGGGCCAGGCGCCTTGCGTCCCTGGCCGCCGAGGAGCGCACGATGGTGTTCTTCGAGGCCCCGCACCGGCTGGCGGCCACGCTCGCCGCGATGGCGGAGGCGTTCGGGCCGGAGCGCCCGGCCGCCGTGTGCCGGGAGCTGACCAAGACCTACGAGGAGGTACGCCGGGGCGGGCTCGGCGAGCTGGCCGAATGGGCGCAGGCGGGCGTCAAGGGCGAGATCACCCTGGTCGTCGCCGGGCACACCGCCGCGGCCGGGCCGCCCGACCTCGCCGCGCTCGCCGCCGAGGTGGCCAGGCTGGCCGCGACCGGCGTGCCGCGCAAGCAGGCGGTGGCCGACGTGGCCAAGGCGGCGGGCGTCCCGAAACGGGAGCTTTACGACGTCGTTCACCGTGCCTGAACGATCAACGCCACATAGGGTGCGTTTCGTGTCTATCGCCCACATCTCTCCCCGGCGTCTCATACCGCCCCTGCCGGGCGGCGACCGCTGGGGCTGGATCGCCCCCCTCGGTGTCGCGTTATTCGGCGCCTATCTGCGGTTCGCCGGGCTCGCGTTGCCGCACTCGCTCATGTTCGACGAGACCTACTACGCCAAGGGCGGCTGGGCCCTGGTCAACTTCGGCGTCGAACGCAAGGCACTGGGCACCGTCACCGACCCCATCGCCGACAAGATGATCCTGCGTGGCGACCTGAACATCTGGGAGCGGTGCACGCCGCCCGAAGCCTCGCCGTGCGCCGAGTACGTGGCCCACCCGCCGCTCGGCAAGTGGATGATCGGCGCGGGCGAGCAACTGTACGGGATGACCCCGCTCGGCTGGCGGTTCGTCGCCGCGCTGGCCGGCGCGCTGTCCATCTTCATCCTGGCCAGGGTCGCCCGCCGGATGACCCGCTCCACGCTGCTCGGCTGCCTGGCCGGGCTGCTGCTGTCCCTGGACGGCATGCACTTCGTGCTCAGCCGCACGGCGCTGCTGGACATCTTCCTGATGTTCTGGGTGCTGGCCGGTTTCGCCTGCCTGGTGGTCGATCGGGACAGATCCAGGGAGGCACTGGCCGCCTGGCGCGCCGCGAACCCGCTCTCGCCGGACGGGCCGTACCTGGGCCCGCGGCCCTGGCGGCTGGCGGCGGGGCTGTGCCTGGGCGCGGCCTGCGCGGTCAAATGGTCGGGGATCTGGTTCCTGCTCGTCTTCGCGGTCATGTCGCTGCTGTGGGACGCGGGGGCCAGGCGGGCGGCCGGGCTGCGCCGGCCGTACCGGGGGGTGGCGCGCCGCGACGTGCCGACCGCGCTGACCGCCATGGCGCTGGCCCCGGCCGTCACCTACCTGATGACCTGGAGCGGCTGGCTGGCCTCCCCCTACGGCTACGGCCGCAACTGGGCGCAGGCCGCCTCGCAGGGCAGCCCGTTCTACTGGCTGTTCGACTCGGTGCGCTCGCTGATGAGCTACCACATGTCGGTGCTCGACTTCCACACCGGGCTTCAGACCAAGCACGACTACTCCTCCGAACCCTGGGAGTGGCCGCTGCTGATCCGCCCGGTGCTGTTCTACTACCAGGGCTCGGACGGCAAGTGCGGCGAGGGCCCCTGCTCGCAGGCCATCCACGCGGCCGGGACGCAGATCATCTGGTTCGGCGCGCTCATCGCGCTGCTGGCCATGATCGCGTGGTACGTCGCCTCGCGGGACTGGCGGGCCGGGGCGGTGCTCGGCGCGTTCGCCGCCGGGTGGCTGCCGTGGTTCTACTACGCCGTCGCCGACAACCGCACGATGTACGACTTCTACATGGCCCCGATGCTGCCGTTCATGGTGCTGGCCCTGGTGCTGGCCGCGGGCCTGATCATCGGCCCGGCGGACGCGCCGCCCCGCCGCAAGGCCGTCGGCGCGGCGGCGGTCGGCGCGTTCGCGCTGCTCGTGGTGGTGAACTTCGGCTGGCTGCACCCGGTGCTCACCGGCGAGCTGATCACGTATCAGCAGTGGCAGGCGCGGATGATGTTGCAGAGCTGGGTCGCCCACTAGCCCGCCGCAGCGCGCGCGGCAGCCGTACGCCGTGGCGCAGCGTGATCCCCGCCGCCAGGAACGCCAGCGGCACGGCGGGCAGCACGTAGCGGTAGTCGAACTCCGCGCTCGCCGCGGGGGCCAGGATCAGGCCCACCGCGGCGAGCCACGGCAGCAGGACCGGGCCGCCCAGCTTGCGCCAGCGGACCGCCGCGCCGTACAGGCCGATCAGCATGACCGCGCCGAGCACGATGCCGGGCAGATGGATCGCGCGCTGGTAGCCCTGCATGAAGTCGGCCCACGGCGCGACGATCCGGGTGGCCGCCGAGCCGTGCTCGTACTTGAACGCGTCGGAGTCGGCCCGGCCGCGGTACAGCTCCCAGTTGGGCAGCGGTTTTTCGGCGCGGGGGAACTCGTACTGCATGTAGGTGTTGGCGTCGGGGTAGACCGGGCGGTCCCAGCGGAACGCGCGGAAGAAGTCGCGGGCCACCACCGTCAGGTAGTCGCCGGGCTGCGAGGTGATCGCGCGCATCGCGAACCGGCTGGCGTTCTCGTTCATCTCGACGCTGAACTTGCTGCCCGCCGGGAAGATGTGGAACTTCTGCCCCTGCTGGTTCCACCACAGGAAGCCCTGCCCGGAGATGCCTCGTTTGTCCTTCGGCACGACGATGCACAGCAGCGCGAGATCGAGGTCGCGCTTGTCCACGCCCATCTTGTGGCAGTCGGCGAACAGCGCCGTGCGCATGTAGAGGATCGGCCCGTCGCTGCTGGTCATCCCGAACTTGCCGTACGTCGACGCGAACCACCCCATGTAGGCCAGCACCGGCACCGCGCACGCCAGCACCATGGCCGCGATCGGCCGCCACCCGGCCCGCTTGATCAGCATGTAGACCACGACCAGGCCCAGGATGGCCAGCCCGATGCTGCGGGTCAGCACGGTGAACGCGAGCATCAGCCCGATCGCCGCGCCGATCCGCCAGGACATCTGGCGGTGCCACAGCACCAGCGTGATCGCGCCGACCACCAGCAGGATGAACAGCGCGTCCGACATGATCAGATGTTCGAGCTGGATCTGGTACGCGTCGAAGAGCACCGGCACCGCGGCCAGCGTCGCCCCCCAGCCCGGCAGCCCGAACCTGCGGTGCAGCAACAGGTAGACCAGCACCGCGGTGGCCAGCCCCATCAGGTGCTGGGTGAAGACGACGAACCCGAAGCTGTGCGCGGGCTCCAGCGCCATCAGGTAGAAGCCGTAGCCGTTCGGGCGGATCGGGTGCGGCCGGTAGGGGTGCAGCGCGACCGAGACATATTCGTAGGAGTCGTTGAACCACAGCGCCGGCCGGTAGCCGAGCATGGCGACGAGGCGCAGCAGCCCGCCCAGCGCGAACGCCGCCGCGAACCATCGATGACATCGCAGTATGGCGAGCAGACGCATGCCCCTGCCCACCGCGGGCATCTTCAACCGCGGCCTTTCAACAACGCCCACCATGAGTTAAAGGATGCCAGCCGTTTGGCGGTCTTGACCCGGACACGGCCGGTCAGAGGGCATCATAGTGAAATTGCACGTGCCGCGAACGAAGGGTTGAGACGTGGAACTGACCGTGGTCATGCCCTGCCTGAACGAGGCGGAGACCGTGGAGACCTGCGTACGCAAAGCACTGACGTGCATGCGCGAACACGACATCGACGGCGAGGTCGTGATCGCGGACAACGGCAGTACCGACGGTTCTCAGCAACTTGCGAGAGACGCGGGCGCGCGTGTCGTCCACGTCGAGGAGAAGGGGTACGGCAACGCGCTGATCGGCGGCATCCGGGCGGCACGCGGGCGCTACGTGATCATGGGTGACGCCGACGACTCCTATGACTTCACCGCGTTGCTCCCTTTTGTGGAGCAGCTCCGCGACGGAGCCGACCTGGTCATGGGCAACCGCTTCAAGGGCGGCATCGCCCCCGGCGCGATGCCCCCGCTGCACCGCTACCTCGGCAACCCGGTGCTGTCGTTCGTCGGGCGGCTGTTCTTCCCCTCCGCGATCGGTGACTTCCACTGCGGGCTGCGCGGCTTCCGCCGCGACTCGATCCTCCGGCTGGGGCTCCAGACCGGCGGCATGGAGTTCGCCAGCGAGATGGTCGTCAAGTCCACCCTCCAGGGCCTCGACGTCCGTGAGGTGCCGACCACCCTGTCCCCGGACGGCCGCTCCCGCCCGCCGCACCTGCGCTCCTGGCGGGACGGCTGGCGCCACCTGCGCTTCCTGCTCCTTTACAGCCCGCGCTGGCTGTTCTTCCTGCCCGGCCTCGCGCTGATGGTGCTCGGCGTGGTGGCGGGCACCGCGCTGGCGTTCGGCCCGGTCTGGATCGGCGAGCTGGCCTTCGACGTGGACACGCTGGTCGGCGCGTCGGCCATGGTGGTGATCGGCTTCCAGGCGGTGCTGTTCGCCTTGTTCACCAAGGTGTACGCGGCCGAGGAGGGGTTCCTGCCGGAAGACCGCAGGATCAAACGGCTGGTCGATGTGATCACCCTGGAACGCGGCCTGGTGGTCGGCGGCCTGCTGGCGCTGGCCGGTCTGGCGGGCCTGGTCGCCTCGCTGGTCCACTGGCAGGTGCGCAGCTTCGGCGAACTCGACCCGCGCGAGTCGCTGCGCCTGGTGGTGCCCTCGGCGACCGCGCTCATCATGAGCCTTCAGACGGTGTTCGCCGCGCTGTTCATCAGCATCCTGGGCATCCGCCGCACCAAGGAGACCCCGATCGACGTCGCCGCCTCGGCCGCGGAGGAGGCCGCCGAGCAGGTGTCCAAAGAAGGCGTCGCCGAGGTCGCTGAAGACGTCGCCGAGGTCGGGGAGGGCGTCGCGGAGGGCGTCGCGGGGGAATCCGCGCCGGCGAAGGCGTAATCCGGTTCGGGCGGACGGCCCGGGGGCTCTAGGCTTAGTACATGTCCCAGTCCCAGCACATCCTGACCGCCGTCGCCTGGCCCTACGCCAACGGGCCCAGGCACATTGGGCACGTCTCCGGGTTCGGCGTGCCCTCCGACGTCTTCAGCCGCTACCAGCGGATGGCGGGCAACAAGGTGCTGATGGTCAGCGGGACCGACGAGCACGGCACGCCCATCCAGGTGCAGGCCGACAAGGAGGGCGTGAGCGCCCGGGAGCTGGCCGACCGGTACAACCGGGTGATCGCCGAAGACCTCACCGCGCTCGGCCTGTCCTACGACCTGTTCACCCGCACGACGACGCTCAACCACTACGCGGTCGTGCAGGAGATCTTCAAGGGCCTCTACGACAACGGATACGTCTTCCCCCGCACCACCATGGGGGCGATCTCCCCGTCCACCGGGCGCACCCTGCCCGACCGCTACATCGAGGGCACCTGCCCCATCTGCGGTTACGACGGGGCACGCGGCGACCAGTGCGACAACTGCGGCAACCAGCTCGACCCGGTCGATCTGATCAACCCCAAGTCGCGGATCAACGGCGAGACGCCGAAGTTCGTGGAGACCGAGCACTTCATGCTCGACCTGCCCGCCTTCGCCGACGCGCTCGGCACCTACCTCCAGGCCAAGCAGGGCGAGTGGCGGCCCAACGTGCTGAAGTTCGCCCTCAACCTGCTCGGCGACCTCCAGCCCCGGGCGATCAGCCGCGACCTCGACTGGGGGGTGCCCATCCCGCTCGACGGCTGGCGCGACCGCCACGACAAGCGGCTCTACGTCTGGTTCGACGCGGTGATCGGCTACCTTTCGGCGTCGGTGGAGTGGGCCCGCCGTTCCGGCGACCCCGACGCCTGGCGGCAGTGGTGGCAGAATCCCGACGCCCAGGGCTACTACTTCATGGGCAAGGACAACATCGTCTTCCACGCCGAGATCTGGCCCGCCATCCTGCTCGGCTACAACGGCGAGGGCGCCAGGGACGGCAAGCCCGGCTCGCTCGGCCGCCTCGGCCTGCCCTCCGAAGTGGTCTCCAGCGAGTTCCTGACCATGGAGGGCCGCAAGTTCTCCTCCTCCCGTCAGGTCGTCATCTACGTCCGCGACTTCCTGTCCCGCTACGACGCCGACGCGCTGCGCTACTACATCGCGGTGGCCGGGCCCGAGTCCCAGGACACCGACTTCACCTGGAACGACTTCGTCAACCGCAACAACGGCGAGCTGGTCGCGGCCTGGGGCAACCTGGTCAACCGGTCGATCTCGATGGCCGCTAAGAACTTCGGGGCCGTCCCCCGGGCGGGCGACCTGACCGACGCCGACCGGGCGCTGCTGGCCTCCTCCAAGGCCGCCTTCGCGCCGGTCGGGGCGGAGCTGGCCAGGTCCCGGTTCAAGAACGCGGCGAGCCAGGCGCTCGACGTGGTCCGCGACGCCAACCGCTACCTGGCCGAGCAGGAGCCGTGGAAGCTCAAGGGCGACCCCACGCGGCAGCAGTCCATCCTGCACGTCGCGCTCCAGGTGGTCGACGACGTCAAGACGATGCTGACGCCGTTCCTGCCGACGTCCTCCAACAAGATCTACGGCATGCTCGGCGGCGAGGGCGTCTGGACCGGGATGCCGGAGATCCGCGAGGTCGGCGAGGAGGGCGGGCGCGACTACCCGATCATCACCGGCGACTATGCGGGGGCCGCCCGCTGGGAGCACCGGCCGATCGCGCCGGGCACCCCGCTCGCGCCGCCGTCCCCGCTGTTCCCAAAACTGGACCCCAAGGTCGTGGACGATGAGCTGGCCCGGATGGGCGGCGGCTGAGCCATGGGCCGCGGCCGGGCTCACCTAGCCCCTCCGCCACCGCCCGCACCGCTCGGGGCGCACGTGTTCGACAGCCACTGCCACCTTGACGTGATGGTCGGCAACCGGATGGCCTCGCCGCACGACCCGGTGGCCCAGGCCGCGCAGGCGGCCAAGGCCACCGTCGAGCGCATCCTGGACGAGGCCGCCGCGGTCGGGGTCACCCGGTTGATCACGGTCGGCTACGACCTGCCGTCCTCCCGCTGGTGCGCCGACGCCGCGGCCGTCCACCGCGACGTCCGCGCGGCGGTGGCCATTCACCCCAACGACGCCCACGAGGCCACCCCCGAGGTGCTGGCCGACATCGAGGAGCTGGCCAGGGAGCCGCAGGTGGTGGCGGTCGGCGAGACCGGGCTCGACTACTACCGCGACTGGGCGGCCAAGTCCGACCAGCACGCGTCGTTCCGCGCGCACATCGAGATCGCCAAGCGGGTGGGCAAGGCGCTGGTGATCCACGACCGCGACGCGCACGACGACGTGCTGCGGGTGCTGGCCGAGCAGGGCGCGCCCGACGTGGTGGTGTTCCACTCCTTCTCCGGCGACGCCGACCTCGCCGAGCGCTGCGCGCGGGCGGGCTACTACATGTCCTTCTCCGGGCCGCTCACCTACAAGAACGCGGCGGCGCTGCGCGAGGCCGCCGCCATCGCCCCGGCCGAACTGCTGCTGGTCGAGACCGACGCCCCCTACCTGCCGCCGGTCCCGCACCGGGGCAAGCCCAACGCCCCTTACCTGCTGCCGCTCACCGTGCGCTGCCTGGCCGAGATCCGGTCGATCCCGGCCGACCGCCTGGCCACCCAGATCCAGTCCAACGGCGAGGCCGCCTTCGGCCCCTGGTAATCCGGCACACCGGCCCATGGCCGAAGGCCATCTCCCGCTGCCAGGAGGTCGGCTTCCAGTGCGGGCGCCAGGTGGGTCGGCGACGGCCGTGCCGGGACCGGCGGCGGGCTTCCGCTGCCGGGTTCTGGTGGTGGGTCAGCCCGCGCCGGTTGTGCCGAGGTCGACGATGGCGTCCGGTGCGGGTGCCTGGTGAGTCGGCGATGGCTGTGCTGGGGTCGGCGGCGGGCCTCCGGTGCCGGGTTCTGGTGGTGGGTCAGCCGGCGATGGTTGTGCCGAAGTCGACGGGGGACGTGCCGGGGGCCGGGGTGATCGGGGTGAGCGACCCCTGGTTGCGGCCCAGCAGGCCCACCGAACCGCCGGGGGCCGCATCCGGTATGCCGGTCGCGAGCCGGTTGCCGCTGAAGGCCACCGCCCAGCCGAGGCGTCCGCCGGCGGCGGGGGAGGTGACCAGGCGGCCCGCCGTCCGGTCGGCCAGCGGGACCAACCACACCGCGCCGCGCCCGGCCGGGCCCGCGTACGGGATGCCGGCCGCCAGCCGTACGCCCTCGCCCGGCGAGGCCGTCGCCGGGCTCAGCGCGACCGAGAAACCGAACCCCTCACCCCCATGGCCTCCCCTGAAGACCGTGACGCCCTTCTTCAGCCCCGCCGCGAAGACGTGTACCAGACCCGCGTCACGAACCCCGCCCGCGTCGGCCAGCGGCGCTCCCACCGCGAGCCTGCCCCCTGAGGCGGCCACCGCGTACCCGAACCGGTCACCCGCCGCCGGACGCACCGGTTCCCCCGCTCCGCGCAGTTCGTTGAGCCCCCACCGCACCCCCGTGTAGCTCCCCCCGCCGCTCAGCGGGTCGAAGACGACCGTCAGCGCGCCGGTGTCCAGGAGGCCCTGGCCGTTCTGATTTCCCGTGCCGTCCTCGTTCTCGTGCGGCGTGCCGACCGCGAGGTCCACCCCGGCCGGGTCGCCGGTGAGCCGGTCCAGGGCCACCGACCAGCCGAACATGTCGCCCGCCTCGCTGTTGCCGGGCACGCCCTGGCCGTTCTGGGTGATCCGGGTCAGGGCGGTACGGCGGCCGGCGGGGAGGAGGTAGGTGGCTCCGGCGTCGTGGACGCCGTCGTCGTCCTCGTGCGGCGCGCCGATGGCCGCCACGCCGCCGCCGTCCGGGCCGTAGGCGACGGACCAGCCGAAGTGCGCGTCCAGTTGAGGTTCGCGGGCCGTGATCCGGTCGGTGCGGCCCGACCCGCCGTACACGATGTAGGCCGCGCCCGCGTCGCGGATGCCGCCGACGTCCGCGTACGGCGCGCCCACCAGCAGGTCGGCGCATCGGTCGGCGTCGAAACGGCCGATCGCCACCGACCACCCGAACGCGTCGCCCGCCGCCGCGCCGGGCGCGCTCACCGGCACCGGCCCGCCGCCCCGGGGGCTCCCGGCCGCGACCTGGACCACGCCCGCCCCCGCCAGGCCCTTCACGTCGGCGAACGGATCGCCGATGGCGATGTCGTCGATGCCGTCACCGTCATGGTCGCGCTGAGCGGCGGCGCAGTCCGCGGCCTGTGCTCCCGCGGGCAGGATCGGGAGGGCGGCCAGCAGCAGGGCCGCGAGCAGCATTCTCGTCATGGGAGGTCCACCGTGCGGGCCGGGGGCAGGTTGCCGGCCTGTGCGCCCGGGGGGAGGGTGGCGGGCAGGGTCTTCGTCATGTGAGGTCCACCGTGAGGGGGTCGCCGTCGATCAGTGCGGCCCGCAGGCGGGCCGCCGTGCGGGCTGGAGGAAGGTCGTACACGAGCACTCCGGTGACCTGGGCGCCAGGGGGAAGGGCGGCGGGCAGTGAGCCGGAGACCGGCTCGGGGTCGTGGGCCGCGCCACGGTCGTCGAAGAGCGTCATCGTGGCGGCGGCGAGCGGCACGAGTTCGCCGCCGGTGTTGAGCAGGATCCACCGGACCGTGCAGAACCGGCCGCGCTTCGGGCTCGTGCCCGCGTACTCCGTCAGGCCGCACTGGGCCGGGCGCGGGATGACGAGCTGCGGTTCCGTCAGCGGGGCGCCGAGCGGCAGCCGCCGTCCGATGCCGGGCCCCCGCTCCTGGGCGGCCGGGGCGGCCCGGCCGGGCGGGGGATCGTCACGGGCCGCGGCGATCACCAGGACGGCCCCCGCCACGGCGAGCGCGACGACGGCGGCAGCGGCGGCGATGAGCACCCGGCTGCGGCCTTTCACCTTTACCGGGGCCGGGGCCGGGGCTGCGGCCGGGGCCAGGCCGAAACCGGCGAGCGTCTGTGTGGCGTCCTCGCCGATGTTGGCGGGCGGCTCCCAGGACTCGGCGACCAGCGTCTCCTGCCGGGCGGGCGGTACGGCGGCCGGCGGCGCGGTGATGCCGCCGCCCAGGAGGGCCAGCACCAGTTCCTGGGCGGTCGGCCGCCGCTCCGGTTCGGGGTCGGTGGCCCGCCGTACCAGGTCGTTCAGCGGGGCGGGCAGTACGCCGAGGTCCGGCCGGCCGTTCAGCACCCGGCCGGCCAGCGTGATGGCGTCGCCGTGGCCGAACGGGTGGCGTCCGTTGCCCGCGTACGCGACCAGGCAGCCCCAGGCGAAGATGTCGGCGGCCGGGGTGATCGGCACCCCGCGTACCTGCTCGGGGGCCCACCAGCCCGGACTGCCGATCAGTTCGCCGGACAGGGTCATGCCGTGGGTGCGGTCCAGCGCCCGGGAGATCCCGAAGTCGATCACGCGCGGACCGGAGATGGAAAGGATCACGTTGGCCGGTTTGAGGTCGCGGTGTACCAGGCCAGCGACGTGGATCGCCGCCAGCGCGGCGGCGACCCCGAGCGCCACGCCGTGCAGCGTGCCGGCCTCCAGCGCGCCGTACCGGCTGATCTGCCGGGACAGCGGCAGGCCCTCGATGTACTCGGTCACCATGTACGGCCGGCCGTCGCGGTCGTCGCCGTTGTCCAGCACCTGGGCCGTGCAGAACGAGGCGACCCTGCGCGCGTTGTCCACCTCCGAGTGGAACCTGACCGCGAACCCCGGCTCGGCCGCGTACTCCGCCTTCACCACCTTCACCGCGACCAGCCGTCCGGTCGGCGCGGTGGCCAGGTAGACCGTGCCCATGCCGCCCTCGCCGAGACGGCCGACCAGCTTGTAGGGACCGATGGTCTCCGGATCGGTTGAGGTGAGCCGTGCGGGATCGGGCCGGTCGGGCCCCTCCGCACCAGGGTCCATGGTCATGTTCGCCTTCGCTCCCGGTGTGGAGTCGTCGTTACCACTGCGTCCCCGTGAGGCAACGTTATCCACGTTCGATCCTTTCGTGCAGGTTCCGGCGGCCACCCTGGTCTGTTCGGTGCGAGACACTTGGGTGGATGACATGGGGAGAGGAATCGTGACCCTTCTCGGGCCGGTGGAAATCCGGGAATTGGCGGAGCGGCTGGACCTGCGCCCCACCAAGAGACTCGGCCAGAACTTCGTGATCGACGGCGGCACCGTGCGCCGCATCGTGCGCACCGCCGGGCTCGACGGCGACGACGTGGTGATCGAGGTCGGTCCCGGGCTCGGTTCGCTCACGCTCGCGCTGCTGCCGGAGGCCGCCCGGGTGATCGCCGTGGAGATCGATCCCGTGCTGGCCGCGCAGCTCCCGCGTACCGCCGCCGACCGCGCGCCCGAGCTGGCCGGCCGGCTGGACGTGGTGCCCGCCGACGCGCTGCGGGTGACGGCGGCCGAGCTGCCCGGTTCGCCGCCCACCGCCCTGGTCGCGAACCTCCCCTACAACGTCGCCGTGCCGGTCGTGCTGCACCTGCTGGCCGAGCTGCCGTCGTTGCGCAAGGGCCTGGTGATGGTCCAGTCGGAGGTGGCCGACCGGCTGGCCGCGCCGCCCGGGTCGCGGGTGTACGGGGTGCCGTCGGTCAAGGCGGCCTGGTACGCGGACGTGCGCAGGGCCGGGCCGGTGGGGCGTACGGTGTTCTGGCCGGTGCCCAACGTGGACTCGGGCCTGGTCGCGCTGACCCGCCGCGAGCCGCCCGCGACCACGGCCTCCCGGGAGGAGGTCTTCGCGGTGATCGACGCCGCGTTCGCGCAGCGCCGTAAGACGCTGCGGGCCGCGCTCGCGGGCTGGGCCGGTACGGCGGCGGCGGCCGAGGAGGCGTTGCGCCGGGCCGGAGTGGACCCGTCGAGCCGGGGCGAACGGCTGGCGGTGACCGATTTCGCACGGGTCGCCGAGCACCGTCCATTGCCTGATTGATCAGCGTATTCCCTGACAAGAGCAGGCATTTGCGGTCTGTCGGTTTCCCTGTAAACGGCGCGTTCGCGGGGTAATACCTGACGCATGATGATCTCACCTGGTTTCGTGTGGACGCAGGTGGCGGCGGTCGGCTCGGCGATGTGGCTGCACGTGCCCGTCGATCCGGCGCCCACCGCCGCCGACCCGTACGCCACCGTCATGCCGTACGAGTCTCATGCCTGGACCGAGGCGCACGCCGCCGGAGAGGCCGCGCAGGCCGAGCGGACCGCGCGGCGGGAGGCCCGGCGTGCCCGGGGACGGCTCGCCGCGACCGCCGCGCTGAGCATGATGGGCATGCCGTTCTCCTGGGGCGGCGGCTCGGCCGAAGGGGCCACCCGGGGCATCGGCCGGGGCAGCGGCACGGTCGGCTTCGACTGCTCCGGCCTCGCGCTCTACGCCTGGGCGCAGGCCGGTGTCCGGATCGCCCACTACACCGGCACCCAATACCGGCAGGGCCGCCGGGTGCGCGAGAAACGGCTGCGCCCCGGCGACCTCGTCTTCTTCGGCGAACGCCGGGGCGACCCCGACCACGTCGGCCTCTACCTCGACGACGGCGTCATGGTCCACGCCCCGCAGACCGGGGACGTGGTCAGAAAGACCGACTACCTCGCCTCGCCGTACTACAGCCGCCGCTACCGGGGCGCGGTACGGCCCGGACTGCGTCCCGTCGTGCCGCCGCTGGGCCCGCCACTGTGGCACAAGGCCGAAACCGGTCCCGCGCCCGCGCCCGCGCCTGCGCCCATGCCAGAGCAGACCAGCCCGGAGCCGATCAGTCCCACGGAGGACGCGGGGGCCGCTAGCATACGACCCGGCCCGGATGACGGTTTCGCGGCCGGGAACGTGTCGAGGAGTGACGAGCGCCCCGATGGACTCCGTGACGGTCCGAGTGCCGGCCAAGGTCAACCTGCAACTCGCGGTGGGCCCGCTGCGCGATGACGGCTACCACGACCTGGTGAACGTCTTCCACGCCGTCTCCATCCACGACCACGTCACCGCCGTCGCGGCGGATTCCTTCTCCGTGCGGGTCGTGGGTGAGGAAGCGGATCAGGTACCGGACGGACCGGACAATCTCGCCATCAGGGCGGCCAGGGCACTCGCGGCCCGCGCCGATCGGCCGGTCGCCGCCCGGCTCACCATCAGAAAATCGATCCCGGTCGCGGGCGGCATGGCGGGCGGCAGCGCCGACGCCGCCGGAGCGCTGGTCGCCTGCAACGACCTGTGGAAACTCGGCCTGCCCCGGGAAGACCTTCTCGACATCGCCGCCGATATCGGCAGCGACGTGCCGTTCGCGCTGTTCGGCGGCACCGCCGTGGGCACCGGCCGAGGCGAACTGCTGACCGCCGTACCGACCGGCGGACGCTTCCACTGGGTGTTCGCGCTCGCCGAAGGCGGGCTGTCCACCCCCGCCGTCTACGCCCGCTGCGACCGCCTGCGCGAAGCGCGCGGCGAGCGGCCCGCGCCGCCCCAGGAGAGCAAGGCCTTGATGGCGGCCCTGCGCGACGGCGACGCCGACGCGCTCGGCGCGGAGCTGGTCAACGACCTGCAAGAGGCCGCCGTGGCGCTGCGCCCCTCGCTCGCCGCCACCCTCGACGCCGGACGCGAACGCGGCGCGCTCGGTGCGATCGTCTCGGGCTCCGGCCCGAGCTGCGCGTTCCTCGTCGCGGGGGAGTCCAAGGCCGACGACCTGGCCCGCGCCCTCACCGGTTCCGCGGTCTGCCGCGCCGCCGTCACCGCCTACGGGCCCGTGCAGGGCGCTCTGGCCGGGTCCGGTGGTCATCCGGTGGGGATAACCTGAATGCGCGATGAATCTGGTCAATCTTGAGTCGGTAACCCACGCCTACGGTCCGGTGCCGCTGCTGCGCGAGGTCTCGTTGGGCATCGCCGCCGGTGAGCGGATCGGCGTCGTCGGCCGCAACGGCGGCGGCAAGACCACGCTGGTGTCGGTGATCGCCGGCACGGTACAGCCCGATTCCGGGCGGGTCACGCACAACCGGGGCCTGCGCGTCGGCGTACTGTCCCAGGGCGACGACCTCGACCCGGCCCGCACGGTGGAGTCCGCCGTGCTGGGCGACCTGGCCGAACACGAGTGGGCAGGGGACCAGGGGATCAGGGAGATCCTCAAGGGCCTGATCGGCGACATCGACCTGTCCGGCCTGGTGGGCGAGCTGTCGGGCGGGGAACGCCGCCGTACCGCGCTGGCCCGGCTGCTCATCGGCGAACACGACCTGATCATTCTGGACGAGCCCACCAACCACCTGGACATCGAGGCCATCGACTGGCTGGCCGGGCACCTGGCGGGGCGCAAGTCGGCGCTGCTGGTCGTGACGCACGACCGGTGGTTCCTGGACGCGGTGTCCACGCGGACGTGGGAGGTCGTGGACGGCGCGGTCGAACGGTACGAAGGCGGATATGCCGCCTATGTGCTGGCCAAGGCGGAGCGCGCCCGGCTGGCCGCCGCCACCGAGGAACGCCGCCAGAACCTGATGCGCAAGGAGATCGCCTGGCTGCGCCGGGGGCCGCAGGCGCGTACCACCAAGCCGAAGTTCCGGGTGGAGGCGGCACAGGCGCTGATCGCCGACGAGCCGCCCGTGCGGGACGAGGTGGAGCTGGTACGGTTCGCCGCGGCCCGGCTCGGCAAGACCGTCTACGACCTCTTCGACGTCACCCTGCACGCGGGCGGGCCGGGCGTGGGGCCGCTCGTCCTCGACCGGTGCACCTGGCAGCTCGGGCCCGGCGACCGGATCGGCCTCATCGGGGTCAACGGGTCGGGCAAGTCCAGCTTGCTGCGGCTGCTGGCCGACGCGGTACGACCCGACGCGGGGCGGGTGGTGCGGGGGAAGACCGTGCGGCTCGCGTACCTCTCCCAGGAACTGGTCGAGCTGGACCCTGGGCGGCGGGTGCTGGAGGTCGTCGAGGAGATCCGCAAGTACATCAAGGTCGGCAAGCGCGAGTGGACGGCGTCGCAGTTGCTGGAGCGGCTGGGGTTCCGGGGCGAGGCGCAGTGGAAGGCCGTGGGCGACCTCTCGGGCGGGGAGCGGCGGCGGTTGCAGGTCCTGCGGCTGCTGATGGACGACCCGAACGTGCTGCTGCTCGACGAGCCCACCAACGACCTGGACATCGAGACGCTGAACGAGCTGGAGGACCTGCTCGACGGGTGGGCCGGGACACTGGTGGTGGTCAGCCACGACCGGTACTTCCTGGAGCGGGTCACGGACCGGTCGCTGGCGCTGCTGGGGGACGGGCGGCTGTCGCTGCTGCCCGGGGGCGTGGACGAGTACTTGGCGCGGCGGGCGGCGGCGGTCGCGGACGCTTCGGCTGAGGCCGCGCCGGTGGCTGCCGCTGTCCCTGCTGAGGGGCTTTCGGCGAAGGAGGAGCGGGAGCTGCGCAAGGAGCTTTCCCGGCTGGAACGGCGGCTGGACCGGTTGGGGGAGCGGGAGGCGGGGCTGCACGCGGCGATGGCCGAGGCGGCGGACGACTACGAACGCCTGGGCCGGCTGGACGCCGAACTGAAGGAGATCGCCTCCGAAAAGGACACCGTCGAAGCCGACTGGCTGTCCTTGGCCGACCGCCTGGAGTGAACCGGGGCCGGTGCGGGGCGTGTCTCAATCGCCTTTGCTCCGCTCATTCCACATCGGGCTTCGCCCAACGGCCGCCTTCGGCGACAAACGCGCTCCGCGCGCCCCTAATGGTCTTCGCTTCGCTCAGCCGTGCTTTCTCTGTCGGGCTTCGCCCGACGTACCCCGCCTTCGGCGGGATACGCGCTCCGCGCGTACGGCAAGCCCCCTGCTCGCCGCCGCTCCGTGCCCAGTACCGTTCTTGATCCGGCATTACGCCTGCGTCGTGGTCCCTCCCCGTACCTCCCACCGGCTATCCTGGCCCGCTCCGCCTCCGCTGTTTCGCGCCGATAAACGCCCCCGCCGATCGATATCGCGAGATCGAAAACCGCATCACAGATCTATAGAGCACAGCGTTTCCGCGAGTTCTCGTCTGCTGTGACGCCCGGTCGATCACGATGCTGGCTTCTTCCAGAAGGATCACGCGGGTGCACGGTCGGGGTGACCGGCGCGTACCCAGGAGTACACCTGGGCGATGCCGTCGCTGATGGTGACCTTCGGTTCCCAGCCCAGATCCGTCCGGGCGGCCGTGGAGTCGAGGGCGCTGCGCTGGAGTTCGCCCGGCCGGGGCGGGGCGTGGTGGGGGACGACCTCGTGGCCCGCCGCCGTGCCGATGAGATCGACCAGGTCGAGGACACTGGTCTCGCGCCCGGTGCCGATGTTCCACACCCCGGCTCGGTCGGCCTCGCCTGCCGCGATCAAGGCCGCGACGATGTCGGCCACGTAGACGTAGTCGCGGGTCGCTTTGCCGTCGCCGTAGATCGTGGGTCGCCGTCCGTCGTACACGGCTCCGCTGAAGATCGACACCACTCCCGCTTCGCCGCCGGGGTCTTGGCGCGGCCCGTACACGTTGCCGAGTCGCAGGGCGGCGTGCCTGGCGCCGTGCAGGCGGTTGAACAGGGCGAGATACTGCTCGGCGCACAGCTTGGCGGTGCCGTACGGGGCCTCGGGCTCGGTCGGCGCGTCCTCGGGGGAGGGGATCGCCGCGGCGGCGCCGTACAGCGCGCCACCCGTGGAGGTGAACACCAGCCGTGCTCCGACCTCCCGGGCGGCGTTAAGCAGGTTGATCGTTCCGCCGATGTTGACCGCGGCGTCGTGCGCCGGGTCGGCGACCGAGGCGCGTACGTCGATCTGCGCCGCCAGGTGGTAGATGACCTCGGGGCGGGTCTCTCGTACCGCGGCGGTGAGTGCCGGGGCGTCGGTGATGTCGATCCGCCGCAGGTCCGTAGCGTCCGAGAGCCGGGTGGCGCGGCCGATGACCAGCGAGTCCACGACGGTGACGGTGTCGCCCCGGGCGTGCAGGACGTCGGTGAGGTGGGAGCCGATGAACCCGGCTCCGCCGGTGACGAGTGTGCGCATGGGCGATGAGCTTATGGTCTTCAGTCACTGGAAGATGGAGAATCGCCGCAGGTCGCCGCCAGTGCGCCGGAAGGGTCGGCAGCACATCGGACCCCGGTCGCCCAATTGCTGTAGTGGTCGGCCAATGCGATTCGTTCTGTGGTGCGGGTTTGAGACGCCCACATCATCCAGCAACCACCGCGTGCCACGCAGTAGCGGCCTTCCAGGTGGTCGTACAGCGTGTCATAGCCGCTTGCCCCTACGTACAGCCGGTAGCGGGAAGAGGTCCACTCCAGCACGTTGCCCGCCATGTCGCTGATACCGAACGGAGAGTCACCGCGAGGGCTGAACGCGCCCACCGGCATGGTGGCCGGTGGTACGTGATCCGCGTAGTGGGACCGGTACCGCAGCCACCATGTACGCCACACTTCCGGCGAGTCGATCAACCTGCCGGCCCACTGGTCAGCCGTACACCCCCGACCGAGCTCCCAGTCGTCGCCCCATGGCCAGACTCGCCAGGCCGGGCCATGGGCGGCGTACTCCCACTCCGCTTCCGTGGGCAGGCGCTTACCCGCCCATGTGGCGTAGGCGACCGCGTCAGTGAGAGAGATGTGCACTGCTGGGTGATCTCGCTGGTCGTGGACATGAGTGCCCGGGCCACCCGGGTGCCGCCAGCATGCGCCGCCGGTTTCCTCCCAGTAGGTGACGTATGTCAAACCGTGACCGCACCTCTCTGCCTCGGTCCGGTATCCGGTCGCATCAGTGAACGCCGCGAACGCCGCGTTGGTCACTGGGTGCCGATCCAGCCAGAACCCCGCGAGGGTCACAGCGTGCTGCGGTGCCTCATCGGCGAACCAGGCCCGCTCATACGGCTGAGCCGCGCCCACCGAGTCCAGGTGGTCCTGAGGCGCGCCGATCAGGGTGGTCCCACCTGGCACCCAGACCATGCCCTCCATGTCAACCTCCGGCCATTGACGGCAGTATCACGAGGTCCTCGTCCGTGCTCAGCCTTACCGCCAATCCCCCACGATCGCGGATGTCGCAGTCACCTGCGAACACGTTCACCCAGGCCACGAGTGCGCCCTCGGCAGTGAACACCCGTGGCCGTAGGGATGGATAGGCGGACAGGAACTCCTCCAGGACCTCGCCAACGGTGCCGGCCGGGAACCACAGAGGCCCGGTCGGGATGCCTGCCGCCGTGCGCCACGCCGCCGGGATGACTAGTCTCGGCATGGCGATCACCTGGCCGGTGTGGGGGTGGATCGGCGATACCAGGCGACGGTGCGGGCGATGCCGTCCGGAAGCCTGGTCCTCGGGCTCCACCCCAAGACCTCGCTGGCTCGTGTGATGTCCGGACAGCGCCGCGCCGCGTCCTGTACCCGGCCGGGTGTCGTCACCACGCTGCCTCTGCCTACCTCGGCGACGACCATCTCGGCTAGTTCGCGCATGGTGATCTCGCCAGGGTTACCGATGTTGAACGGGCCGAACTCCACACTGTTCATGACTGCGAGCAGCCCGTCGACGAAGTCGTCGACGTAGCACAGTGCCCGGGTCTGGGAGCCGTCACCATGCAGGGCAAGGGTGCCGCCTTCCAACGCGGTCGAGATGAACGCGGGCACGACTCGTCGGTCGCTCATATGCATTCCGGGACCGTAGATGTTGAACGGTCGCACGATCGCCGCATTCAGGTCGTGCTCGCGCCGGTAGGCCGCAGTACATGCTTCTGCGGCGCGTTTTCCCTCGTCGTAACCAGACAGGGGCCCGGTGGGGTCCACGTTGCCGTAGTAGCTCTCGGCCTGTGGGTGGACCAGCGGATCGCCGTAGACCTCTGAGGAGGACACGAGTACGAAACGCGCGTTGTGCCGGTGCGCGATCTCCAAGGCGTTGAGCGTTCCGTTGATCGCCACACGCAGCGTGGTGATGGGCTCGCGGATGACGATCTCCGGTCCGACCAGGGTGGCCAGGTGTACAACAGCGTCGACCGGCTGCTCACCCAGGTGGATACGGTCCGTGACATCGGCTTCGAGGAAGGTCAGGCTGGTGGTTCCGTAGGCGTGGAGCATGTCCTGCAGGCCGGGTGCGCGCCCGGCGGCCAGGTTGTCGATGACGGTGACCCGATCACCGTGCTGAAGGAGCCGAGTGCACAGGTTCGTGCCGATGAACCCGGCTCCTCCGGTGACGACCACGTGGCGTGCCTCCATGGATCCTCCTGGGGTTCGATGCGATGGATGGTTCGCTGCAATCACGTTCGCTTGCGATGCGTCGAGGAAAAAGACGTTCACGGTTGCGGGCCGCTGCCTCCGTGTTGCCTTCTGTTGCCTACCGCGTGTAGGGAGATCACAATGAGTGACGTAATCGCCACAATGGGGATCACGTCTGTAAGGGTTCGTGAGGGAAGGACCCGTGCCTCCGGTTGAACGTCATCCATTGAACGTGGTCCTGGCCAGGAACAAATGGACCGCTGAGATGCTGCTGTGCCGGATCGCGCAGCGTCACCGGCAACTGGGGTACGGCACCATGGCCGTCCGCCGGGAAAAGGTGTCGCGCTGGATCAACGGCACCTGTGCTCCAGACGCCACCACACAGCGCGCCATGGCGGATGTGCTCGGTGTCGAGCAGTGTCAGGTGGACTCTCGCGGCTGGCCGGCGTGGCTGCTCTGCGCTACCGATGATGACCGAATTGTCATGGAATCACCGTGGACTCCTGCGGGTAGCGTGGAGGTACTGGAGGATGTGGGAGGGCGCGTGGACCGTCGCGAGTTCCTCATCGTGGGAAACGGGGCGCTCGCCGCGTTCGCCGCACAATGGGTCACCGCCTCTCAGGCAGGCGCATCCCTGATCGGGCGCAGGGTCGGCCACGATGTCGTCGCCCTGCTCGATCAACGGCTGGCCGCGTTACGCCATCTCGATGATCAAGTCGGCGCGGGTGAGGTGTACAGCACCGCGACTGCCGAGCTCCGTTTGATCACCGGCCTACTCCGGCGCGCGTCTTACAGCGACACAGTCGGGCGTGCCCTGTACGGCTGTGCTGCGGAGGCATCCCGCCTGGCCGGCTGGTGCGCATACGATGCCGGACACCACGCGGCGGCCGAGCGCCACTTCATCGCCGCGCTGCGATCGGCGGCCGGGGCGGGCGATGATGACTTGGGCGCGATCACTCTGGCGTTCTGGGCGAACCTCAGGTATGCCGCCGTCGCTGATGGCCGGGGAGCGCTTGATCTTCTGAACGGTGCGTTCTCCGCCAGGGTACGGATGACCTCCCCCCGCGCGGTGACCCTCCTCCACGTTCGCCGGGCCCGCGCGTACTCCGTCCTCGGCGAATCCGTCGCCGCCTACGGCGCGATCGACGATGCGCTCAACGCCTACGACAGAGCTGGTCTGGTCGATGATGACCTTCCGCAGATGTATTGGGTGACCGCCGGCGAGCTGCATCAGGCTGCGGGCAGTGCCGCGCTGGCTCTGGGCGAACCGCGTCGTGCGCTCGACCATTTCGACGCTGCGATCGCGGCTGAAGACCCATATGACCCAGCGAAGGAGACCCGGGGCGCGGTGATCTACCTCGCCCGGCGCGCCGAGGCGTACTTGGCGTTGGGCGATCTCGACGCGGCGGTGGCCACTGCCGCAGAGGTCGTGAAGTTGATGGGTGGGATCGATTCGGCGCGGAGCACCGCCACCTTGAAGGGGCTTCGTGGTCAACTGAATGCGTATCGCAATGTACCGGTAGTCGCCGACTTCCTCGGCGGCACCGCCTGACCGCGCCCCACCCGCTGGCCTGCTTGGGCCTGCCCGTGGTTGTGGATTTCCGGGTGGCTCTTGGAGAGTTGTGAATGCTCTCTGTCATGAGGAGTGCGGGGCTGGGATGATCGGGGTGTGGCGATCCAGGTGTCGGTGTGCGGGCCTCGCGACTGTACTCCGGACGATGAGTCCAACGCCCGGGAGGTCGGGCGGTTGCTGGCCGGGCGGGGCGCGGTGGTGATCTGTGGTGGCTACGGCGGGGTCATGGCCGCCGTGGCGGCCGGTGCCCGTACGGCGGGCGGGACGGTGGTGGGCATCTTGTCCCGTGCCGACCGTGAGCAGGCCAATCACGATCTGTCGATCGTGATCCCGACCGGTGTCGGAGAGGCCCGCAACAACATCATCGTGAACTCGGGCGATGCGGTGATCATCGTCGGCGGCTCCTGGGGCACCCTGTCCGAACTGGCCCTGGCCAAGCGTCGCGGCAACGTCCCCGTCGTACAGCTCGGCGGCTGGCGCCTCCTCGACCAGGACGGCCGCCCCGTCCCGGGCCTCCGGTACGCCTCCTCCCCCCAAGAGGCCCTGGCCGCGACCGGTCTCTGGTAGCCACCCCCAACGGCCCGGTCAGGGCGTCTTGTCGTGGCCGTGCGGGTGATGATCTTCAGGGGTCAGGCGCGATTCGAGCCCGGCGAGGAGTGTGTGCAGGCCGAACTCGAAAGGGTCCTCGGCGGATGCGGCGGCAGAGTCGATGCGAGCCCGAAGCCGAGGGAAGGTCTGGGCGATGGCGAAGATCTCGGCGGTGGCCTCGCGCAGTTCCTTGTCGGCATCGATACCGTTGCGGCGTAGTCGCGCCCGCCAGGCCGCCTCTGCCGCCTGGCCCTGTGCGGCGCCGATCACGAACATGAGCACGGTCGCGGCCACCTGATCGGCCTCGCCTTCGGTGAACCCGGCGGACTCGTAGACCGCCAGGGACCGATCATCGAAGCGCGCCTTGTTGGGGCCGTAGATGAGGTGTGTGCTCATCGCCGGAATCAGCCAGAAATGCCGTACGACCATCGCATGCGTGCCACGGGCCAGCGACGCGGCGGCCCGCCGCCATCCGTCCCTGCCCGGCTCGGGCAGCGGGATCTCGCCGAAGACGTGGTCGGCGGCGAGGACCACCAGCTTGTCCTTGCTCTCCACATGGTGATACATCGCGGAGGCGGCCGACCCCAGATGTGCGCCCAGACGCCGCATGTTCAGCCCGTTCACGCCCTCGGCGTCGAGTACCTCAACGGCGGCCCGGACGATCTGTTCCCTGGTCAGCATGGCGCTCAGCCTAACCGGCGTTGAACTTAGTTCAGGTGATGCACTACCGTGTTGAACTAAGTTCAAAACCGTGTCGGCGTGAGGTGTCCTCCATGCACATCGTTGTCGTTCTCCAGTTCCTGCTGGCCGTCGCGTACCTGATCGTTCCGCTCGTCGGGCACCGGTTCGGTCCGGCCGCTCAGCAGGCCGCCGACACCGAGATCCGGCGCCAGGGCCACGACTCCGCCGTGTTGACGAAGCACGGCCTCGACTTCTCCGCCAGCACCGCGAGCGTGGCGGTGTCCATGGCGATCGCCATGGGACTGGCGACGCTTGCCGTGCTCAACCTGGGTGACCGGCCACTGCTCACCTGGATCTTCCAGCCCATCCTGCTGATCGCCGGCGGCTTCATCACCACCGCCCAGGTTTTCGTCGTCCGGTTCGTGGAGGCCGCACTGCGCAAGTCCGGCACCACGGACATCGACGCCAAGGCGTTGATCAGAGCCGCCGACGCGGCCTTTCCCCGCTGGTTCCGCTTCTTGGTCGTGACACGCTTTCTGCTCACCACCGCGGGCTCGGCGGCCGTTCTCCTCTTCCTGGCCGTTCGTTGACCAAGCGAACATCGACGCCGGTACGCCGGTACGCCGGTACGCCGGCAGGTGCGGCGATGGTCGGCACTGATCGGGCGTTGAGGTGGCTGTGAGGTGGCGGCGGACACTTGGGGGCGGCACTCCTCCATGCACCCCCCAACCTGTTCGGAGGCTGGCAGTGAACAAGGCGATCATGCGGGCGGCCTCGGTCGCGCTGGCACTGGCGCTGGGCGTTACGACGCTCGTCGCCGTGGGGCCGGCGTCGGCCGCGGTGTTGGACTGGCGCTGCACCATGGGCAGTCACAGCACCAATCCGCCGATCGGTACGTCCGTGACCAACTGGCTCATCGGAGAGCGGACCAACGGTGGCGGCAGTGGCCCGCACGCGATCAACTGGACCAGGCGGTACTGGCTGACCGAGGAGAACTACCTGTCCGGCGGGGTCACCAAGCAGCGCTTCCTGAACACTACGGTCGCGGCGTGCGAGTTCAGGCTCGGGCTCTCGTCGGTTGAGGAGCTGACGCCGGCGGTAAGCAGCGAGTTGCCCCCATCCGATGCGCGGAACGACTACTACAAGGACGAGGGCGGCGTGATCAAGGTTTACCGGTTCGTCGGCGAACGCGCCAGTGCCAACAGGCTCGGGCTGTATCTCACGTACCGCTTCTGGCACAAGGAGCGGCAGGTGTCGGCGGGCAGTTGGTCGTTCGACGCGAGCAAGTTGGGGGCGTACCTGCTGCAGCGGCCCTGACGCTAGGGCTCGCGGGCGGGGGCCACGTCGATCGCGCGCATGGCGGCCAGGTAGTGCGCATACGCGCGCCGGGCCTCGCCGTGGCGGCCCGCTGACCGCAGGACGCGTACCAGGTCCAGGTGGGACTGCTCGTCGTAGCGGTCGCGGCCCAGGATGCGCAGCAGCCAGCGGACCGCCTCGTCAACGTCGGCGGCGTCGAGCGCGAGGTCGGCCAGGGTACGTACCACCCGCAGGTAGGTGGCGCGGGCCAGTTCGCGTACCGCGCCGGACCACTCCTCATACGGCTCGTCCTCCAGGAAGTCGCCGGTGTAGCGGCGTTCGGCGGCGATCAGGAGGGCGCGGCCGTGTTCGGGGCGGTTCAGGCCGTACTCGGCCTCCTCCAGAAAGGTCTCCACGTCGATGCCGACCTGGGAGGTGTCCAGGGCGACGGATCCCGAGCCGGTGCGTACGAAGTGATCGACGGCCACCCGGCGGCCGGGATCGAGTACCGAGCGCAGGACCGACAGCGCGACCGACATCCGGTGCGCGACGCGGGCCGGTTCCTCGCCCGGCCACAGGAACTCGGCGATCTCCTCGCGCGCGACCGCCCTGCCCCGTCGCGACACCAGGATGCGCAGCAGGCCGCGGGCCTTGCGGGACTGCCAGGCCGATGGGGGCAGCGGTACGCCGTCCACCACGACCTCGAACCGTCCCAGCGTCCGAACCGCGACGACCGGCGACACAGGCGCGAGGGGTACGCCGGCGGCCTGGAGGCGTTCGGCGGCCTGGCGGGCGGCGAGGCGTTCGGTGGAGGTCGCGCCGGGGAGGCGTCCGCGTACCAGGCGCAGCCGATCGACGTGCAGCAGCGCGCCGGTGACCTGCCAGGTCGCCAGCGCCTCGGCCAGCGCGAGCCGGGCCTGCGCGGGGTCGCCCTCGGCCGCCGCGCGCATCTCCAGGGCCTCGGCGAGGGCGGCCTTGTCACGGTGGCGGCGGGCCAGCTCCGCGGCCTGGTGGGCGGTCTGTACCGCGCGTACCGGGTCGCCGCTCAGTGCGGCGACCCGCCCGCAGACCACCAGCGCCCGCGCCGCGCGCCGACCCCTGGCGATGGCGGCGGCCTGGGCGGCGAGCCGTTCGGCGGCCTCGGGGTCGTCCTGGTGGACGGCCAGCGCGAGCCCGCACAGCGCGGGCACGAGCGCGTGCAGGTCTCCCGCGGACTCCGCGACGCGCACGGCATCCTCGTAGGCGGCCTGGGCGAGCTGGCGCTGCCCGCGCAGCCGGTGGATGTCGCCTAACCCGGTCAGCGGATGGGCGGCCTGGGCCGAACCGCTGTGCTGGTGCAGCGACAGCGCGTGCTCCAGATGGCCGGCGGCCTCGTCCAGCCGTCCCATCGCGGTCAGGGCCTCGGCGGCGTTGCCCAGCGCGCCGGGCAGGTACGCCGCCGCGGCACAGACCTCGGCCAGGGCCGCCGCCGACAGCGCCTCTGCCAGGGCATCGGCGTACTTGCCTTCGTCCAGCAGCAGGCTGGAGCGGTCGGTGTGGATGCGCACGGCTTGTACGAGGTCACCGGCCTGCCCGGCCAGCCGCAGGGCGCGCTCATGGTGCTCGGCGGTGGCGGCGGGGTCGCCGGACAGCATGGCATGCAGCGCCAGCGCGGCATGTGCGGCGGCCTCAGCGGTGAACCAGGCGGTGGTGCCGAACGGCGTGTCTAAGGCGGCGTCGGTACACGCGGTTACTCGCCGGGCGGCGGCCAATGCGCGGGCGGCGAGTTCGCCGCATGTGGCCAGGTCGCCGGTCAGCCAGTGGGCGGTCGCGTGCCAGGAGTGCAGCATGGCTTCGTCGGCCGGGTCCGGTACGCCGGAGAGGCGGACCCTCCCGAAGACCTCGATCGCCTCATGCGGACGCGCCCGCAGGCAATGTACGCTGCCCAGCCGCCAGCCCAGCGCCGCGTCGATCCCCGACTCAGCCAGGGGGAGCAGCACGGCCAGGGCCTCCTCAAAGCGCCCGGTCACCGTGAGCGCCTGGCCGAGCAGGAGCCGCAGCCGCCGGCAGTGCAACGCCCGCGGCAACTCCCGGACGGCCTCGGCGATCAGCGGCGCGGAGCCGTTCGCGATGCCCTGTTCGCCGTCGGTGAGCAGCACTCGCACGCAGGCGGCGTGATCGCCGAGCCCCCGGTAGGCGGTGATGGCCGCCGCGGGCAGTCCGGCGCGTTCGTACCAGGACGCGGCCTGGCGCAGCAGCCGCCGCCGCGCCGGGGCGGGCAGCGGGCGGCAGGCCAGCAGTACCGCCCCGACCAGTGGAACCAGCCGATACGCCGTCCCGCCCGGCACCAGCAGCCCGGTACGCACCAGCACGTCCAGATCCTTCTCCGCCCTCCCGATGCCGACCTCCCCGCATAACTCCGCATCGACCGGGCCCAGATAGGCCAGATCGGTCAGCAGTCGGCAGATCGCCGGGGGGAACGCGGCCAGTACCTCCGTTCGCACGAACCCGTTCAGCGCCGTGCCGGGAGCGGCGAGCCTCGCGGCGACCAGTTCGGCGGGCACCGGCGCGCTCCCGCTCAACTGCCTGCCCACCTGATGGACCAACGCGGGCCAGCCCGCCGTCAGGGCGTGGACCTGGCGGGCGGCGTTCGCGTCGCGGATGCCGTACTCCTGGCCCAGTACCGCGGCCACCTCCTCCGGCGACAACGCGAGGTCGGCCGGACCGAGCACCCGCAGGCCGGGCAGTCGCGCGCCGCCCGGCGGTGGCCGTCGCGAGACGATCACCACCTTGGCCGCCGGCGACGTACCGCCCAGCAGCCGCCTGACCTCCCCTGCCGGGAACGCGACCAGATCGTCGACGACCAGCCAGTCCCCACTGTCATCCCCCGCCGCCGGCGGTACTCGTGAGTGCCAGCTCACCGAGGCTCCGCGCAGCCAGCGGCGCACCGCCTCGGTCTTGCCGTACCCCGCCGCCGCGACCACCGCTGTGCAGCGCGCCGTCAACGGCATGGCCGTACGCCTCGCCACCCTGACCTCCCTGCGCCGGGCCGGGCGTACCCGCGGGGCCGCCCTGCCGGTGGGACATGCCTGCATTACGAGACCTACGGATCACTGAATCCCTTGCGGGGCGCGCTGTCCAGATCGCCCGGCGAGGTGAACACTCTGTTTAACTCGTCACGTTGACAACAACCCGATGCATCACCCATCCTTGTCGCTATGTCCACAACCGATCCCTTCACCCCGCCGCAGCCCGCCCAGGTGCGGGCGCACCGCGTACACGCCTCGCTCGCCCGCATCGCCGAGCGCCACGCGGCCACCGACGACCAGCGCGCCCGCCAGACCCATCCCTCGGTCGTCGCCCCACACGAGGCCGTCCGGATCGTGTCATTCCTGCTCAGTGGGGTGGCGACGGCCGACGACGGCGAGCCCGAGGTCGACCACGCCGACATCACCGCCGCACTGACCCTCCTGCCCGTCGCCCGCGAGGAGATGGACCGGCTCGAAGCCGGCCTGCTCGGCATGGCCAGGGGCCGCGGCATGACCTGGCAGGAAATCGCCTTCGGCCTCGGCCTCGGCACCCCCCAGGCCGCCCGCCAACGCTACGAACGCCTGACCGACCGCACCACCGACCCCGCAGACCCCACCGACGCCTGAGCTTGGCCGCCCGTCCGGGTGGGGACGCGGGGGTGCGTAGGATCGCCGGGCATGGAGAAGTGGGGTGCGGGGCTTTATGGGGAGCCGTGTGGTGGGTGTGGGTTCGGGTGGTCGTTGACGCCGTTGGCGGCGGTGGAGCTGGTGCGGGGGTTGCCGGGGCGGTTCGGGGGGGTGCTGGCGGGGTGGAGTGGGTTCGAGCGGCATCCGGAGTTGGGCTGGACTTCGGCGGGTTATGTCTGTCATGTCACCGACAACCTGCGGAACTGGGCCGAACGGCTGGCCGGGGCCCGGCTGGCCGGGGTGGTGGAGGTGCCCGGGTATGACCCGGATCTCGTCGCGCAGGGTCGTAGGTACAACGAGATCGCGCCCGCGGCGGCGTTGTGGTCGCTGGGGCATGCGGTGGAGGTATGGGTGGCGGAGGTGACCGCCGCGTTGGCGGCGGGGGTCGTGCTGCGGCACGCGACGCGGGGCGCGCAGCGGGCCGAGGACGTCGCGCGGAACAACGCCCACGACGGCCATCACCACGTCTGGGACGTCGAGCGCATCCTGCGCCACGCGGGCCGGACCGGTACCTGGGCCGCCGAGAACTCCACGAATCGGGAGTGACGCGGTAATCCGGGAACGTCTGGAGGGACTACTGGGTGTGGACGATCCCGAAGAGCGATTCACAGATCTCTACGACCGGCACTACCGCAATGTGCTCGGGTACACGCTGCTGCGCGCCGACCGTGACGTGGCCGAGGACATTGCCAGCGAGACGTTCATCGTGGCGTGGCGACGGCTGGACGACGTACCTGAGCCGGCGCTGCCGTGGCTTTTGGGGGTGGCCCGCAACCTGTTGGCCAAGCAGCGCGACTCCCGCCACCGGCGGCAGGCGCTGGTCGATCGCATAGTGGCCCTTTCCAGTTCTCGGGACATGGAGACCTGGGACGTGGCCGAGCACGTCATCGACAGAGAGCAGGCCCTCGCGGCGCTGTCGGCCTTACGCGAGAAGGACGTGGAGGCCATGGTGTTCGCGACCTGGTACGGCCTGCCGCCCGATCAGGCGGCGATGGCCATGGGCTGTTCGGTACGGACCTACAACGTCCGGCTGCACCGTGCGCGTAAACGCCTCGAACAGGCGCTTCGCGTGGAGACCACCCTGACCAGAGCAGTTCCCCAGGGGCGCCCCGCCCGGAGGATCGCATGACCGACCGTATTTTCCGCGACCTGAAGCCTGCGAAACTCACCGAAATCACCGAGGAGACCTATATGCGCCGCCGTTCCGCCGACCTGGCCCGCGCCGCCGAGACCTCGCGTACCGAGACCGCCCCGCGCCGGCTGCGCCGGTCGTTCCTGCTGACCGGGGGTGTGATGGCCACCGGCCTCGCCGCCGCGGCGGCCGTCATCGTCTTCTCCGGTAGTACGCCGGTCCCCGCAGGTTCGTCGCACGTCGCCTCGAACACCCCGAAGACCTCGGACACCGCGGACACCCCGGACACCGTGAAGGGCACCGAGGTCAAGGCCGAGCCGATCAACGCCCGCTCCTTCCTGCTGGCCGCGGCTGCCACGACCGCCAAGCAGGAACCGGCCGGGTCCGGAAACTACTGGTACCGCCGCGAGGTCACCCTGCACAAGCTGACCCACGCGATGGGGGACTACTTCGCGAAGGTGCGGGAGTACGACAAGGAGCGCAAGAAGAAGATCGCCGACGCCAAGGGCGATCAGGCCGCGGTCAAGGCCGCGGAGAAGGAGTTCTACCGCAAGATGGACGAGCTCAAGAAGGGAACGCTGCCGTACGCGGTGTATGAGACCGAGACGGCGGAGAAGTGGTTCGCCGGGAAGCGGGGGCTCGACAACCGTAACGTGCGGGAGTACGGGGACGTCACCTTCGGTTCCCCCGAGGACGAGGCGGCCTGGCGGAAGGCGGGCTCGCCGAAGCTGACGGAGAGGTCGGCCAAGAAGCGCAGCGGTACGAACGATCTCAATCTGATCTTCTCGATCGGCAACCCGAGCCTGACCCTCCAGAACGTCTCGAAGCTGCCCACCGACAAGAAGGCGCTGACGCGCAAGCTGGACGAGCTGTGGAAGGTGAGCCCCTCCGCAGCGGACTCCGACAAGTCGGGCTATCTGTGGCAGACCAGCCAGGACCTGCTGACCGGCCCGATCACGCCCGGCACCCGCTCGGCCCTGTTCAAGATCCTCGCCGAGCAGCCGGGGGTCACCGCGAAGAGCCAGGCCACCGACGCCCTTGGGCGGGTCGGGGTCGCGCTCTCGGTCAAGGACAAGGAGGGGGACGTCGTCCGGCTGACCTTCGACGAGAAGACGGCCGAACTCCTCCAGTACGAGATGCTCGACGGTGACAAGCCGCTGCTCCGCGTGGCCATCGAGCAGGCGGGCTGGACCGACAAGAACACCGAGCGCCCGTAGTCCCGCCCGTGAACCCCGCCCGCCCGGCCACCCCAGGCCGGGCGGGCGCCGGCGTTCCGCACCACGATGGACAGGTCAGTCCGCTTCGGCGAGGTGCCGCCCGACGAGTACGGCGAGCCGTTCGGGGGTCGGGTTGTCGTGGATCGCGGACGGCGGCAGCCGGATTCCGCAGGCCGTCTCGATCTGCTGGGCGATGCGGATGGCCGCCAGGGAGTGCCCGCCGAGGTCGAAGAAGTCCGTGTCCGGGCGGACGCTCTGGTCGCGCAGGACCGCCCGCCAGATTTCGGTCATCTCCTGGACGCTGATCGGCTCGCCCATCAGCCGCTCCCTTCGCCCGCCGCCGCCGCGGCCACCAGGTGCCGTACCCGGCGGCGGTCGATCTTGCCGTTCCCGGTCAGCGGGACCGCGCTGCCCGCCACGACATGGGTGGGGATGGCGGCGGCGGGCAGCTCGGCCGCCACGAAGCGGTGCAGTTCCGCCGTCGTGGGGCAGTCGCCGTCGGGGACGACGAGGGCCCCGAGGAGGCGTGCGGTGCCCGGCTCGCCCAGCGGAGCGACGGCGGCGGCGCGGATGCGCGGGTGGCGCAGCAGGGCCGCCTCGACCTGGGCGGCCTCCACGCGTACGCCCCTGACCTGGAGTTGCCCGTCGTCCACCCGCCCGTGGAAGACCAGGTCGCCGTGCGGGTCCTCGGCGGCCAGGTCGCCGGTCCGGTACCAGCGGCCGGGCAGTCCGGGCAGCGGGCCGAAGCGGCGTTCGGTCTCCTCGGGCCGCCGATGGTAGCCGAGCGCCAGCCCGCGCCCCCCGATGTGGATCTCGCCGGTCCGCCCGGCGGGCACGAGCCGCCGCCGGTCGTCGAGCAGGACGACGCGCGCCCCGTCGATGGGACGGCCGATCGGGGGCAGCCCGGAATCGGGCAGGCGGGTCACGGGATGCCAGGTGGCGCAGACCGTCGCTTCGGCGGGGCCGTAGTGGTTGATCAGCGTCCAGCCGCGCGGGACCCGGTGCATGCGCAGCGCGTCGCCTCCGGTGAGCAGGGTCCGCCAGGGGATGTCGTCGTCCGCGTCCAGCTCGACGATCAGTTCGGCCAGCGCGGTGGGGGCGAACAGGATGGAGATCCGCCTGGCCCGGGCGTACTCCACGATCGCCCCCGGTGTGACCCGGACCTCGTCGGGCGCCACCACGAGCGTCGCGCCCGCGCACAGGCACGGCCAGATCTCCCAGACCGCGGCGTCGAAGCCCAGCCCGGCCGTGTGCAGGTGGCGGACGCCCGGCCGCAGGCGGTAGGCACGGTTGTGCCAGGAGACCAGGTTCGCCAGGCTCGCGTGGCCGACGAGTACGCCCTTCGGCTCGCCGGTGGAACCCGAGGTGTGCACGATGTAGGCGGCCCCGCCCCGGCGCTCGGCCGGAACGGCGGGCGCGCTCTGGTCGAGTGCGTGGGGCGTGCGCACGGCACGGCCACCCGCGATGTGGTCGCTCGTCGTCACGACCGTCTCCGCGCCCGTCTGCTCGATCAGCGTCCGCGTGTGGCCGGGCGGCCCTTCGGGATCGATGGGGACGTACGGCCGGCCCGCCAGCATCGCGCCCAGCGCCGCGACCACGAAGTCCCTGCCTCGGGGCAAGCAGACGGGGACCGGCGTGCCCGGCCGACCGGCCCGCTCCAGCGCCGCCGCCGCGCGCAGGGCCCGCCAGGCCAGCTCGCCGTACGTGAGCCCGCCCTGGTCGTCCTCGATCGCGGTCAGGTCCGGATGGGCGGCGGCCTGCCGCAGGACGCCTCTTGTGACGATCATGAGGTCTCCACCTCCGATTCCTCTTCCAGGGCGGTCAGGATGTCCTCGATGCGACGGGCGATCTCGGCGGCCCCTCGCGGGCTCAGCAGGCTCCAGTGGTCGCCCGGCACGGGCAGTACGTCGACTCCGCGCGGATACAGCGGGGCCAGCCGCCGGGCGAGGCGGCGGCAGCGCGCCGGGGTGGCCCCGGCCCGCAGGACGACCGCCCGGCACGGGGCCGGACGCGACGCGTACCGCAGCAGCGCGTGCAGGTTGCGGCGGTAGACGCCGGCGATGCCGGCGCGGTCCGCCACCGAGCCGAGCAGTTCGGCCACCGGGCCGTCCGGCGCCGCCCCGGACTCCGCCGCCCGCAGAGCGCGAAGCTGAAGCACGATGTCGGCCAGGTAGCGAGGGTGGGCCGCCGCCGGGAGGCCGGGGACGGGCGGGGGATGGCCGTCGATGAGGACGGCGAGCGGCACGTCCACCCCGTCTTCGCCGAGCCGGACGGCCATCTCGTGGGCGACGGTCGCGCCCATGGACCAGCCGAGCAGGACGGGCCGGGCCGCGCGCAGCGCCCCCGCATGCCCGGCGGCCAGTCCGGCGACCGTGCCCGGATGGTCGGTGCCGGGGGTGTCGAAGCCGTAGGCGGTCCGGTCGGGCAGGGCTTCGGCCAGCGCCCGGTACGCGAGCGAGCTGCCGGACGCGGGCGGGACGAAGTACAACGGGACCGGCCGCGAACCCTGGCTGAGGAGTGCAGGAGCGCCGCGCCCGCCTCCCTGAGCGGCGGCGGGACGGGCCAGGTCGCGCAGATGCCCGAACGTGGGCCGTTCGGCGAGCGCCGCGACCGGTACGACCGCGCCGAGCCGGTCCCGGACGGACGTCGTGAGCCGCAGCAACGCCAGCGAGTCGCCGCCGAGCCGGTAGAAGTCGTCGTCGGCGGAGACGGCATCGACACCCAGCGCCTCCTTCCAAAGCCGTTCCAGATCGCCGTCCGGCTCATCTACCGAAGGTGGGGGCGCGTCCAGGGGCAGCGGGTCGAACGGCGGGCCGGGCAGTGCGCAGCGCGCGGCGGGCGGCCCGGGGTCCAGGTCGTCCCAGCCGACCGGCGCGCCGCGCTCCCACAGGGCCGCGAGGCCGCGCAGCAGGCCGAGTTCGTCGTCCTCCTCGCGTCCGGGCAGCGCGGCACCGGCCCGTTCCGCCGTCCAGGACGGATGCCGTCGCAGCGTGCCGAGCAGGGCTGTGCCGGGGCCGAGTTCGGCGAAGAGGTCGCCGGGGCCGCCGAGAACGGCCTCGGCGCAGCGCCCCAGATGCACCGGCCCGCACAACTGCTCCGCCCAGTACGCCGGATCGGCCGCGTCCTCTTCGCTCAGCGGCGCGCCGGTGACATTGGACATCACCGGAAAGGCGAGGCGGCCGGCGGGGATCTCCGCGACGGCACGGGCCAGCGCGTCGGCCGCGCCGCGCATGGCCGGGGAGTGGAAGGCCAGGCGGGTGTTGAGCATCCGGCACCGGACCCCTTCTGAGGTCCATCGGGCGGCCAGCCCTTCGATCTCGTCCGCCGGACCGGAAAGGACCGTTCTGCCGGTGTCCTCGATCGCCACCGTGACCATGCCGCCCGCGCGTTCGCGGGCGCTCCCGGCGTCCAGGTCGGCGGCCAGCATCCGCCCGGGCGGGCAGGCGCGCATCGCGATGGCCCGCCGGGCCACGAGTTCCAGGGCGTCGTCGAAGCTCCACAGGCCCGCGACGGCGGCGGCGGTGTACTCGCCGAGGCTTGAGCCGAGGGCGGCGACCGGGCGCAGGCCCCAGTCCAGAAGCTGCCCGGCCAGGCCGTATCCCAGGACGAACAGGCTCACCTGCTGGACGAGGGTGTCGCCGGGGTCGCCGCCGGTGAGCAGGCCGGGGTCGAGTCCGAGGCGGCCGGGCAGGACCTCGCGCGCCCGCTGAAAGGCCCGCCGGGCGACGGGCAGCCGTTCCCGAGCGTGGTCCCCGCCGCCGTGCCGCCCACCCTGCCCGGGGAACAGCAGGACGGCCCGCGCGTGCTCCGCCGCCCTGACGGGGGTGGTCTCGCGCGCGAGTTCCGAGCGGGCGGCCTCGGCGGTCTCCGCCACGACCGCGCGGCGGAGGGGATGCGCCCGTCTGCCGTGGTCGAGGGTCCATGCCGTCTCGGCGAGTGAGGGCGGGTCCGGCTCGCCGAGCCGTTCGGCGAGCGCCTGCGCGTACCGGGCCAGCGAGTCCCCGCTCCTGGCCGACAGGCACAGCACCCGGGGGCCAGCCTCCGCCACGGTGGACGGAACGGCAGGGGGCGGGCCGAGTACGACGTGGACGTTGGTCCCGCCCATGCCGAGCGCGCTCACTCCGGCCAGCGCGGACGGCGGCAGGCCGCGCAGGTCCGTCACCACGCGGAACGGCCCGTCGTCCAGGCCGAGCCGGGGGTTGGGCCGCTCGAAGTGCGCGTTCGGCACCAGCTCGCCGTGCTTCAGCACCAGCGCGGCCTTGATGAGCCCGGCGACGCCCGCCGCCGACCCGGTGTGCCCGATGTTGCCCTTCACCGACCCCAGCCCGCAAAAGCCCGTGCGTCCGGTGTGCCGCCGGAACGCCTCGGTGAGCGCGGCCACCTCGATGGGATCGCCCAGCGGCGTCCCGGTGCCGTGCGCCTCCACGTATCCGATGTCGGCGGCGTCGGCCGCCGCGCGGTCGAGTGCGCGCAGGATGACCTCGCGCTGCCCGCTGACGGAAGGCGCGGTGAACCCGACCTTGTCCGAGCCGTCGTTGTTCGCCGCCGAGCCCCGCACCACGGCGACGATCCGGTGCCGGTCGCGCAGCGCCTCGGCCAGCCGCCGCAGCACGACCACCCCGACGCCCTCGCCCGGGACGGTCCCGGCCGCGCGGGCGTCGAAGGGACGGCAGTAGCCGTCAGGGGACAGGATGCCGCCCTCGACGTAGTGGTAGCCGTCCTCGCCCGGCCCGCCGAGGCGCACGCCCCCGGCGAGGGCGAGGTCGCACTCGCCGTCACGCAGGCTCGCGCAGGCCAGGTGGACGGCCAGCAGCGAAGTCGAGCAGGCGCTCTGCACGGTCACCGCGGGCCCGGTCAGGCCGAGCTTGTAGGCCGCCCTGGCGGTGAGCATGTCCTTGTCCCAGGCGGTCTCCGGCGCTCCCGGTGTGACCTGCGGCGGGTCGCACCCCGCGAACACGCCGATGGGAGCGCCGAACCGGCACGGGTCGATCCCGGCGTCGTCGAGGGCGAGGGACGCGGTCTGGAGGAACACGCGTTGCTGCGGGTCGATGGCGGCGGCGTCCGCCCTGCTGTAGCCGAAGAACCGCCAGTCGAACACCCCGGACTCGGGCAGGACCCCGTACGCGGCCACGTGATCGCCGCCGCCGGCGTCCGCCTTCGCCGCCGGGTCGCGTCGGATGCCGTCGTATCCGGTGCGCAGTTTCCGCCAGAACCGGCCGGTGTCGGCCGCGCCGGGGAACCGGCAGGCCAGTCCGACGATCGCGATCTCCTCACTCATGGGCCGCCTCCTCGGCCAGCTTGGCGGCCAGCGCGGCGACCGTCGGGCAGGCGAAGAACACCGTGGCCGGAAGTTCCCGGCCCAGCTCGCCGGCCAGCCGCTCCTGTACCTGGGCGAGCAGCACCGAGTCACCGCCCGCTTCGAAAAAGTTGTCCTCGATGCCCAGCTCCGGGGAGTCCAGCACCTCGCGCCACACGGTGAGGACGACGGTCTCCAGTTCCATCGCGCGTGGTGTGGCGGGTGGCAGAGTGGCCGGTGCCGCCGGTGCCGCCGCCTCGGGCGGGCCGTCCGGCCACACCGGCAGGGCGGGGCCGGCCGCGAGGCCGGGGAGGCAGCGGGCGATCTCCGCGGCGAGCCGTTCGGCGTCCCGAGCGCTCAGCCGTACGCCGTCGTAGCCGACGACTCCGGCGAGCCGCCCGCCGGGCGTGCCCACGCGGACCGTGACCGGGTAGGCGGCGCGCTGCCGGGTGCGGCCGATCTCCCGCCGGGTGAGGCGCAGGCCGCCCAGGCACAGGTCGCCGTCCTCGTCCTCGTCCGGGGTGACGATGACGTCGCAGTACGGCGCGGCGCTCGACGAGCGGGCGGGGCGCATCCGCCGTACCAGCGCCTCGTAGGGGACGTGCTGGTCCCGGACGGCGTCTGCGAGCTGACCGCGCATGGCGGCCAGGATGTCGGTGAGCGTGCTCGCCGGGGCCGCCGTGGAACGAAGTACGCCCATGCTGACGTAGGGGCCCAGCGCGCCGGCGAGTTCGGGGCGGTCGCGGTTGGCCAGCGGGACCCCGAAGGTCACGTCCGGGCGGCCGGTCCATCGGTGCAGCGCGGCGGCGACCGCGGCGGCGATCACGGTGAACCGGGTGACGCGGAGCCGCCGTACCGCGTCCCGCAGGACGTCGCCGCCGGTCGTGGCGAACGGGATGGCCACCCGGCCGGGCGGGCCTGGATCAGGCGGTGGGTCCGGTAGCAGCGCCGGGAGGGCGCCGGTGAGCCGCGCGTGCAGGCGGTCGAGGGCGGGTCCGTCGTCGCCTGCCTGTTCGGCGGCCACCACGTCCTTGAACTGCGGGCCCGTCCAGGGCGGGGCCGGTTCGCCCGCCCGGGCCGCGCGGTAGCACCGGTCCAGATCCGCCATGAGGATTCGTACCGACGCCTCGTCCGTGACCAGATGATGCTGGCGCAGCACCAGCACGTCGTCCCCGTCGGCGGGGCGCAGCACGATCATCTGCGACGTGCGGCCGTGGCGGGGGTCCAGCGGCGGGCTGTCGATGAGCGACGCGGCGATGTCGTCGCCGCGGACCGAATCCGCCGCCAGGCGGACCAGCCGGACCTCGGGCGCCCAGGGCGGCCCGGGGATCTGGCGCAGGCCGTCCGGCGCGGGGGCGAAGCGGGTGCGCAGGATCTCATGCCGGGCGGTCAGGTCCGCCACCGCGGATCGCAGGGCCGTGATGTCCAGCCGCCCGTCCGTCTGCCAGGCGACCGCCTCGTCATAGGCGCCGGGGGACAGACGGTCGGCCATATGGATCTGCCGCTGCCCGGCGGACGCGGGAACGCTCTCCGCCACATCCTCCGTCCCACCGGCCGGCCGCCCGCGCGGAGCGCCGGGTCGCTGGGGGTGGGTGGTGGGATTCTGGCGCAGGGTGGCGGCTTCTGCGGTGAGGGCGGGGCGGTCGAGTTTGCCGTTCTCGGTGAGCGGCAGATCGGGGACCGTGGCGAAGACATGCGGGATCATGTACGGCGGCAGCCGCCGGGCGAGGTGGCCGTGCAGTTCCTCGGCCGAGGGCGCCGGTCCGTCCGGTGTCAGGAAGGCCGCGATCCGGCCCTCCGCCCCACCGTGCAGGACGACGGCCGCGTCGCCGACCGCGGGGTGTTCGCGCAAGCGGTCGGCGACCTCGTCCGGCTCGATCCGATAACCGTGCCACTGGAACTGGTCGTCCGTCCGCCCCACGTACAGCAGGTCGCCGTCCGGGGTCCTGCGGGCGAGATCCCCGGTGCGCAGCGCCACCCCCGCGCCGGACGCCCCGCGGACGAAGCGTTCCGCGTCGAGTTCGGGACGTCGGAGGTACCCGGCGGCCACGCCCGCGCCTTCGATCCAGATTTCGCCGGGCGTCCCCGTGGGGACGGGCCGATCGGCGGTATGGGGATCGACCAGGCGGATGGTCGTGCCGGGCAGCGGCACGCCGATGGGGCTCGCGTCGTCCTCCAGGTCGCCCGGCGTCAGCTCGTGGATCGTCGAGTGCACCGTCGCCTCGGTGATGCCGTACATGTTGATCAGCCGGGTCTTCGGATGCGCCCGATGCCAGTCGCGCAGCCGCCTGGGCGCCAGCCGTTCCCCTCCGAAGATCACGTACCTGAGTTCGGGCAGCGACCCTGGACCGTCGTCGAGCGCTACCAGGCGGGCGAAGGCCGACGGCGTCTGGTTCAGCACCGAGACGCGCTCGCGGCCCAGAAGGTCCAGGAACGCCCGAGGGTTCTGCGTCTGCGCCCGGGTGGGCACGACCAGGCGCCCCCCGGTCGAAAGGCAGCCGAACATCTCCCAGACCGAGAAGTCGAAGGCGCACGAATGGAACTGCGTCCACACGTCCCGCGCGCCGATGTCCAGCACGGCCCGCCCGGCGGCGAGCAGGCCGACCACGTTGGCGTGGGTGACCAGGACGCCCTTCGGCCGTCCCGTCGTCCCCGAGGTGTAGAGGCAGTAGGCGGTGGACCGCGCCGGCACCTCGGGCGGCGGCCCGCCCGCCGCCGCGGCCCGTACCTCCGCCAGGCTCACCGCACCCGGCTCGGTGCCCACGACCAGGCGGCAGCCGCTGTCCTCGATGATGAAGGAGCGCCGTTCGCCGGGGAAGCGCGGGTCGAGCGGGACGTACCAGGCGCCCGCGAGGAGCGTGCCGAGGATCGCCTCGACCGCGGGAGCCCCCGGCGGTAACGCGAGGGCCACCGGTTCGCCGGGCCGTACTCCGAGTGCGGCCAGACCGCCCGCCACCCTGACGGCCGACTCCCACAGTTCCCCGTAGGTGACGTTCCGCCTTTCCTCGGTGAGCGCCACCGCGTCGCTCCGGAGGCGCGCCTGTGCCGCGATCAGCTCCTGGATCGGCGGGCGGGGCGCACTCTCGCGGCCTTCGTGCTGCTCGTGATCCATCGCCTCTCCCTGAAGATCGGTTCGCGCCGCGCCGGGGGCGGCGTGCGCCCCTCAGTACCCGGGGGACCAGCGGCCGCACCGGATCGCGGCGTGATTCCCGGCGGCGTGAGGCGGCCGTCAGGAGCGTGCAACGCCCAGGTCAGGCGGCGTGGGAGGAAGGGGGCACAGATGCCCGGACGATCGGAGGCGACGATGTACACGAACTTCGAGTCCACCCCGCTGGCGGGCGAGGCGGTGGCACGGCTGGAGCGCCTGCGGCGCGACGCGCCCGTGCCCAACCGGTTCCTCGACCGGCTCTCCGGCGGCGAACCCACGACGGACCATCTGCGCCGCCTGGTCGGCGTGACGCACAAGTGCCACCCGGCCGAGCTCGCCGCGTTCGCGGCGATGATCACCCGTGACCCGCACCCGCCGGCCGTGCGGTTCTTCGGCGACATGCTCGGCCTCATCCACCGCGCCCGGCCCAAGCTACGGCGGGTGATGTCCGCGCTCGGCCTCGCCGAGGAGGAACTGCGTCACTGGCCCCCGGAGCCCGCCGCCCACCAGGTGGCCTGCGTGTGGGGGCGGATCGCGCTGCTCGGCACGCAGTCGGACGCGGCCCTGGCCCTCTACTGGGACATGGTCCGGTACTTCCCGGAGAGCGATGAGATGCTGGCCCGGCTGCCCGGCACGGGTCTCGACGTGCCGGAGGAGTTCACCGTGTACTACGGCGGTGGGCAGTCGGACGACCTGGAACGGCAGGCGCTCCAGGTCGTCGAGCACGGCCTCACCCGCGGAGAGAGCATGGACGACGCGGTGTTCGCGGCGCGGCTGATGGAGGAGGCCATCGGGCAGTACTGGGCGGCGGCGGCCGGCCTTCCGCTCACCGCCACGGTCGCCTCGGCAGCGGGGCGCACCCTGTAGGGTCCACGACCAGCCGGGCGACGTCCGCGTCCTCGGTGAGCCGCCGCAGCACCGGCTCGGCGAGCAGCACATAGCCCTGCCGGGGGCCGAGGACGCGCCGCAGGCGTTCCTCCGTGGAGAAGGCCGCGACCGCCCTTTCCCCCGCGGGTGTGGAGAATACCTGGAGGGAGATGCTCCCGGCCTTCTCCCGGACGGGAACGGCGAGCGGATGGGCCATGGCGACCCCCTCCATCTCCTCGGCGTGGCGGTCAGGTGGGGACTTCGGCTCGCCCGGCCGGTCCCTCCCGCCGCAGGTAGTCCGTCATCTCGCCGATCGTGTGGTCACCGCTGTGCGCCATCTTGTTCACCAGGACGCACTGGGCGTGCCCTTCCGTCAGCCCGTCGTGGAGGTGTTCCAGAGTGCCGCAGCCGCCCGAGGCGATCACGGGCACCGGCACGGCGTCGGCGACGGCGCGGGTGAGGGGGATGTCGTAGCCGCGGCCGGTGCCCTCCATGTCGAGGCTGTTGACGAGCAGGCACCCCGCGCCCAGGTCGGCGAGCATCCGCGCCCAGGTGACGGCGTCCAGGTCGGTGGCCTGGCCGCCGCCTCTGACCGCGATGTTCCAGTGGTCGCCGCCGACCCGGCTCGCGTTCATCACCCCGATGACCCGCTCGGCGCCGTGCCGCTGGGCGAAGGTGTGCAGCAGCGCCGGCCGTTCCACCGACGTGGTGCTCATGCCGACGGCCGCCGCCCCCGCGCCGAGCAGCGCTTCCGCCGCGCCGAGGGAGGGCATGAACCCGTTGTCCACCGTCACCCACAGGTCGGCCCCAGCGTCGGTCATCCGCTTGAGCAGCGGGAGGAAGGTCTCGTGCTCGGCCCACGGCTCCTGGGCGTCGACGAATATCCGATCGGCGCCCGCCTCGGCGTAGACCGACGCGATCTCCGCAGGGTCCGCCGGGTCCGACAGCCCCCCGATCCCGGCGGGAGGGACGGCACGGCCTCCCGCGACGTCGATGCAGGGGATGATGGCACTCGCGTACGGCGTCTCTCTGGCGCGCATTTCGTCCTCCGTTGTCGTCGGTTGTCGCCTGGTTGTGCCGTGTCCCTCTTGCCGGTGGCTCTGACGAGGAGATGACCCGCGCCTGACGTCGGCGTGCCGTTCTCACGCGGTGAGCAGCGTCTTGCCCCAGCGGTCGCGCGGGCCGTCCGGGCGTACCGCCTCGTGGACCTCGGCGAGGTCGTGCCGGGCCGCCACAGGGGCGCGCACCCGGCCTTCGACCAGGTCGCGGACCACCGCGTCGGTGAGCCGGCCGCGGCCCTCCGGACCGAGGGCGCGCAGCCGCTCGGGCAGCCAGAAGCCGCGCACGCTGAGCGAATGGAAGATCAGCCGGTCCGGCGGGCAGGGCAGCGGCTCGTCGGCGAGCAGCCCGAAGACGATCATCTGCCCGCCCGGCCGCAGGCAGTCGAGCACCGCGCGGCCGACCGGGCCGCCGACGGAGTCGATCGCGGCCTGGGCGCCGCCGCCGGTGATCTCCTGGACGAACCGGGGCCAGGACGCGTGGGAGGTGTCCAGCGCCTCGCGCGCCCCGAACTCCCGCAGCCGCCGTACGTCGGCCTGCCGCCGGACCAGCGGCAGGCACCTGACCCGGCGCTGGCGCGCCATATCGATGATCATCCGGCTGACGGACGACGCGCCCGCGGTCAGCAGCAGCCACTCGCCGGGGCGCAGCGCCAGTTCGTCCAGCAGCAGCCGGGCGGACGGCGGGTTGACCGTGAGCTGACAGGCGGTCTCGTCCGGCAGATCGTCCGGCACGGCGATCACCTCCTCCTCGGTGGCGGCGATGTACTCCTGCCACGTGCCGGTCACGCTCACCGCGACCCGTGTCCCCTCCGGAGGGCCGCCCAGCGCGCTCGCGGCCGTCACCACGCCCACGCCCTCGAACCCGGCGACGGCCGGGAACCGGGCCGCCCTGCCGTACCGGCCGCGCACGTAGAGCAGGTCGGACGGATTGACGGGCCGGGCGGTCAGCCGGATCAGCATCTGGTCCGGCCGGGGGGCGGGAACGGGCACGTCCTCCAGGCTGAGCACCTGTCCGGGCTCCCCGTACCGATGGAATCTGACGGCCTGCAACGCTTGCCTCCTTCATGTGACGGCCGCGAACGGCGCGGCCTTCGGTTCATGCGGTCAGGCCGGACAGCCGGGCGCTGCGCGGGGCGATCCGCCGGGCCGCCTCGACGGCCGAGCGGACCGCCGACTCCTGGCTGGACACCCAGTTCGTGTGGTGCCCGGCGAAGTGCAGTCCGCCGTGTCCGGAAAGGCGGGCCAGGTGCCGCCGCGCCCGGACCGCGGCGGGGGTGATCAGCAGGTGCCGGTATCGGGCCTGCGCGATGACCTGTCCGGGCGGCGGGCGGCGGTGCGTGATCTGGCTTTTGAACACGTCCACTCCGTGGGACGGGCCGAACCAGTCGGTGCTCTCGCTCCAGCCGTCGTGGACCTCGAAGGTGCTGGTGGACCAGTGGCGGCGGTCCGGCGGCAGGTAGGCGGGGTCGAGGTGGAGCGCGTACGTCGCGTTCACGTACTCGAAGGCCCGCAGCGTGTCGCGCAGCTCGCCCGTTCCGGCCAGTGGCCCGAGGATCGGCAGGGCCGCCCAGGGCGGGACCGCCAGGACGAGTTCGTCGAACCAGCGGCGCTCTCCCGCCGTGTCGAGCACCTCGAACCCGGCACCCGAACGCCGAACCTCGCGCACGCCCGCACCCGTCCTGATCGTCGCGGACGGGGACTGCGCCGCCAGCGCCCAGGCGAGGCTCTCCAGCCCGGTCGCCAGGTGCTGCCAGCCGGGCTCGCCGTCCTTGTTCGCGTAGAAGGCGATGGCCGCCCTGGCGGACAGCTCCCGGGCCTGTTCGACGCCGCAGCAGAACAGGAAGGCGGATCGGGCGTAGAGCACGTCCCGCTTGATCGCCTCGCTCACCGGCAGCGGCTCCACCAGGTCCGCGAGCGGGGTCTCCCAGCTCTCGTCCGCCGCGTCCATCGCCCTCGCGCGGTCCAGGAACAGCCCGATCCCGTCCCAGGCGGGGCCGAGGACGGTACGGCGGGGCAGGCGTGACTCGGGCGTGTGCGGCGAGACGAGCAGGGGAACGGCCTCGCCCGCCCGCCGTACGGTCAAGGACGCGGGCGACCCGACGACGTGCCGGTCCAGCCCGGTCGCGCGCAGCAGGGCGCGGTGCAGCGGGAACAGGTCGCCCGATATGTCCTGCGCCCCCAGGTCCACGGTCGCGTCGCGGTCCGCCACGGACACATGGACCGACCGCATGGCCCCTCCGGCGCGCTCGCCCGCCTCCAGCACCGTCGTCTCGCAGACGCCCTCCAGCAACCAGGCGAGCGTGAGACCGGACAGTCCCGCGCCCACGATTCCGACCCGCATGTGCCCTCCTCCGTTCTCGGTCCGGGGCGCACTACCCCGCGCGACGCCTTCGATCGGGGACGCGGGGCCCGCGTCAACGGGCCGTCGGGCCGGTGTCGGGCCGGTGTGGGCGCGGCGTCAGGAACGAGCGGAAGCCCGGAGGCGGAACGGTCTGGAGGAGGACATGAGAGAGCACATCACCGTGGGCGTCGACGGGTCCGGAGGATCGTGGGCCGCGCTCGCCTGGGCGGTCCGCGACGCCGCGCGCCGCGAGCGGCCCCTTCGTATCGTGTACGCGCTGGACCTCCACCGCTACATCGGGGCGCCGCCGGTGGCGGCGGGGTTCACGCTCGGGCAGGTCTTCGACCGGCTCAGCGCGCACGGCCGCGAGATCGTCGGGCGCGCCGCCGGATGGGCGCGCACGCACGGGAGCGTGACGACGTCCACCCAGGTCTGCGTGGACGCCGCCTGCCGGGTGCTGGCGGGGCAGACGGACGCCGCCTTCGAGGTGGTGGTGGGCCAGGGCCGGGAACAGGGCCGCCTCGCGCGGCTGTGGCCGGGCTCGGTGGGCCGCCGGCTGCTGATCGGGCAGCGCGGCCCGGTCGTGATCGTGGGCGGTCACGCGGAACGGCCCGGCGACGACGTCGTGGTCGTCCTGTCCGCAGGGGACGCCATGGAGGCGGCGCTGCGGTACGGCTGCGAGGCCGCGGCGCTGCGCGGCGCCCGACTGCGGATCGTCGCGCCCGCGCACGCCGCGAGCCGCGCGGAGGCGGTCGCGGAACGCGTCCGGTCGGGCCCGTGGCAGGTGGAGGTCCGCGTCCAGCGGATCGCCGGGGACCTCGCGCCCGCGCTGCGCGCCGCGTCGGTCACCGCCCGGCTGATGGTGCTGGGGGCCGACCTGGCGCGTCGCGGATCGGTGTGGCGGCGGTCGCTCGCCTCCCGCCTGATCGGGCGGCTGGCCTGCCCGATCGCCGTCGTGCCGGCGGCACCGGCCGCCTGAGGGGTCAGCGGGCCGTGGCCGACCAGAACTGGCCGAGCGCTTCGTCGGTCAGCCGGGCCACATGGACGGCCACGCGCGGGTCGGCCCCCTCGGCGAGCCCCGTGTCGGCGAGGGCCAGCGCCTCCTCGCCCAGTCGCCGCCCGTCGCTTTCGCCGAAGTACCCGATCACCTCCTCCGGCATGCCGGGATGCGCCTCCCGCAGGTGCGCGGCCAGTTCGAGCGAGGTCGCGTAGTAGCCCTCGATGTCGATGAAGGACGCGAGGCCCGCCGCGGCCCGGTCGGCGTTCAGGGCCACCCAGCTCAGCAGCGTCATGTAGGAGTAGGCGGGCAGCTCCGGCGGTCCGTGGCAGGCGCCCGGCCGGGGCGACTCGACGCCCAGCGCGCGGCCCGCGCGCAGCAGTTTTGGCCGGGAGTCGCTGACCATCTGCTGAAGGTGCAGGTAGAAGATGTCCGCGGGCCTGCCCGAGAAGCGGCGGCCAGTGTCGCGTACGCCGCCAGCTCGGCGTTGATCGCCCGGAATTCGAGCTCCAGGAGCGCGCGGACGTGCTCCCGGGCGAGGCGGCCCGTGTGAATCAGGTCGAGCAACGTGTTCGGCACCGGATGTTCGTCGCGCATGCGCCGGACCTCGTCGGCGAGCCGCCGTGCGGTGGTGGGCCCGGTTTCCTGGAGTCCCATAATTCCTCCGTATGAAATCGGTGATTCGTGCGGCGAATTTCAGCCGTTTTCCGAACGGTTCAAAATCTCGTCCATCTGCCTGCTGAGCGCGGGCGACGGCGAGAGCCCCATTTCCTCGGCGAACCGCACCCGGGCGAGCTGGTATATCTGCAGCGCGTCACCCGCGCGGCCCGCGCTGTCGAGGGCGCGCATGAGCTGTGCGTAGAGGCGCTCCTCCAGCGGATTGCGGATCACCAGCGCCTCAAGGTCGGGAATCAGCTCCTCGTGCCTGCCCAGCTCAAGATTGATCTCGATCAGCCGGGTGGTGGCGAGCATCCGTTCCCGCTCCAGCCGGTTGGCCTCCATGTCCCTGATCGGCCCGTGCGGCACGTCCTGGAGGGCGGGACCCCGCCACAGGGCGAGCGCGTCCCGAAGCGCCGCCGCGGCCCGCTCGGGGTCGCTGGACCGCAGCGAACTGGCCTGTTTGTACAGCTTACGGAAACGGGTGATGTCGATGACGTCGGGCTGGATGTCCAGGACATAGCCCGGATAGCGGGTCTGGAGGTCGATTGGGACCCCGGACCGCCTGCGCAGTAGCGTGACGACCGTCCGTAGCCGGGAAACGTGCGCGTACAGCGCGTTCTCCGCGTTGCGCGGCGGCTCGTCGCCCCATAACTCCCTGGCCAGCTCCTCGATCGGGACGACGGTGCCGGGGGACACCAGCAGCGCGGCGAACAGGCTGCGCCGCTTCGCTCCGGTCATCCAGGCATGATCTGTGCCCAGGCGAATGTCGAGCGGCCCGAGAATGTCAACCAAGAGTGCTTCGGAAATGCTCATTACACACTGCCCGCACGAGCCTGCCGCCACCATATCGCAGGAAAAAGTCAAGTGGCCACATCGTGCCTGCTCGGGCTACGGCGCGCAGGAGGGGTGACGTCACCGGCACCTTTATTCGCCATCTTGATCTCGTGCCCCTTTCCGATTTTCCGCCCCACTGGTGGTCCTCGCCGCCCGGTGTTCGCGATGCCGGAAGCAGGCGGATACCCATGGGTTCTTACGCGCGCCTGACGTCCTCCTTACGCGGCACCCACGCGAGGAGGGTCAGGATCGGGGCTGTTCGGGCGGGGTGTAGGTACGGGCCGCGATGAGGACGGCGGCAAGGCCGAGGACGAACGCGGGTACGGCGAGGGCGTGGGCTCCGGCCACGGTGATCAGTACGCCGCCCAGGCCGCCGCCGAGCGCGATGCCCAGGTAGAGCGCCGAGCTGTTGAGCGCGACCGTGAACGGGCCGCCGCTCTCGCTCAGCGCCAGCAGCCGGTACTGCTGCGGCACCAGGTACATCCAGCCGGTCGCCCCCCACACGAACAGCGCGACGGCCGCCGCCGCGAAGGACCGTGACCACAGGGGGAGCAGGGCGAGGTCCACGACCATGCCGCCGACCGCCGCGACCGCGATGGCCCGTGGGCCGAAGCGGTCGGTGAGCGGACCGGCGACGGCGTTGCCCGCCACCGCGCCGACGCCGAAGATCAGCAGCAGTACGGCCAGCGCCTCGCCGCTGCCCACGGTGACATCGGTGAGCAGGGGGGCGATGTAGGTGTAGACGACGTGTTCGGCGGTGACGGCGAGGAGCGTCACCGACAGGGTGATCAGTACGGCGGGATTCCGCAGGCCCGCCAGCCGTTCGGCGATGGTGTGGCGGCCCGCCGGTTCCAGCCTGGGCAGCAGCGCCAGCGCGCCCGCGAGGGCGAGCGCGCCGAGCCCGGCCACGCCGAGCAGCGTCGCCCGCCAGCCGAACGCCTCGCCGACGAACGTGCCGAGCGGCACACCAAGCGCGGTGGCCACGGTCAGGCCGCCGATCACCACGCTGAGCGCGGCGCCCCGGCGTTCCTCCCCGGCCAGGGCCGCCGCGGCGGCCGACGCCTGCGGCGTGTACCCGGCCGCACCGGCCGCGGCCACCACCCGCCCGGCCAGGACGACGGCGAACGAACCGGCGAAGGCCGAGATCAGGTTGCCCGCGACGAAGACGGCCAGGGCCACGGCCAGCACGGTCCGCCGGGACAGGCGGCCGGTGAGGGAGGCGTTGACGGGGGCGAGTACGGCGTAGGCGAGGGAGAACACGGTGATGAGCTGCCCGGCCGTACCGGGGGAGACGGCGAGTTCGGCGGAGAGTTCGGTCAGCACGCCCGCGATCACGAACGCGTCGGTCCCGATCGCGAAAGCGCCGGTCGCCAGCAACCACAGCACCGGCGGCAGCCGCGCCCTGCCGGGATGTCCGGTCTCCGGACCGGTCGCGGGGTTGCCGGGACGGTCGGCGGGGTCGGTGTCCTGGTCGCCTTGGTGGTGGGCGGTCATGCGCGGGGGAGGGCGAGGTCGGACCAGACCTGGTCGAGGGCGTGCGCGAAGGCGGTCACGTCGTCGGCGGTGTGCCGGGAGGTGGGGGTGACGCGCAGGCGTTCGGTGCCCTCGGGGACGGTGGGGGCGTTCACCGGCTGGACGTAGTAGCCGTGGTCGGTGAGCAGGTGTTCGCTGACCCGCTTGCACAGGTGCGGGTCGCCGACCAGGACCGGCACGACGTGGCTGTCCGCGGAGACGAGCGGGATGCCGCGCTCGCGCAGCGCCGCCTTCAACTGGGCGCTGCGCGCCCTGACCGCCTCGCGCTGGGTGGGGTCCCGGCGTACGTGCCGTACGCTCGCCAGCGCGCCCGCGACCACCGGCGCCGCAAGCGACGTACTGAAGACGAACGACGTGGCGAACGACCGCACCGCGTCCACGACCGCCTCCGGCCCGGCGATGTAACCGCCGGAGCCGCCGAGTCCCTTGCCGAACCCGGCCATGATCACCGTGATCCGGTCGCTCAGCCCCAGCTCCTCCGCGTACCCGGAGCCGGTCGCGCCGTAGACGCCGACCGCGTGGACCTCGTCGAGGTAGGTCAGCGCGCCCGCCTCCTCGGCCGCCGCGACGATCTCGGCGGCGGGGGAGAAGTCGCCCTCCATCGAGTACAACGACTCGAACACCACCAGTTTCGGCACCTCAGGTCCGTCCTCGGCGAGTAATCGGCGTAAGTGGCCGACGTCGTTGTGGCGGAAGATCCGTTTGCGCGCGCCGCCGCTCTTGATCCCGTGGATGATCGAGGCGTGGTTCAGCTCGTCGGAGAAGACCACCAGTCCGGGCAGCTTCTTGCCGAGGACCGACAGCGCGGCCTCGTTCGCGCCGAATCCCGTGCTGAACAGCAGGGCGCGCGGCTTGCCGTGGAAGGAGGCCAGCTCGGCCTCCAGCGCATGGTGGTAGACGCTGGTGCCGGAGATGCTGCGCGGGCCGCCGGTACCGAGCCCGACGGTGCGGACCGCCTCGGTCACCGCGCCGACCACGGCCGGGTGCCCGCTCATCGCCAGGTAGTCGTTGGAGCACCAGACGACGATCTCCCGTTCGCCTTCGCCGCTGTGCCAGATGGCGCGGGAGGCCGTGCCGGCGCGGCGTTCCAGGTTGAGGTAGGTGCGATAGCGGCCGAGCCGCTTGGCGGTGGCGATCTCGCCGTCCAGGTGTGCCAGGGCGTCCATCAGGGTCCTTCCTTGTCGGGCGGCATGGCCAACGGCATGGCCAACGGCACGGAGCATGAGCGGACCGGCGATGCCCAGGGCATCCCTCATACGGTGTATATCCCGGTATTTCCGGTAGAGGCAACACGGTATGGATCAATGCTATGGAGCGGACCAGGTCCGCTCAGGGGGCGGCGTCGAACGGCACGAGGAGGCTGCGCAGCAGCCCGGCCAGGGTGTCGCGCTCGTCGGCGTGCAGGCAGGCGAGCAGCTGGTGCTCGCGGCGGAGCAGGTCGGCGAAGGCGGCGTCCACACGGTCGCGGCCCGCCGGGGTGAGGGAGACCAGGACCCCGCGCCGGTCCTCAGGGTCGGGGCGGCGGCGGACCAGCCCGGCCGCCGCGAGGCGGTCGATGCGGTTGGTCATCGTGCCGGAGGTGACCAGGGTGGCGCGCAGCAGCGCGCCGGGGCTCAGCTCGTACGGCTCGCCGGCCCGGCGCAGGGTGGTGAGCACGTCGAACTCCCACGGCTCAAGGCCGTGCTCGGCGAAGGCCGCGCGGCGGGCCCGATCGAGGTGGCGGGCCAGCCGGGAGACCCGGCTGAGCACCTGCAACGGCTCCACGTCCAGGTCAGGACGCTCCTGCCGCCAGGCCGCCACCAGCCGATCGACCTCATCACGGTCGTCCGGCCGGGCCACGCCCACCTCGTCAGTCATGACATGGAGTCTAGCTGTCTTGACGTCGAGATACCTGGTTCGCTAGTACTTTATCTTGATGTCAAGAGATATGTGGGACCCCGCCGTATACCACCGCTTCGCCGGCGAACGCGCCCGGCCCTTCTTCGAGTTGCTGGCCCGGGTGCGCGCCGACGATCCACAGTATGTCGTGGACGCCGGGTGCGGACCCGGCGAACTCACCGCCGAACTCGCCCGGCGCTGGCCGGACGCCGAAGTACACGGCTTCGACTCCTCACCCGCGATGATCGGCAAGGCCCGGTCGCACGCCCACGACCGGCTCGCCTTCGAGGTCGCCGACCTGCGCGAATGGCGTCCGCGACGGCCGGTGGACGTGCTGGTCAGCAACGCCGTCCTGCAATGGCTGCCCGACCACCGCGAACTGCTGCCCGCCTGGGTGGCCGCGCTCGCGCCCGGCGGCTGGCTGGCCTTCCAGGTGCCGGGCAACTTCGACGAACCGAGCCACACCACGGTCCGCGCGCTCTGCCGTACGCCGGAGTGGCGCGACCGGCTCGGCGACCTGGGCGAATATCGGTCGGTGGGCAAGCCCGCCGAGTATCTGGAACTGCTCGCCGGGCTCGGCTGCCGGGTGGACGCCTGGGAGACCACCTACATCCACCTGCTGCCGGGCGAGGACGCGGTGCTCGGCTGGATCAGCGGCACGGCGCTGCGGCCCGTCCTGGACCGGCTCGGCGAGGGGCCGGAGCGGGAGGCGTTTCTCGCGGCCTGCCGTACGGCGCTCGACGCGGCCTACCCGCGCGGGCCGTACGGCACACCCTTCCCGTTCCGCCGGATCTTCGTCGTCGCCCAGACCGGCCCGCACGAAGCATGAAATGTGGCCGAAAGGGGCACCGACTGATGGGTCGCGAGGTTTGTTTACCTTGCGGTGGCATCATGGCCACGTATCCGCTACCTGGACATAATGCGGGGTTACTGTGGCACTTGAGATCGAAGACAAGTTCGATGTTCCTGTGGACTTCCAAGTCCCCGAACTGAGCGGAGTACGCGGCTGCGGGGAAGCGGCCGGCCCGAAGAGCCACCAGCTCGTGGCGATCTACTTCGACACCGCCGACCTGCGCCTGGCCGCCCGGGGCATCACCCTGCGCCGCCGCCGCGGCGGCGCGGACCCCGGCTGGCACCTGAAGCTGCCCAAGGCCAAGGGCGTGCGGCAGGAGATCACCCATCCGCTCACCCGGAGCACCAAGATCGTTCCGGCGGCGCTGGCCGGGCTCGTCCAAGCGTACACACGCGGGGCCGAACTGATCCCGGTGGCCGAGCTGGACACCCGGCGCAGCGTGACCGTGCTGCACGACGTCGCGGGCAACGCCGCCGTGGAGGTCGCCGACGACCGGGTCAAGGGCACGGTCTTCGGCGAGGAGCCGCGGATCGAGCGCTGGCGCGAGGTGGAGGCCGAGCTGATCGGGGCGACCGACCTGGCCGTACTGCGCCGGGTCGGCAAGCGGCTGCGCAAGGCGGGGGCCGCCCCGGCGACGTCGGCCAGCAAGCTGGCCCGGCTGCTCAACGGGACCGCTCCCAAGGCCGCTCCCAAAGCCGCTCCACGGCCGGTGGCCGTCCCGGGCAGCGCGGGCGAGGTCGTGCTCGACTACCTCACCGCCCAGGTCACCGCGCTGCTCGCCCAGGATCCCCGGGTACGGCAGGCCGGCGATGACGCCGTCCACCAGATGCGGGTGGCCTGCCGCAGGCTGCGCAGCGCGCTGAAGGCGTTCAAGAGCATCGTCGCGGCGAATTCCGAGGTCGCCGCGATCCAGGGCGAGTTGCAGTGGCTCGGCAACGAGCTGGGCACCGCCCGCGACCTGGAGGTCATCCGGGCCAGGTTCGCCCGGCACTTCGCCGCGCTGCCCGACGCGCTGGTGGTCGGCCCGATCACCGACCGGCTCGGCGACGACCTGCTGGTCAAGGAGCGCGCCGCCTACGAGCAGATCCGGCAGACCCTGTCCGACCAGCGCTATTTCGACCTGCTCGACGCGCTGGACGCGCTGCTGGCCGCGCCGGCGTTCACCAAGCAGGCGAAAAGGCCCGCGGACGCCCCGCTGGCCGCCGTCGCCGAACGGGAGTGGCGGCGGGTGACCGACGCCTACGACGTCGCCCAGGCCAAACCGGACGAGGACGAGCGCGAGATCGCCATGCACGACGTGCGCAAGGCCGCCAAGCGGGCCCGGTACACGGCCGAGGTGCTCGGCATGCGCGAGCTGGCCAAGATCGCCGAGGAGGTGCAGGAGACCCTGGGCACGTACCAGGACGGCGTGGTGACGCAGGAACTGCTGGCCCACGAGGCCGAGAACGCCCGCCTGGCCGGTGAGGACACCTTCACCTACGGCGTGCTGACCGGCCTGGAACGGGCCACCGGCGAACGCGCCCACGTCGCCTTCCCCGACGTCTGGACGCGGACGACGACCGCCGCCCGCGCCTTCTTCGACGGCCGCCGGGATCCGGCGTCGTAGTCACGCCGGGTGACGGACATCACGTGCTGTAGCGTTCCAGGGCGACGATCCGGCCCGCCGCGTGGTGCAGTACGGCGAACGCGCCCTTGCGCAGGTGGGTGTCCCTGCCGGGGCCGCTGTGCCGCTCCTGCCACACGGCGTCGATCAGCGGCGGCAGCGTCTTGCCGTGCCCGCACAGTACGGCGGGCACGCCGGCGTCCATCAGGTCGAGGGCGAGGCGCAGCACCACCGCCGGGTCGGGGGCGGTCTCGGTGAGCGCGGCGTCCTCGCGGACGGGCAGGCCATGCCCGGCCGCGTAGGGCTGGAGCGTCTGCACGCAGCGCAGGCTGGGCGAGCTGACCAGGACCTGCGGCCGGAACCCGGCCAGCGCCTCGGCGATCCCGGCGGCCTGCGCCCGGCCGTCCTCGTCGAGCGGGCGCTCGTCGTCCTCGCCCGGCCAGTCCTGGCGCGAGCCGGCCAGGCCGTGCCGTACGAAGATCAGCGGGATGGTGGTGAGCGGCGCGGCGCGCAGGCCGCGCAGCAGGCCCGCGTCCCACTCGTAGGTGAGCCGCCGCCTGGCCTCCTCCACCGGCAGCCAGGCCAGCTCATCGACCTCCTCGCTCACCTCGAAGCCGGGGCCGCCGAGCGCCCGCGCGGCCCAGTAGTCGACGCGCTTGAGCCTGCCGTTCTTCAGGTAGTGGATCGGCGGCAGCGCCCGGCCGAGCACCGCGTCGATCCCGGTCTCCTCGCAGACCTCGCGTAACGCGCCGGCGATGACGTGCTCACCGGCCTTGAGCTTGCCCTTGGGGAAGGACCAGTCGTCATAGCGCGGCCGGTGGACCAGGACGACCTCGGGACTGTTCTCGTCGCCGCGCCACACCACCGCCCCCGCCGCCCGGATCATGTCGGTCGGGTGGACGTCGAGCTCAGTCATCAATCGTCCTCCACCGGCGGGTACCGATGAGATGGGTCTGCACGTCCAGGAGGGGTTCGCCGTTGTCGTCGCGGTGCCGACGGGTCCATGATCCGTCGGAGCACAGCCACCAGGTGCTCGTCCGGTCGGATGTGCACAGGTCGAGCAGTTCGCTGAGGTATTCGCGGTGCTGCTGGCTGGTGACCTTGACCAGGGCCTCCACCCTGCGGTCCAGGTTGCGGCGCATCACGTCGGCGCTGCCGATCCAGATCTCCGGACGCCGTCCCGCGCCGAACTCGTAGATGCGGGAGTGCTCCAGGAAGCGGCCGAGCACGCTGCGCACCCGGATGTTCTCCGACAGGCCGGGGATGCCCGGCCGCAGCGTGCAGACCCCGCGCACGCACACGTCGATCGGCACGCCCGCCCGGGAGGCCCGGTACAGGGCGTCGATCAACTCCTCGTCCACCAGGCTGTTGCTCTTGATCCGGATGCGCGCCGGGCGTCCGGCCTCAAGGTGGCCGATCTCCCGCTCGATCCTGGCGATCAGGCCGCCGCGCATCGAGTGCGGGGCCACCAGCAGCCGGCGGTAGGCGGAGTGGTTGGAGTAGCCGGTGAGGTGGATGAACAGGTCGGTGACGTCCTCGCCGACCAGCGGGTCGGAGGTCAGCAGGCCGAAGTCCTCGTACAGCCGGGCGGTCTTGGGGTTGTAGTTGCCGGTGCCGATGTGGCAGTAACGGCGCAGTTCGCCGGACGCCTCCTGCCGTACGACGAGGGCGAGCTTGCAGTGCGTCTTGAGCCCGACCACCCCGTAGACCACGTGGCAGCCGGCCCGCTCCAGCTTGCGCGCCCAGGAGATGTTCGCGTGCTCGTCGAACCTGGCCTTGATCTCCACCACGACCACGACCTGCTTGCCCGCTTCGGCGGCGTCGATCAGCGCGTCCACGATCGGGGAGTCGCCGCTGGTGCGGTAGAGGGTCTGCTTGATCGCCAGGACGTTCGGGTCCTTGGCGGCGTCCTCGACCAGGCGCTGCACGCTGGTGGAGAAGGAGTCGTAGGGGTGGTGGACGAGTACATCGCGTTCGCGCAGTACGGCGAACAGGTCGTCTTCGGCGTGGACGGCCTCGGCGGGGACGAACGGCCGGTAGCTCAGCTCGCCCCGGTCGAGGTCGGCGATGGCGTGCAGGCCGGTGAGGTCGAGCGGGCCGGGCAGCCGGTAGATCTCATGGTCGGCCACGTCCAGCTCCTCGACCAGCAGGTCGAGGACCTCGTCGGTGATGTTCTCCTCGACCTCCAGGCGCACGGCGGGGCCGAACCGCCGGTTGCGCAGCTCGCGTTCGAGGGCCTGCATCAGGTTCTCGGTGACGTCCTCGTCCACTTCGAGGTCTTCGTTGCGGGTGACCCGGAAGACGTGGTGCTGGACGATCTCCATGCCCTTGAAGAGCTGGCCCAGGTGGGCGGCGATGACGTCTTCCAGCGGGACGAACCGGTCCTTGGAGGCCGCCACGAAGCGGGGGAGCTGACTCGGGACCTTGACCCGGGCGAAGACGGTCTGGCCGGTGGCCGGGTTGCGGACGATGACGGCCAGGTTGAGCGACAGGCCGGAGATATAGGGAAACGGGTGGGCGGGATCGACGGCCAGCGGCGTGAGCACCGGGCGGATCCGCTCCCGGAAGAGCTTGCGCAGGCCGGTGCGCTCGTCCCGGCCGAGGTCGTCCCAGCGGACCAGTTCGATGCCCTCGGCGCTCAGCGTCGGGCGGATCTGCGTGTGGAAGCAGGCGGCGTGGCGCAGCGCCAGTTCGTCGGCGATCGCGGCGATCCTGGCCAGTTCCTCGCGCGGCTTCAGCCCGCTCTTCGTGCGCAGCAGCAGGCCGGTGGCCATCCGCCGCTTGAGCCCGGCCACCCGGACCCGGAAGAACTCGTCGAGGTTGCTTGCGAAGATCGCCAGGAACCGGACGCGTTCGAGGAGGGGCAGGGACGCGTCCTCCGCCATTTCGAGCACGCGCTGGTTGAACTGGAGCCACGACTCTTCCCTGTTGAGGAAGCGCTCCGCAGGGAGTGGTGGCTCTTCCTGCCCGTCTGGCGGTGGTTGCACGAGTTCGGCGGACATATCAAAGAATATTGCTCAGCTTGTTGAACAGAGCGTTAACTTCGGCTCAACGAGTGCGGTCAGTGCTTCGCCGAGCGACGTTCTCCCGGCTCCTGTCCACTCTAACCCGATCCATACCCTTCGTCCTGTATGCGGACCGGGGTATGCGCGGCCACCGCCGACCGGGGCTGCTCGGGCTGTGCCTGGGGCGGCTGCGGCTGGTGGAGCTGCGGCTGTTGGGGGCGGCTCGGCGTCCGGCCGGCCGCGCGCGCCTCCCGGGCGCGCAGCCTCTCCTGCTCCCGCACCTCCCGCTCGCGGGCCTTCTCCAGTTCCCTGGCCTCGCGTTCGCGGGCCTTCTCCCGCTCGCGCAGCTCGCGTTCCCTGGCCTTCTCCTGCTCGCGGACCAGCTTCTCCTGCTCCTTGCGCTCCTTCTCGCGGGCCTTCTCCCGCTCCCGCTGTTCGCGCAGCCGCTGCTTCTCCTGCTCGCGGGCGTACTTCTCCTGCTCCTTGACCTCGCGTTCGCGGGCCTTCTCCCGCTCGCGCAGCTCCTTGTCGGTGGCCGGCCGTACGACGGGCGGGAGCGGCTGGGCCCTTTGCGCGGTCTGTGCGGCCTGTGCGCTCTGTGCCTCCGCCCGGCGGCTCGCGGGACTGAGCCGCGGGCTGGGGTTGAGGCCCGTCAGGCCGTTCCAGGCGAGGTTCACCAGGTTGGCGGCGACCTCCTCGCGGCCGGGCGCGCGTACGTCGAGCCACCACTGGCCGGTCAGCGCGACCATGCCGACCAGCATCTGGGCGTACATCGGCGCGAGCTTGGGGTCATAGCCGCGGTTGGCGAACTCGTCGGCCAGCATGTCCTCCACCTGGCTGGCGATCTCGCTGATCAGGCTGGCGAACGTGCCGGTGCCCGACGCCGCGTGCGAGTCGCGGACCAGGATGCGAAAGCCCTCGCTGCTCTCCTCGATGTAGTGGAGCAGCGCGAGGGCGGCCCGCTCCAGCTTGGCCAGCGGGTGTGAGGCCGAGAGCGCCTCGGTGATCATCGTCAGCAGCCGCTGCATCTCGCGGTCCACGACCACCGCGTAGATGCCCTCCTTGCCGCCGAAGTGCTCATAGACCACGGGCTTGGAGACCTGGGCGTGGGCGGCGATCTCCTCGACGGAGGTGCCGTCGAACCCCTTCTCCGCGAAGAGCGCGCGGCTCACCGCGATCAGCTGCTCCCTGCGTTCCTTGCCTGACATACGTCTGCGGGACCGGGATTCGCTCACAGGATTCATAATGCCCGCAGTTCTCCCGGCGGTGGGAACACGGGCCGCCTCGGTATCGGCGGCCCGGCCGATCAGATGGGGTGTCCGGGGGGACTCAGCCAAGTCGTCTCGCCGCCAGCCGCTCGGGGTCCGGCCACCGTACGTCGTAGGCCCAGCCGGCCTTCTCCAGCAGGCGGATGACGCCGGCGCTCAGGTCGATCTGGCCCTTCAGCGCACCGTGCCTGGCACAGGTCGGGTCGGAGTGGTGCAGGTTGTGCCAGGACTCGCCGAACGACGGGAGCGCCAGCCACCAGACGTTCCGCGACTTGTCGCGCACCTGGAAGTCCTCTTCGCCGAAGACGTGGCAGATCGAGTTGATCGACCAGGTCACATGGTGCAGCAGCCCGATCCGTACCACCGTGCCCCAGAAGAACGCGGTCGCCGCGCCCCACCACGACCAGGTCACCAGGCCGCCGATGATCGCGGGCAGCACGAGGGAGGAGATGGCCATGACCGGGAACCAGGAGTGCATCTTGCGTACGTCGGGGTCCTTGTAGAGGTCGGGGGCGTACTTCTCCCGGTTGGCCCGGGTGGGCTCGAACAGCCAGCCCATGTGCGCGTACATCAGGCCCTTGGACATCGCCTTGAACCCGGTGCCGAACCGCCATGGCGAGTGCGGGTCGCCCTCCTTGTCGGAGAACTTGTGGTGCTTGCGGTGGGTGGCCACCCAGTCCAGCACGGACATCTCCAGTGAGAGGCTGCCGGCGATGCCGAGTGCGATCTTCAGCGGGCGCTTGGCCTTGAAGGAGCCGTGCGTGAAGTAGCGGTGCAGGCCGACGGTGACGCCGAGGCCGGTCACGACGTAGAAGACGAACGCGATGACGATGTCGACCCAGCTCAGCCCCCAGCCCCAGGCGAAGGGCACGGCGGCGGCGATGGCGATCAGTGGAGCGGCCACCACGACACCGAAGGTGATGATCTCCGATCTCGTCTTGAGCTCTGGATCGATGTCTGGCTTAGGGCGATGCGCCGTGTTTTCGGTGGCGACGGTCATAGGGCTGCCTCTCGCTACGTGAATGGGAGCGATGTCCTAGCTACGCAACCGTAACTTACGCCATCGTAGGTAAGGAAGACCTCAGTGCCGAATATGTCCGGGGTGACGATCCGGAAGGTCTCCGATGGGGCTCGGGTGGGCCTCGGGTGGTGCTCGGGTGGCCCGTGGGTGTGGTAATGCCCCCCGACATGTCCGACTATATGCGCATAGTGCGGGCAGTGATGCGGTACGTGAGCGGGTGGCCGCCGGGCGGCCAAAAGATCCACGGTGCTTGCCCAACTCGATCGTCGGAGGGTGTGCGCGCCAGGTAGGGTGTGCTCGGTGGACTGAGTTGGGCGGTCGTCGAGGGATCTCGCACCGCTTGGGTCGGTCCGTAATCCGGCGTTGGGTAATTGGCAGCCCGCTGTCTTTTGGTGTCAGTTGTCCAGGTTCGAGTCCTGGCGCCGGAGCGGTAGTCGTGTGTGGTTCATCGGGTCGCCCGGGATGCTCGGGTGGGGTGAGAGTCACCGTGAGGCGGGCAGGTATCCTCACGGTGTCGGGTGGATTGCGGCGCGGGGCCCAGGTGGTAGCCGTACGCCATCCTCATCAGGTTTGAGTAGATCATCCGTTTGTTCACAGCATCCGAACCATCCACAGCCGCGACGCCGAGGGAGCTCAGTCCGTGAGTGTGCCGCGCCCGGCCGCCGTCGTCGTCCTCGCCGCGGGCGAGGGCACACGGATGAAGTCCGAACGACCGAAAGTCCTGCACGAGCTGTGCGGCCGGGCCATGCTCGACCACGTGCTCACCGCCGCGCGCGGGCTCGAACCCGAGCGCCTGATCGTCGTCATCGGGCACGAGCGGGAGCGGATGCGCGAGCATCTGGCCGCCACCAGCCCCGACGCGCTGGCCGTGGTGCAGGCCGAGCAGCGCGGCACCGGCCACGCCGTGCGCACCGCCCTGGAAGATGTCGGCACGATCGGCGGCACCGTCCTGGTGACGTACGGCGACACGCCGATGCTGCGCCGCGAGACGATGGCCCGGCTGCTCGCCGTACACGCCCACGAGGGCAACGCGGTCACCGTGCTGACCGCCGAGGTGCCCGACCCGACCGGATACGGGCGGATCGTCCGCGACTCCGGCGGCGCGGTGCTGGAGATCGTCGAGCACAAGGACGCCACCCCCGAGCAGCGCGCGATCCGGGAGATGAACTCCGGGGTCTACGCCTTCGACGGCCGGCTCCTGGCCGACGGCATCAAGCGGGTCGGGGCCGCCAACGCCCAGGGCGAGGAATACCTCACCGACGTTCTGGCGATCCTGCGCGCCGACGGCCACCGGGTCGGCGCCTTCGTGGCCGCCGACCACGTCGAGGTGGAGGGCGTCAACAACCGCGTCCAGCTCGCCGCCGCCCGCCGGGTGCTGAACGACCGGATGCTGCGCGAGCACATGCTGGCCGGGGTGACCGTGATCGATCCGGCCAGTACCTGGATCGACGTGGACGTCGAGCTCGCGGCCGACGCCGTGATCCACCCCGGGTGCCAGTTGCACGGCCGTACGACGGTCGCCGCCGGCGCGCAGATCGGCCCGGCCACCACGCTGACCGACACCGAGGTCGGGGCCGACGCCGTGGTGCGCAACTCGGTCTGCGAGGGCGCGCGGATCGGCCCGCAGGCCCAGGTCGGCCCCTACACCTACCTGCGCCCGGGGGCCGTGCTGATGCGCAAGGCCAAGGCGGGCGCGCATGTCGAGATAAAGAACTCCCAGGTCGGCGAGGGTGCCAAGGTGCCGCACCTCAGCTACGTGGGAGACGCCACGATCGGCGCGGGCGCCAACATCGGCGCGGCGACCGTGTTCGTCAACTACGACGGCGTGGCCAAGAATCACACCACGGTGGGAGAGCACGCGTTCGTCGGCTGCGACACCATGCTGATCGCGCCCGTGACGATCGGCGACGGCGCCCACACGGCGGCGGGATCCACGATCACCAACGACGTGCCGCCCGGGGCGATCGCGGTCGCCCGCGGACGGCAGCGCAACATTGAAGGGTGGGTCGCGCGTAAGCGTGCGGGCACCAGGTCGGCCGAGGCGGCGCTCCGCGCGTCGGCCGCCGCGCCGACCGGCGATCAACAGGAGAAAGGCACGTGAGCAAGCGATCACGTCGGCACGTCATCGAATCATCCGGTGAGGTGGCACAGTGAGCGGCAGGAAGACGACCGGGGAGAAGAACCTCATGTTCTTCTCCGGCAGGGCCTATCCCGAGCTGGCCGAAGAGGTGGCGGCCCACCTCGGGATCGAGATGACCCCCACCAGACTGCACGACTTCGCCAACGGTGAGATCTACGCCCGCTACCTGGAGTCCGTACGCGGATGTGACGCCTTCGTGATCCAGAGTCACACTGCTCCGATCAACCAGTGGATCATGGAACAGTTGATCATGGTGGACGCGCTCAAGCGGGCCTCGGCCAAGCGCATCACCGTGGTCATGCCGTTCTTCGGGTACGCCCGCCAGGACAAGAAGGGCCGCGGCCGGGAGCCGATCACCGCCCGGCTCGTCGCCGACCTGTTCAAGACCGCGGGAGCCGACCGGCTCATGTCGGTCGACCTGCACACCTCCCAGATCCAGGGCTTCTTCGACGGGCCGGTGGACCACCTGTTCGCGATGCCGGTCCTCGCCTCCTACCTGCGCGACAAGCTGGAGCCGGAGAACACCACGATCGTCTCCCCCGACACCGGCCGGGTCCGCCTGGCCGAGCGGTGGGCCGACAAGCTCGGCACCCCGGTCGCCTTCATCCACAAGCGCCGCGATCTCGACGTGGCCAACCAGGTGAAGGTGCACGAGGTGGTCGGTAAGGTACGCGGCCGTACATGCGTGCTGATCGACGACATGATCGACACGGCGGGCACCATCTGCAAGGCCGCCGACGCCCTCTATGAGCAGGGCGCGACCAACGTGCTGGTCGCGGCCACCCATGCGGTGTTCTCCAGCCCGGCCGTGGACCGGATGAAGAACTCCCAGATCTCCGAGGTCGTGGTGACGAACACGCTGCCGCTGGCGGGCGACAAGCGGTTCGACAAGCTGACGGTGCTGTCCATCGCGCCGCTGATCGCGCAGGCGATCGGCGAGGTCTTCAACGACGGCTCGGTGACGAGCCTGTTCGAGGGGGACAGCTAGTGGCGCATCACCGAATCTTGCTGGGGTTATTGATCTCGGCGAGTGAGCACGCCAGCCTTGTCCCGGAGTAGTTCTGGGAGGTGGTCGTGGCACGTAAGCCCGAGGTGTTCGTCCGGCCGTTGT
>NZ_JBIRBB010000023.1:0-161032 GCF_044326295.1 Spongiactinospora sp. 9N601
GCACAGCCTTGCCGACGTGGAACTGGCCACCGCCGAATGGGTGGCCTGGTTCAACACCACCCGCCTGCACTCGGCCATCGGACACCTCCCGCCCGAGGAGTTCGAGGCGATCTACTACGCTCAACACACTCCAACGAAGTCCTAGCAATCAACCGCTGAGGTCTCCATCAAACCCGGGGCGGTTCATGGCGCCGTCGTCGCAGAGCACCTACCTGCACGCGAGGGCACAGACCCACAACAGGTTGCTCTGTCACGAGACGGCGAAGTCATCGGCGTCTGACAAGTTGGTCCGGGCGACTGTCGCGGGTTGTCGGGGTGGCGGGCTCAAGCTGATCAGGGCTTCTTGATCGTGTCGTTGGACTTCCACCCTCGGTACACGGTCGTGAAATCGGATTCGTAGATGCCCGCGTTGCCCACGGGGACGCACCAGGTGAGCCGGAAGTTCTTCGGCCGGTCTTGGGAGTCGATGGTGAGCTTGTAGGTGATGTAGGAGGTCGGACTCACCTCGGCCACGTCCCCGCCCAACCAGGCGCCGAGAAGATCTCGCAGGCGCCCGCTCGTCTTCTCGATGGCGAGGACCCCGGAATAGGCACGGCCCTTTCGTTTCATCCGTGTCGAGTTCGCCACCACTTCCCGGATGGTGGAAGGGCTCGCCGTGCCCGCGATCATCAGGGCGTACCAAGCAGAGTGCGCTGGTTGCATGCCGGACAGGTCTTCGCCGTTCGAACCTGGCCTGCCCGGATACACGGTTGAACTCGCGAGAACGACATAGCGGCCCCCGGGCTCCACGCCTTCGTCGTACGGGTTGACCCTGAAGTCGAGATCGTCGTGGCTCTGGCGGCTCACCAGGCGACCGGTTGCCAGGCCCCCGCTGTTGCTCTGGGTGAAACCGCCCTCGAAGGAGAAGTTCGCAGCCGGTGTGGCCGCAAACGCGAGATCCAGCGCGGCGGCGAGGTCCGCCGATGTCTGCGGTGGTGGGGCTGAACTCGGCGGAGCGGTCCCGTGCTGGTCGGTACCCGTCGTCGCAGGGGCGCTCAGCGATGTCGCGGTGGAAACGCCAGACGATCGCGCTTGGGAACCAGTGCCCTGTGGGAGGACCTTGAGAGCGATCGCCGCGCCCACGCCCGTGCCGAGCACGATCGCGAGGATGAGGACCGACAAGCCCGTGCGGCGGCGGGTGCCGCGCGGCGCCAGGGCCGAGGGGGTCGGCCAGGCCGGATCCGCAGCAGGCATGATCCAGGTTCGATCGAGCCGGGCGGTGAGGTCGTCGATGGCCGTGCGTCCCTCGATGGCCTGTTCGCCGTGGTGTCCACGCCAGGTTTCGACGATGGTCGTCAGGATTTCCTGCACCGACGGACGGAACGAAGGCTTCTTGGCCAGGGCCTTGTCGATCAGGGCCCGGAGAGGGGCGGGGACCGAGGATGTGTCGACGGGCTCGGTCATCGCCCTCATCGCCAGGACCTCTGGTCGGCCGATTCCGTAGGGCGGTTTGCCCGATGCGGCGTAGACGGCGATAAGAGCCCAGCCGTAGACGTCGGCGGCGGCGTCGACCGGGGTATCGCCGTACTCTTCCGGGCTGACCCAGCCGGGCGACCCGACCAAGGCCCCGGTCCTGGTCATCGCAGTTCCGTCGAGCACTCGGGCGATGCCGAAGTCCACAAGCTTGGGGCCGCTGGGGGAGAGAATCACGTTCGAGGGTTTGAGGTCGCGGTGGACCACGCCTACCGCGTGGACGGCGACGAGTGCTTCGGCCAGCCCGGCCATGAGGCCGAACCACTCATTGCGCTGGAGCGCTCCCTGTGATCGGACTCTGTTTTCCAGCGTCGGCCCAGGGACGTACTCTGCCGCCAGCCATGGGGCCACCGCATCCGGGTCGCAGCCGAGAATCCGCGCGGTGCACATGCCGTTCACCCGCTGAAGAACCGAGATCTCGCGGGCGAATCTCGCCCGGAACTCAGGGTCGGCGGCAAATGAAGCATGGACCAGCTTGACGGCGGTCCTGGTGCCGTTCGGGTCGAGGCCGGCGAAGACCACACCCATGCCACCTGCTCCGAGTCGGCCCACGACGCGGTACGGTCCGATCTGGTGCGGATCCTGAGCGCTCAGCGGGAGCAGAGCCGCAGGAGGATGCGCTTGATGGGTCACCGGTCTCCGTTCGAGGGTAGGGAGGCGGTTGATGCCGGTCGCCGGGTGGGGAACGTTCTTGCCTCATGATTGTCGCGCAGGAGAAGGTTCAGGTGCTTGGCGAGCAGTATGTGACCGTGCCGAGGCTGAATCGCCTGGATGATGTGATTAAGTACGAGTTCTTGCTCTGATAGTCAATCGACTGATACGTCATTTGTCACCGATGTTGCACATGACCTGAAGCAAAGTTGCATCTTGGGACCGTTGTCACCACGGACGAGTTCCCTTCTCGGACGTGGAACGAGGCTGGCTCCATCGTGCAGTCCCTGCAAGCGCAACTCGACGCGAGTGAGGCCGCCGACGGTCGCCTCGGTCCGGTGGTTGCCCTACTGTCCGCTGACGTACTCGGCGCGATGTAGCACGACGTTAGGGAGGTACAGCTATGCGATCGAGTCGGCGCGGGAAGCGTTGCGGCGGCTGGATCCGGATCTGGTGACCGCGCCGCGGGTGCGGTGGATCTTCGCGCATCGCCTGTGCGGGGTGAGCTTGGCCGGTATCGCCCGGAAAGTTGAACGAGCGTGGGGTGCCGTGCCCGTCTCGTGGCGACAGGAAGCGCAATGCCCATCGGTCGGGGGCGGGGTGGACGTTGCCCACGGTCGCGTCCATTTTGGAGAATCCACGTCACACCGTGTGGCAGGTGTGGAACTGGCGGGCCGGAGGCGGGTGATTCGTCGGGCGGATGCTGTGAAGAACCTCTATGTGCGTGAGGATCATCTGGTTGAGGTTCTTGCCCGACACTTCATTGGTGATCTTCGAGCGGGCTCCCGTAGCGATCCGTGCCAATTGGCGGGACTCGCGCGGTTGGATGGCTTGGCCGTGCTGTGCGGTAGATCGACCCGCACCGTGATCAACGCGCAGGCGAACGAGTCCGCCTAGGCTGATGGTGTTCAGGGCGAGTTGTTCCCATCTGCCCACGGGGAAAATCTGGGTCCGAGGCGCACATGCCCCAACGCTATCCCCAGCGTCATTCACCACATCCGCCTTGTCCGATCTCCTAGGGACTCACGGGCCTGGTCGGTACTGGAATGTCGCGGAAGAGCGTCCGCATGCGGGAGCCGGGTATGGCCGCTGGGCCACGGCCCAAGTTCGACATGGAGAGTCTCGGATGTCGTCATGACGGTCTGTGGGGCCGTGTCGTGTGCCGGATTGCGGCATGGTTATGTGTTCTGTCGCGAGAATTCGCCGTCGGCCATGGTGTGGGGGCGGTCGGCGGGCCGCCATCGTTTTATTCCATTATTGTCGCCGATCTCCAGGAGTGACGACATTTGATTGACGCTTAGGGTGGCCGTCGCGGTCTAGGGGGCGCATGCGGGGCGCAGGGGGCGGTAACTCGTGGTTCGTTCTTTGGAAATGTATACGCAATCTGATTGAGCTGCCCGATCGATGGACTCCCAGCTCAGATGCGATGTCACCTCGCGTGCTGCATGTGAAGCTCAGCGGCCGTAGTGAGGCGAAGGATGTGGTCATGGCGCCTTTTGTTTGCGCGGCGAACTGAAAGTTCGCATTTTCAAAGCAAGTGTGATCTATGTCACATATCTGCTTTGGCATCCCTTGGGAGGTGCTGTCGCTGCTGCGGTGAGTAATTGACGCTTTACGTGCCTCAACTGTATTTGCAGGTAATCCTCGATGTTCTGCCGGGGGGCCAGCCGGGTAGGGGCGTAATAATCGCCTTCGACTAGCTGGGCGTTACATGATCTTTTGTGGACCGATCTAACGGAAGATTTACATTACCAGTTCGGATTCCTACCCTCGGGGCGTCGCAGTGACCGAGATCACCCGGGGTTACTTATGAGTTCTCCGCTGTTACGTTCGGTCCGAACCTCGCGCAATACCAACAGAAAACGGTGGCGCCACCCGCTCCGCCGGCTCCTGATCATCACCATGGCCGTCACGCTCACGGCCTCCCTCGCTCCCGCCTCACCCGCCCTCGCCGACACCCAGGCCACCGCCACCGGCAGCGCGCTGCTGACCAAGATCGGCACCTGGCTGACCACGCCGCTGACCTGGCTACGCGAGACCTTAGAGCCCGAGCCCGAGGGCGGTACGCGTCCTGCCGAGGGCATGGCCCCGCTTCCCGGACGCGCCGACCCGCCGCCCACCCCTCGCAAAGCGGCCAAGCCCGGCAAACGCGTCAAAGAGCTGACCGGTGAGCGCACCGCGCACAACAAGCTGTTCGAGCTCGAAGACGGCCGCCGCCAGGCCGAGGTGTCGGCGGTACCGGCGCACTACCTTGACGCCAAGGGCGTGTGGCGCGACATCGACCGGCGTGTCCGGCCCATCGCCGAGCAGGGGTTCGTGCTCGGCAACGACGCCACCGGATTCACTTCCCGCTTCGGTGACACAACGGGCAAGCTCGCCCAGATCGCCTTAGGCGACCGCCGGGTGACCATCGCCCTGCCCGGCGAGGTTAAGCAGGTCACGCCCAAGGCCGAAGGCTCCAAGGTCACCTACCCGGGCGTGTGGGACGGGGCCGACCTGGTCTACGTGGTCACGCCGGAGGGCCTGAAAGAGCTGATCGTGCTGTCCAAGCCGCCGACCGCCCCGCTGAGCTTCACCGTCAACAGCGAGGGCCTGAAGCCGGTACGGGACGCCGACGGTTCCATCGCCTTCACCGCTGATGACGGGACGGCGGTGTTCACCGTACCGAAGCCGTTCATGGCCGACTCGGCCAAGGACCCCGCCTCGCCGTACGGCCTGCGCCACACCGACGCCGTCAAGCAGGACCTCGTCGAGAAAGACGGCCAGACCACGATCACCATCACCCCCGACTCCGGCTGGCTGGCCGCGCCCGACCGTAAATGGCCGGTCCTGATCGACCCGACCTTCCGCCTGTCGCCGGAGCGGTTCGACACCTACGTCGACTCAGCCAAGAAGACCACCAACTTCGATGCCGCCTGGCAACTGCCGGTCGGCAAGACCGCGACCGGGATCAACCGGGCGCTGATGCGTTTCAACATCCCCTCAGAGATCCCGATCGGCTCGCGGGTCGACGAGGCCCGCCTGGAGACGTACTTCGACCAAGCGCTCGGCGAGGCCGGCCCGGTGACCGTGGAGGCCCGGGAGATCACCTCCGAATGGGACTCCTACGACGTCACCTGGAATACCCAGCCGACCTACTCGCCCACCGTCGCCGCCACCGTCACCCGCCAGCCCGGCGAGGTGTCCCGCTGGCATGCCTTCAACGTGACCTCGGTGGTGAACGGCTGGCTGTCCTCGGCGGAGGCGCCGATGCACGGCATCGCGCTGAAGGCCGCCGACGAGAGCGCCGCCGGAAAGGTCGGTGGGCCGGTGTACGAGTCGAGCGAGGACCTGTACGGCGGCGACGGCATGATCGGCGACACCGCCAGCCACCCCAAACTGATCATCACCTGGGGCAAGCCGTCCGTGACACTGAGCCCCGGGCCGGTCGCCACCGCGCTCGGCTCGGACCTGACCTGGACGCCGTACGCCGACCTGACCCCCGGCGACGCGTCCGATGACCTGGTGGAATACCGGCTGTACCGGTACTGCCCGTCCGGCTGCCAGAATGGCAACGGCCAGTCCACCAGCGACGACGGCCTTGTCACCACGTTGTCGCCGGATGTCACCGTCTACACCGACACCAGCAGCGGCGGCGACCCGTACGCCGTCTACGACCCCGCCTACACCCACGAGGCCACCTACCGGATCGAGGCGGTGCTGGCCAACGGCGAGGTCGTACCGTCCCAGGAACTGCGGGTGATCCTGCCGCGGCCCGGTGAGATCACTACCGTGGTCGCGGGCTCGGCCGACACCACGCTGGCGTCCGGCGAGCCGTCGGCGGCCCACGATGGCAAGCGCCTCCAGGTCGGCAACACCGCCACGGCGCAGGGCAACACCCGAGCGGTGGTGAAGTTCGAGGACTTCGCCGCCAAGGTCCCCGAGGGCGCGCAGATCACCGACGCGTCCCTGTCACTGTGGAGCGCGAACGCCACCGGCTCCGGCGTACGGCTCGACGCGCACCGCCTGACCAAGGGCTTCGACGAGTCCGCGACCTGGGCCACCCCGTGGACCACGCCGGGTGGTGATGTGGCCGCCCCGGCCCTGGGGTCGGCCTCCGGCCTGACCGCCGCCCCCGGCTGGCGTCGCCTGACCGTCACCGACGCGGCCAAGGCATGGATCACCGACCCGTCCGGCAACCACGGACTCCTGGTCAAGGTCGCCAACGAAGCCGGTACAGCCAAGCAGTCGATCTCGTTCCTGTCCACCGAGGCCGACGAACCGCTGCTGCGCCCGCGGCTGCGGGTGACGTACCGGGACACCTCGGATGGAGCAAGCACCTTCTACGCTCCCGGCACCCCCGACCGGCTGGACACCGCTGCACAGACACAGATCCCGGTCGTGGTGACCAACACAACCGACCACGTGTGGCCGGCCGCCTCCACCGAGCTGAGCTACCACTGGACCCAGCCGGACGGCACCGACGTCTCCACTCCCGCCAACCAGATCAAGACCCGGCTGCCCGAAGACCTCGCTCCTGGTCAGAGCACGGTGGTCGCCGCCGCGGTGACCGCGCCGGAGCTGACCGGTGAGGGTACCAACCACGCCGAGGCCGCCACTCTGAGCTGGGATGTGTGGGACGGCACCGGCTGGAAGTCCGGCTCCCACCGCCTGCCGCGCCTGCCGCAGCGGGTACGGCTGGAGGCCCCGACCAGCGATCAGCTCGGGTCGGAGAAGTTCTACACCTACTCCGGCAAGAACACAGGCGCGGGCGGAACCGCCCTGGTCAACGCCTATTCCGGGAACCTGGTGTGGGGCTATAACGCGTTCTCCAACCCCTCGCGTGGGCCGCAGACCTTCGCGCGGATGACCTACAACAGCCTGGACACCAGTTCCTCATCGGCCGGGTACGGCTGGTCGCTCCAGACATCGTCGCTGCAGCGGCTCGGTTCGCCGCTGACTTTCCACCCCACCTGGAGCAACTGGCCACAGCAGCTCCGGCTGACTGACGGCGACGGCACCACCCACACCTGGAAGCTGGACACCCACGGACGTCCGAGCAGCCAGTGCAACCCGTCGATCTGCGACTACACCCATCCGAAGGGCGTCCACCTCTACCTCCAGCGGGTGGCCAGGCCGGACGACCCGACGCGGATCTCGCGGGATCCGCTGCGGCAGTGGGTGTTCACCAAGCCGGACCGCACGCAGTTCTTCTTCGACGAGGACGGCTACCAGTCGGCGATCGTCGACAAGAACGGCAACACCATGACGTTCACCTACGAGCGTCGCACCAAGTGCTGGAACAAGGTCACCAAGTTCCTCCAGCACATCACCGACGCCACCGGGCGCCGCACACTCACGATCGACTACTACAAGCGTGGACAGGACTACACCTACATCGACGGCGCAGGTCGCGAGGTCTCGGCGCGCCGGCTGTCGAACTCCCACATCATCGACAACATCAAGTCGATCACCGACATCGCCGGACGGAAGGTCACCTTCACCTACACGCTGAAGGGCGAACTGGCCCGCACGGTCGACGGGGCCGGAGACGCCCAGGCCAAGACCTTCGGGTTCGACTACGACTCGGGCTGGGGGATCGGCAACACCAAGCTGACCGGCGTCACCGACCCGCGCGGCAACACCACGAGGTTCACCTACCACCGCACCCACTCGCTGTTCTGGTGCAAGCTGCGGGTCGCCTCGATCGTGGACCGGCTGGGCGGGGTGACCGGCTTCGACTACGACACCGGCCCATTCACCCGCGCGGTGCGCACCACGGTCACCGATCCGCTGCGGCATTCGACCCGGTACGTGCTGGACGCGTACGGCCGGGCGACATCGATTACCAACGCCAAGAACGAGACCACGGCGGCGGAATGGGACGACGACCACAACACCATCAAGCTCACCGAAGCCAACGGTGCCCTCACCACTTGGACCTATGACACCAAGACCGGCTTCCCGCTCACCCTTCGTGATGCGGAGGCCAACGCCAACGGCACCGCCCCGACCACGCTGGTCTACCAGACCGGCCTGAACGGCTACGTGGCCGACCTGGTCGAAAAGACCTCGCCGGAGGGGCGCAAGTGGGCCTTCGGCTACGACCCGCGAGGCAACCTGAAGACGGTCACCGACCCCCTCGGCGTCGCTTCCCCTGCTACGGGTGACTACACGACGTCGTACGAGTACGACGGCCACGGCCAGTTGCTGCGGTCGGTGGACGCCAACGGCAACCCCGCCTCCTACGGTGACTACCACGCCACCGGCTACCCGGCGAAGATCACCGACGCGTACGGCAACGTCACCACCACCGGCTACGACGTACGCGGCAACGTGCTGTCGGTCACCGACGCGCTGGGCAAGAAGACCACCCAGACCTACGACGTCTTCAAGCGCCCACTGGAAAACCGCGTCCCGAAGGACCAGGCCGCAGGCAAGTACATCACCACCCCGGCGCCCGAGTACGACCGCAACGACAACATCACCACGATGACCGCTCCCAATGGCGCGGTGTCCACTGCGGTCTACGACAAGGCCGACCAGCTCCTCGAATCCCTGTTACCCAAGGACACGCCGGACGGCCCTGAGCGCAAGGCCAGCATGACGTACGACCTGGCCGGCAACCTGATCACCCAGACCGAGCCGAAGGGCAACCTGACCGCCGCGCCTGGTGACTTCACCACGACCTACGTCTACGACCCGATCTATCAGCTCACCGATGTACTGAACGCCGAGCGTCACAAGATCACCTACGCCTACGACAACGTCGGCAACGTGACCAAGGTGGTGGACCCACGCAAGAACGCCACCCCCGACCCGGCCGACCACACTGTCACCACCACCTACGACCGCAACCACCAGGTGAAGACGGTCAAGGACGCCGCTGGCCACCAGACCGCCACCACCTACGACCGCGATGGCCTGGTCACCGCCACCACCGACCAGGAGGGCAACACCACCCACACCGTCTATGACCGGCGTGGGGCGGTGATCGAGACCAAGGTCCCGCACTCCTCCACGGACGGGGTGGTCAAGTACACCGTCACCCGCTTCGAGTACGACCAGGTCGGTAACAAGACCAAGACCATCACCCCACGCGGCGTCGAGACCACCGACGACCCGGGCGACTTCGTCAATGAGACCAAGTACGACAAGCTCAACCGGCCGATCGAGGAGATCCACCCCTTCGACCGCGACGACGCCCGCTATAACACGCCCGACTCCGTCCGCTACGTCTACGACGCGGTGTCGCGGCTGAAGGAGATCTCCCACCCGCCGTCCCATGGCCAGACGGTCCGCAACGTCTCCACGATGACCTACTGGGACAACGGCTGGACCAAGACCAGCGCCGATCCGTGGGACATCCAGACCAGTTACGACTACAACGAACTGGGGCTGCAGACCAACCGCACCGTCACCTCGGCGGGAGGCTCCTCCCAGCGTGCCCAGGACTGGTCGTACTACCCCGACGGCAAGACCAGGACCCACTCCGACAACGGCGTCCCGCTCGACATCGACGCCGTCCTGGCCGACAACTCCGACACCACCACCAAGACGACCGGCACCTGGACCCGTCTAGCCGGTCCGCCGACCAAGTCGGCCGACTTGGGCTACGACCACGCCGTCGCCTCCGCCGGGACGGGCAAGTCATCCCTCACCTGGAACCTGACCCCGCCGGAGACCGGCACCTACAAGGTCCAGGTCCGCTACCCCGCCGGCGCCACCGCCACCAACGCTCGATACCTGGTCAAACACGCGAGCGGCACGGTGGACGTGACGCATGACCAGACCAAGAAGCCCGGCACCTGGGTCACCCTCGGCGAGTACGAGTTCACCAAGGACACCCCGTACTCGGTCACCCTCACCGACAAGGCCAACGGAACCGTGGCGGCCGACGCCGTCCAGCTCGTCCGCGACACCAACGCGGCCGACGGTGAGAAGAAGGACTTCACCTACTCCTACGACCCCAACGCAAACCTGATCGGCATCCTCGACCGGACCAGCACCGCCAAAATCGACGACTGGGACATCGCCTACACCGGACTGAACCAGATCCAGCGCATCGTCGAAAAGCTCGACGGCACGGTCAAGAACACCACTACTTACGCCTACAACGAGAACGGCGCGGTCACCCGCCGCACCCATGACAAGACCATCGCCGACTACGGCTACGACGTCCGCGACCTGGTCAACTCCATTACCAACCGCAAGTCCGCGACCGACACCGATCCTAAGGTCACCCGCTACACCTACACCCCGCGCGCCGAACGCCTGGCCGAAACCAAGGGCAACGGCAACACCGTCACCTACGACTACTTCTTAGACGGCCTGCTCCGCCACAGCTTGGAAAAGAAGCCGAACGGCACGGTCGTGGCCGAGCACACCATCGGCTACCAGGGCAACCTGCACCGCGCCCGTGACGAGGCCAAGATCCAGAACGCCGACGACCCCGGCAAATATCTGGAACACACTTACACCTACACCTACGACCCCCGCGACCGCATCGCCAAGACCGTCAAAACCCCGGCCAGCGGCACGGCGACCACCGAGACGTACTTCCACGACGCCAACAGCAACGTCTACGAGGAGAACGTCAAGGGCAAGGAAACCACCTTCGCCTACGACCGCAACCGCCTGATCTCCACCACCACCGGCGGCGCTACGGCGAATCACAACTACGACCCCTACGGCCGCCTGCGGTCCATCACGGGCGGCGGGACAACGCTTGAGAAGTACGTCTACGACGGCTTCGACCACGTCAAACGCCACGAAAAGCTCGGCGAGGGCAACGAGACCACCGTCACCACCTACAGCTACGACCCGCTCGACCGCACCACGTCCAAGACCGAGAAGGAAGGCACCGACCGCGCCAAGACGACCACCTACTCCTACCTCGGCCTTTCAGAAGAGGTTCTGGACGAAGAGGTCGCCGGCAAACTCACCAAGTCCTTCCAATACGGCCCCTGGGGCGAACGCCTCTCCCAGGTCAAGTCGAAAGACGACGGCGGCGAGGAATCCTCCTACTACGGCCACAACCCGCACAGCGACGTCGAAACCCTGACCAAGGAGAACGGCGACACTCGCGCCACCTACGGCTACACGGCCTACGGCAAGAACGACGACAAACTGTTCACCGGCGTCGACAAGCCCGACCCAGCGGACCCCACCGCCAAAGAGGAGTACAACCCCTACCGCTTCAACAGCAAGCGCTGGGACAACTCCACCGGCATGTACGACATGGGGTTCCGCGACTACAACCCCAACCTCAACCGCTTCCTCACCCTCGACGCCTACAACGGCGCCCTGGACGACCTCGGTCTCGGCCTCAATCCCTGGACCGCCAACCGCTACGCCTTCACCGGCGGAAACCCCATCAGCGGGATCGAGCTCGACGGCCACGTCCCCGACGACTGCCTCTATGGTTACTGCTCCAAGGAGGTGGAGAAGGACGGGCCGCTCAACAAAGCCCCCAAGGCCACTCCGTCCAAGCCCGACGGAAATCTGGTCGCCCCGCCGGTTGCGCCTTTGAAGCCGGCCACGACGCCGAAGAGGGCACCAACGCAGACCGCGCCCAAGGGCTTCTGGGGAGGGCTCCTGGGTGCGCTGAGCCTGGTGCTCATGCTGTGCGGCGACTCCGCGCATACCGACTGCTCCGGCGAACCTGAGCGCGAGCCCAAGACTGCACCGAGCCCCAGCAGCTCGAACAGCACGGGCACCAGCCAGAGGAACAACAACAAGGAACGGGTAGCGCCGGACACGAACATGCTGATCGATGCCTACGAACGAAACCTGGAGGCCGCGGTTGACGCCGCCATCGGAGATCGTAATGTGGTCATTCTAGGCCCCGTCCGGGACGAGTTCCTGACCATCAAGGATCCGCAGGAGCGCGCTGCGGCCGAGGCGTGGCTGGAAGCCTTCATGGCCAAGCACAACGGCGTCAATGGCGGTGGCGCGACGACGTCAGCGGTAAAGTCCCTCCAGGCCGAGAATGAGTACGAGAGGGGTTTGTGGCGGAGCATTTTACCTCCGATCCTCAAAAAGAAGGACGCGCGCGTCCTCGCCGCGGCAATGGCCCACAACCGAATAAAGATCCTTACGAGTGACGCGAAGTTCGCGAACTGGATGACCTGGATCGGTTATCCGCACGAGCATTCTGAGTTCACCAGGCCCTAGCCGGAGACGAGCAGGGCGAGACGAAGGCAGGCCACGAGAATCATGCCGGCATTCAACAGGTTGACGCTCTCCGAGCCGTTCACCTGCCCGAACTGCCACCAGCACTACGGGCAGATCATCCAGTTCACGTACGGATACGCCCGCCAGATCGACTACGAGATCGGTGACACCATCGTCTGGGAGCTCGGCCCGCCTGACGACGAAGGTGTTCCGGAGGCCGGACGGGTGTATGTGGAGGCCATCCTCGAGGGGATGTGCTCCCACTGCGGCCGTTTGTTGCCGTGGCCCCGCTCGGCCTTCGAGATCGAGTTGAGAAAGGATGTGATCGTCGCCGCTCGCCCGGGAATCCACCACGTGACGCACGCGAGAGAGGACCGCTGGGTCGTGGCAGAGCCGTGATGTGAGCACATCGCGGTGATACCTCGAGGGCCGGGCGCACGCCCGGCCCTCCACATGTGGTCGGCGGGTAGCACCAGCTCGAACGAGAGGCGTACAAGGAGGAGGGGGTGCCCAGCAGATTCCGGACAGTCGGCTACATAAGCTGACAGAGGTCTGGAAGGGGTGGGTACGTGACGAGGCGTCGCAGGCAGTTCTCACCCGAGTTCAAACAAGAAGCCATCCGCATGGTGCTGGAGGGCGATCGGACGGTCGTGTCGGTGGCACGCGAGTTCGACATCAACGCCGGCACCCTGGGCAACTGGGTGATCCGGCATCGCAGAGCCGGCAGGCGAGACGATCCGCAGCCGCCCTCGGGGCCGGAGCGGGCGCGGATCCGGGAGCTGGAGCGGGAGCGGGAGAACGCCGAGCTGCGGGAGAAGCTGGCGTTCTTGAAAAAGGCAGCGCTGTTCGACGGAGGAGGTGCCGAGGCGGTGCAGCCACCATAGTGCGCCCGCGTAGAACAGGACCACGATCACCAGCACCGCCTGGCCGAACGGAGCCACGTACGTCCGCTGCACGACCGCGATCATGGTGAAGACGCCGAGGATGCCGAGGATCCATCGCACGGTGGTGCGGTGTTCGGCGCGGGCCGCCTCGATCTCCCTGCGGTCGCGTACGTCTCGGGCGACCAGTTCGGCCAGGCCGGCGAGTACCGCGCTCGCGCCGCGGCCACGGCGGCGGGGGACCAGGATGAGCGCGGCGGCGATCCGGTCGCCCACGGGGTCGTCGAGTTCGTCGGCGAACAGGCATAGCGCCTGCTCGGTGGGCATGCGGGCGGCCGAAGGAAGCGCAAGCTGGAGAGCGGAGGTTGCTGCCGCTTTCGATGTGGATCTGCACCGACAGCGCACCCGGCGAGGGCGACACCTCGGATCGTTCGCGTGGAGCTGTCGCGGTGTGCGGGCGGCATCGGCAGGCGGTGGGGCGTGAGTTGGCGCGGCAACGGAGTAGATCGCGCGTCTAAAAACGTCCGGGGGGGGCTTCTTGCCCCCCGGACGCCGCAAATCAGGAGAGGTCTCATTAATGCTCACCAACACGCTAAGCCACTATATTAATCTGTTGCACCAGACTTGGATTCAGGAAGCTTTTGCATGGATCGTGATCATTTCCGACAAAAAGCCGATGGAGCACCATGAGGTTGCGACACTTCTTTCAGGTGGCGCGCCCCCTGAGATATGGGATGACACGCCGAGAATGATACTCGAGAATACAAGCAGTATAGGCAACTTCGTTGCAGTGAGGTCGGGATCTCGCATAAGCCTCATTGAGCCAGGAACTACAAGCGCGAATTCCAAGGAGATTCTTGAATGGCTAAGCGTCGACCGTCGAGTCTGGTCGATCTCGTGGCATATCAAGGGAGGGGAGAGTCTGAAGTGCATGCAGAACGGTGAGATCCTTTTCGGGTTGGGTGAATACTTTGATACAGACTATCCTTTCGGTACAGATATCGCTGCAGCACAGCATGAGCTGCACACTATAGGCCATGCCAGCCTTCCCAATAGGAAGGCTGCTGCACTAGCAGTCATGGAGTCGCTCGGCGGGTTCCGACTGACCCGGGAATGGCTAGATACACCGCAGCCTGTAATCATGGTTGACCAGCCTATACCTCCTAACACCAAGCCACCAAGCGCCTTCGCATCGGTCGAGCCCGAACTCGCAGGACATCTTGAACGTGTATCGTCCGCCACCCGACGATCGTTTTTCTTTCGATTGATCGAACAATTAATCGATATACATGATCTTCGGATTCCGCAAATAATGAGCATTTTTGATCATATTCGCAACAACACTCATCCCAGTCACTACGAATGGCACGAACTTGTAACTGAAGTGATACAACTTTCACAAAACCGTTGGTATGGTGATCCCGCAGATGCCTCGGCTGAGTGGCTGCGCTGGCAGGCCGCAATCGCTATTCAGCACGCCTTGCGCTCCCTCGACGGCGGCGGGCGAAACGTCGAGTCGCTGCTGTCTGTCCGCAACGCTCTACATAACGAGTGGGAAGGTCTCCGCGAGGAGGTCCTGACGCTGCCCACCTAAAGGTTGTTCGTGTACTGGTGGCTTGCCGTGTCGAGTGCCCTTTTCGCCGGTCGAGTCGCTGGAACGACATCCCCCAGACAGAAGTAGGGGAGACAGTGAACCTTTTTCATCCTTGGGCAGCTTCGTAGTTTTGGAGTACTGCGATGGCCTTGCACAGGTGGCCGGCCTTGCTGGGGCTGCATCGGAGCTTGCGGAGGATGGCTCAGCTTTTGAGCTGGGCGTTGGCGCGTTCTCCCGGACCGCGTAGCCGGGCATGTGCCCGGTTGGCCTGCTTCTGCGACTCCGGTTTGTCCTTGCCCTGGTACGGTGTGACCACCACGCCGCCTGCGCCTTGGTAGCCCTTGTCCGCCAGGACGGCGATGCCCGCCTGTTCGAGCGCGCGCAGGATGCCCCGGATCCGGGCGGCGGAAAGGTCGTGCGTGCTGCCCGGCAGGGCGCCGGAGGTCCACAGGATCGTCCCATCCGGTGAGGCGATCACCTGCACGTTCATGCCGTGCACCCGGTGCTTGCCGGAGTAGTAGGGCCGGTCGGCCTTGATCCGGTCGGTGCGGATCAGCGTGCCGTCCAGGACCAGGTAGTGCAGCCCGTCGCTGCGGGCCTTGCTCAGTGCCCGGCCGAGCTTGGGCGAGCGGGCCGCCAGCAGCCTCACCGTTTCCTCCACATGCCGCCACGCGGTTGTCGCCGACACGCCGAATCCCGCGCCGTCCGTGTGGAAGGTCTCGCCTTTGCGCAGGTAGACCAGGACGAGGAGGGCTTGTCTGCCGGGATTGAGCCGCCGCCAGGGCGAGCGGATCGCCTTGCGGTGCCGCCGGATGATCCCGGCCACGTAGTTGAGGGTCTGGGAGGACATCGACGGCGGCACGATAGAGCAGCATCCAAGGCCCCTGGTTCGGCGGACGTGATTGTGGTGATCAACCCGTCTACCAGGGGCTTCTCTATGCCATCAGGTCAACGCCGCACCCGCGATCGACCTGTGATCGGCATGCCTCACTTCGAGGATGAAAAAGGTTCAGTGAGCTGTTCTCTGTAAGCACCCATCGCCCTGCGTAGCACGCGGTCGCGGACGGCAGGCCGCATCCCGGTGATCAACAAGCGTAAAGCCCCTGATAGAAGTGGTCTTGACTAGAGATCAACTTCATAAATCAGAGGCTTCACGTGCCCACCAGTGTCACATACTCAGCCATCCTCGACGTACGCCGGGAGACCGTGCTGTTCCTGTCCGCCCTACTGCACACCGAACGCCACCGCCGCAGCACCCGGCCTGCACCAAACCCTCACCACCGACCGGCAGGCCGGCCTGACACACCTCAACCTCGACGGCATCGTCATCGCCACCGACCGCGTCGCCGCCCCCGGCCCCAACGGCGCCGGCCTGTGGTGGCAGGGCAAGCACAAGCACCACGGCGGCAACATCCAGGTCATCTCCGCCCCGGACGGATGGCCGCTGTGGGTCTCCAGGGTGCGCCCCGGCCGCGAACACGACATGACCAGCGCCCGCCGCCATGGCGTCGTCACCGCCCTCGCCGGTACCACCACGAAGCAGCGATGGAACGGGAAGGACGAGTGGATCTGGTCCGACCGGCCCGTCCATGACGCGATCATCAGCGTCGAGGAGTACCAGCGGGTGCAGGAGATCCTGGCCAAGCGCGCGCACGGCAGCTACAGCCAGCGCCCGCATCCGACCCGCCGCCCGTACGCGTTCCGTGGGGTGTTGTTCTGTGGGTATTGCGAGCGGCGGATGCAGGGCAACTGGAACAACGATCAGGCCTACTACCGGTGCCGTTTCCCGGCGCAGTATGCGCGGGTCAATGATCTCGGCCATCCGAAGGTGGTGTATCTGCGGGAGGCGGAGATCTTGGATGAGGTGGACGGCTGGCTGGGGACCGCGTTCGGGCCGAGCGAGCTGGAGCGCACGATCGCGGTGATGGCCGAGCAGACTGTCGATCCCAAAGAGGCCGTGCTGCACACCGTCCGGAAGCGGCTGGCGGAGTGCGACCGCAAACTCGGCCGCTATCGGGCCGCGCTCGACGCCGGAGGAGATCCGGCGGAGATCTCCTCGTGGATCAATGTGACGAAGAGCGAACGCGCCCGGCTGGAAGGCGAACTCAAAGCGGCCCCCGCCGCGCAGCGGATCACCAGCGAAGAGATCAGGGCGATGATGGAAGAGGTCGGCGGTCTCGTGCGGCTGATCGCGGACGCCGATCCGGACGACAAGGCCGAGCTCTACACCAAGCTGGGGTTGAGGCTGATCTACTACCCGGAAAAGAAGTATGTGGAGGCTCGGGTTGAACCGGAACCCCCACATGTGCAAGCGGTGTGTGTCCGAGGGGGGACTTGAACCCCCATGCCCGTTACCGGGCACTAGCACCTCAAGCTAGCGCGTCTGCCTATTCCGCCACCCGGACAAGGGTGCCTGGTGGGGGCGTCCCCACTGCGGCGGAATCAGGTTAGCAAACTCTGGGGGCTGCGTCATACCGCTGATGGGGGGTGGGCGGGCGGGGGGTGTGTCGGAGGTGGGGGGTGGGCGGGCAGGATGGGGGCGCAGGGATGTGTCGGAGGTGGAGGAGCAGGGATGACGGGATTCGATGGTGAGGATGACGTCGTCGAGCTGTGCCGGGATCTGATTCGGATCGACTCGACGAACGCGGGGGACAACGCGGGGCCCGGGGAGAGGGTCGCGGCGGAGTACGTGGCGGAGAAGCTCTCGGAAGTGGGGGTGGAGTCGCGGATTTTGGAGAGTGACACGCGGCGGGCCAGTGTGGTGGCGCGGATCGAGGGGACCGATCCGGGGCGGGACGCGTTGTTGCTGCACGGGCATCTGGACGTCGTGCCGTTCAATGCGGACGACTGGACGCATCATCCGATGAGCGGGGAGATCGCGGACGGGTGTGTCTGGGGTCGTGGGGCCGTGGACATGAAGGACATGGACGCGATGATCCTGGCGGTCGTGCGGCGGCGGTTGCGGGAGGGGCGCAGGCCGCCGCGGGACGTGGTGCTGGCGTTCACCGCCGATGAGGAGGCCGGCGGGAGGTACGGGGCGCAGTGGCTGGCGCAGGAGCACGCGGAGGTGTTCGAGGGCTGTACCGAGGCGATCGGCGAGGTCGGCGGGTTCAGCGTCAGTCTCGGGCAGGACAAGCGGCTCTACCTGATCGAGGCCGCGGAGAAGGGCATCGCCTGGATGCGGCTGACCGCGCGCGGGCGGGCCGGGCACGGTTCGATGCTCAACGCGGAGAACGCGGTGACGGAGCTGGCCGAGGCGATGGCCAGGCTCGGGCGGTACGAGTGGCCGGTACGGCTGACGCCCACCGTACGCGCGTTCCTTGAGGAGACATCGGCCGCGCTGGAGATCGAGTTCGATCCGGAGCGGCCTGAGGCCACGGTCGCCAAGCTCGGCCCGCTGGCCCGGATGATCGGGGCGGTGCTGCGCAACACCACCAACCCCACGATGCTGGAGAGCGGCTACAAGGCCAACGTGATCCCGCAGACCGCCACCGGGCACGTGGACGGGCGGTTCCTGCCGGGATATGAAGAGGAGTTCTTCGCGACCGTTGACGAACTGCTCGGGCCCAACGTGACCAGGGAGTTCGTGTACCACGACATCGCGGTGGAAACCGGCTTCGACGGGCCGCTGGTGCGGGCGATGGCCGAGGCGCTGGAGGCGGAGGACCCCGGGGCGCGGGCCGTGCCGTACACGCTGTCGGGCGGGACCGACCTGAAGGCGTTCAGCCGGCTGGGGATCCGCGGGTTCGGGTTCGCGCCGCTGAAGCTGCCCGCGGACCTGGACTTCTCTGGGATGTTCCATGGGGTGGACGAGCGGGTGCCGGTGGATTCGCTCAGGTTCGGGGTGCGGGTGCTTGACCGCTTCCTGGATCACTCGTGAGCGTTTTCCCGTAAAGCCGTTGCGCTGACATGGCGTAGTGATAATGTAACTCTCCGTTGAGGGGGTTTGGGTCGCTCGCCTTCGGGCGGCTCGACCAAGAGGGGAGGTCACGTGACACGCTCGCCTGTCGTGCGGGGAGAGATGGCATTGCCGTTGCGCAGCGGTCGTGCGCGCGTGGCCTCCTCTGTTGAGGGTGTCGCATCCCCGGTCGGCCCGTTGGGGCGGCCGGGGGGTGCCTCCTTCGCCATCGCCTCGTCTGCCATGCCCTCGTTCACCCTCCTGCCCTTGTTCACTCTGATCGCAAGGGTGGCCGGGAGGGGCTTGGCCGGGCTTGGCCTGCTGGCCGCGGGGTGGCTGCTGGCCGTTCTGTTCGGCCTGCTCGGCGCCGCGCCCGCCAGTGCGGACACCTCCGTGTACGGCGAGACCGAGGGCGGTACGGAGACCTCGTATGCGCTCGGCGTCATGGCGGATCTCAATGCCGAGGCGATGGCAGGGCGTGGCGTTGACGGGCTGACCAGCCAATCGGAGCCCGCCCTCCCCACACCCATCACCGCCGACCACAACTCTGGCGCGGACGGATTCGTGCCCCAGAGCGGCGGTGGGGCCGGCCAGTTCGTGCCGGGCATGGGGGACCTCGCGCGGTCGGGTTTCGACCCGCAGCTCGCGATGTTGCGCGCTCCCATGGCGGGAGTGCTCCCCCCGGTCGTCCGCACAGCGGCGGACGAGCCTTCCTTCTCTCCTGACTAGCTCGCCCGTTCCGCACGGTTCGGCGATGGCCCGCCGCCATCGGGTGAGCCGTTTCGCGTCCGGGCGACACGTCGTCTCTTCTTCACTCCTCGCGACGGTTGAGGCCCCCGCTGTGCGGGTGCGCCACGGTTTCTCACCGTGCCATAGGTGCCTCTCCGCGCTGTAGCGCTGCCCGTTCCGCTCCTTGCCTCGCCGGTTCGTGTCGGCCGGGGACGAGCGAGTGCGGGCTGGTACCGAAGCGGTCCCGCATGGCCTCATCGCCATGTCGCGAGATGTCAGGTAATCCCCCTAGAACCACTAGGAGCATTGGTTATGCGTACGTGGGCCAAGGGCACGGCTCCTGCTGCACTACTCGCAGTGGCCGTGATGACCGTCGGCAGCGGTACGGCTGCCGCCGACACCGGCGGAAACGGTTCCGTCGGTGGCGGCAACCAGGTCAGCGCCCCGGTCAACCTTCCGATCGACATCAGTGGCAACGCCGTCGGCGTGCTCGGCGAGTCCTCGGCCGGCTCCCAGGGCGGGGCCACCGTGGTGAACGGCGGCAGCGGTACCGGCGGCAACCGCACCTCCGGTGATGGCAGTGTGCTCGGCGGCAACCAGATCGACGCCCCGATCAACGCGCCGATCAACGCCTGTGGCAACGCCATCGCCGTCCTGGGCGAGGCCGACGCCAACTGCAAGGGCGGCGCGACCGTGGTGAACCGCGGCCACGGGGCCGGTGGCGATCACACCTCCGGTGACGGCAGTGTGCTCGGCGGCAACCAGGTCGTCGCGCCCGTCACCGCCCCGCTGAACGCCTGCGGCAACGCGCTGGCGATCTTCGGCAACGCCACCGCCGGCTGCACCGGCGGAAGTACGGTGAAGAACTCCGGCGCGGGTGCCGGAGCCGGTGGCAACCGCACCTCCGGCGGCGGCAGTGTGCTCGGCGGCAACCAGGTCGTCGCGCCGATCAGCGCCCCGACCGACATCTGCGGCAACGCCGTGGCGGTGCTCGGCGGCGCCTTCGGGAGCTGCAAGGGCGGCGCGACCGTCATCAACGGCGGTCCGCACAGCCGGAACCACCACCATCACCGTACCGGGCCACATGGCTCGGCGGGCAACGACACCGACGGCCGGTTCGGCGTCGGCAGCGGCAACCAGCTCATCGCGCCGATCGACCTGCCCGTCGAGGTCTGCGGCAACGCGGTCGGCGGCGACGCGTCGGCGAACTGCAAGGGCGGCGCGACCGTCGTGAAGCGCGGGCGTGGTGCGGGTGGTAACCGTACGTCGGGGCAGGGCGGGGTGCTCGCGGGCAACCAGGCCGTGGCCCCGGTCACCGCGCCGATCGACATCTGCGGCAACGCGGTGGCTCTGCTCGGTGAGGCGTTCGCCGGTTGCAAGGGCGGCGCGACCGTCGTGAACGGCGGGCGTGGTGCGGGTGGTAACCGTACGTCGGGGCAGGGCGGGGTGCTCGCGGGCAACCAGGCCGTGGCCCCGGTCACCGCGCCGATCAACGTGTGCGGCAACGCCGCGGCCGTACTCGGCAAGGCCGCGGCCCAGTGCAAGGGCGGCGCGCACGTCTGGCCGGGTCGCGGCGGCGTCGGCGGGGGCGGTAACAGCACCTCGGGCGATGGCAGCGTGCTGGGCGGCAACCAGGTCGTGGCCCCGATCACCGCGCCCGCCAACATCTGCGGCAACGCGGTCGCCGTGCTGGGCGACGCCGCCGCGGGCTGCCTGGGCGGCTCCAAGGTCGGCGGTCCGGGTGGTCACCCCGGTGACCACTACGGGCGTCAGCACGTCCGGGGGCTCGCGCCGGTCGACGCGGAGGGCGTCGGGAGCGGCGGTACGGCGGGCGGCGACCTGCTGTCCACGCTCCCGGCCGCCCCCGCGCTGACCAAGACACCCGTCGTGTCGGACGTGACGGGCGGGACCGCGCTGCCCGGTGTCCGGGACGTCACCTCGCTGACCGGCCAGACGGAGGGCCTTGGCCTGCCTCCGGCGGTCGGTGACGTGACCAAGACGGAGGGCCTTGGGCTGCCTCCGGCGGCCGGCGACGCCACCAAGGCGCTGGGCGCGCCCGAACCGGGCGACCTGACCGGCCAGGCCACGCGCACGCTGGGGGTGCCGGACGCGGGTTCGGCGCTGTCCACGCTGCCGCAGTTGCCGGGTCTTCCGGTGCTGGCGGAGACCCCGGTCGGCAAGTCGCCGGCGGGCCAGGGTACGGCCGAGCAGGCGCCCGCCGGCAAGGGCGGTAAGGCCGGTAAGTCCGCTAGGAGCGGTAAGGCGGGCAAGGCCACCAGGAAGATGTCCTCCAGGCCGGTGCCCGGCGGGCGGGGCGATGACAGGCGCCGTCCGAAGGGCGGCGCGCTGTCGGTGGCCGAGCCGGCGACCGACCTGGTGGGCTCCACCCCGGCCGGGGGCGCGGTGCGCGACACCGCCGAAGGGCTGCCGGTCAAGGGGCTGCCGGTCAAGGGTCTGGGGGCCAATGGCCTGATGAGCGCCGAGCAGCCGCTCGGCGTGACCGGGATGAACTCCGGTGCCCTCGCAGCGCTGATGCTCGGCGCGATGTTCGCCCTGTCGGCGACGTTGCTCGCCGGCATCCGCCGCCTCCGCTTCGGCCGGAGGCCGTAGATCGTGATCGCCGTCGTCCGGGCGTCGACCGTCGACCGTGGTTGTCGGTCGCCTGGACGGCGGTGCGCGGTCTGCCCACGTGCCGTGTCGAACGGCAGGGTAGTCGGCGGCGACGAGGAGAAGGCACCGGTCGCTCCGTTCCGTGATCTGGGGCACGGCCGGAGCAGGTGAGAAAGCTTTGCCCGTTCCGGGGGCGTGGCCCGGGACGGGCAAAGCCGTATCCGGGGAAGTGCGTAGGGCGGGGGAGGGCGGCACCTTGGCGCGCCGACGGCACTTGAGAGCAAGGGCGGCGGCAGGGGCAGGGGCAAGGGCAGGGGCGGGGCCTCGGACAGGTGGGGACATATGGCGGTAAGACGGTAAGAAGAGGGGCGATGGCGGTCGCCCGAAAGGCTCCGGCCCCGTGGGGGATTGCGGTCATAGAGGTGGCCAGGGTTTGGAAGGTGGCCCTGGGCGAAGTGGCAGGGGCGGGCCCGCGCGGCGCGGAAAGTCCGAAGCCCGCGTGGGGCCGGGAACTCTCAGGCCGGGTGGCGGAGGCTGCGTCGCGGGAATTTCAGGCCGGGTGAAGGTTGTGTGGCTGAAGCTTCGGGCTGGGGAGCCGCAGTCTCCGGGAGGGGGAAGCGTGGCGGGGTGCCCGGAGGAGGGTCGCTGTCCGGCCGGAGTTTCAGGCCGGGGGAGGAGGCGGCGTCGCCGAGGTGTCAGGCCAGGGGAGCCTGCGTGGGCCGTGATTTCAGGCTGCGGGGCCGCCGGCTATGGGGAGAAGCGTGATGGGATGCCCGAAGGGGGAGGCTGCGCGGTCGTAGTTTCAGCCAGGAGGGGAAGGCTGGATGGACCGGAGTTTCGGTCTGTGGGGCCGCTGGCTCTGAGAGCCGATCACGGTGGAGTGCCCGGAGGGGGTGAAGGTGGCTGCGCGGCCGGATTTCGGGGCTGCGCGGGCCGGAGCTTCAGGCTGCGGGGCCGCCGGCTCTGCGGAGAAGCGTGGTGGGGTGCCTAGAGGGGGAGGCTGCGCGGCCGGGTTTCGCGGATAGGCGGCCTGGGCTGTGGGGCTGCTGGGTTTGGGAGGGGATACGTGGTTGGGGTGGCTGGAGAGGGGAGAGGGGTTTGGGAAGGGGGAGTCGGCATGCCTGAAGGTAGTGGTGTGTTATCCCCGGAGGTGGGATAAGTAAGTCCAAGAGGTCACATCGTGCGCATGACCCGTATGATCCTTCGGCGTAGCCGTACACGCCGGGAACCGTCGGGATACAGCCGCAGACGGTCGAGTTCCCAGTTTCCGTGCTCGGCGTGTTCGGTGAGAAGCTGCCGGGCGGCCTCTCGGGTGGTGCCGCGCGGGATGAACACGTGGAAGTAGGAGTAGTCAGGCGCAGCCATTAGTCTCCGAGGGTGGGCTAGACGACGAGGGCGCTCTCTGACCCTTATTCTGCGTCCTGGTGGGTGGACCTGGAAGGGAACGGGGGTAGCCCGGTAGCCCGTGGGGATGGGAAACCTGTGCGACGGGTTACCTTCGGGGGGAACCTAGAGAACAGCGAGGTAGGAAGCAGCGTGCCAGCGAACAACGGCAACTCCGCCGGGACCCGCCTGGTGATCGTCGAGTCGCCCGCGAAGGCGAAGACCATCGCCGGGTACCTGGGGCGCGGCTACGTCGTGGAGTCGAGCATCGGACACATCCGGGACCTGCCCGAGAAGGCGGACGACATCCCGGAGAAGTACAAGGGCGAGACGTGGGCGCGGCTCGGCGTCAACGTGGAGCATGAGTTCGAGCCGCTCTATGTCGTCAACCCTGACAAGAAGTCGCAGGTCTCGAAGCTGAAGCAGCTCCTCAAGGACGCCGACGAGCTCTACCTCGCGACCGACGAGGACCGCGAGGGCGAGGCCATCGCCTGGCACCTGCGCGAGGTGCTGAAGCCCAAGGTGCCGGTGCACCGGATGGTCTTCCACGAGATCACCCCGCAGGCGATCCGGGAGGCGGTGTCCAACCCGCGCGACCTCAACCTGCGGCTGGTGGACGCCCAGGAGACCCGGCGCATCCTCGACCGCCTCTACGGCTACGAGGTCAGCCCGGTGCTGTGGCGTAAGGTCAAGCCGCGGCTGTCGGCCGGGCGGGTGCAGTCGGTCGCGACGCGGCTGGTGGTGGAGCGCGAGCGGGACCGGATGGCGTTCACCGTCGCCCACTACTGGGACCTTTCGGCGCTGTTCGACACCGGCAAGAAGGAAGAGGACCCGCGTGCCTTCACCGCGGCCCTGTCCTCGGTGGACGGCCGGCGGGTCGCGCAGGGCCGCGACTTCGCGTCGACCGGCAGGCTGAAGAGCACCGACGTGCTGCACCTGGACGAGCGGGCGGCGGGCGAGCTGGCGGGCCGGCTGCGCGAGTCGGCGTTCGCGGTGTCGTCGGTCGAGCGCAAGCCGTACACCCGTAAGCCGTACGCGCCGTTCCGGACCACGACGCTCCAGCAGGAGGCCAGTCGCAAGTTAGGGTTCTCGGCCAAGTACACGATGCAGGTAGCGCAGCGTCTGTACGAGAACGGGTACATCACCTACATGCGTACCGACAGCATCACGCTGTCGGAGACCGCCGTGGCCGCGGCCAGGTCGCAGGCGATCAAGCTGTACGGCAAGGCTTACGTACCGGACAAGCCACGCTCCTATGCCAGCAAGGTGAAGAACGCCCAGGAGGCGCACGAGGCGATTCGCCCGGCCGGGGAGGAGTTCCGCACGCCCGGCGAGACCGGGCTGAACGGTGACATGTTCCGCCTGTACGAGCTGATCTGGCAGCGTACGGTCGCCTCGCAGATGAAGGACGCCACCGGCGAGTCGGTGTCGGTCAAGGTCACCGGCGAGTCCAGCACCGGGGAGCGGGTCGAGTTCAGCGCGACCGGGCGGACGATCACCTTCTACGGGTTCCTGCGGGCCTATGTGGAGGGCGCGGACGACCCGTCCACCGACCGCGACGACTCGGAGAAGCGGCTGCCCAACCTGGCCGAGGGCGACCGGCTGACGGTGAGCGAGCTGAACGTGCTGGCCCACGCGACCAAGCCGCCCGCGAGGTACACCGAGGCGTCGCTGATCAAGGAGCTGGAGGACCGGGAGATCGGCCGGCCCTCCACCTACTCCTCGATCATCGGGACGATCCTCGACCGCGGCTACGTCTTCAAGAAGGGCACCGCGCTGGTGCCGTCGTTCCTGGCGTTCGCCGTGGTCAACCTGCTGGAGCAGCACTTCGGCAACCTGGTCGACTACGACTTCACCGCCGAGATGGAGAAGGTCCTCGACGACATCGCCAACGACCGCGCGGAGCGGGTGCCCGAGCTGCGCAGGTTCTACTTCGGCGAGAACGGCGACGAGGGCCTGAAGGAGATGGTCACCGACCTGGGCGAGATCGACGCGAAGGAGATCAGTTCGTTCCCGATCAAGGGCACGGACATCGTCATCAGGGTCGGGCGATACGGGCCGTACCTGGACAGGGAGGGCGCTCGGGTCAACGTGCCGGAGGACCTCGCGCCCGACGAGCTGACCGCGGAGAAGGCCGAGGAGCTGTTCGCGCAGCCGAGCGGTGACCGCGAACTGGGCACGGACCCGGAGACCGGGCGGCTGATCGTCGCGAAGTCGGGGCGGTTCGGGCCGTACGTCACCGAGGTGATCCCCGAGCCGGAGGAGCCGGCGGAGGGCGCGAAGAAGTCCAGGAAGAAGGACGTGGTCAAGCCGCGTACCGGCTCGCTGTTCAAGTCGATGAGCCTGAACACGGTCACGCTGGACGACGCGCTCAAGCTGCTGTCGCTGCCGCGCGTGCTGGGTGAGATCGACGGCCAGGAGGTCACCGCGCAGAACGGGCGGTACGGGCCTTATGTGAAGAAGGGCACCGACTCGCGGTCACTGGCGGCCGAGGAAGACCTGTTCACGGTGACGCTGGAGCAGGCCAAGGAACTGCTCGCGCAGCCCAAGCAGCGGGGGAGGGGGCGGGCCGCCGCCGCGCCGCCGCTGCGTGAGCTGGGCGATGACCCCAGCTCCAAGAAGCCGGTGGTGGTGAAAGAAGGGCGGTTCGGGCCGTACGTGACCGATGGTGAGACCAACGCCTCGCTGCGCAAGGGCGACGCGGTGGAGAGCATCACCATCGAGCGCGCCGCCGAACTGCTCGCCGAGCGCCGTGCCCGCGGCCCGGCCCCGAAGCGCCCCCGCGCCAAGGCGGGCGCGAGCAAGACCTGACCATCCGGCCGCGGCCCATCGAGCATCCGGCCGCGGCCGGCGAGGCGCCCGGCCGTACCGCGTGAAGCGCCCGGCCCTGGCCCGTGGAGCGCCCGGCCCGTACCGCGTGAAGCGCCCGGCCGCGGCCCATGACGGCCTCTGCCCCGGCCGCGGCCGGGGCAGGGTTCGCCGTACGGCCGGTGGGTTGTCGCCTTGTGTACGGCGGGCGCTTCGCCGCGCGTAAACGACGCCGCCGATCCTTGGGCTACCTGCGAATGGGCGCCGGCGGGCCCGTCTGAGAAATCTCTCAGGCGGACCCGCGCACATGATCAATCGTGCTCATAGCATGCAGGGCAGTTCACATACCGGCAGCACAGATCCCCCCGCCGGCCCGCCGGTGCCGGCCGACAACAGATGTGGAGTGGCCGTGGGGTTCGTCGTGACGGGCGCGGTCGTGGCGGCCGTGGTCCACTCCTACCTGTGGTGGCGGCTGGTTCGCGGGACCACCCGCCCAGGTGGGCGCATGCGCCGGGTGCTGACCTGGTGCCTGATCGTGCTGGGCGTGCTCGTCCCGCTCTCGATGGGCCTCCAGCGCCTGATCGCCGGATCGTGGCTGGCCTGGCCGGGCTACATGTGGATCGCGATCATGTTCTACCTGGCCGTGTACCTGGTGCTGCTGGAGATCCCCCGGGCCGTGGCCGGGCTGGTACTGCGGCGCGGATCCCAGACCGTGGCCGCCGCCCCGACGCCCGCCGTACCGGCGACCGTGGGCGCACCCACAGCATCCACAGCATCCACAGCATCCACAGCACCGGCGGCGTCGGCGGCCCCGGTAGCGCCGCCCGAGCCCCCCACCAGGGCGGACGGGATGGACCGGCGGCTCTTCCTGGGCCGTACCGCGGCCACGGTGGCCGGCGTCGGGGCGCTGGCGACCGTCGGTTACGGGATGCGCTCGGCGCTCGGCGACCCCGTGATCGAGCGCGTCGCGGTCACCCTGCCCAAACTCGACCCCCGGATGGACGGCCTGCGCTTCGCCGTGGTGAGCGACATCCACATCGGCCCGCTGACCGGCCGGGCGCACACCGAGCGCATCGTACGGATGATCAACGAGCTGGAGGCCGACGTCGTCGCGATCGTCGGCGACATGGTGGACGGCACGGTCGCCGAACTCGGCTCGCAGGCCCGCCCGCTCCGCTCCCTCGAATCCCGCTACGGGGCATATTTCGTGACCGGCAACCACGAGTACTACACGCCGAACGGCGCCGCCGAGTGGATCGAGGAGGTGCGCGACCTCGGCGTACGCCCGCTGCAGAACGAGCGCGTGGAGATCGCGCACGGCGGCGCCGTACTCGACCTGGCCGGGGTCAACGACCTCGGCGGCGCGGCGCAGGGCCAGGGCCCCGACTTCGCCGCCGCGCTCGCCGGCCGGGACGCCGCGCGCCCCGCCGTACTGCTCGCGCACCAGCCCCGCCAGATCGCCGAGGCCGCCCGGCACGGCATCGACCTGCAACTGTCCGGGCACACGCACGGCGGCCAGATGGTGCCGTTCAACCTGGTCGTGCCGCTACAGCAGCCGGTGGTCAGGGGGCTGGCCACGGTGGACGGCACGCCGATCTACGTCACGCGCGGGGCCGGGTACTGGGGGCCGCCGGTACGCGTGGGCGCACCGCCGGAGATCACCATACTGAGCGTCCACGCACCCCGATAAGCCCTGACAAGCCCTGACAAGCCCAAATAAGCCCCGGGAAGCCTCGACAAGCACCGGGAAGCCTCGACAAGCCCAGATATTTCGGCAGGGGGACCTAATCACCGTCTGATACCTGCGCCGGGGACCTCCCGGGTACTACTCTCAGGCGTCGAGCGGACGGGTCATTCCGGGCGGCTCAACTACATCCCCTGCCGAGCGAGCACCTGGATACGCTGAACACTATGACCACCCCTGGCCCTGGCCCCGGCCCCGCCCGCGCAGTGTCGCGACGCAAGCCCCCGCATGTGCTGGCCAATGCCCGGTTCCGCCGTCTTTGGATGGCCATGTCGGTGTGCAGCCTGGGCGACTGGCTGAACATCATCGCGCTGACCGCCCTGGCCGGCAATCTCACCCAGGGGTCGGGCTACCAGACGCAGAGCCTGGCCATCGGCGGCGTGTTCGTCGCCAAGATGCTGCCCGCGATCCTGCTGGGCCCGCTGGCCGGGGCGGTGGCCGACCGGTTCGACCGGCGGCTCGCGATGGTGGCCGCCGACCTGCTGCGGTTCGCGCTGGTGGTGTCCATCCCGGTGGTCATGCTGGTGTCCACGCCCTCGCCGGGCACCTACCAATGGGTGATCATCGTCACGCTGCTGGTCGAGTGCGTGAACCTGTTCTGGGTCCCGGCCAAGGACGCCACCGTGCCCAACCTGGTGCCGAAAGACCGGCTGGAGGAGGCCAACCAGCTCAACCTGCTGGTCACGTACGGCACCGCCCCGGTGGCCGCCGCGCTCTTCGCGCTGCTGGCCCTGCCCGCCGACCTGCTGCGCGGCGTCGTACCGATCCTCGCCGACGACCCGGCCCGCCTGGCGCTGTTCATCAACGCCGCCGTCTACCTGGTCTCGGCGTTCCTGATCTTCACGCTCCCCGACTTCCCGAAGAACCACACCGGCATTTCCACGCCGTCCGTGCTCCGCCAGATCGGCGAGGGCTGGCGGTTCGTCGGGGCCAGCCCCATCGTGCGCGGCCTGGTCATCGGCATGGCCGGCGCGTTCGCGGCGGGCGGCGCGGTGATCGGCGTGGCCAGGGTCTACGTGGTGAAGGGCCTCGGCGGCGGCGACGCGGCCTACGGCACCGTGTTCGGCGCGGTGTTCGTCGGCATGGCCTGCGGCATGTTCTTCGGACCCCGGCTGATGCGCGAGCTGTCCAGGCGGCGGCTGTTCGGGCTGGCCATCGTGGCGGCGGGGGCGGTGCTCGCGGCCACCGCACTGATCCACAACCTGGTGCTCGTGGTGCTGCTGACCGTGCTGCTCGGCGCGTGCGCGGGCATCGCGTGGATCATCGGCTACACGCTCATCGGCCTTGAGGTCGAAGACCAGTTGCGCGGGCGCACGTTCGCGTTCCTGCAGTCGCTGGCCCGCGTGGTGCTGCTGCTCGTGGTGGCCGTCGCGCCCACCCTGGCCGGACTGTACGGCGAGCGTGACATCAAGCTCGGCCCCAACGTCGACTACTCCTTCGACGGCTCCAACCTGGTGCTGCTGATCGGGGCGGTGCTGGCCACGGTCGTCGGCGTCGTGGCGCTGCGCCAGATGGACGACCGCAAGGGCGTCCCCATCGCGACCGACCTGCTGGCCGCGCTGCGCGGGCATCGGTACGCGCCGGACGAGCCCGAGCGTCCGCGCGGCATCTTCATCGCGTTCGAGGGCGGCGAGGGCTCCGGCAAGACCACCCAGTCCAGGCTGCTCGCGATCTGGCTGCGCGACCAGGGGTTCGACGTGGTGCAGACCCGCGAGCCGGGGTCCACCAAGGTCGGCATGCGGCTGCGCGCGATCCTACTGGACGCCGCCCACCAGGGCCTTTCCCCGCGCTCGGAGGCGCTGCTGTACGCCGCGGACCGCGCCGAGCACGTGGAGAAGGTCATCATGCCCGCGCTGACCCGTGGCGCGGTGGTGGTGACCGACCGATACGTCGACTCCTCGCTGGCCTACCAGGGCGCCGGCCGTTCGCTCGACCGGGCCGAGGTGGTCAGGCTGAACGGCTGGGCCACCGGCGGCCTGGTCCCCGACCTCACCGTGCTGATCGACGTGCCGCCGTCGGTCGGGCTGACCAGGTTCGCCTCGCCGGCCGACCGGATCGAGTCCGAGCCGCTGGAGTTCCATGAGCGGGTGCGGCGGGAGTTCCGGGCGCTGGCGGCGGCCGAGCCCGACCGGTACGTCGTGATCGACGGCACGCTGACGCAGGCGGAGGTCAACCGGCTGATCCAGGACCGGGTCCGGGAGATCCTGCCCGACCCCGTTCCACACGACTCCGAAGACTCAACGGGCACGATGCCCGCGATCCGCGACTAACCTTTGATGCTGTGAGCGTCTTCGACGATCTCGTGGGCCAGGAGCGGGCCGCCGCCGTGCTCGTGCAGGCGGCCTCCGCCGCGGCCGAAGCCGTCGCGGGCGGGCGCGGCGCGGGGATGACGCACGCCTGGTTGTTCACCGGCCCGCCCGGCTCCGGCAGGTCCACCGCGGCCAGGGCGTTCGCCGCCGCGCTGCTCTGCCCCGACCGCGGCTGCGGCCACTGCGACCTGTGCCACCAGGTGGCCATCGGCTCACACCCCGACCTGGAGTCCGTCCGCCCCCAGGGCCTGTCCTACAGCGTCAAGCAGACCCGCGAGCTGATCCTGCGCGCCGCTGGGGCCCCGACGCTCGGCCGGTGGCGGGTCGTGCTGTTCGAAGACGCCGACCGCACCACGGAGGCGGCGGCCAACGCGCTGCTCAAGGCCATCGAGGAGCCGCCGCCGCGTACGGTGTGGCTGCTCTGCTCGCCCGCGCCCGACGACATGGTGACCACCATCCGCTCCCGGTGCCGGCTGATCACGCTGGTCACCCCGTCGGCCGCGGCGGTGGCCAATGTGCTGGCCACCCGCGACTCGGTGCCGCCCGCGCTGGCCGAGTTCGCCGCGCGGGCCGCCCAGGGCGACATCGAGCGGGCCCGCAGGCTGGCGCTCGACGAGGAGACCAGGCGGCGCCGCGAGGCGGTGCTGTCGATCCCGGTGTCGCTGTCCGGCGTCGGCGAGTGCATCTCGGCGGCCGAGCGGCTGGTCAAGACCGCCGAAGAGGAGGCCGCGGCGGCGACGGCCGAGCTGAACGAGACGGAGACCACGGAGCTGCGGAAGGCGTACGGCGAGGGCTCGTCCGGCAAGGGGCTCAACAAGGGGCTGGTGCGCGGCGGCGCGGGGGCGCTGAAGGAGCTGGAGGACCGGCAGAAGTCCCGGGCGACCCGGATCAAGCGCGACACTTTGGACGTGGCGCTGCTGGAGCTGGTGGCGTTCTACCGTGACGTGCTGGCCGTGCAGCTCGGGGCCGGGGTGGTGCTCGCGAACGAAGACCGCCGCGCCGACATCGACGACCTGGCCCGTACCACGACGGCGGAGCGCTCGCTGCGCCGGATCGACGCGATCATGCGCTGCCGGGAACGGCTGGCCGCCAACGTCAACCCGCAGATCGCGGTCGAGGCCATGACGCTCGCCCTGCGTCCATAGACCATGGATGCGTCCATAGATGCGCCCATAGGCTCGGATGAGACCGGCGCGTAGGGTGGGCCGCGTAGGCTGGCATGGCGGCAAGCCTACGCATGAGGAGGCGAGCACGACTCCATGGGCATGATCATGGCGGTCAGCTTCACCCGTTACGGGCGGCTCTACTACCTTGATCCCGGCGGGCACACGCCCAAGGTCGGCGACAAGGTGTTGGTACCGACCGACTCTGGGCCGGAGGTCGCCGAGTGCGTCTGGGCGCCGCAGTGGGTGAGCGAGGAGATCGACGGCCTGCCGGTGTGCGCCGGGCTCGCGCAGGAGGAGCACCTCGGCCGCGACGAGGCCAACCGCAAGCGCCGCGCCGAAGGGCGCAGCGTGGCCAAGCGGTTGATCAGACGCCACGACCTGCCCATGAAGGTGGTCGGCATCGACTATCTCGACGGTGACAATGTCTTCACCGTCTACTTCTCCGCCCCGCACCGGGTCGACTTCCGCGCGCTGGTCCGCGACCTGGCCCGCAACCTGCGCGCCCGCGTCGAACTCCGGCAGATCGGCCCGCGCGACGAGGCCCGGCTACAGGGCGGCATCGGGCCGTGCGGGCGCGATCTGTGCTGCGCGACCTTCCTGAAGGACTTCGAGCCGGTTTCGGTGCGGATGGCCAAGGATCAGGACCTTCCGGTCAATCCCCTGCGGATCGCCGGGGCGTGCGGGCGGCTGATGTGCTGCCTGAAGTACGAGCACCCGCTGTACGTCAAGGCGCACGAGAAGATGCCGCGGCTCGGGCTCAAGGTGGACACGCCGGAGGGGGCGGGCACGGTGATCGGGCGCAATGTGCCGTCCGACTCGGTCGTGGTCCGCCTCGACGACGGCGGACGGCGCTGCGCGTGCCCGTCCGCGTCGGTCTGCTCGCCGCGCAAGCAGCACGACGCCCTGTACAGCGCCGGCGGCGGCGATGCCTAGGACACGCCGGTGGCGTGTACTGGCGCTGGCCCTACTCCTGGGCGCGGTGGCCGCCTGCTCCGGCCAGAAGGGCGCTGAGCCCTCGCCTGGCGCGTCTGACGGGCGCGCCGCGGCCCCTCCTGGCGAGCGCGCGCCGACTCCCGCCCTGCAGCCCTACTACGGCCAGCGGCTGGACTGGTCAGAGTGCGGCGACGGCTTCGAGTGCGCCAAGCTCCAGGTACCGCTCGACTACGGCAAGCCGGGCGGCGAACGCATCCAGATCAGCGTGAACCGGCTGCGTACCGAGGACCAACGGCAGCGGATCGGTGCGATCCTCCTCAACCCCGGCGGACCTGGAGCATCCGGGCTCAACTACGCACGGGCCGCCACGTCGGTGCTGACCCCGCAGGTACGCGACCGGTTCGACGTGATCGGCTTCGACCCGCGCGGCGTCGGCGAATCCACCCCGATTCGGTGCCTTTCCACCGAACGCCTCGACGCCTACCTCTCGCTCGACAACACCCCCGACTCGGGCGCCGAGACCGGCGCGCTGGAGCAGGGCGCCCGGCGGTTCGGGGCCGGGTGCCAGGCCGGCTCCGGCAGGCTCCTGCCGCACATCGGCACGGTCAACGCCGCCCGCGACATCGACATCCTGCGCGCCGCGCTCGGCGAGCCGGGGCTGACCTACCTGGGCAAGTCCTACGGCACGTACCTCGGCGCGGTGTACGCCGACCTGTTCCCCAAACGGGTACGCGCCCTCGTACTGGACGGCGCGGTCGATCCCTCGCTCACCCCGATCGAGACGAACCTCACCCAGGCGGCGGGCTTCGAGGTCGCGATGCGGGCGTTCATCGAGGACTGCTTCAAGCAGGCGAACTGCCCGTTCCAGGACCACCGCGTCGAGACGGCACTCGCCCAGGTCGAGGACCTGCTCCGCCGTACCGACCGGACACCGCTGACCAACGCCACCAGCGACGGCCGGCAGGTCACCGAGGCATGGACCTCCCTGGGCGTCATCACCCCGCTCTACGACAAACGCTCCTGGGCCACCCTCCGGCAGGCGCTGACGTCGGCCTTCAAGGGCGACGGCACCGAACTGCTGCAACTGGCCGACATCCTGATCGACCGCCGCCAGGACGGCACGTACTCCAACCAGACCGAGGCCAACATGGCGATCAACTGCGTGGACGGCGAGTTCCCCTCCTCCGTCGCCGCCTACCGCAAGGCCGCCGACCAGGCCGCCGACCGCGCCCCACGCTTCGGCGAGGCGGTCATGTGGGGTTCCCTGCCCTGCGCCTTCTGGCCCGCCTCCGCCACCCCGATCCCCGCCCCCCTCGACGCCAGAGGCGCCCCACCCATCCTCGTCATCGGCACCGAACGCGACCCGGCCACCCCCTTCCGCTGGTCCAAGGCCCTGGCCGCCCAACTCTCCTCAGGCGTCCTGCTCGGCTACAACGGCGACGGCCACACCGCCTACCTCACCGGCTCCAACTGCATCAACAACGCCGTCGACGCCTACCTCCTCACCACCCGCCCCCCACCCAAGGGCACCCACTGCCCCTCCTGAAGGCACACGAACCGCCCCGATGCCTGTAGACTCTTCCATGCCACGCGCTCGCGCATGTGGCATGCCGCCTTAGCTCAGTCGGCCAGAGCGACGCACTCGTAATGCGTAGGTCAAGGGTTCGATTCCCTTAGGCGGCTCTCACTCCACCAGGGCATCCCTAGATCATCGGGGATGCCCTTTTGATCTTCCGTCTCAATTTCCGCCTCACTTCCCCCAAAGCGTCTTGCCCATCCGCTGCGCGGCGTCCTGCGCCAGGGGCGACGCAACGTGACTGTAGCCGCGGGTGACCCGGATGTCGGAGTGCCCGAGCATCTCCTGGACCACGGACAGCGCGATCCCCGACTCCAGCGCCAGCGTGGCCGCCGTGTGCCGCTGGGCGTGCAGTGAGGTGCCCCGCGTTCTCCGGACAGCTTCCTGATGATCAGTTCATGACGCGAGCTGCCGGCTCAGGTACTCATGGCGCACCTCAAGCGGTGAACCTGTCGCGGATCACCACCTCCTCCAGCACCGCGTTGCAGGCGTCGCAGAACACCGCGGTGTCCGAGCAGAACATGGACGACACGCTGCTCACCATCGACGTGCAGACCAACGCCGGTCAGCAGACGCTCTCGCGTCAGTCGATCGAGCGCGGGACCGGGATCGAGCCGGTCGTGCTGGATGACCTGTTCCGCCGGTACGCGACCACGCTGGACTCCACGCTGATCAACCAGGCCACCACCGGCTGACGAACGTGGCCACCGCGGTGGCCTACACCGACGCCTCACCGACCGCGGCCGAGGCGTACCCGAAGATCACCGAAGGGGTGGCGGGGGTGGAGTCGGCGCTGCTGGACATGGCGTCCGGCGACAACATCGCGGTCATGCGCTCGCGCCGGTGGTACTGGCTGCAGAACGCGATGGGCTCCACCTGGCCGATGATCTCCCAGCCGGGGATCGTCGTGCAGACCCTCGGCACGAACTTCGCCGAAGCCTACGGCCGGGGCGTGCGCGGCGTGCTGCCGAACGGAACGCCGGTGATCGTGGACAACAACATCGCCACCAACCTGGGTGCGGGCACCAACGAGGACGAGATCTACCTCGTGGACCGCATGGAGTGCCACCTGTGGGAGGACTCGGCGGCGCCGATGTTCATCCGCGCCGAGCAGCCGCACGCCGCCAGCTTGGGTGTGCTGCTGGTGGTGTACGGCTACTTCGCCTACACCCACGCCCGGTACACCCAGGCCCGCAAGATCGCCGGTACCGGCCTGATCACGCCGACGTTCACCGGCGTGTGACAGCCCCCCGGGGCCCGCCCATCCTCGCCGCGGCGGGCCCGGGCCTACCGGAGAAGGGAACAGGCTATGACCGACGAGATGACCGGCGACCCGATGATCGCCGCGCTGCTGCGCCAACGCGACGGCTACGTGCAGCGCGGCCTGGCCGACCGGGTGGCCCAGGTCGATGAACAGCTCACGCTGCGCGGCCACACCCCGCCGAAGACCTTGCCCGCGCCGGGCGGGCAGCAGGAGGGCGCCGCGCGCTCGACGCCGCCCAAGGGCCGCGCCCGGCCACGCAAGGACGCCACGTCGGGGGTGATGGTCATCCCGGACCGATGGTCGAGGTCCAGCGGCCTCGCCGTAGCGTGATCATGCCCTCCGGGCTGATGGTGGCCTCCGCGCCCCGGAACGGCAGTTCGCCATGCCGGACCCAGTAGTCCCGTACTTGGTCCAGGTAGTCCCACAGGCGACGCGAGCCGCCTTGGTGGACGGGTCCAACGATCAAACCCCAAACGAGTCACGGTCTAAGCAGATCATCTAGATCACGCTGGGTACGCAGGGTTTCGGGATGCGTGCGACCCAATGCGCGGAGCCGACCGGCGAGCGTCGTCTTGAGTTCGTGCCTGCCGCGCTCCGTCTCACCCCGATGGCACAGCAGCGTAGCCAGTGTGTGGCGGGTTCTCAGCGTGGCGGGATGGTCTGGGCCGAGAAGGCGCAGTTGGGCGTCCAGGACCTGCTCGCAGAGTTGCGCCGCGGACGCATGGTCGCCCTGACCAGCCAGGGCGACCGCGAGGCTGTGCCGCGTCCAGAGAGTATCGGGATGGTCAGGAGGCAGGGCGTCTCCTCGGATGGCCAGCACATATTCGAGGAGCCGACGAGCGCTGGCGTACTCTCCTTGAGTGCTCTGCAGCACGGCGAGGCTGTGCTGGGTCCACAGCGTGTCGGGGTCGTCGTTGCCCAATCTAAGCTGTTGCGCCTGGAGCACTTGCCGATAGAAGCGCTCCGCCTCGGCGTGCGCGCCTCGGTCGACCAGCAGCGAGGCGAGGTTGCGCAACGTCCACAACGTCGCCTTGTGTTCAGCGCCGAGAGTGCGTCGCTGGGCGACCGCCACCTTCCGGTAAAGCTGCTCGGCGCGTTCGTACTCACCCAGCCGATGCAAGATGGTCGCATGACCGTGCTGGAGGCTCAGCAGAGCAGGATCAGCTTTCGGCAGGCGGGCGGTGGCGGCCAGGGCCCGTTCGGCGAGCTGATGCGCCGCCAGGAAGGAGCCGCTCAGTTTCAGCATTCGCATGACCCCCGTGGCCGCTTCGGCCATGAGGCGCAATTGCCGGCGGTCGGGACTTTCCATACGCTCCAAAAGAACTCGCAGATGACGGTCGAGCAGCGCCCAGACCGGCCATTGGTCCGGGCGCTCTGCGTCGAGTGTCTGTGAAGCGGTGTGCAGGAGGGTGAGAGCCTTGCTCTGCGCGTGGGCTGCCTTGGGGGTCGAGGCTCTGATCGTCTCGGCGACCACAGGATGAAGGCGCATACCGGATACGTTCTCCTCCTCGATGAAGTCGATGACGCTGACTCGTCGCAGTGCCGCGCGGGCTGAGATTGCGTCATCAATGGTGCAGCGGGGTAACTGTCCCGCCAGCGATTCCGGCGCTATCACGATCTCGGGAATGGTGTGACCGCCGAACTGGGCCAGGACCCGGATGAGCGTCGTGGCTGTCTTAACGCCCTGCCGTTCCAGTGTTTCCAGAGACAGTTGCCATGTTCGGGATACGAGTTCGCGGTCGGAGACGTTGTGACCGAGCCTGGAGCCTCGGCTCAGCGTGCCGAGGAGGTCGGAGGCCAGCGCTTGACGGTAGGAGGTGAAGGTGTCATAGCGGGCGTGGGATGACCCGATATAGCTGCCTGCGAGATGCAGGGCCAGCGGGAGATGATGCAGGTCACGGGCCAGGTCGTCGGCGCATCGGGGATCGGATGCCCTCGGTGCGAGGTCGCGCAGCACGTCAGCGGCGGCGTCCTGCACCAGACGTTCAACGTCGTGGAGCCGACACAGCGGCCCCCACGTCCTGTAGTCGCGGTCACGCGAAGTGACGACAATCATGCATGCGCGGGTCGCGCGCACCCATCCGTTGCCGTCGGCCACCCGTCCGTCCGTGAGTGCCAGAGTCTGCTGAGGGTCGTCGGCGTTGTCGAGGACGAGCAGCGGCGGCGCGGACAAGTCCTTGCGCTCCAGCGCCTTCCAAAACACATCGCACGCGTTCCGTTTGCCCATGAGCGCCTCTTTGACCAACCCGTCGGGCACGTCGAGATCGTCCTGAGCGGCCTGCAACAATAAGCTAGTGAGCTGGGCCTGATCGCTGGCATCCGCCCACCACACAAGGTGTCCTGCTTCCGCCAGGTCGGCCGCCAGACGCAGCGCGATCGTCGTCTTCCCGGAGCCGCCCAGTCCCACCAGCACATGAACGCGAGGGTCACGTGCACGTGCCGACTCCCGCAGTTCCCTCAGCGTCTCATCCCGCCCCAGCACCCGGAGAGGAAGCCTTCCGACTGGAGCGTGCGTGGTCATGAAAACGTAACCCGGCTCGTCATGTTGCGAGTCTCGGACAGCCGCATCGGTGGCGTCTCGGGCGGTGCGCCGCCGCCGCCGCGCCAGAATCGACAGTATCGCCAATGGGAGCGCGGCCAGACTGGCCAGTGCTCCGATTGCCTCCCAAGGCATGCCTCCACGATAGGGAAGAGAAGGCTGCGTCGGCCCCGGAACCCTCCGTCTGATTTGGCAGATGTGAACCGCTCCGACTTCCTTACAGACCCTGAAGTCAGCATGATCGTGCTGGTGGAAGGGATAATCACTCGCGATGCCAGCCCCGTAAGCGCAGGAAGTATCCGCAGGAAGTGCGCGAATGCTGGACGAACTCTGCATCTGGGGCGAGCCGGCTGGTCCGCGGTGCGCGATCGATCGATTCCGTCGGCGTGCGCGCGATGAAGGGCGGACCTGACGGGTTCGAATCGGCTTGCCAACGTCCATGACAGCCAGGCGGCATGTGCGTCCTGTCCAGGTTCCTGCTTTTGGTGTCGGTTTGCCGCCGATGAGCTGGGTCGTCGTGACTTCGGCTGCCAGCGCCGTGTCGAGGAGGCGTTCCCGTCCGCCATGCTCGCACGCGAAGCCCTCTGGGTTGCAGTTTGGGTTGCAGTTCGCAGGAGTTCGGGGGGGTTCACGGGGTTCGTTTTTGCAGCTCCGAACCCCGGCGAACCCTATCGAACTCACCCGAGCCGACACTCGTAATGCGTAGGTCAAGGATTCGATTCCCTTAGGCGGCTCTCTGCTTCACCAAGGCATCCCTGGATCGCCGGGGATGCCTTTTGGCATGCCGGGGCTTTCTCTCGCTATCGCCGTGATCCGCGCTGTGAGCATCTATGCTCCGGTGGTGGCGGATCTCGGCTACTTCGAGGCGTGGGATCTGTGGTTGCGGGGCAGGTCCGTGCTCGGGTACGAGCTGCTCGGGGTGCCCATTCTGTGGTGGGGGCGCGTCGGGGAGATCCTTTCCTTCATCAGCGGGGCGCTCATCCTCATCGAGCTGGTGGGCGCGGACAAGCTGGCGCGCTAGGGGAAGTTTGTCGAGCGGCTGTACGTCACCAAGTACTCCGCACTCCTCATCATGGTCGGCGCTGTTGTGGGGGCGGCGTTGAGCGAGGTGATCGCGACCGTGGTGGGGCTGACCGAGTGGCCGAAAGTGTTGCTGAGCATCCTTCTCGGCCTGGGCGTTCCGATGGTGGTCCTGCTGCTCATGCCGAGGTTGCCGGCCCATCCGGGGCTGGCGTTGGCCTCACGATGGCTGGCCCTGGCCATATTCGCCGTCGGGTTCCACTTCGACCTGCTCGTCTCCTAGCGCGTTGACGGGCTTACAGGTGTAAGGGTAGTGTGGGCAGCACCTTACAGGTGTAAGAAGGGGGTGCTCGGGTGAGCAGGTGGGCGGGTGTGCTGGTGATCGTGGGAGTGGTCGCCGGGTTGTTCAGTGTGGTGCCGGTGCTTGAGGAGCCGGGGTATTTCGGCCGTATTGCCGCGCATGAGGGGCAGATACTCGCCGGCGCGGGGGCTCAGTTGGTGATGATTCCGGCTGGTGTCGGGTTCGCGTTGTGTCTGTATCCGGCGTTGCGGGCGGTGAGTGAGGCGCTGAGCCTGGGGTTCGTCGGGTTCAGGATGATCGCGGCGGGGTTTCATTTCGTGGGGGTGATATCGCTGCCCCTGTTTCTGGTGCCGGGGCAGGAGGCCGCCACCATCGAGATGCTGCGGGTGGGGCGCGACCTGGTCAATCATGTCGCGGTGATCGTTTCGTCGGGGCTGGGGGATGTGTTGTTGTTCTTCATGCTCTATCGGGCGAGGTTGGTTCCTCGGTGGTTGTCGGTGTGGGGGCTGGCCGGGGCCGGGCTGGTGCTGGTGGCGAGCCTGCTCGTGTTGTTCCGGCAGGTGGAGATCGTCGGGCCGGTTTATTTGGGGATGAATGCGCCGATGGCGGTGCAGAGTCTGGTCCTGGCCGGATGGTTGATAGTGAAAGGCCTTAAAACGCGGAACCCGCCGAGTGGCGTTCGGCGGGTTCCTTGAATGGGCGTTTTATGAGCAGTTGTTGAGGGCCACGAGGTCAGGGAGGACGGCCTCGCCATCGCCGGTGCAGACCACGGTCACCGAGGTGGTGCGGTTGACCAGGTTGCGCGTAGCGGCGGGGAGGGGGCCGGAGGTGGGGGCGCCGGCGGAGCCGACGCAGTTGCCCCAACCGGCCCAGCCGTCGCCGATATCGGACTTCGTGACGTTGTCACAGGTGTACGTGTCGACGAGCGTCGTTGTGGCGCTGGCGGCCGGTACCGAGAACAGTGCCGTTCCGATGGCGGCGGCGGCGATCAGCGGGAGAGATAGCGCGCGGGGTATCACAGCTTCTCCTCTTGACTGGTGACATGACTTACTTACGGTGCAGGATCGAACTATTGCCCGAGAAGTCCCGTCGCCGCCAGAAGATCTGTCCCCCCGCACACCAAGCTATAACTCGACATTCACCTCTAGTACACGTCCATTATTGGTCATTTTGACCGGGCATCAAGAACCGACATAAGCCGCGAGGTGTTCGCCGGTGAGGGTGGAGCGGGCGGCGACGAGGTCGGCGGGGGTGCCCTCGAAGACGATCTGGCCGCCGTCGTGGCCGGCGCCCGGGCCGAGGTCGATGATCCAGTCGGCGTGGGCCATGACCGCCTGGTGGTGTTCGATGACGATGACCGACTTGCCGGAGTCGACGAGGCGGTCCAGGAGGCCGAGGAGCTGTTCGACGTCGGCCAGGTGCAGGCCCGTGGTCGGCTCGTCGAGGACGTAGACGCCGCCCTTTTCGGCCATGTGGGTGGCCAGCTTGAGGCGCTGCCGCTCGCCGCCGGACAGGGTGGTGAGCGGCTGGCCGAGACTGAGGTAGCCGAGGCCGACGTCGGCGAGGCGGTGCAGGATGGCGTGCGCTGCCGGGGTGCGGGCGTCGCCCGCGCGGAAGAACTCCTCCGCCTCGGTCACCGACATGGCGAGGACTTCGCTGATGTCACGCCCGCCGAGGTGGTGGTCCAGTACCGAAGCCTGGAACCGCTTGCCCTCGCACTCCTCGCAGACCGTGGCGACGCCGGCCATCATCGCCAGGTCGGTGTAGATGACCCCGGCGCCGTTGCAGTTGGGGCAGGCGCCCTCGGAGTTGGCGCTGAACAGCGCCGGCTTCACGCCGTTGGCCTTGGCGAACGCCTTGCGGATCGGGTCGAGCAGCCCGGTGTAGGTCGCCGGGTTGCTCCGCCGCGACCCGCGGATCGCGGTCTGGTCGACCGACACCACGCCCGCGCCCGCCGGGATCGACCCGTGTACCAGCGAACTCTTGCCGGACCCGGCCACGCCGGTGACGACGACGAGTACGCCGAGCGGGATGTCCACGTCCACGTCCTGGAGGTTGTGCGAGTGCGCGCCGCGGATCTCCAGCTTGCCGGTGGGCGTCCGCACCTTGTCCTTCAGGGCGGCGCGGTCGTCGAGGTGGCGTCCGGTGAGGGTGCCGCTGGCCCGCAGCCCTTCGACGGTGCCCTCGAAGCAGACCGCGCCGCCCGCCGTACCGGCGCCGGGCCCGAGGTCGATCACATGGTCGGCGATCGCGATGGCCTCCGGCTTGTGCTCCACGACCAGCACCGTGTTGCCCTTGTCGCGCAGCCGCAGCAGCAGGTCGTTCATCCGCTGGATGTCGTGCGGGTGCAGGCCGACGGTGGGCTCGTCGAAGACGTACGTGACGTCGGTGAGCGATGACCCGAGGTGGCGGATCATCTTGGTCCGCTGCGCCTCGCCGCCGGACAGCGTGCCGGAGGGCCGGTCGAGCGAGAGGTACCCCAGGCCGATCTCCACGAACGAGTCGAGGGTCTGCTGCAACGTCGCGAGCAGCGGCGCCACCGACGGATCTTCGATGCCGCGGACCCATTCGGCCAGGTCGCTGATCTGCATCGCGCACGCGTCGGCGATGTTGACGCCCTTGATCCGCGACGACCTGGCCGCCTCGTTGAGCCTGCTGCCGCCGCACTCGGGGCAGGCGGTGAAGGTGACCGCCCGGTCCACGAACGCCCGGATGTGCGGCTGCATCGCCTCGCGGTCCTTGGCCAGGAGCGACTTTTGGACCTTGGAGACCAGGCCCTCGTAGGTGAGGTTCATGTTCTCGAACTTCACCTTGACCGGCTCGCGGTACAGGAAGTCGTGCAGCTCCTTCTCGGTGTAGTCGCGGATCGGCTTGTCGGGATCGAGGAATCCGGACGAGGTGAAGATCCGTACCATCCAGCCGTCCGCGTTGTAGCCCGGGATGGTGATCGCGCCCTCGGCCAGCGACTTGCTGTCGTCGTAGAGCTGGGTCAGGTCGATGTCGTTCACCCGGCCCATGCCCTCGCAGCGCGGGCAGGCCCCGGCGGGCAGGTTGAAGCTGTAGTGGAAGGAGGGCCCGGCGCTCGGCTCGCCGAGCCGGCTGAAGACGATCCGCAGCATCGCGTTGGCGTCGGTGGCGGTGCCGACGGTGGACCGGGAGTTGGCCCCCATCCGCTCCTGGTCGACGATGATCGCCGTGGTCAGCCCCTCCAGCAGGTCGACCTCCGGCCGCGCCAGGGTCGGCATGAAGCCCTGTACGAAGGCGCTGTACGTTTCGTTGATCAGCCGTTGAGATTCGGCGGCGATCGTACCGAACACCAGCGAGCTCTTCCCCGAACCGGACACCCCGGTGAACACCGTCAGCCGGCGCTTCGGAATCTCGACGCTGACGTCCTTCAAGTTGTTCTCCCGCGCGCCTTGCACGCGGATCAGATCATGACTGTCGGCGGCGTGCAGCGCAGGCGACTGCGTGTCCGTCCTGATGGGCGTACTCATGGGGTCTCCATCCTGGTTTGGGGGTAGCGTTCGCGGTCTCCGCCGGCGTCGCCTCGCTAGATTTAACCAGGTCCGGGCGCTATGTCGGGTTTCTTTACGCCCGATGGCTCAGCGGATCTCCTGAACACGGATCATGTTCCCGGCCGGATCGCGTACGGCATAGTCGCGCACGCCGTACGGCTGCTCGGCCGGCTCCTGGACGATCTCCGCCCCGCCCGCCTTGACCCGCGCGAAGCTGCCGTCGAGGTCGTCGGTGGCCAGCAGGATGCCCGCGTAGGTGCCCTTGGCCATCATCTCGGCGATCATCCGGCGCTCGTCGTCGGTGACACCCGGGTCGGACGCCGGCGGCTCCAGGACGATGGACGTGCCGGGCTGGCCGGCGGGGCCGACCGTGATCCAGCGCATCCCTTCGTATCCGACGTCGCTCCGGACCTCGAAGCCGAGGACGTCCCGGTAGAAGGCCAGCGAGGCGTCCGGGTCGGTGTGCGGGAGAAAACTGGCATTGATGCTGATGTCCATGCAGGCCAGGCTAGGCGTCCCCGGCTGGGCGGCGCTTCTCGAATCCTGACCGGTCCAGCGCGTACCGGTCAGCGGAGGGCGGCTCAGCGCAGGGCGGCTCAGCGGAGGGCGGCGAGGTCGAGGATGCGGGGGGCGAGGCGGCGGGCGGCCTGTTCGGTGAAGTGGACGCCGTCGGCGCGCAGGCGGGCGGGGCCGTCGTCGGGCGGGCAGGGCAGGCCGCCCGGGCAGAGCATGGCGCCCAGGTCCAGGAGGGAGACCTGCTGGGGGTGGTGTCCGGCCCATTCCCGGTAGAGGCGGCGCAGGTGTTCGGTGGTGACGGAGGTGCGGTCGCATTCGGCGGGGGTGAGGTTGAGTTCGCCCCCGCAGGAGGATTGGGCGCTGGCGCCCGGGCCCCACGCGGGAAGCAGCACGATCACCCGGGTGCCCTGGGCGGAAAGGCGGTTCAGGGCGGCGTCCCAGTTCGCGTACAGGCGGGCGGTCCATTCCGGGGTGCCCGCGTGGAGTCGTCGTCCGCCGGCGCGGATCTCCATGCGGTCGCGGGCACTGTGCCAGAGCACCGCCCGGGGATGAAAACGGTCGATCAGTTCGTGTTGCAGGCGCGGGGTGCGTTCGGCGCATATCTCCGAACGCGGGAACGGATGGCCGGTCTCGTCCAGCAGCAATGAGGTGCCGACGCCGCATCCGGGACGCGCGCCGGAAACCAGGGTGTATCCGCGTTGCCGGGCGGCGGACGCCAGGCCCGGCTGAAGGCTCGCCGCCACCGAATCGCCGACCAGGCCGACCACCGGGAAATGCGGGTCGGCGTCGCGGGGGACGATGAGGCCGTCGCTCTGCCGTACATAGGCCGGTTCGGGGCGGGCGTGCGCGGTGGCGGCGAACGTGCCGCCGAAAAGCCCGGCCAGTACGACCAGCGCCCCCGGAAGGAATCGCCGGGCGGGGAGCCGGAAACCGGCGACGGCCCCCCGGCGTACCGGCATTTCCAGCAAGTGGTAGGACGCCACGCTCACGGCCAAAGTAACCGCTGTCCGAAGCGCCACCAGCGCGAAATCGGACACGCCGATGCTCTCCGGCGTGAGAACGACGATGACCGGCCAGTGCCACAGATAGACGCCATAGGAAATGCGCCCCAGCGCGGCCGGCGGTGGCCAGGAGAGCGGCCGGTACGGCACGGCGACGGCACCGGCGATCAGCGCCGCCGTGACCAGGGACACCACCAGGGAACCCCCGTGGTAGTAGAACTGCCCCCGGTCGTCCACGGTCAGAAAGAGCACCGCGAGCCCCGCCAGCGCGACCGGTGCGAGCCATTTGCGCACCAAACCGCTGATCGGCCCGAAACAGAGGGCCAGGCCGGCGCCGATGAGGAGTTCGTGCAGCCGGGTGTCGGTGCCGTAATACGCGCGCGAAGGGTCGGCCTCGTCGTAGAACCAGGCCAGCGCGAACGCCGACAGCAGCACCCCCGCCCCCCAGACGGCCGCCCGCCTGCGCTGCCCGATCCGCGCCAGCACGATCAGCACCAGCGGAAACACCAGATAGAACTGCTCCTCGATGGCCAGCGACCAAAGGTGCCGCAGCGGCGAGGGCAACTGGAACTCCCCGAAATACGAGCGCCCTTCGAGCACGAACTGCCAGTTGGTGACGTAGAGCAACGAGGAGAGCAGGTCGTCGCGCAGCGGTTTCTGCATCTCCGGCGGGCGGGTGGCCGCGTACACCACCAGCACCGCCAGCAGGGCGAACAACGCGGGCAGCAGTCGCCGCGCCCGCCGCACCCAGAACCGGGCGAGATCGATCCGCCCGGTGGCGCCGAGTTCGCCCGCCAGCAGCCTGGTGATCAGAAATCCGGACAGCACGAAGAAGACGTCCACGCCCAGAAATCCGCCGGGCAGCCAGGGCGCGCCGAGATGGTAGACGACCACGGCGAGTACGGCGATGCCCCGGATCCCGTCCAGTGCCGGGTCACGATTGGCCGGCACAGGATGACCGGCGGACGTCGCGGCCTTCTCCGTGGTCGTCAAGAAATCTCGTCCCCCTGTGGAAACGGCCGTGCGAGCGCCGCCGGGCCTGCGGTCAGTGAACCTCTTTCACCGCGACGCCGCAGGTCGCAAGCTCGCTACAGATCACCGTTCCTGATCCGGTACGCAGACAGCCCCTGGCAGAAGGGTTGTCAACCAAGATCGACCGATACGACCAGGGACCTGAGTGCTGTTCTATCGTGCCGCGCTGCCGTTGTCATCCCAGACGCTGAACCACCTGGCCGGCGTCCAGCGCCGCCACCGCCTGGCGCTACGTACAGGAGGCCATCGCCCTGCTCGCTCGCCGACCGGCCCTGCTACTCCGGCAAACACAAAGGCACGACCTGAAGGCGGCGCGTATCCGGGGCGATACCCGCCGCCCGCAGGCCGTCGGACTGTCACACTCGCCGGCAAGGCGTATGTCGGCGCAGGCCGGCGCGTGCTGGTGCCGTATAAGGGGCGCACGAAGCCGCACTCCCAGAAGGCGGCCGGCTCCGCACACCCCAGACTCCGGGTGCCCTTAGATGCGTACGAAAGCGATGCTGAACGGGAGTTGCGGGATGCCGTCGCCCACCGGGCCGCCCTTGTCGAACTGGGAACGCACCACGTAAAGACCGCCGTCCTTGTGGACCATGGTGGTCGGGAGTTGCAGAGCCTGGTCGGTGATCCGCCGGGTCATCTGGGCCGTCCGGCCGTCCTTGCCGATGCTCCACCGGCTGATCGCGTTGGCGTCGAGGATGGGGTGGGCCACCCACAACGTACCGTGACGTAGTTCCATGCCGTCGGACCGGGCGAGGTCTCCGCCGCGCAGCTCGACCCTGCTGACCCTGCCGGAGGGCAGCTCGACGCGGTAGAGGTCGCCGCCGGTCATGTCCACGGTCAGCAGGTAGCGTCCCGTCGGCGCGGCGACGATCCCGTTGAGGGTGATGGCGCCGGGCTCATGCGGGTCCAGAGACCCGCTCAGGTCGAACGCGGGCGTGAGCGGCGTCGGACCGTCGTGGTCGCGGGCCTCCTCCAGTTGCCGGGGGGTGACGCGGTAGACCACGGCCCGGCGGCTCTCGGTGATGTACGCGGTGCCGTCCGGGGCGATGGCCACGTCATTGACCAGACGATCGGCATCGCCAGGGACCACGAAACGGGCGATCAGCCGGTGGCGTGGAATGTCGTACACCGCGATCCCGGTGCCGCGGTCCACCACCCACAGCCGCCTGGCCCGGTCGACCTCCAGCCCGAGCGCATGGGTACGCCCGTCCGCGCCCGCGGGCAGGTACTCCTTCGCGACGCGCTGCCCGCGAGTGACTTTGAAGATCGCACCGCCCTCGAAGGCTCCGACGTAGACATCACCGGTGTGCGGGTCGGCGGCGATGCCTTCGGGGTAGACCCGGTCACCGGGGATCTCGAAGGCCGTGGAGACACGGCCATGCGTGGGGGCTTCCGCCGCCTGGGCGGCGGAACCGATGAACAGCGATGCGGCGACGGCCGCGACGACCGCGGGATGTCGCCAGGTTGCTCGGGACATGCACACCTTCTCTCTGACTTTTGGGCGCTGGTCTCATCCAGCAGGGCGAGTTCGTCAGGGAACCTTTTTCAACTACAAATTCCCTGCTCGGGATGGATGGTGTGTGGGGTCTCTTGTCAGGGCCTCGGATTCGGTCCGAGGCCGATGGAGCGGCCTTTGACCTCGTCCGAGCGTCCGTTGAAAAAGGTTCAGTGGCCTCGACACCCAGGTCGCCGACCCGGGGAGCGCGGCTACGAATAGACCTCCGCTATGCGCCCGTCGTGGCTGGGGATCACCTCGCACGAAAGGCTCGCGATGTACTCGAAGGTCTCAAAACACTCGATCACATTCGTGTGAATGGTCGGCGGCACGCTGTCCCGCCAATCCTCCGTGTTCCAGTTCTCGTACACCCCGAGCGCGTCGCCCGCGATCAGATACCGCCCGCCGCCGGTCTCCACGAGCACGCCCTGCGACCCCGGAGTGTGCCCCGGAAGCGGGACCACGGTGACCCCCGGGCAGATCCGGTGTTCGCCGGTCACGGTCTCGATGCGGTCCCACGCGGCCATCCACGGAGCCTGGATGCCGGGCAGTTTCTCGTACGCCCTGCGGTGGATCGGCAGCGGATCAATGGCGTATTCGAGTTCCTTCTTGTTCACCAGCACACGCGCATTGGGGAACATCCCGTTGTTCGAGCAGTGGTCCCAGTGCAGATGCGTGTTGACCACGGTGTCGAAGTCGGCGGGGTCGTATCCGTGCTCGCGCAGCACGATCGACGGCTCGCTGTCCGGGTCCCTGGCGAAGTCGTACGGGTGGTAGCGCCGCACGTACTCCGGGTCGAGCGTGCCGCTGTCCACCAGGATCAGCCGGTCGCCCGCCTCGACCACGAACATGAACATGATGATGTCCACGGTCTCGCCGTGCGGATGCCCGTACACGGCGGCCTCCATCGGCACGTTCCTGGACCGCCCGACCCGCAAAGGCACGATTCGCGGGCTCACACGGCCACCTCCATCCCCGCCTCGGCGGCGAGTTTGCGCAGGTCGGCCAGGGTCTGCTCGGGCAGCATGATGCCTTCTGCCAGGTTGCGGGCCGCCGTGCGGTCCTCGATCTCCCACGGGTAGACCACCTCGCCGGTCCCGCCCGCGGGCGGGTTGGACTTCAGCTCGCGCACCAGCTCCGCCATCCGCTCGGTGAACTCGGCGGGCGGCATGAACGCCGCGATGTCCATGGCCAGGTACAGGTGCCCGGACCTGCTGCGCTCGTTCGGCTGGTACGGCCCGGCGACCTGGGTGCCGAAGCCACTACCGGTCAGCACGCCCGACAGCACGTCCATCATCAGCGAGATCGCGTACCCCTTGTGCGCGGCCATCGGCAGGATCGTCCCGGCGATGGCCGCGCTCGGGTCGCGGGTGGGGTTGCCCTCGACGTCGATCGCCCAGCCGTCCGGGATCTGCTCGCCCCGGTTGCGGGCCAGGTAGATCTTGCCCCGGGCCACGGCGGTGTTGGCGATGTCCAGCACCATCTGCCCGTCGCCCGCAAGCGGCACGGCGACGGACCACGGATTGCTGCCCACCGCCTTGACCCGCCCGCCCCACGGGGCCATGGCCGGGCTGGAGTTGGTGGTCAGGATGCCGACGCAGTTCTTCGGCGGGGCCATCCTGGTGAAGTGGGCGGCCATGCCGAAGTGGCCGGAGTTGCGCACGGCGACCGCGCCGATGCCGTGCCGCGCGGCGCGCTCGATCGCCTCCCGGGCGGCGTGGGCGGCGATGACCTGCCCGATGCCGTCGTGGCCGTCGATCGTCGCGACCGCGCCCGCGTCGATGACGGTCTCCGGCGTGGTGCGCGCCCGCATCGCGCCCGAGCGCAGCCGCGCGACGTACCAGGGCAGCCGCAGCAACCCGTGCGACTGGTGTCCCCAAAGATCCGCCTGGACGAGGCAGTCGGCGACCAGGCGGGCGTCCTCGGCGGGCACGTCATGGGCCAGCAGGATGCGCGTGGCGGTGTCGGCCAGCAGGTCCGCGGGGACGGGTGGGGGTGCGTCGTCCTGTGTCACCGGTCGCCGTCCTTGGCGGGCTCCAGCAGCACCAGGCGCTCCTCGGTCATGTCCCTGGCCGCGTACTTCGGCCCCTCGGTGCCGTAGCCGCTGTCCTTGACGCCGCCGTAGGGCATCAGGTCGGCGCGGGTGCTCGACGTGGAGTTGATCACCACGCCGCCGACGCGGAGCCGCTTGGCAGCCTCCAGGGCCTGGTTCAGGTCGCGGGTGAAGATGCCCGCCTGGAGTCCGAACGGCGTGTCGTTGACGACCCGCAGCGCCTCGGCGAAGTCCTTGAACGGGATCACCGACACGACCGGCGCGAAGATCTCCTCGCAGACCACCCGGGCGTCCGAGGGGACCTCCGTCAGGATCGTCGGGGTCATCGCGACCCCGTCACGCTGACCGCCGTGGACCAGCCGGGCCCCCTGGGCGACGGCCTCGTTGACCCACTCCTCCGCCCGCTTGGCCGCGGCCTCGCTGATCATCGGGCCGATGTCGGTGGCCGGGTCCTCGGGGTCGCCGACCACCATGGCGGAGGCGGCGGCCGTCAGGTGACCGAGGAACTCCTCCAGGATGTCGGCGTGGACGTACAGCCGCTGCACGGACGTGCAGACCTGGCCGGCCTTGCGGAAAGCGCCCCTGGCGCACTGCTCGGCCGCGTCCGGTACGTTGGCGTCGGCGCACACGATCGTCCCGGACACGTTGCCGCACTCCATCGTCGCCCGGCGCATGCCGAGGCGGGCGGAGATGGCCTTGCCGGTCGCGGTGCTGCCGGTGAAGGTGAAGAAGTCCACGCGTTCGTCGTTGACCAGGCTCGTCCCGACCGGGTCGCCCGGACCGAGCAGCAGCCCGATCAGGCCCGGCGGCAGCCCCGCCTCCAGCAGCATCGAGCACAGCTCGGCCGCCGCGATCGGCGTGAACGGCGACGGCTTCACCACGACCGCGTTCCCGGCGGCGAGCGCCGGGCCGACCTTGTGCGCGACGGTGTTCAGCGGCGAGTTGAACGGCGTGATCGCGCCCACCACGCCCACCGGGAACCGCACGGTGAACGCCATCCGGTGCGCGAACCCGGGGGCCGCCGCGATCGGCACCATCTCCCCGGTGATCCGCTTGGCCTCCTCGGCGGAGGTCCGCATGGTCTGCACCGCGCGGTCCATGTCGCCCAGGCAGTCCTTCAGGGTCAGGCCGGACTCCCGGCAGACCGAAAGGGCCAGCCGTTCCTTGTCGCGCGCGATCGCGTCGGCGACCTTGGACAGGATCTCGTAGCGCTGATAGGGGTCCAGCGGGGACTCGCTCGCCTTGCGGGCGGCGGTCACCGCGTCCGTGACCTGGGCGGGGGTCGCGTCGTGCGCGATGGCGAGGACCTCGCCGGTGAACTTGTGCAGCACCTCGCGCCCGGTGCCGTCGAAGTGCCACTCGCCGTTGATCAGGTTTCCGATGCGGGGAACAGCGCTCACTGTGCCCCTCCTTCCAGCTCATTGGTGGTGCGCAGCGGAGGTACGGCGTCCGTCCACCGCGCGCACTGCTCGTAGGCGTGCCCGATGCGCAGGGCGAGGGCGTCCTGGTGGCGCGCGGTCACGATCTGGAGCCCCACCGGCAGGCCGTCGCCGGTGAAGCCGCAGGGCACGCTCAGCGCGGGCTGCCTGGTCATGTTGAACGGGTAGGTGTACGGCGTCCAGGAGGCCCACACCTCCGACGGCGAACCGTCGGGCTGGTCGCGGCCGGCCGCGAACGCCGTGATCGGGGTGGCCGGGGTCACCAGGGCGTCGTAGCGCTCGTGGAACCGGGCCATCCGGATGCCGAGGTCGGTGCACACCGCCAGGGCGTCCAGGTACGCGGGCACCGAGGCCGCCCGCCCGCTCTCGCCCGCCCGCAGCAGCCCCGGATCGACCCGCGACAGGTCGGCGTCCCGGTACCGGTCCAGTGTCTTGGCGGCCCCGGCGCACCACAGGAGCTGGAACGCCTCGATCGGGTCGGCGAAGCCGGGATCGACCTCCTCGACCTTGGCGCCGAGGTCGGCCAGCACCTCGACGGCCTTGGTCACGGCCGCCTCGACGGCGGGGTCGTTGCGGCCGTAGCCCAGGGTGCGGGAGTAGGCGATGGTCAGGCCCGAGATGCCGGCGTCCAGGCCGTCCACGAACGAGGCCGAGGGCGGCGGCAGCGCGGCCGGGTCGCGCGGGTCGTACGCGGCCACCACGTCCAGCATCCCGGCGACGTCCGCCACGGTCCTGGCCATCGGTCCGCGGTGCGACAGCAGCCCGTTGTTGCCCTGCGGGTACATCGGGATCAGGCCGCCGGTCGGCTTGAGCCCGACCGTCCCGGTGAACGCCGCCGGCAGACGTACCGAACCGCCGCCGTCGGTGCCCATCGCCCAGGTGGCCATCCCAGCGGCGACCGCGACCGCCGACCCGCCGCTGGACCCGCCCGAGGTCAGCGCCGGGTCCCACGGGTTGCGGGTGACGCCGAACCCCGGCGAGTCGGTGACGCCCTTCCAGCCGAACTCCGGCGTCGTCGTCTTGCCGACCAGCACCGCGCCCGCCTCGCGCAGCCGGGCCACGCTCGGCGAGTCGTCGTGCCAGGGCCCTGCGGCGTCCACCAGCAGGCTGCCGCGCAGGGTCGGCCAGCCCCGGGTGAGCAGCAGATCCTTGACCGCGACCGGGACGCCGTCGGCGGGGCCGAGCTGCGTCCCGGACATCCAGCGCGCCTCCGACTCCGCCGCCGCCCGCAGCGCCGCGGGCGGGTCCACCAGCACGAAGGCGTTCAGTTCGCCGTCGTGCGCGGCGATGGCGTCCAGTGCGGCCTTGGCGGCCTCGACCGGGGACAGCTCCCGCCGCCGATAGGCCCGGACCAGCTCGGCGGCGCTCAACCGGCCGGGGGTCACCGGACCGCGGACAGGTCGAGGTCGAGGTCGGTGAGCGCGGCCACCTCGTCGGGGGTGAAGCCGGGGGCGACGTACTCCATCCGGAACTTGGCGCCGTCCCAGCGGAACACGCCGAGGTCGGTGACCACGATGTTCACGCAGGCGCGGCCGGTCAGCGGGAAGTCGCACTCCTTGACCAGCTTCGGCTTGCCGGCCGAGTCCAGGTGCGTCATCAGGACCATCACGGTGGTGTCGCCGGCCACGAGGTCCATCGCGCCGCCGATGCCGCCGCCGATCATGTCGGGGGTGCTCCAGTTGGCCAGGTTGGCCTGCCCGTCCACCTGGAACCCGCCGAGCGCGACGAAGTCGACGTGGCCGCCCCTGACCATCTCGAACGACGTGACGCTCTCGAAGAACGACGCGCCGGGCGTGAGGTGGACGTACTGGCCGCCCGCGTTGTAGATCTCCGGGTTGTAATCGTCGCGGGTGGCCATCCCGCCGTAGCCGAGCACGCCGTTCTCCGAGTGCAGCACGATGTCGCGGCCCTCGATGTAGTTGGAGATCAGCGTGGGGATGCCGAGGCCGAGGTTCATGTAGCTGCCGGGCGGGACCAGGCCGGCGGCCAGCTCGGCCATCTTGTTGCGGGTCAGCGCGGGCTTGCCGTTGTAGGTGCGGGCGCTGTCGGCGCCGCGGCCGGCGCGCGGGGCGGGGAAGTCGTGCGGGACGTCCACGGTCCGGACCACCACGCGGTCCACGAACACGCCGGGCACGCCGATGGCCTCCGGGTCGAGTTCGCCGTCCACGATCTCGTCCACCTCGGCGACGGTGATCTTGGCGCCCTTGGCGAAGGCCGGCATGAAGTTGCGGCCGACGCCGGTGAACTGGAGGTTGCCGTACCGGTCGGCGCGGGCCGCGCGGATCAGCGCGTAGTCCACCTTGAGCCCGTACTCAAGAACGTGTTCCACGCCGTTGATCGTGCGGGTCTCCTTGCCCTCCGCGATGGCCGTGCCGACGCCGGTGAGCGTGTAGAACGCGCCGATGCCGGCGCCGCCGGCCCGCAGCCGTTCCACGAGGGTGCCCTGCGGCACCAGCTCGACCTCGATCTCACCGGCGGCGATCTGCTGCTCGGCGGCCGAGCGGGCCTCGCCCGCCCGCGCCGAGAACGACACGATCAGGCGGTTGACCTGGCGGTTCTCGATCAGCGTGTTGGACCGGAACTCGCCGGTGCCCAGGGAGTTCGCCACGATGCACAGCCGCCGCGCGCCCTGCTCGCGCAGCGCGACGGTGAGGCTGGTCGGGAAGCTGTGCGTCATGCCGAACCCGGCGATGGACACACTGGAACCGTCCGGGACGTCGGCGACCGCCGCGGCGGGGGATTCGTAGACTTTGTTGATTGCCATGGCCTGGTACCTCTTCTGCGGTCGGTCGGCGTCAGCGGGGGGCGGGACGGAACCGGGGGAGCGCGCTGCCCTCGCCGGTGTCCTCGAAGACGACTTCGACGGGGTCGCCGATGGCGACCTGTTCCACGTCGCAGTCCACGATGTTGGTCATGATCCGGGGGCCTTCGTCCAGCTCCACGTACGCGAGCACGTAGGGCGTGACGCCCTTCCAGTCGCCGCCGGCCTTGCGTACGACGCTGAAGGAGTAGATCACCCCGCGCCCGCTCAGCGGCTCCCAGACGGTCTCCTGGCTGTGACAGAACGGGCAGATCGGGCGCGGATACCAGATGTACTGCGCGCAGTTCGTGCAGCGGCGGGTGATGAACCGGCCCTCCGCCGTCGCGGCCCAGAACTCCGCGCTGTCGGGATTGATGGTGGGAACCGGCGTCGGCAGCGCCGTGTTCGACCGGACCTCGCTCATGCGTCCTCCCTGCCCAAGATCATCGTGGCGCTGCGCATCCGGGTGCCCAGGTCGCCGCCGTTGCCGTGTACGAGCGCGATCTCACAGTCGGGGATCTGCACGCCCGCGTTCGCCTCACCGCGAAGCTGCCGGACCGCTTCAATGATCTTGGTGATGCCGCCCCGGTGACCGGGGTGGTTGTTGGAGAGGCCGCCCCCGTCGGTGTTGAACGGGAGCCTGCCGTGCGGGGCGACGAGCGTGCCGTCCTGGACGAACTCGCCGCCCTTGCCCTTCTCGCAGAAGCCGAGATCCTCCAGGATCTCCAGCACCGTGATCGTGAAGCTGTCGTAGATCGAGACGTAGTCGATGTCGGCCTGCGTCACGCCCGCCTGCTCGAACGCGCGCGGCCCGGACCACACCGCCGGGGTGTAGGTCAGGTCGAGCTTGCCGCCGTTGACGATCTTGCCGGCCTCGCCCTGCCCGAGGACCTTGACCGCCCGGCGGGGAAGGGTGCGGGCGATCTCCGGGCTGGTCACCACGACCGCGCCGCCGCCGTCGGTGACGACGCAGCAGTCGCCGCGGCGCAGCGGGTCGGCGATCAGCGGGGAGTTGACCACGTCCTCCACGGTCAGCGCCTTGCGCAGGAAGGCGTTGGGGTTGTGCGAGGCGTGGATCGACGCGGCCACCTTGATCTCGGCGAGCTGCGCGCTGGTGGTGCCGAACTCGTGCATGTGCCGGCGGGCGGACAGCGCGTAGGAGGCGACGAGCCCGGTCACGCCGAACATGCGGCCCTCGAAGCTCTCCTCCGGCGTCAGCGGCCCGCCGCCGCCCGGCTGGATGCCGGTCCGCGGCTTGCCGGCCAGCGCCACCAGGGCGATCTTGCACTTGCCCGCGGCGATCGCCGCCGCCGCGTGCGAGACGTGGTAGATGGGGGAGGCCCCGCCGCTTTCCGTGGAGTCCATGTACGTGAGGTTGCGCAGGCCGAGGTACTCGGCCATGGAGATCCAGCCGCCGCCGTAACCGGGCGCGTCGTGGCCGACGAAGAAGCCGTCCACGTCGTCGAGTGTCAGCCCGGCGTCGGCGACCGCGCCGAGCGCGACCTCGGCATGGACCTGGGCGAGGGATTTGTCGGGGAGTTCACGTCCCGGATGTTCGTAGGCCCCGACGATCACTGCGTTTCCCCGGGTGTTCATCTCGTTCCTCTCATCTGCGCTGGGCGCCTTCGTGGGATTGCCGCGGGCCGCTTAGCACCACGGCGTTGTGCTGGCCGAGGGAGGGGGCGGGCCCGGGGTCCGGGGGCTCGTACTCGCAAAGCCGCAGCGGGAAGCCCTTCCGGCGCGGTACGCCGGGAAGGAACACCCGGCGGCGCTGGAAGTGCGGGTCCCCGGCCCGCTCGTCCGCCGACACCACCGGCGCGCAGGGGACGCCCGCCTCGGTCAGCTCGCGCACACAGTCGGCCTTCGTGCGGTCGCGGGTCCAGCGGGTGATCGCCGCGTCCACCGTCTCGTGTTCGGTGAGCCACCATCCGGCGGGTCGTCCGGCCAGTTCCTCGGCCCCGATCAGGCGGGCCAGCGCGGCGCGTTCGGCGTCGTGGCGGCACGCGATGCCGACCCACTGGTCATCGCCTGCGCACCGGTAGGCGTCGTGCGGGGTGCTGCCGGGCCGGCGGTTGCCGGTGGGCGTGGCGACCTCGCCGGTGTCCAGGTACCGCGCGATGCGGTCGGCGAGCGTCCAGGTGACCAGCTCGCGCTGGGACAGGTCGAGATGCGTGCCGCCCACCTCCTGGTTCAGGCAGTAGACCACCAGGGCGGCGCCGAAGAACGACACGATCTGGTCGGGGTAGTTGAGGTCGGCCGACGACCAGATCGGGTGGCCTTCGTCGTAACCGGTCACCGAGGCCAGGCCGGACAGCAGGTCCAGCGTGGAGCCGTAGGAACGGCCGCGCGCCTCCGGTCCCGTCTGGCCCTGACTCGACAGCGACAGGTACACCAGCCGCGGGTTGATCTCGCGCAGCGTCGGATAGTCGACGCCGAGCCGTTCGGTGACGCCGACCGTGAAGTTCTCGATCAGTACGTCGGCCGTGGCGACGAGTTCGCGCATCGCCGCGCGGCCCTCCGCCGTCTTCAGGTCGAGGGTGATGCCGAGCTTGCCCGCGTTGTTCGACTCGAACAGCGGCGATTCCTCCATGCCGCCGTCGGTGGCGTCGGGGCGGGTGGAAGGCCACAGCCGGAACGAGTCGGGGCGGTTCATCGACTCGACCTTGATGACGGTGGCCCCGTAGTCCGCCAGCAGCCGGCCCGTCGCCGCGCCCGCGGTAATGGTGCCGAGGTCCAGCACGGTCACCCCGGCCAGCGGGGGGTCGGCGACCTGGCGGGCGGCGGGTTCGGTCGCCGGGACGGCGGCCTGGCCCGGCGCCGGGGGCGGGCCGTTGCGCCAGCCGAGTTCGGCGGAGCGCACGATCGGACCGATGCCCGGCCGGCCGTCCGCGCCGGAGATGAAACCGCGTTCCAGGTACTGCGGCGTGGACACCAGTTCCGCGACGTCCACGCTGTAGCCGAACGGCAGCCCGGCCCGCTGGGCCAGCGCGTAGATCTCCCGCATCGGCAGCCGGGCCGCCCAGCGCTCCACCGCCGGCCACCACTGGTCGGCCAGCTCGAAGCGGCCCCGGTCCTCGCGCAGCCGGGGGTCGGCCAGCGCCGGATCGCCGACCAGCGCCGCCACGGCGTCCCACTGGGCGGGCTGGTACACCACGCCGACCCAGCCGTCGGCGGCCCGCAGGATCCGCCAGATCCCGGCGCTCGCGCCGGTGCGCGTGGGCACCGCGCCGTTGTGCGCGTAGGTGATGTCGCTCTTCCAGTCGATGTAGGCGGCGACATCGCACAGCGCGACGTCGGCCACGTCACCGCCGGGCCGGCGCAGCGCGAGCATCGCCCCGAAGAACGCGGTGAACGCGGCGGCGTGCGCGGTCTGCTCGCCGCCCAGAGCGAGCGGCGAGCGGTCCGGTTCGCCGACCATCGCGGCGAGGCCGCCCGCGCACTCGGCCAGGAAGCTGTCGCCGAACCGGTCGGAACGGGGGTCGTCGAGGCCGTACGGGGTCAGGGACACCACGACCAGGCCGGGGAACTCCTCCCGCAGCCGCGCCGCGGACAGCCCCGCGGCCCGCGCCGCGGCCGGGCCCAGGTCCGTGATCAGGACGTCGGCGTCCGCCAGCAGCCCGCGCAGCGGGCCGCCGTGGCCGGTGAGGTCCACCTCGACGCTGTGCTTGTCCGCGTTGAGCGCCGCGAACGTGTAGCTCAGGCCGCTCGCGTCCACGGGCTCCACCGTCCGCAGCGGATCGCCGCCGGGCGGCTCGCACTTGGTGACGGCGTGCCCGAAGCCCGCGAACAGCCGGCCGCAGACCTGCGCGGCGATCCCCTCGGAGACCTCGACCACGCGCAGCGGGCGGCCGGGGAGCGGGGGCCCGAGATCAGCCATCGCCGGCCGTCCGCCGGGGCGTGGCGAACCCGTCGTCAAGGACGCCGGTGCGCGCCTGGACCTGCACCTTCAGGCTCTCGCCGTACGCGAGCGCGGTGGACCAGTCGGAGATGTGCATCGGGATCTCGCGCAGCGCGCGCTTGGCCCACGCCAGCGCGACGGGGTTGTGCCGGGCGATCCGGCCCGCCAGGTCGAGCGCGACGGGCAGCAGCTCGCCGGCCGGCACGGCCTGGTTGACCAGGCCCCAGTCGGCGGCGGTGCGGCCGTCGATGCGTTCGGCGGTCAGCACCATCCAGGCGGCCCGCTTGGGGCTCAGCCGGAGCTGCGTGGACGGCCCGGCCAGGCCCGGATAGAAGCCCAGCCCGACCTCCGGCATGCCGATCGGCGCGTCCTCGGCGGCGATGGCCAGGTCGCTGGAGTTGATCAGGGTCACCCCGCCGCCGAGCGCGAATCCGTTGACCGCGGCGATGACGATCGCCGGGTGCTCCCGGATGCGTTCCTGTACGGCGTGCCAGCTCGTGCGGCGGCCCTCGGCCGTGGCGTCGGTGTCCGGCGGCTCGGCGCCGGCCTCCTTGAGGTCCACTCCGGCGCAGAACGCCGGGCCCGCGCCGGTCAGGATGATGACCTTGGCCGGGCCGTGGCAGGCGTCCAGCGCGTCGAGCAGCGCCGCCCGCGCGGCCCGGCTCATCGCGTTGCGCTTGGCGGGGCGGTTGAGCGTGATCAGGGCGATGCCGTCGCCCAGGCTCTCGTGCTTCACGAGCGGTTCGCTCATCGGGCCACCGCCCCAGCAGCGGACTCGACGGGCTCGACGGACTCGACGGACTCGATGGTGAACCGCACGATGGGCCGCCCGGTCGCGTCCGGTCCGAACACCGCGCGTACCGGCTGGTCGAGTTCGAGTTCGGGTTCGGCGGGAGGATCGACGAGTGAGCTGATCATGAACGGCCCCTCGCTGAGTTTGATGTAGGCCACCAGATAGGGGATCTCGTCGGCGAAGGCCGGGAAGTACTTCTGGTGCATGGTGAACCAGGACCAGAGCGTTCCGGTGCCGCTGACGGTCTGCCAGGTATGAGACCGGGAAAGGCAGTTCGGGCAGGTCGGCCCATCCGGAAAACGGTGGGTGTCGCATTCCGTGCAGGTTTGGAGGCGCAGTTCTCCGGCGGCGCAGCCGTCCCAGAACGGCTTGTTCGCAGCAGTGATATCGGGCAACAGCCTGGCGTAGGCTTCGACGTTCATCGTCCGCTCCCCGCTAGTCGATCGTGAAGATGTGCGAAGTGACGATCGGCGAGGCGCACATGTACTGCACCGTCCGGCAGCCGCGGACCTGCCGGTCGCCGGCCTCGCCGCGCAGTTGCCGAACGGCCTCGACGTGCAGCGCGAAACCCTGCATGTAGCTCTCGCTGGTGTGGCCGCCGGAGGTGTTCAGCGGACGCGATCCGTCGGGCCCGATCGTGCCGTCCGCCACCCATTCCCACGCGCTCCCCTTCGGGGCGTGGTCGAATCCCTCCAGGGTGAACAGGATCGTCGGCAGGAAGTTGTCGTACACCTGCATGCAGTCGATCTGGTCCGGGCCGAGACCGGTCTCCTTGTAAAGCCGGTCGGCCACGTCACGGCAGGCCGCGAAATAGAAGTCCGGGCTCGTGTAGTGGTTGTTCAGTTCGGCCATGCCCGCGGTTCCGGCGATTCGGACCGGCTTCTTGCGCATCGACCTCGCCCGGTCGATCGAGGTGACGATGAACGCCACCGCGCCGTCGTTGATGATGCAGTAGTCCAGCTTGCGCAGCGGCTCGGCGATGAACCGCGAGCCGATGTACTCGGCGTGGTCGATCTCGCGCTGGAAGACCGCGCGGGGATTGCGCGCCCCGTTGTAGCGGTTGTTGATCGCGAGCGGCGCGAGGGCGTCTTCCGGGACCCCGTACATCTTCCGGTAGCGCTGGTACATCAGCGAGACGTAGGCGCCGGTCGAGGTCATTCCGTACATCGTGTCGTAGGCGGTGGTCGGCCCCCCGTCCTCGCCGCCGTACTTCATTCCGACGGACCGGCCGACGGTGGCGTAAACGACGGCCACCACGTCGGCGAGGCCGGCCTGCACGATCGCGCAGGCCTCCTGGAGGGAGACGCCGCTCATGCGGCCGGTGCCTTCCAGGTCGTGCACGAATTTGGGATTGCGCAGGCCGATCACATCGCCCATGCGGCCGTACTTGAGGTTCGTGCACAGCAGGCCGTCGATGTCGTTCTTGCCAAGGCCGCAGTCGTCCAGCGCCTCGCGCAGCGCGTCCGCGGCCAGTCCGTACGGATCTCTGGAGGCGTCCTTCTCCGCGTAGAGTTCGTGGAAGTTGGACGAGCCGACACCTACGATTGCGACGTCTTTCGCGATCATCAGTATTCAGCCTTCGCTGTTCGTGATGGGCGGGGGCGGGCCGCGCCGCATCTCCGGAGTGGCTCCGGCGGCCGGTTGGGAGGCGCGTATCTCCGCACGGCCAGGGGAGGTCACCGCGCCTGCCCGCGCCAGGTGGTGGCGCGGGGCGCGATCGATCGGCCCGTGACCGGGTCCGGCGTCATGGTGCGACGCCGGCCGGACGCGGGCTCATGGTCGGCAAAGGGTCACTGCCGTTGTTTTTCGAGGATCTTCACGGCTTCCAGCGCGGCCTTGGCGGCCGCCCTGACGTGCCGATGCGATGCTTCGGCCGCCCGCTCGGGCGAGCGGTCCACGATCGCGTCGGCGAGATCGCGGTATTCCTTGATGGACGCCTCCCGGCGACCGGGAATGGTCACAGAAAGGCTGCGCAGCGCGTGAATGCGGGTGTGCAGGGGGGAGAGCATGGAGGCGAGCAGGGTGTTACGTGCGCCGGCCACGAGCAGTTCGTCGAATTCGAATATCGCCCGCAGCCGCTCGTCTCCGGTCGCCCGCGGCTGCACTTTCTCCACCAGGGCGGCCACTTCGTCGTCGGTCGCCCTGAGCACGAAAAGCTCGGCGGCGGCCGGCTCCAGCGCGTCGCGCACCTCGTAGATCTCCCGCACCTCGGCGCTGCCGAGCACGGCGACCCGTACTCCGCGGCTCGGCGAGGCCTCCACCAGACCGAGGGTCTGAAGGTGCCGCATCGCCTCGCGCACCGATGTGCGGCTGACGCCGGTGAGCTCGGTGAGCTCGCGCTCGGTGAGCTGCCGCCCGGGGGGCAGCAGGCCATCGGCGATCGCCTTGCTTATCCGCCGCACGACCATTTCCGGGACGGACTCGGTCGGGCGTTCGATGGCCAGGTCGAGCTTGCGGTCCACCAAGGCTCCCTAGAGTTTGTCTGACGTATGTAATAGTACGTCTGCCGATAAGTCGCCGTCAAGGAGAAGTTGATCTCCACGGGCTGTAAGAAATGCCACATTAATGTGGTCCTACCAGCCAAGACGACTTCATGCGCGACGTACCGCCGCAGCGGTCAGGTCGCCCAGGGGTGCCCCGGAGAGTTCCGGGCCACTTGCTTGCAGATGACACGCGACCTCGCCGCCGCCGTCGATCGCCGTGTGCTCGGGCATTCGCTCCGCGCAAATGTCCATGGCGAATGCGCAGCGGGTCCGGAAGGGACATCCCGACGGGGGCCGCGCCGGGTCCGGGACTTCACCGGCGAGCACGATTCTGCGCTCGCTCCGCCGGTGCGGGCTGGGATTGGGGATGGCCGACAGCAGCGCCTGGGTATACGGATGGGCCGGCTCGTTGTAAACGCGTTCGGCCGGGCCGCTCTCGACGATTCTGCCGAGATACATCACCGCGACCCGATGCGAGATATGACGGACGATCGCCAGGTCGTGCGCGATGAACAGATAGGCCAGATCGAACTCCGTGCGCAGCCGTTCCAACAGGTTGATGACCTGGTTCTGGGTGGACACGTCGAGCGCGGAAACGGCCTCGTCGCACACGATGAAATCGGGATTCAGCGCGATGGCCCGCGCGATGGCGATCCGCTGCCGCTGCCCGCCGGAGAACTCGTACGGATATCGGTCGGCGTGACTCGCCCGAAGGCCGACGAGTTCGATGAGTTCCAGCGCCCGGGTGCGGGCCGCGCGGGCCGAGACATGGTCGTGGACCATGAGCGGCTCGGAAATGCTCGCCGCCACCGTCGCCGAGGGATCGAGCGACGAATAGGGGTCCTGGAAGACCATCTGCATTCGCCTGCGGGCTTTGCGCAGCGCCCGGCCGTTCAGGTCGGTGAGATTCTGCCCGGCCACGGTGATGTCGCCGGAGGCCACCGGTACGAGCTTGAGCACCGCCCGGCCGGTGGTGGACTTGCCCGAACCGGACTCCCCGACCAGGCCCAGCGTCTCGCCCGTGTCGATGCCGAAACTGACGCTCTTGACCGCCTCGACGGTGCGCGTCTTCTTGAACATCGCCTTCTTGTGGAACACGACGCTGACGTCGCGTACCTCGACCAGTCGCTCGCTCACCGGACACCTCCCAGCGCGAGGTCACCGCTGCGGCAGCAGCGGCACGCGCGGCCGTTGTCCACCACGCTCAGCGGGATCACGGCCTTGCCGCACTCCTCGACCGCGTGCGAGCAGCGCGGGCCGAACCGGCAGCCGCTCGGCATGCTCCACGGCTCGGGAGTGCGGCCCGGGATCGTGGGCAGCTCCTGGCCGCGGACGCCCTGCTGCGGCATCGCGGCCAGCAGCCCTTCGGTGTAGGGGTGCTTCGGCTGGATGTAGAGGTCGCGGGCGACGGAGGTCTCGACGACCTCGCCCGCGTACATCACCACGACCTTGTCGGCGAGTTCGGCCACCACGCCGAGGTCGTGGGTGATGAACAAGATCCCGCACCCTGTCTCGTCGCGCAGGCGGATGAGCAGCTCGACGATCTGGGCCTGCACCGTGACGTCCAGGGCGGTGGTCGGCTCGTCGGCGATGAGCAGCCGGGGTTCGCAGATCAGCGCCATGGCGATCATCGCCCGCTGCCGCATGCCGCCGGAGAACTCGTGCGGGTAGTCGCGCAGCCTGGCCGCCGCGTTGGGGATGCCGACCAGGTCGAGCATCTCCGCGGCCCGGGCCAGCGCGGCCTTCTTCTTGCCGCCGCGGTGCCGCCGGTACGCCTCGGCGATCTGGTCGCCGACGGTGAACGCCGGGTTGAGGCTGGTCATCGGCTCCTGGAAGATCATCGAGATCTCGTTGCCGCGGATGTTGCGCAGCTCGCCGATGGGCAGCTCGGTCAGGTCCTTGCCGTCGTACCAGATGTGCCCGCTGGTCTTGCGGCTGTGCGCCCGGGGGACCAGCCCCAGAACGGACAGGCTCGTGACGGTCTTGCCGGAGCCGGACTCGCCGACCAGCACCACGATCTCGTTCTTGCCGATGTCGAACGACACGCCGTTGAGGACGTTCACCCAGCCGCGGTCGGTGGCGAAGTCGATCCGCAGGTCCTCGATGCTGAGCAGGCTGCCGGACGGTTCGGTACCGGTCACCCTTCCGCCTTTCTCGTCGCGCGGCCGAACGAGTCGCGCAGGCCGTCGCCGACCAGGTTGAAGGAGAGGGTCGCCAGCGCGATCGCGATGCCCGGGAAGACGGCGAGCGAGGGCGTGCCGCGGATCTCGGCGAACGCCTGGCCCAGCATGCTGCCCCAGCTCGCGGTGGGCGGCAGTGCGCCGAGCCCGAGCAGGCTGATCGTCACCTCGGCCAGCAGCGCGGACGCCAGCAGGAACGATATCTGGATCAGCAGCGGCGGCAGCACGTTCGGCAGGATCCGCCGCAACAGGATCGTGCGGCCCGGAGTGCCGATGCTGATCGACGCCTCGATGTAGACCTCCTGCCGGACCACCAGGGTCGCGCTTCTGATGACCCGGAAGAGCCGCGCGGAGTACACGATGCCGAGCGAGATCATCGCCGTGGTGAGCCCGGGGCCGACCACCGCGATGATGGCGATCGTCAGCACCAGCGCCGGGAACGTCATCAGGATGTCGGAGGCCCGGTTCAGCAGCCAGTCGGGGCCGCGCCCGACGTACCCGGCCAGGATGCCCAGCGGCAGGCCGATCAGCGTGGCGATGGCCACGGACAGGGCGGAGGCCGCGAGCGAGATCTGCCCGCCGAACAGCAGGCGGCTGAGGGTGTCCCGGCCGAGGGCGTCCGTGCCGAGCCAGTGCGCCGGCGTGGGGCCGGACAGCCGGTCGGCGATGTTGATCTGTTCAGGTGTGTAGGGGGCGAACAGCGGGGCGCCCATGGTGACGACGAGGATGACGAACAGCAGCACCCCGCCGGCCACGGCCGGCTTGTTGCCGGCGAACCTGCGGGCGAGTTGCCCGAACCGGCCCGCGCGCCTGCGGCGCACGGCGGGTTCTTCCGGCTTCTTCGGCCTTGGCATCGTACCCGCCGTCATTATCGGGGGTTCGGTGGAATGCAGTCCCTGATTCTGTGTCATGTCGCTTTGATCTTCGGGTTGAAGTAGCCATAGGACAGATCGACGGCCAGGTTGACGAACATGATCAGAATGGCGGTGATCAGCAGAATTCCCTGCACCATCGGAAAGTCGCGGGAGAACACCGAGAAATACGTCAGTTTCCCCACTCCCGGTAGCGCGAAGAGCTGTTCCATCACCACTGTGGCGCCGATGAGCCGGTTCGCCTCGACCCCGAAGGCCGTGACGACCGGCACCGCCGCGTTCTTCAGCACGTGCTTGCCGACCAGGCGCACGGGCCGCAGCCCCTTGGCCTCGGCGGTGCGCACGTAGTCCTCGGTCATCACGCCCGTCACCGCGGCGCGGGTCTGCCGCGCGACGACCGCGACCGGCACGATGGCCAGGGCGAACGCCGGTGTGATCAGGTGCAGGAACCAGTCGGTGGGACTCTGCGAGAACGGCACGTAGCCGATCGCGGGCAGGATCTGCAGGTCGATGGCGAAGACCAGGACGAGCATCATCCCGACCCAGAAGTACGGGAGGGACATGAAGAGGCTGGCGATGACCGTCGCGGTGCGGTCGATCCAGCTTCCCGGGCGCAGCGCGGCGGCAAGGCCGAGCCCCAGCCCGAGGACCGCCGCGATCAGCAGCGTCAGTATGACGAGCGAAAGCGTCACCGGGAACCCGCTCCCGATCGCGGACCAGACGCTCTGCCCATTGACGAATGAATTGCCGAGGTCACCCTGGACCGCGGCGGAGAACCAGTTCCAGTACTGCACCAGGAACGGTTCGTTGAGGCCGAGTTGCTCGCGCACCATGGCCAGTTTTTCCGGCGTCGGGTTGCTGCCCGCCAGCGCGGTCTCCGGGCCGCCGGGGACCAGCGCGATCAGCCCGTAGATCAGGAAGCTGACGACGAGCAGCAACGGGACCATGGTCAGCAGCCGGGCGCCGAGAAGACGAAGCACGTGAGTTCTCCGTTCCTTTCCGGGCGGCCGGCCGGTGAGCCGGCCGGCCGCCCGGAAGGCCGTTACTTCTTGATTGCGACTCCGCGGAACTGGCGCGAACCGTCGACGTACACCTCGACGCCCTGCACCTTGCCGTTCATCGCCAGCGGCGTGTTGAGATGGCACAGGGTGACGGGGGGTGCGGCGTCGGCGTGCGCCTCCTGGAACAGCTTCTTGTACACGGCCGCGCGCTCTTCCTTGCTCTGCGCGGCCTTCGCCTCGGCATCGAGCTCGATGACCTTGGCGTTCGTGTAGTTACCTGGGTTGCTGAAGCCGTTCTTCAGATAGAACGCGGCGATCTGGATGCTGGGATCGGCGTCGGCCTTCTGCTGAACCATCACGGCGTCGGCGGTCTTGTTGACCGAGAAGTTCTCCATGAGCTTCGGCAGCTCGACCGGCTGGATCTTCATTTTGATCCCGGCCTGCTGGAGATTGGCCTGGATCAGTTCGGCCACGCTCGTGTAGGACTCCAGGTTGTCGGTTTCGAGGGTGAACTCGAAACCGCTGGGGATGCCGGCCGCCTTCAGGAGTTCGCGCGCCTTCGCCGGGTCGTAGGGGTATTTGTCGGCGGTCAGGTCGGGGTCGGAGGCGTAGTAGGACGTCGGGAACATCTGAATGCCCGGCTGGCAGAAGCCCTGCATGAGCTGGTTGATCGACTTACGGTCGATCGCGTAGTTCAGCGCCTCCCGCGCCTCCTTCTTGTCGAAGGGCGCGTGGGCGGTGTTCAGGGCGATGGTGAAGCTCGCCAGGCTGGGCTTCTGGCAGACGACCAGCCCGCCGTCCTTGGCCGGCTGGTACATGGCCGAGCGCAGGAAAGTGGCGTCCGCCTGGCCGGTCATGACGGCGTTCAGCCGCGCGTTGTCGCTGCTGGAAATGAGGAAGACCATCTTGGCGACGTTCAGCGCGTCCGGGTCCCAGTAGTCCTTGACCGCGGTGTACTCCACCTTGGTGGCGGGGTCGTACCCGGTCACCTTGAACGCGCCGGACCCACCGGTCGGCATGTTGGCCTGTTTGGGGTCATCGAACACGGCCGGGCTCATCATCATGCCCGCCGAGCTGGCCAGAATGCTGATGAGCGGCGCGGCGCCGTGGCCGGTCGTGATCTTGACGGTGCTGTCGCCGCTGACGTCGACTTTCTTGACGTCGGACAGCGCCTGCTCGTTGAAGGAGCCCTTGGCGCGGTGCCGGTCCAGGTTGGCCTTGACCGACTTGGCGTCGAACGGCGTGCCGTCGTGGTACTTCCAGTCTTCGATGAGCTCCAGGGTGAGGGTCTTTCCGCCGTCGCCGACCTCCCATTTCTTGGCCAGCATCGCCTCGGGCTCACCGTTGGCGGTCAGGCGGGTCAGCGTGTCGTAGATCGGGAAGAGGTACATCCAGCTATTGCTGGTCGTCACCTTGTCCGGGTCGAAGCTCGTGTTCGCGACGCTGTACATCCAGGTGAAGGTCGCGTTCTTGTCGATCGCGCCCTTGTCGGTGGGGGGACAGGCCACATTCTGGGCGGGCTGGCCCGCCGCTGTGCCGGTGGAGCCGGGATTTTGGTCGCCAGGTCTTCCGGATGCGCTGGAGCAGGCGGTCGAAACAGCCAACAATGCCACGGCTGTGGCAACAATCAGTTTCGTCCCCATATGGAGAGTCCTCCAGGCTAGATCTGAGGGCGCGAGAGGGCCCTAGAGCTCCCCGATTAGTTGAGTGGTGATGTTCGCTCCACGCCTGTGGTGCCCGTCGGGCGCAGGGTCGCTGCTTCGATGCCGCCAACGGTGTGCGGAGCGGACCGCCTATAGGTCGGATCCCTGTTTGTCCGACATATGAAATCATACGTATGTCGGCCCGTAAAGACCTGGAAGCAGCGAGACGAACACCTGGGTACCAGGGTGTGACGCCCCCGGGGCGGCAGCAGGGTCATGATGGGTCGGCCCTGATGACCCCGCGCCCCACCGAGGAGGAACGGCCGTCGGCTTGCCGGCCCCCGTCTCCGAGGCGTTCCCGTTCCGGCGGCGGCCGACTGAGATGGAGGCCCGATCCAGTGGCCTCGCGGCGGCCGGCCTCGGCAACGCGCCCCCCTTCCGGTGGGATTCCCCGGCAGGGAGCATCGCCGGCCACCACACGCATCGTTCGATCCGCCGTTCGCCGGTGGGCAAGGTCGGGAGGCATAAGACGGCGGGCGGATCTGAAAGGGGGCCGTTTCAGCCGGTGCTGCCGCGCGGTGAGCGGGGACGGCGCACGGGAAACACCGGGATGGGGCCGTCACTGGGTGCGGCGGGGCGGTGAGAGTCGGCTTGCTGTACGTCGGGCGGAGCCCGACATGGGAGGACACGGCTGAGCGAAGCGAAGTCGATTGGGTGCGCGGTAACGCGGTCCTGCCGTAGGCGGGGGTGACGGCGGTCTGCTGGAAGGGGCCATTTAGCTGGTGCTGGGTGCGGTGAGCGGTCACAACGCATGGGAAATGCCGGGGCGGGGCTGTCACTGGGTGCGGCGGGGCGGTGAGGGTCGGCTTGCTGTACGTCGGGCGGAGCCCGATATGGGAGGACACGGCTGAGCGGAGCGAAGTCGATTGGGTGCGGGGTAGCTCGGTCTCGCCCTAGGTGAGGGTGATGGCGGTCTGCTGGGTGGCGGTGAGTTGGAAGGGGGCCGTTTTAGCTGGTGCTGGGTGCGGTGAGCGGTCACAACGCATGGGAAATGCCGGGGCGGGGCCGTCACTGGGTGCGGCGGGGCGGTGAGGGCCGGCTTGCCGTACGTCGGGCGGAGCCCGATATGGGAGGACACGGCTGAGCGGAGCGAAGGCGGTTGGGGCGCGGTTGTGCGGAGCGAAGGCGGTTGGGGCGCGGTTGTGCGGAGCGAAGGCGGTGGGGGGCGGTTGTGCGGTCCTGCCGCAGGTGGGGGTGACACGTGCCGCTCTGCCGCAGGCGGGGACACCTCTGGCGGTTGTTACGTCGGGGTTGACGCCTATCCGTTGATCGGCCCGGTGTGGCGGCTTGTTGGGGAGGGGGCGGTGGTCGGTGTTCTGGCATCCGGAGCGAGCGGAGTGGGGTGTCCGGTTTCGGGGGTGGAGTCTGATTTGGGGATGGTGTTCACCGGCGTGACGCCTCCGGGAGGACGGCCGGATCCCTGGTGTTCGTCTCCGGTGGCACGGTTCGTGGCCGCAACACCGGGCGGCAGCGTGTTCACCGCCTTGTCTTAACCGGGGGTCGGAAGCATTTCTCTCCCCCAGCGCTGCTGGATTCCCCTGGAGGCGTGCGCATGCCCATGAACCACGCGCGAAGCGCGATGCCCCGGCGGTTCGTGTTGTCACTCGCCGGTGTCGTGGTGGCGGTCGCCGGTTGGGCGTGCCCGGCCGCCGCCGTGGGGAAGGTGGCGCCGACCCGGATCCACATCCCCGCCATCGGGGTGAACGCCCCCGTCGGGGTGCTCGGGTTGCAGGAGTCGGGCGTCATCGAGGTGCCCCCGCTGTCCCCACGCAATCTGACGGGGTGGTACCGGTACGGCCCCGCGCCGGGGGAGACCGGGCCCGCCGTGATCCTCGGGCACGTCCGCACCCGCTCAGGCCCTTCGGTCTTCGCGCGGCTGCACCGGCTCCGGCCCGGGGACAAGATCCTCATCGAACGGGCGGCGGGCGGCTCGGTGACGTTCACCGTGGGCCATGCCGAGCAGGTGCCCAAGTCGCGCTTCCCGACCGCGCGGGTGTACGGGAATGTGCCGGTTCCGGCGCTGCGGCTGATCACCTGTGCCGGTCCGTACAACCGTTCGACAGGAAGCCACAGCGACAACCTGATCGTCTACGCGACGGCGGACCCGCCGTCGAGTCCCTGAAGCACTCTCCTGGCTAGAGGAATACATATGAATGGCGCGTCCACCGTTCACCGGCACCGTGGACGAAGGCATGTCCGGTGGCTGCTGGCGATCTCGCTCGTGCAGTTGTTCCTCGGCGGCCTGGCCGCCGTGGCCGCGGTCGCCGCGACGTCCGGCCCGGGGCCGCGCGGGGTGACCGGCGGTTCGCTGCGCTGGCGGCTCAGCGACGACCTCGCCGGTGAGCGAACACGCGTCCTTCTGTCGGGGGGAGTGGTCCGCGACGGCGGCGGCCGGTTCGTCTTTCCCGCGGTGGGCGGCGACTACGACGCCGCCACCGGCACGGCCACCGCGAAGTACGGCGGCAGCGTGACGATCGTCCGCGGCACGCGGACCTTGGTCATCTCCGACCCGGAGGTCGTGGTGCACGGCGCGCGGTCGGCCCTGCGCGCCGACCTGAGGTCGGTGGGCCCGGCCGACCCTCCGCCATCGGCCGGTCCCACCCCTTCCGCGGTGACCCCGACCCCCACCGCCTCTCCGGCCGCGACGCTAACGCCGTCACCGCCCGTGACCCCCACCCCGGCGCTCACCCCGGTGGACTCGCCGACGCCGACGCCGACGCCGACGCCGACGCTCACCCCCACGCCCACGCCCACCCCCACACCCACACCGGCCCCGCCTTCCGGGGAACAGGAGCAGGTACCGACCCCCGCGCCGGTGCCGTCCCCGCCCGCCCCCGCCCTGACGTCCACCCACCTGGGCACCACCGACCTGGCCCTGCTCGACCTGGAGCGCACCGCCGCCGAACGCAAACGGACCGTCACCTGGACCGGCACCCCCACCGCCATCACCCGGCAGGCGGCCGGCGCGCTGACCGGCGTACTCGGCGCGGACGCCGCACTCGCCCCGGTCACCTTCAGCCTCACCTACGAGGCGGACGCGGTCGGCGACGTCCTGACCGTGATCAGGGGCCAGGCCGTCGTGCCCTGCCCGAGCGGCAGCGCCACGCCCACCTCCGGGACCAGCCCGTCGCCCGGCGCCTGCGGCACCCCGTCCCCAACGCCGAGTTCGTCGAATTCCCCCCGTCCGTCCGGTTCGGTACCGAACCCCACCCGCTCGCCCAGCACCCGCCCGAGCGCCACCGCCACGCCGAAGAAGTCCGCCCGCCCCACCAGGACGGTCGTGGAATCGGTCACGCCGGTGGACGCCGAAGCCGAGGACACCCTGGCCAAGACCGGTGACGGTTACGTGCTGCCGCTGCTGACGGTGGGCATCGGCCTGATCGTCGGCGGCGGGATCACCCTGCGGGCCTCGCGCCGATCCGGCTACCTGCGAGACGACCTGTGACGGGCACCGCCGAGCACGCGACCGCCGTCCAGGAGGACCGGCAGGTCTGGACGCCGCGCCACCTGCGGATCGCGCGGGCCGCCGGTGAGATCATGCTGACCTGCGGCGTGCTGCTGGTGCTGTTCGCCGGGTACGCGACGTACGGCAAAGCCTGGCGGATCGACCGGGAGCAGGGCGAACTGGACACCGTCCTCGACCGGAGCTGGGCGGCCGGTGACGCCGTACCGGCCCCCGGCCGCCCGATGGCCCGGCTGCACATTCCCCGGCTCGATCGCCGCTGGGCGGTCACCGAAGGGGTGACCCAGGCCGATCTGCGCAAAGGCCCTGGTCACTACCCCCGTACCGCGCGGCCGGGCGAGATCGGCAACGTCGGTGTCGCCGGTCATCGGATCGCCTCGGTGTTCTGGGACCTGGACCGCCTGCGCGCCGGCGATCCGATCGTGGCCGAGACCAAGACCGGCTGGTACGTCTACCGCGTCGTCGGCCGGCGGGTGGTCCTGCCCACGTCGGTCGAGGTCGTCGCGCCGAACCCGGACCGCCCGCGCGAGCCGCCCACCAAGGCCATGCTGACGCTGACCACCTGCACCCCCAAGTTCCAGAACCGGCAGCGGCTGATCGTCCACGCCGAACTGGCCGAGACGCGCGCGAAGTCCGCGGGCAGACCGGCCGCCCTGGGAGGCGAGCGCGCCTGATGTACGCGTGGATCTGGCGCCGGTTGCCCGGCCGCCTGCCGGTGAAACTGACGCTGGCGGCCGTCCTGGCCGGCTGCGTGCTGGCGCTGCTGTGGTTCGTGATCTTCCCACTGGTGGACACCCTGCTGAACCTGGAGGACGTGACGGTGGACGGGCGGCCATGAGCCGCTGACGCCCTGGCGTTCCCGGCCGGTACGGCAGGGCGGGAATTCGGGTCGCGCAGGCCCGGAATTCGCCGCCCCGGGCATTGTCCGAGCCGATTCTTCCCGGCACTCGGCAGGGCCGTCGGCCCGATCAGCGGATTTTCCGCTGTTTACCCGGCATTCACCCAAGTCCTCCCAGTCGTTGATGCGCCGCTCCCTACGGCCGGACCTTGATCAGGCTATAAAGGGCAGGTCCGCGAACGATCTCCATCGCGGTGTCGAGAGTGGCTTTATCTGATTCACCACCCGCTCCCCTGGCCGCCCGCGTCGCGGCGTGGGCCCCGCACCCGGAAACAGAGTCCGCATATGAGAATCTTGCACGTCAACAGGTTTCTCTACCATCAATGGGACGCCGAGTCCTATCTACTCGCCCTCGCGGACCTGCAACGGGGAAGAGGCGAGCGGGTGGCCTTCTTCGCGGCGCGCCACCCGGACAACATCGCCGTTCCCTACGAGGAGCACTTCCCGAAGTACATCCCGACCGATCCGCTGCCGCGCGGGCCGGTCGGCAGGTTACGCGGCACCGGGCGGATGCTCTGGTCCAGCAGCGCCCGGCGCGGGATCGGCAAGGTCATCGAGGACTTCCGGCCGGACGTGGCCCATGTCCACGCGATCCATCACCAGCTCTCGCCGTCGGTCCTGTCGGCGCTCAAGGCCGCGCGGGTGCCGACGGTCATGACCGTGCACGACTACCGGCCCGCCTGCCTGCAAGAGCCGGGGCGCCGGAACGGCACCCCGGACGCGGGCCTGGCCGTGTCCCTGGAGACCTGGCTGCACCGCAGGTTACGGGCCTACGAGCCGGTGCGGCGGTTCATCTGCCCGAGCCGGTTCCTGGCCGAACGGCTGACCCGGGCGGGGGCCCGGCCCGGCCGGGTCCGCGTCCTCGATCACTTCGCCGACGGGGCCGGCCCGCCGCCGAAGACCGAGGCCGGCGGGCCGCTGGTCTGCGTGGGCAGACTCGGCCCGGAGAAGGGCTTCGACGTCGCGATCACCGCGATGGGCATGCTGCGCGGGATCGGCGAACTGGTGATCGTGGGGGACGGCCCGGCGCGGTCGGCGCTGGAGCGGATGGCCGACGAGGTCGCGCCGGGGCGGGTGCGGCTCGCCGGCCGGTTGCCCGAGCCGGAGGTGTCCGAGCTGATCAGGTCGGCGACCGCGCTGGTCGTGCCGTCCCGCTGCCCGGAGAACCAGCCGCTGGCGATCTTGCGGGCGTTCGCCTGCGGGGTGCCGGTGATCGGTACCGCGCTCGGCGGCGTGTCCGAGCTGATCGTGGACGGCGCGACCGGGAAACTCATCCCGCCGGACGATCCGCTGCTGCTGTCATCGGCCATGCTCGCGCTGTTACAGAACCCGCGTGAGGCGCTGGCCATGGGCCTGGCCTGCCGCGAGGTCGCCCGCCGGCGCTTCTCGGCGGAAGGCCACCTGACCGCGCTGCGCGAGGTCTACAGCGAGGCGATCAAGGAAGGCGGCTGACGCCGCAGCGCACCTGAGAGGGCGCGGTCCGCAAGGGCCGCGCCCGCTGTGCGCCCTGGTCAGCTCCAGGTGGGTTCGGGGAGGTTGATCTCCACCAGCCCCTGCGCGCCATCCGGGCCGATCTCGTACGCGAACGTCCCCGAGGTGGGGAAACGCCGGGTGAACGACTCCCCGGGCTTGATCAACCCCGACTCCGTGCCGTCCACCATCGTCACTCGCTGGTCGCTCGGCGTGTCGTTGCGCCAGGAGATGTCGTCCCCCGGCCCGGCGATCAGGTGGCGCGGCACCGGGCCTTGCTCGGTGATCGCGATGCTTCTGCCCGCGGCCACCGTCACGGGCGGTACACCGGCGGGCGCGGGGGTGGCCGTGCCACCCGTGGACCCGGTACAGGCGACCGCGGCGTACCACAGCGCGACCGCCGCCAAGGCGATTCGGAGGGGCCTGCTCATGGCACGCCACTATCCGGCCCGTGATCAATGAGAAAAGGCACGGCGCATGCCCGGCGCGTAAACGAAAGGACAATTCTCCGGCCGCTCGGAAAACCCGGGATTTTCGCCGGTGTGGGCTAACAGTTCCCCTTCCGGACACAGCTTGGTTGTTCTTGCCGACGGCGCTGGGGCGTGATTATCGGCGTGCGTCGCAACGTCCCACAAACCCCCCTTCTGAATGGGATTGAGGATTCATGTCCGCTGAAATGAGCAATGTCGGAGAAGTGCGCAACGGCATGCCGCGCTTACGCAGGGTCGTGACCCTCGTGGCCGGTGTCGTCCTGAGCCTCGCGGTCGCCGCCCCGGCGATGGCCGCCCCGCCCAGCGCGAACGGCAAGATGGACGAGATCATCCGGGGCAGCGGCTCCGACACCACCTACGAGGCGATCGCCAACCTGGACGAGGCGTTCAACGCCTCGCCGGGCTGCACGCTCCGCGTCCCCCCGGCCGTACCGCAGATCGAGTGCGACCCGCACCCGCAGCCGGCGGCCAACCAGTACGAGAACTACGACCACGAGACCGCGGTCAGCCTCTACCCGCAGGGCTCGTCCGCCGGGCTGCGCCAGCTTTGTGAGAAGGGTTCGACCGGCGTGTACCCGGTGGACTACGCCCGGTCCTCCTCCGGCCCCGGCAGTGTCCCCAGTCAGTGTCAGAACGCCGCGGACCCGCTCCGCTACGTCGCCTTCGCCAAGGACGCCATCGCCATCCCCCGGTGGAACGGCGGCCCGTCCGGCTCGGTGACCAGCCTCACCCACGACCAGCTCCGCGAGATCTTCCTGGACACCGCCGGTGACGGTTGCGCCGAGAACTGGAGCGACTTCGGCGGCGGCTCGGGCCAGATCATCGTCCACGGCGTGCAGACCAGCTCGGGCACGTACGCGACCTGGCAGTCCTTCCTCGGCGGCAACCCCAACACCTGCGTCGCGGCGACCGGCGGCCAGGTGCTCTTCGAGAACGACTGCACCCCGATCAACAACCTCGCCGTGGCCGACCGGCAGCGCTCGATCTGGTGGCTGTCGTTCGGTAAGTACCAGACCGGCGCCGCGGCCTGCGACCCCGCCGCCACCGACCTGCTCTCGGTCAACGGCGTCGTCCCGCAGGCGAGCACCATCCAGGACGGCAGCTACCAGTACAGCCGCTCCCTCTACAACGTCTACCACCGCACCAGCGTCCCGGCCCACGCCAAGGACTACATCGGCGAGAACGGCTGGATCTGCAAGCCCAACACCCAGCACACCAAGCCGGTCGGCAGCGCGGGCCTGGGCATCGCCCACGCGAGCGCGAACCGCAACTGGGGCGCCCACATCGACACGATCATCGCGGACGCCGGATTCGTCAAGGTGAACGCGAGCCCGCTGGCCAACAAGTGCACCTTCACCGACGTCAACTGACCCCCTGAGCACCGCGACGCCGAAAACAGAGGGCCCGGCCATCCGGCCGGGCCCTCCCGGCGCTCAGTAGGTGGAGGGGATCAGCCGCGCGAGCGACTCGAACCAGAGCAGCGCCGCCGCCAGCAGTACCGGACTCGTCACCAGGTACGTCGAGACCGTCCGCCAGCGCCGGTAGAGGACGATCGTGCCGAACAGCGCGCCCACCGTGGCCAGGCCCCACCCGATCGCGGGCAGCCAGCCGCCGGGGTCGCGGCCCAGGCCCAGTTCGTCCACCTTGATGGGGTCCCGGTCGAGGATCTTGAGCGAACTCGGCGGGCCGTCCAGCCGGGACACCACCGCCAGCCTGCCACCGGGCCGGTCGGCGTCGCCGGTGGTCAGCAGTGTCAGGCGGTTGACGAAGGTGGCCTGGGAGAGGAAGTCCTCCTCGCCCGTCCTGGCCCGCTGCACGGCCTCGACCGTGTGCGGGAACCGGCCCTCCTGGGTGCTGACCGTGATCTTGTCCCCGGGCCGCAGCTCGCCGATCCTGGCGAACGGGCGGCCGTACAGGTTGCGGTGCCCGGCCAGTACCGCGTTGCCGACCTGGCCCGGCATGGGGGAGGGGCGGTAGTGGCCGGCCGCCTCGCGCAGCTCACTGGTTCCGGTGCCCTGCACCACGACCTCGCGTACCCCGATCCGCGGGATCTCCAGCAGCGCCACGGGGGTGCCGGGGCTCGGTACCGAGGACAGGTCCTTGTCCCCGGCCATGGGCGCGGCGGCGATGGCGGCGGAGACCTTGAAGTCCTCGTTGAGCCGGTCGAGCATGATCCGCTGGTTGCGCTCGTACGTCAGGTGCCCGAACCACGAGGCGTAGGACGAGAACGCGAGCAACAGCGCCCCGGCGATCGTGACGGCGGTGACCATGTGCCGCCCGAGCCTGCGCGCCCCCGGCGGTATCACCACCCGCCGCCGCTTCGCGGGGCCGGGCGCACCCGCGTACGGCGGAACCGGGCCGGGCGGCGGAGCGGCGTACGGTGGGGCGGCCCCCGGCACCGCACCGGGATATGCGGCGTACGGCGGGGCGGTGGGTACCGGGCCAGGATGGGCGGCGTACGGCGGGGCGGTCCCCGGGGCCGAGCCGGGCGGAGCCGCGTACGGCGGTACCGGGCCCGGATGGGCGGCGTACGGCGGGGCGTAGCCCGCGCCGGGATGGCCGTTGCCCGGGAAGGTGATCGTCACCGGGCCCTGCGGGACGTACGGCATGCCCGGATGCCCGTACGGCGGCGGCGCGCCCGCCGCACCCGGCCCGAGGCGGGCCAGTTGCGCCTGCACCGTCACGCCCAGACGGATCATCGCCGCCCCGTACCGCGAATGCGCCGACTCGACCCGCGCCCGCAGCCCCGGATGGCCCTGGACCACCGCGCCGGCCTGGGTGAGCAGGATCGCCAGGGCCCCGGCATGCACCAGCGTGCCCTGCGGGTCGGCCCCCGGCGCGTCCGCGACGACCAGCGCCACGGCGGCCTCGACCTGCTCGACGGCCTGCTCGACCTGGGCGACCAGAAGGACGGGGTCCTGCGGAGTGCCAGGGACCATCATGCCTGCGGAGCACCCGTGCCGTCGCCGCCGCCGCGGCGGCGGAGGCGCTTGCTGATTTCGTAGCCGCGCCAGCCGCCGCCGAGCAGGACGGCCACGGCGCCGATCGCCGCGATCAGACCGGCGGGCAGCATCCAGGCGCCCGCCGGGATCACGCCACCGCGTACCGTGCCCTCCCCGCCCGCACGGGAGACCTGGGCGGCCGGGGCGGACGACTGGGTCAGCGAGATGGTCGGCGGCTCGGAGGCGGGCGGAGGGGGCGGCTCAGAGACGGGCGGCGCGGACGTGGGCGGGGCCGACGTGGGAGGGGCGGCGACCGGCAGGGCGATGTTCTCGTCAGCGGGCGGAGCCGAAACCGGCTTGGTCCGGGAGGGCGTGACCGGGCGCGTGGCCCGGGGCTTGGCGGGCGGGGCCGACGGGCCGGGCGCGGTCTTCTTGACCGTCGCGACGGGCTCGGGGCCGGCGTGCTCCTGCTGCTCCTCGCCACCGCCACCGCCACCGCCACCGCCGCCGCTGTTGTTGTTGTCCTCACCGGGCGGCGTGGGGCCCGGGTCATCCGGGCCATCGGGCCCAGGCGGGGACGGTGGGGGCGTGGTCGGCCCAGGGGTCTCCGGGCCGGGTTCCAGCAGCATCCGCACCACCTCCTCCGACTGCTCCCGAAGCCGCCGCGGCAGTGCCGGCGCGCCGAGTTCGGCCGCCTTCGCCTGCCCCGCGTCGCTGATCACATGCTCGATGAAGGCCGCCAGGGTCTTGCGCTTCTCCAGCGGGAGCGGGTTGCGCCCGGACGCGTCGGCCGCCGGGACCGCGATGTAGTGGATCATCGGCAGCGGGTACGCGTCCGCCTCGCCGGTCCGGTCGAAGACCGGGGTGTACGTGCCGTCGGCGTTCTTCGTCATCGTCTCGAAGCCGGCGAGCAGGGCCTCCTTCGTCGGCAGCACGTACCGTCCCGCCGCGTTCTTCACCGGCGCGGAGTTGATCACGTACCCCTTCTCCCGCGCCGCCGTCACCTGGGTGATGTCGGTGAACCCGAGCGCGCCGATGTTCTGCTTCTCGGCGTTGCTCTCCTGGTAGGTCTTCCCGTCCGCCTGGACCAGCTTGATGCCCTTGCCGCCGAGGGTGGCGATGTACTCCGCGGCGGTCGCGCCGTTCTCCGCCGAGTACATCTCCCCGTTCGCCTTCGGCCGTAGCCACAGGTCACCGGGCTCGGAGGAGAACACCTCGGCGAACCGCCCCGGCGGCAGGGACGCCGCCAGCCACGACGAGATCAGCTTGTTCTGGGCGGACTGCCCGGCGCGTGGCACGATCCGCGCGTCCAGCGTCGGCAGCCCGCACCCCCGGTTGTCGTCCACGGTCGGGCCCTTGAGCGTCGAGTCCGACCATAAGGACGTGCCGAGGCCGAGGAGTTCGGTCACGGAGGCGGCCGACATGCGGGTGGTGGCCAGCCCGAGCCCGCCGTACTCCACCCCGTTGGCGATGCTCAGCCCGGTCAGCGCGATCGGGGCGTAGGCCACCGCGCCGCCGGTCTCCTCGGGCGTGAGCCCGGTGCCCACGACCGCGAAGTCCGCGCCCTCGGCGAAGCCGCTGGCGAACCCCTGCTTCAGCTTGCCGGCCCCGAACACGGACGTCCCCCGCAGGTAGGAGACGTCGCGGGCGGGCGTCTTCCGGCGGATCGAGATCAGCCAGTCGGTGATGACCTCGGAGAGGTTCACCGAACCGGCCCCGCTGATCGGCGCGCCCTCCGGCCGCTCGGGGATCGGCAGCGGGTCGGGCACCTTGACCTCCACCCGCATCGGGGGCGGCGGCGGCCAGTCCGTCATGACCGGCACGCCGTCCGGGTTGCTGAACCGCAGGTTCTCACTGGCCGCGGCGAGCGCGGGGTCGGCGAGGTCGGTACGCGGGCTGGGCACCAGCTTCCAGTCCGTGCCGTCCTGGGTGAGGGTGAGCGGCTGGTCCCACTCGCACTCGCTCACCGTGACGATGCACGCGCTCTCCCACTCCTCGCCCTTGTACTCCCCGTTGCAGCCGAACGGCTCGTTGCCGCGGCCCCGGGAGATGATCGTCTGCTGGAACATGCCGGTCGTGATGACCGTGGACAGCTTTCCCTCGCCGTCCGCGCCGGTCTGGGCGTACCGGCGGATCTGGTGGGCGCAGTGGAACATGCCGGCCCCCCAGCTCGGCAGCCCGAACAGCCCGACCAGGTCGGGGGTCCGGCACTGGGAGATCACCACGCGGGTGCCGGGGGTGAAGCCCTTCCACCTGATCTCCACCTGCTGGTCGGGGTCGAGCTCGACGGACGGCACGCCGTCGGCGCGGGTCTCCGCGTCCAGCCAGATCTCCACTGTCGGGGCCGGGGCGAACCTGGCCGGGCCGGGCGCCGCGGCCAGTAGCGCCGGGCTGGTGAGTGCGAAGGTCAACAGCAGGGCACGGGTACGCCTGGCCACCGCTCAACTCCATTGGGTCGAACCGACAATCCAGGACCAGACAAACGGGCCGCGAGCTGCCCGGACAATCCCCGGTCCCGCCCGTCCGCCAGATTTCCCACCGAGTTCACAAAAGTGCGGTGGAACGGACACGTCTCTTGAATTCCGTATCGAATTCTTATGGCCCCGTTAACCCCGTGGCGGCTGGGCCGTACCACGCCGGGGCGGAAACTTGCCCCGACTCATGGACCGAAACCCGCCGCGAGGACCGATCAGGAAGGACCGGGCACTCCCCGTGACAACGGAGACACCGCGCACCATCACGGCCAGGCTGAGCCGGGGCGACCGCGTCTACCGCGCCGTCACCACCTCGGCCGCCGCCACCGTGCTGGTCACGATCGTGCTGATCACGGTGTTCCTGGTGCTCACCGCCATACCGGCGATCCAGCGGGCGGGCTGGTCGTTCTTCACCACCACCGCCTGGAACCCGGACGAGCCGTCCGGGCGCTTCGGCATCGCCGCCATGATGTACGGCACCGCGGTGACCGGGCTGATCGCGATGGTGTTCACCGTGCCCATCTCCATCGCCACGGCCGTCTTCATCAACGAATACGCGCCGCGCGCCCTGAAAGGCGGGCTGACCACCGCGGTCGAGGTGATGGCCGCGATTCCCAGCATCATTTTCGCGGGCTGGGGACTGCACGTCCTCATTCCGTTCCTCGATCCGATGGAAAAATGGGCGGTCGATCATTTGGGCGGGGTCTTCTTCGTGTTCGAGGCCCGGGAGATCGGCTCTTCGTTCTTCAACGTGGGCCTGGTGATCTCGCTGATGGCGATCCCGATCACCACCTCGATCATGCGCGCGGTGCTCGCCCAGGCGCCCCGGCACGAGTGCGAGGGCGCGCTGGCGCTCGGCGCGACCCGCTGGGGCATGGTGCGGACGGTGGTCCTGCCGTTCGGCCGGGGCGGCATGATCGGCGCGTCGATGCTGGGGCTGGGCCGGGCGCTGGGCGAGACGATGGCGGCCACCCTGATCTTCAGCTTCGCCTTCGAGATCAAGCCGCGCCTCTTCGAGAACGGCGGCGTCACCATCGCCAGCGGCATCGCCATCTACTTCAAGGAGTCGCGGGAACTGGGCCTGAGCGCGCTGATGGCGGCGGGCGCGGCGCTGTTCCTGGTGACGTTCGTGATCAACCTCCTCGCCGCCCGCGTCGTGGACCGCGCGGAACGGGCCGCCCGATGACCGTCACCGCTCCGGCCGGCGCACGGCCACGTTCCCGGGTGGCCGCGCCGCGCCGCCGTCCGGGGGCCTGGCGGCTGTCCGACAGCATCGAACTGGCCGCCGCCGCGTCCTCCTCCTACGTGCTGACCTGGCTGATCTTCGGCCGGCTCATGCCGTTCACCGTGCAGCCCGCCGGCTTCGCCATCTGCTGGTACGCGCTGTTCCTCGGCGCGTACTGGGGCGTGGCCCGCGACTCCAGCGGCCCCGTGGTGGCCCGCGACCGCATCATGGCGGTGCTCATCAGCACCGGGGCGGGCCTGGCCCTCGCCCCGCTCCTCCTGGTCATCGGGTACGTGGTCTACCGCGGGCTGAGCAGCCTGCGCCCGGGGTTCCTGCTGGAGACCATGCAGCTCACCGGACCGTTGCAGCCCGCCACCGAGGGCGGCGGCATGCACTCCATCCTCGGCACGATCGAACAGGTCGGCATCGCGGCGCTGATCTCGGTGCCGCTCGGCATCCTCACCGCCGTCTACCTCAACGAGGTCAAGGGACCGATCGCGGCCCCCGCCCGCCTGGTCGCCTCCGCCATGACGGCCCTGCCGTCCGTGGTGGCCGGGCTGTTCGTCTACGCCCTGCTGATCGTCCGGCTGCGCTGGGGCTTCTCCGGGTTCGCGGGCAGCCTGGCGCTGGCCATCCTGATGCTGCCCACCGTGACCATCGCGGCCGAGCAGGTGCTGCGGATCGTCCCGGGCAGCCTGCGCGAGGCGGCGCTGGCGCTCGGCGGCCCGGAGTGGCGGGCCGTCGCCCTGGTCGTACTGCCCACCGCCAGGACCGGCCTGATCACCGCCGTGATCCTGGGCACGGCCCGCATCATCGGCGAGACCGCGCCGATGATGCTGACCGCGGTCGGCACCAAGATCCTCAACCCGAATCCGTTCGGCGGCATCCAGGACGACCTGCCGCTCTTCGTCTACCACCAGATCCGCGCCCCGCAGGACACCTCGGTGGACCGCGCCTGGGCCGGATCGCTGGTCCTGCTGATCCTGGTGCTGCTGCTCTTCCTGCTCGCGAGGGCGGGCGGCCAGGGCGGGCGGCGAAGTGGAAAGGGAACCCGCCGATGACCGCCGACACACAGGTGACGGACACCACCGACGCGCCCGGCCCGGCCGGCGGCACGCTCGACGCCGTGGGCGTGAGCGCCTGGTTCGGGCAGCGCAAGGTGCTGGAGCAGGTGGACATCGTGATGAACTCCGGCGAGGTCACCGCGCTCATCGGCCCGTCGGGCTGCGGCAAGTCGACGTTCCTGCGCATCCTCAACCGCATGCACGAACTGGTGCCCGCCGCGACACTGGCGGGTTCGGTACTGCTGGACGGCGAGGATGTCTACGGCACCGCGCTGGCGCTCACCGAGGTACGCCGCCGGATCGGCATGGTCTTCCAGAAGCCGAACCCGTTCCCGGCCATGAGCATCGCCGACAACGTGACCGCGGGCCTGAAGCTCACCGGGCGCAGGCCCGCCGACCGGGAGGCGCTGGTCGAGGAGTGCCTGCGCCGGGCGAGCCTGTGGGACGAGGTGCGCGGCCGGCTGACCGCCCCCGCCGGGGGCCTGTCCGGCGGCCAGCAGCAGCGGCTGTGCATCGCGCGGTCCCTGGCGGTACGCCCGGACGTGCTGCTCATGGACGAACCGTGCTCGGCGCTGGACCCCACCTCGACCCGGCGGGTCGAGGAGACCATCGGCGAACTCAAGGAACAGGTGACCATCGTGATCGTCACCCACAACATGCAGCAGGCGCAGCGGGTCTCCCAGCGCTGCGCGTTCTTCCTCGCCGAGGAGGACTCCCCGGGCCGGGTCGTCGAACAGGGCCCCACCGAGCAGGTCTTCCAGCACCCGGAGGACCCGCGTACCGCCGACTACGTCAATGGCCGCTTCGGCTAGCACCGCGAGGAGCACCATGATCGCCGGACGCCTGTCCCGGGTCACCGCCGCCGTCTTCCTGGCCCTGCTGTGCGCCGCCGCGCCCGCGCGAGGGTCCGCACTGCCCCCGGTCAGCGGGGCGGGCTCGACGTTCGCCTCCCCGGCGATCGACCAGTGGATCGTGGACGCCGGGGCCAAGCTGGGCCTGGCGGTGAGCTACAACGCCAACGGCTCCACGGCCGGCCGTACGCAGTTCGAGCAGAAACTGGTGGACTTCGCCTCCAGTGACGTCTCCTACCGGTTCCCGAACGGCCTTGCCAACGAGCCGACGCCCACCCAGCCGTTCACGTACATGCCGCTGGTGGCGGGCGGCACGGCGATGCTCTACAACCTGAAGGACAACGCCGGCCGCCCGATCACCGACCTCCAGCTCACCGGGCCGCTGATCATGAAGATCTACCACCAGCACTGGAAGTCGAACGGGAACATCCTCTGGAACGACCCCATGATCAAGGCGGAGAACCCGCACCTGGAGTTCCGCCTGCCGGCCACGCCGATCATCGTCGTGGCCAGGAAGGGCGGCTCGGGCACCACGGCGGTCTTCACCGAGTACCTGCGGACGCAGGCCCCCCAACTGTGGCACGAGTACATCTACAACAGCGGCCAGGCGTGCTATGGCGGCGAGCCGTGCCTGCCGACCAGCGACTGGCCCTCCGAGCGCGGCGCGGAGCTGCGCGCCGACTCCGCCGGGCTGGCCGACTTCGTCGGCTCCAAGAACGGCACGATCGGGTACGCCGAGTTCGCGTACGCGCTCCAGCGCGGCCTCCCGGTGGCCAGGGTCCAGAACAAGTCGGGCAACTACGTGCTGCCCACCGCGTGCAACCAGGCCATCGCGCTGACCGAGGCCAAGCGCAACCCCGACGGCACGTACAACCTGCTGGAGGTCTACAACCACGGCCACCCGAGCGCCTACCCGATCTCCAGCTACAACTATGTGATCGTGCCGGCCGGCGGCTCGGACCCGGCCAAGGGCGAGACGATGGCCAAGTTCGTGCTCTACTCGATCACCGACGGCCAGAAGCTCGCCTCCGACCTGGGGTACTCGCCGCTCCCGAGCAACCTCATCGGGCAGGGATTCAACGCGCTGAACGACGTGCCGGGACACCCCCCGATCCCCACCGACCCCGACGTATGGGGCAAGTTCTACCAGGGCCTGGCCCTGCCCGACGGCACCAAGTGCGGTGACGCGGGCCAGAAGGGCACCGGCGGCGGCGTGGACGGCGGTGGCGGCGTCGGCGGCAACGACGGCGGCGGCCAGAACAACGGCGACCAGAACCAGAATCAGAACCCGAACCAGAACCCGAACGGCGACAAGGACAAGCCGCAAAACCCGGGCCAGAACCAGCCGCAGAACAAGAACACCCCGAACGGCAACAACCCAGCCAAGAACACCAAGCAGCCCACCCAGGGACCCGGGACGAACAACCCCCAGCAGACCGGGGGCCCGGTCGCGCAGGGGCAGGGCCAGGGCCCCACCGGTCCGGCCGCCCCGGTCCAGGACGGCGTCACCTCGCCCACGTCGCCCGACGGCACCGTGACCACGACCACCGGCGATCCCGCGCTCGCCCTTCAGCAGCAGCAGTCGCAGACCCTCGCCCAGTCGGGCGCCGCGACCGCGAACAGCCTGATCGACCCGCGGCTCGCCGCCGACTCCGCCAAGGCGGTGGACGCCACGGCCCGGTCGGCGGCGACGCCGTGGGCGCTGTACGTCGTCGCGATGGTCGTCATCACCGGCCTCTTCCTGCCGCCGCCCCTGCTACGACTGATCCGCCGCAAGAGGGGCGCGTGAGCTTACGGTCGTCGCGCGCCACAGCCGCACGCACGACACCACCGCCGCCGCCACCAGCAGCCCGTTGCGCAGGGTGAGCACCGCCACCCCCACGACGGTGCTCTCCTGGACGGCCACGAAGAGGTTCGGGAACTCCAGCATGGTCACCGCGGTCGCGGCCAGGACCAGCGTCACCACCGGGCGCTGCGAGGTGCCGCGGGCCGCCGCGCACACCGCCGCCAGCCCGACCAGCCACACCAGGTACTGCGGGCTGATCACCCGGCTGGTGACGACGAACAACAGCACGGCGGCCAGGGCGGCGTCGGCGGGGGTGGCGTCGGTCCAGGTACGGGCCCTGCGCCGCCAGTACACCAGCCACAGCAGGCACCCGGCGGTCACGACCAGGGACAGCCGCCCGGCCTCCGCGGTGAACGGGCCGATCATCTCCATGGACCCGTAGTTGGGGGCCACCTCGCCGGGCCAGCCCGCCCAGCGGGCGAAATGGAACGCCAGCGCCCATACCGACTCGACCTCGACACCCCGGTCGCGCTGCGCGCTCAGGAAGTCCGCGCCGCGCCCGAGGAAGGCCAGCACGCCCAGCGTCGTCACCGCCGCGCCCGCCGCCGCCCCCAGCACCGCGTTCCTGGCCACCCGCCCGCGCGGCACGCCGATCAGCGCCAGCGCGGGCCAGAGCTTCAGCCCGGTGGCGACCCCGAGCAGCAGCCCGCCTCCGGTGGACGACCTGCGCAGCCGTACCAGCCCCAGTACGGCCAGCGCCGCCACCACGAGGTCGTACCGGGCGTACACGACCGGCCCGAGCAGCGGCACGCCCGCCAGCCACACCCACAGGCCCGCCCGTTCCGGCAGTCTGGCCAGGGTGTACGTCACGAGGGCGTCGCAGACGACCAGGATCGCCATGAAGCCGCTGAGGTAGCCGAACGGCAGCAGCGAGGGCGCGATCATGAGCAGTGCCGCGCCCGGCGGGTACTGCCAGGTGGGGTCATCGACCGGGAGCGATCCGGTGGTCCGCATGACGCCGTACCAGTTCTGGTAGACGCCGCCGACGTCCACGTTGACGCTCTCGAAGATCGTCACGACGTCGAGCACCATGAGCAGCAGCAGGACCCGGGTCGCCAGCCAGAGGTAGATGATCGTCAGTGCCGCCCGTGCGGACGATCGCTGGGGGGTGATCACGCGCGGAGCCTAGCGGCCCAGCATGACCACCCCCTGTACGCCCCGGGAACGCCCGGCGTCGCCGCCTGTGCCCGAAACCTTCACGCCGCGTTCCCCCGGGAGCCGGGGGCGCGTCCCTAGGGTGGCACGCGTGATCGGGAGCCGGGTGGCGGCGCTCGCGCGGGTCATCAGGCCGCCGGTCGAGCGGAGGGTCCTGATCGCGCTGGCGGTGGCCGCGTTCTGTGCGTACGCGCTGCTCAGCCTGACCAAGCACCGCCTGTTCCAGACCACCAGCATCGACCTGACGATCTTCGACCAGGCCGTGCGCGGCTACGCGGCGTTCCAGACGCCGACCAGCCCGGTCAAGGGGTTCAGCATCGGCAAGGACGCCGCCTGGAACCAGCTCGGCGACCACTTCTCGCCGATCCTCGCGCTGCTCGCCCCGCTGTACTGGATCCACGACGCCCCCGAGACCCTGCTCGTCGCCCAGGCCGCGCTGCTCGCCCTGGCCGCGATGCCGATCTGGGCGTTCGCCCGACGCCGGCTCGGCGTGCTGCCCGCCCACCTCACCGCGGCCGGGTACCTGCTGTCCTGGCCCGTCGCGCACGTCGTGGCGTTCGACTTCCACGAGGCCGCCGCCGTCCCGCTGCTGAGCGCGCTGCTGATCGAGCGGTACGAGGCGGGCCGGCACGCCGTGGCCGCTTCGGCCGCGTTCGGGTTGCTGCTGGTCAAGGAGGACATGGGGCTGACGGTCGCGGCGTTCGGGGCGCTGGCCGCGGTACGCGGGGAGCGGGGGCGCGGTGCGGCGTACCTGGTGGCCGGGCTGGCCTGGACGGTCCTGGCCCGCGCGGCGCTGATCCCCGCCGTGGGCGGCGACCCCGGCGCGCACTGGGCCTACCAGCACTTCGGCCCGGACGTCCCCGAAGCGCTGGCGGGGATGGTCGCCGACCCGCTTGGGGCCCTTCAGTACCTGGTGACGCCTGCCGGCAAGCTCAGCACGGTCGTGCTGCTGCTGTGGACGGCGCTGCCGGTGTGCCTGTGCTCGCCGATCATCGTGGTGGCCGTGCCGCACCTGCTCGAACGCATGCTCTCCGACAATCCGAACTGGTGGGGCACCGACTTCCACTACAACGCCTTCACCATCGCCATCGTGTTCTGCGCGGGCGTGGACGGCGCGGCCCGGCTTGCGCACAGGTACGGCCGGGCCGGTATCGGTCCGGCGTGGGCCGCCTGCGTCTGCGCCGTCGCGCTCACCCTCGCCCCGCAACATCCCCTGGGCCGGCTGGCCGACCCGGGCTTCTACCGCGCCGGGCCTGATGTCGCTGCCGCCGCCGAGGCGGTCGCGCTGGTACCGGACGGCGTCATGGTGGAGGCCGCCAACCACATCGGGCCGCGCCTCACCGCGCGCACGACCGTCCTGCTCTGGGAGGACGGCAAACAGAACGCGCCCTGGGTGGTCGCCGACACCGCCCGGCAGGTCTTCCCCTGGCCTTCGGCGGAACGCCAGCGCGCGCGGGTGGCGGAACTGCGGGCGGCCGGTTATCAGGCGCTCTTCGAGCGGGACGGATATGTCGTACTACACCGGGGCGAGTGAGCTATCGCGGCTTTGTCGGCTTCGGCGATGTCGGCGGCGTCGGCGGCGTCGGCGGCGTCGGCGATGTCGCGCAGGGGGTCGCGTTCCCGGCCCAGGCGGTCGGCCGGTTCCAGTGTCGCCGTGCGCAGCGCCCGGCGCGTCATGGCCACCTGGCCGGCGGGAATCCGGTCCAGCGCAGGTCGGCGGGGAGATGGCTCATGTCGTTGAACATCACCAGCGTGGGCGGCAGGCCGGCCCGGTAGTGGATGACCGTCAGCGCGGCGTTGGCGCTGTTCAGGTCGAGCCACCGCGACGGCGGCGCGTCCAGCGCGTGCCGTACCAGCCACGCGATCGGATACGCGTGCGTGACCAGGACCTCGTGAGTGTCGCGCCGGCCCTCGCCGGGGGCTCTGGCGAACCGGGCGACCAGGGCCTCGGCGAGCCGGTGCCCCGAGGCGGCCTCGGCCTCCTCGTATCCGTCGAAGAAGCCGGTCCACGACGAGGGCGTCTCTTCCGCGCGGGGCACGTACGGTACGTGATCGATGAGTTCGGGGGCCTCGTCCACGAACACCTGCGGGAGGTGCCGGGCGAGTTCGTGCGCGCTCGCCACGGCGCGCGGCAGCGGGGAGTGCCAGACGGCGTCGATCGGCATGCCGGCGAGGCGTTCGCCCAGCAGGGCCGCCTGCCGGTGACCGAGGTCGGTGAGGTTTCCGAAGGCGTCGGCGGCGCCGTGGCGGGCCAGGTAGAGGTGTCGCGTGGTCATGAGCGGTTCGGGCGGTGCGGCGGTGCGGCCCCGCCGCCCTGCTCCTCCCGGATGACGGTGATGGTGCCGCTGGTGCCATCGAGGGTGACGGCGACGCCGTCGTGGAGCCTGCTCGTGGCCCCTTCGACACCCAGGACGGCGGGAATGCCCAGCTCGCGGGCGACGATCGCGGCATGCGAGAGCACGCCGCCGACCTCGGTGACGACACCTGCGGCGACGCGCAGCAGCGGCGTCCAGGCGGGATCGGTGAAGGGGCAGACGAGAATGTCCCCCGGCCGTACACGGCCGAAGTCACCGGGACCACGCACGATCCGCGCGGTACCGGCAACGGTTCCGCGACTGCCCGGCGTCCCTGTCAGCGCGGCCTGAGCCTCGCCGGGGCTGCGGATGATCGGCGCGCTGCCGGTTCCGCGACTGCCCGGCGTTTCTGTCAGTGTGGCCTGACCCTCGCCGGGGCTGCGGATGATCGGCGCGCTGCCGGTTCCGCGACTGCCCGGCGTTTCTGTCAGTGTGGCCTGAGTCTCGCCGGGGCTGCGGATGATCGGCGCGGTTCCGGTGGCGGTTCCGTGGCTGCTTGGCGTTTCTGTCAGTGTGGCCTGAGCCTCGCCGGGGCTGCGGGCGATGACCTCAGTGCCGGTTCCGTAGCTGCCCGGCGTCCCTGTCAGCGCGGCGTGAGTTTCGCCGGGGTCGTGGGTGATCGGCGCGGTTCCGGTGCCGTGGCTGCCGGGTGACCCTGTCGGTGCGGCCTGGGCCTCGCCGGGCGCGCGGGGCGGGAGTACGGCGGTGATCGGGCGGGCTTGCAGGATCCAGACGCGCCCGTCGGCGATCGCCCACTCGATGTCCTGCGGCCCGCCGCGTACAGTGGCGATCTCCCTGCCCAGTTCGGCGAGCCGTACGGCGGTCGCGGTGTCCAGCGCCGGCCGGTCCCGGTCGGGGACGGGCACGTCACGAGTGACGAGCCGCCCGCCGTGCCGGTCGAGCCGGGTTCGTTTGGGCGCGATCGTCTGCTCGACCGACCCGTCTCCGGCGACCCGGTAGGCGTCAGGGGTCACCGTGCCGCCGACGACGCTGGGCCCGAGGCCCCAGGACGCCTCGATCATGGTCCCGTCGTCCGGACCGGCGGGGGTGAACATGACGCCGGACACGTCGGCGTCCACCTGGCGTTGCACGATCACGGCCATCGCGAACTCGCCGGACGGCCGGCCGTGGCCGGAGGCGTCCCGGTAGGCGAGGGCGCGAGGCGCGAGCAGCGAGGCCCAGCAGGCGCGCACGGCGTCGGCGACGTCGGCGGCCCCGCGTACGGCGAGGATGCTCTCGTGCTGACCGGCCGCCGAGACCTGGCCGGTGTCCTCGTCCGACGCGGACGACCGTACGGCGACAGGCGGATCGCCAAGCCCATCCAGCGCCCGTGCCAGTTCCTTGACCACGGCAGGGTCGAGGGGTCGGCTCTCGATGGCCCGCCGAGCCGCATCGGGATCATTCAGCTCCCGTACGACGGCGCGGTAGGCGGCGAACGGCACCACGAAGCCGTCCGGAACCGGCACCCCCGCCCGCAGCAACGCGCCGAGCGCGCCGGCCTTGCCCCCGCACTCCCCGGCGACGGCCGAGATCAGTGATACGAACACCTCACCCTCCTCTCATCAACAAAATATTGACAACATTTCCTTGATTCTGGATTATAGGCGCATGGCAAGCAAGCCGGACATTTCTCACGCCGGGCACGAGGATCGGGCCCAGGCCGGTCGTGAGCACGACGCGAGCAAGCGGCTCCTGGCCCTGGGCGCGGACCAGCTCAGCCCCCGCCCGTGGCGACCCGCACCGGCCCCGCCTTCGGCGCTCGACCTCGTGCAGTTCGCCGTCTGGCGTAACGCCGGGCTGAGCCCCGAGGACGTCCTGGCCGCACTCACCCTCATGCCCGCCGCCCGCGCCGAGGTAGAAGGGCTGGAGTCCGCCCTGCTGTTCACGGCGCGCGGCGCGGGCCTGACCTGGGCACAGATCGCGCAGGCGATGGGGTTCAACTCGCCGCAGGCGTGCCAGCAGCACTACAACCGGCTGACCGCGCGGCAGGACGCCACATCGTGACCCGGGACTCGCAGACCCTCCTGCTGGTCCTGCACGGGGTGCGCATCCTCGGGTTCGCGGAGGCCCCGGCGGTCGCCGCCCGGTACGGGCTCGACGCGGCCGAGGCGGAGGAACTGCTGCGGGACGCCGAAGCCTACGGCTGGGTCTCGTACTCCGCCTTCGCCGGGTCGGGCGGCTGGTCGCTCACCGAACGGGGCCGCGCCGAGAACGAACGCCTGCTCGCCGCCGAACTCGCCGCCGCCGGTACCACCGGAACCGACTGCGGCGGCACCGAAACCGGCACCGGCATCGGAACCGATGGAACTGGCCTCGGCGGCACCGGCACCCACAGAACCGACTCCGGCGGCATCGAAACCGGAACCGACGGAAGCGACTCCGGCGGCGCTGGTACCGGAACCGACGGAACCGGCCTCGCCAGCACCGGCCCCGGCACCCACGGAAGCGACTCCGGCGGCGCTGGTACCGGAACCGACGGAACCGGCCTCGCCAGCACCGGCCCCGGCACCCACGGAAGCGACTCCGGCGGCACCGGAACCGGCATCGGAACCGATGGGACCGGCCTCACCGGCACCGGCACCGGCGGAGTCGGCAGCGATGGAGCCACAACGGTCCGTGACGTCTACCGGGAGTTCCTACCGCTCAACGCCCGCCTCCTGCGGGCCTGCACCGACTGGCAGCTCCGGCCCGCCGCCGGCGACAGGCTCGCCCCCAACGACCACTCCGACCCCGCCTGGGACGCCAAGATCCTCGACGAACTGACCGGCATCTCACGCGCCCTCACGCCCCTGTCCACCCGGCTCGGAAGCGTCCTGGCCCGGTTTCGTGGATACGACACCCGCTTCGCGGACGCCCTCGCGCGCGCCCGAGCCGGGGAGAACGCCTGGGTGGACCACACCGACATCGACTCCTGCCATCGCGTCTGGTTCGAGCTCCACGAAGACCTCATCGCCACACTCGGCCTCGACCGGCACACGCACCCCTGACCCCGGCGGCGCACCACGGGAGTACTTGAATTTCTCAATCACCCCCCTTGGAATTGCGGCGGACCGTTCGTTTAGGCTTGCCTACGGCGGGAAGCAGAGATCTTACCCGTGTGCTGCTCCCTGTCCGGATCATTGCCTATGCACTTCCGCAATACCGCGAACGTCGCGACCCACCCCGGTCGAGAGAAGGGTGATTGTGGATGACCAGGACGACGCAGCTCCGCGTATACACTGTGCGTGCGGGGCTGCTGGACGAGTGGGCTGACAAATGGCGAAGACTTGTCGTGCCGCTGCGACAGCAGTTCGGTTTCGAGATACAAGGTGCCTGGATGGATCGGGATCGAAACCAGTTCTTCTGGATCTTGTCGTATGCGGGAGCAGAGAATTTCGCCGAGATCAATGAGCGGTACTGGGTATCGCCGGAGCGCGAGCGGATCGGGCTCGATCACCGCGACTACGTGGTGAAGACCGAGGTCCGAGAGGTGGACGAGGCTTAGAGATCAAGGACCTGACACCCTCCGCAGCCGGACGGGTGTGATCGAAGAAGGCGGTGGCCACCTGAGTGGGCCACCGTCTTCTTGTACGGATTAGTGAACGCCCGCCGGGCTGGGAATTATTCTGGGAAGGGATTTGGGTCTCCCCGGAGAGGCGGCAGGGCGATGCGAGATGGCGCGGCTCGTGAGCCGGGCGCGCGACTGCGGCAGTTGCGTTCTCGGCGAGGGTTCACCCAGGAAGGGCTGGCCGAGGCGGCCGGGCTGAGCGTGCAATGTATAAAGAAGATCGAGCAGGGCGGTAGCGCCCGTATGGAGACATATCACCAAATCGCCAAGGCGCTCGGCGTGACGACGGTATGGTTTGTCGTACCCGGTTCGCCGGAACCTATTGCCGAAAGTGAGAATGTCGCTCTCCTGGCCGACATACGCGGCGCGATCATTCCACCGGTCGGGCTGGACGGCACCGCCCTGTACGACACGGCCGACGAGGACGAGCCCTCGCTGGCCCGCCTGCGGGACGCGGTCGATGCCACGGCCGCCGCCTATCACGGGGATCGGTACGACCACCTCGCCCAGGTCTTCCCCGAGCTGATCAAGTCGGCTCAGTATCACGTCGCCCGCTTCGACGGCTCCAACGCCGACGGACGCGAGGCGCTACGGCTGCGCGCCGACGTACTCGGTCTCGCGGGCCGCTACCTGCTCCAGGTACGCGCCCACGACCTGGCCCTGACCGCTCTTCAGCAATCCCTGCGCGACGCCTCCGCGATCGGGAACACGCCGCTCGCCGCGTCCGCGCTGTGCTCGCAGGCGTGGGCGATGCTGCGGCAGGGCCGGCTGGCGGAGGTGGAACGGTTCTGCGCCGCCACGGCCGGAGAGCTGGAGCCACGCGTATCGGTCGCCACCAAGGAAGAACTCGCCGCGTGGGGATGGCTGCTGCTGCGCGCCGCGAGTGCGGCGGTGCGCAACACCCGGGCCAAGGAAGCCGAGGAGTATCTGTCGATCGCGGAGATGGCCGGGGCGCGGCTGGGCAGGGAGGAGAAGGGCTTCCCGGGGCACCGGGCGTTCGGGCCGGTGACCGTCGCCCTGATGCGCGCCGAGGTCGCCATGGTGGCCGGCGAGCCCGAACGCGGGCTGAGCATCATGGACGGCATCTCGCCCGTCGCCGGACGTCCCCACTCCTCCACCTGGAATCGCAGCCAGATCGAGCGGTCGTGGGCCTGCCTCGAAACGGGAAACACGGACCGGGCCACGGAGATCTTGCAGGAGTTGAAGGCCCGGAGTCCGCAGTGGTTGCGGTACCAGCAGCGAGCGATGGACACGGCGGAGGGCATCCTGAAGGCCCGTACTCGCATCCCCACCGCCGCCCAGCGCGAGATCGCCGACTTCCTCGGCGTACAGGACTGAAATGGCCCACCTCCCGGACAGGTGGGAAATGCGGGGAGTTTTTGGTGTATTGAGCGCCTTGGGAATTCGGTTTCGATTAGATCGCTGGTCTGAATGAGTGGCGCGTGCCTAACCTGGGATGGAATAGGTCTCCCCGGGAGAGGCGGCAAAGCGATGCCGGATGACAGGACGCGCGAGCCAGGTGCGCGGCTGCGGGAGCTGCGGTTTCGGCGCGGGTTCACGCAGGAAGGGCTGGCCGAGGCGGCGGGCCTGAGCGTTCAATGCATAAAGAAGATCGAGCAGGGCGGTAGCGCCCGTATGGAGACATATCACCGAATCGCCAAGGCGCTCGGCGTGCGAACCGTATGGTTCGTCGCGCCCGGTTCGCCTGAACCGGTGGCTGAGACCGAGAATGTCGCGCTGCTGGCCGATATACGCGGGGCGATCATTCCGCCGGTCGGCATGGATGGCAATGTTCTCTATGAGGCGGCCGACGCGGAAGATGTCTCGCTGCCCCGTCTCCGCGAGGCCGTGGATGCCAGTGCGCTGGCCTATCACGGCGACAACTACGACCATCTCGCCCAGGTCCTTCCTGAACTGATCAAATCCGCGCAGTATCACGTCAGCCGTTTCGATGAAACCAGCGCCGAGGGCCGGGAGGCGATCCGCCTGCGTGCCGACGCGCTCAGCCTGGCGGGCCGCTACCTGATCCAGATCCGCGCCATGGATCTCGCCCTGCCCGCCATCCAGCAGTCCCTGCGTGACGCCCGAGCCATTGGGAACATACCCCTGGCTGCGGCGGCGATTTCCATGCAGGACTGGGCCATGCTGCGGCAGGGCAGGTTCGACGAGGTGGAGCGGCTGGCGGCGGCTGCGGCTCATGAGATGGAGCCTCGCGTGTCGGTCGCCAGCAAGGGAGAGCTGGCCGCCTGGGGCTGGATGCTGTTGAGCGCGGCCACCGCCGCCGTCCGGAACAACCGCACAAGGGAAGCGGAGGACTACGTATCGATCGCCCGCACGGCCGCGACGAGGTTCGGTAGGGAACAGCAGGGATTGCCGGGATATAAGGCTTTCGGTCCGGTTAGCGTGGCATTGATAGCCGCCGAGGTTGCGACGATGGCCGGCGAGCCTGCGCAGGGCTTGGAGGAGATGGAGAGGATCACCCCTGACGACGGCCGTCCGCCCGCCCCCGTCTGGAACCGAGGGCAGGTCGAAAAATCGTACATGCACCTGGAAATGGGGGATACTGACCGGGCCACCGAGGTCTTGCAGGAGTTGAAGGCCCAAAGCCCGCAGTGGTTGCGGTACCAGCAACGGGCTAAGGATGCGGCGGAGGGCATCCTGAAGGCCCGTACTCGCATCCCCACTGCCGCACAGCGCGAGATCGCCGACTTCCTCGGCGTCAAGGAGTAGCAGAGACCAGACAACTACGCTACGTAGTCCCGTTCAACGAGGCGCGGCCGGATGGCCGCGCCTCGTTGCTGTTGCACTCAGTGATCGCCCGATTACATTTCTCGCGTCAGGAAGGGGTGTGGGGATGTGTCCACAGAACCACGCCAGGGCGAGGAAGGTGGGCCTTGGCCGAGTGTCGCGGAAGAAGTACAAGCCACGTTCATCGACTGGGACATCGAGCGCGAAGTACTTGACGACCGCCACGGTGACTGGGTGGCCCGCCACCGGAACACCGAAAGCGTCGTCCGGGCGGCGGACATCTTCACCTTGCGTGACCTTTTGCAGTCTTCTTCACGGAAGGAGCCGGGGCCGTGAGCGATGGCAGGCCGCGTGACGTGTTCGTCGTTTGGGAAGTGGACGCGGGGACCGGTGGCGCGGGCGGCGTCACGGACGACGCGGGACGAGCCGAGAAACAAATGGTCCACGCCCTGGAGGGATTCCCGGATGGGCGGGGCCGGGTGCGGGAAGCGCGATTGTCGGCGTTCGGTGTCTACGTGTACGGCGAGACCGTGGTGACGGCCCGGCGTACCGGCGGGGGAGCGATCACGCTCACCGGAGACATGTGGAACGCCTGCGACGCGTGGGACGCGCCCTTATAAGAAACCGGCGTGGCGGCGTGGCGGGGCAGGGCCGCCATGCCGTCCGGGCGCGGGCCGAGGTAGCGGCCCGCGACGCGCGCGGCCGGGCGGCCTCGGTGGCCGGCCTCCGTCCGGCCGCGCGATTCCTGAGCGTACGGCGGGCGAGGGACACGTCTTCCCCACAGAGTGTCCCGCCCGCCGTACCCGCGACGGGGCGTGAAAGGAGACCGGTGGACGAACTCACCATTCGGGAGCGGGCGCATCTGGGCGCACTGGAAGTGACGTTTCCCGGCTGGCGGATATCGGTGCGTGGTGGCGTATGGTGGGCGACCAGACACGCTGCGCCGACCGACGCGCAGAAAGCGGCTGGACTGTGCCATCAGCTCGCGCGGTGGGGTCCCATTGAGCTGGCGGACGCATTGACCGCGCAACTCGGCATCCTGGTGCGGATGGGGGCGGCCTGACCAGCGGGTTTTCCACTATTCACAATGCGAGTACCAGGACGGTGGGATACTCGCGAAATGCCCTCTCGCATCGCACGTGAGAACGCTCGTTGTTTCGGCGGCGCGCTGCCGACCTTGCTCATCGCTGCCCCGGATCAGGCCGAACACCTGCCGATACTCCGCCTCGACGCGGGAAAGCCGACCCCGTGTCCTGGCTGGGCAATCCGGCCCAGCCTCACGATGACCATCGTGAACGGCCCGGGCGATTCCGGTTACCTGGTGGAAGGCATTTCCAACCCGGGCGAGGCCGAAGAACGCCAGGCATGGCTGAGCACGGTGGACCGCGTCGGCGGAGCCGTCGTGGTGGTCGTCAACACGCTCGGTGACGCCCGCGACTGGGCGGCCCTACTGGCCGAAGAAGGGGCCCGTGGCGGCTTCATGCCCTCCGAACACTGAGCCCCGTTCCACGGATCTCACGGGATGGCCTGCACCTGAGCCTCCAACTCCTCCACGATCCGCTGAGTGAGCACCCGCAACCGACTCCTCCGACCGGCCAACTCCCCAACGAACTCCCGCGCCGCCGGCCCCACCCACACGGCCTTCCCAATGACCGTGGCATGCGCCGGATCAAGCGCGGCTTCCAGTCGCGCCGCATGTGCTCGTACCTTGGTCAGCGCCTGTAGCAGTTCGGCCTTGCGGTGGGCCATATCCTTTGCTTCAAGGGTCAAACGCTTCCCTTTCTCTCGCTCACGACAGGGCTGGCGGCTGACTCTTAGAAGGGTATCGAATGCCCCGTTCCAACCGAAGCATCCAGATACGCTTAAGCTCGGTACTCGTGCTGGTCTCTTTGGCCGCTTCCTGCGGCACGGAGAGTGAACTCACCGCGGCCGAGGCCGGAGCAACCCTTAGGTCGCACATCCTGAGACTGCTGGATGAGGTGAGCGCCCGGCCCCCTCATATCGCCGATCCCGGCGGCAGGGACATTCCATGCGGAGAAGGCCAGGCCAAGCGCACCTTCGCGGCGACTGCCCTGGACAACGCCGAGCAGACCACACCTCGCTCACTCAACGAGATGATGCTCGGCACCTTGAGCGGGCTCGCCGACTATCACCTGGCCGATCCAGGCGGACCAGATTTCCGCGTAGTCAGTGAGGGCACGAAGACGTCCCTCCATCTAAAATCATCGAAGCATGGGGAATACTCGGTGAGCGGCGAAACGGCCTGCCTCGCGACCGACTCTCAGGAGGGATCGAATGCGCCGCTCCAACCGAAGCGCCTACGTGCGATTAGGCGCGGTGCTCGTGCTCATCGTCCTGGCCGGTGTGGTGACCGTGGGTGCCATAGCCACGCCTGCTCCCCCGAAGCGCCCACCGACAGCGGCCGAGGCCGGCACGACCCTTAGGGAACACATCTTGAAGCTGCTTGACAAGGTGAGCAGCGAGCCCGCCCGGATAACGGACCCCGGCGGTAGGGACATCCCATGCGGGGATGGCAATGTCATGCGGACTTTCGCCGCGACCGCCGCAGACAACAGCGGAGAGAGGAGTCCTCACACGCTCAACGCGATGATGCTGGGCACCTTGAGCGGGTTTGCCGACTACGATATGACCGATCCCGGCGGACTGGAATACAACCTCGCCAGTGAAAGCTATCGAACTTCGCTCTATCTGAAGTCGTCGGAGCACGGATACGCGGTTAGCGGCCAAACGGACTGCCTCAGTCGGTCTTGAGCTTCGCGCAGATGGCCTGCACCTGGGCCACCACTCCCGCCCTGCCGGGCGATATGAGATCGTGCGTTCAGACGGCTGACTCCTAGGAGGGTATCGAATGCCCCGTTCCAACCGAAGTCTTCCTGTACGGTTAGGCGCAGTGCTCGCCGTGGCCGCTCTGGCCACGTCCTGCAGCGCCGTGGGCGCAAAGCGCCAACCTACGGCGGCGGAGGCGGGCGCGACCCTTAAGGCGCACATCCTGAGGCTGCTCGACGAGGTGAGCGGCCAGGACGTCCGCATCACCGATCCCGGCGGCAAGGACATTCCGTGTGGAGAAGGCAAGGTCAAGCGGACCTTCGCCGCGAGCGCCTTGGACAACACCAGGCAAAGGGACGCCCGGACGCTCAACATCCAAATGGTCGCTGCCGTGAACGAGTTCGCCAACTACGACATCACCGACCCGGAAGGCCCCGATTTCAGCATGGCCAGTGACGGCACGAAGACCTCACTCCATCTGAACTCATCGGACGATGGCAGATATTCGGTGCGCGGGCAAACATCCTGCCTCAGTCCGTCGTGAGCTTGCGCGTGTAACTTCGGCTTCTCTTCCAGGCCATCTGCTTCTCCCCCTCGAAGTCTCTCGCCAGATCGCGGGTCAACTGTCCGAAGGTGTAGGGGTAGGGCGTGCCCATGCCGTTGTCGAGGAACCATTGATCAAGCGCCTTCAGGCCGGGCTCGCCATGCTTGATGATCTCTGCGAACGGTCGCAGGGCCCCGTCCGGCCCGGTTATGGCCTTCGATGGCGGGACCTTCGGGGTGATTCCCTGCGAAATGAGAAGCTGCGCCGCTAAGTACTGGCGGGCAACTGTCTCTTTTCCGTCCAGTTCCTCAAGCTCTTCCATCGGCTTCTTGGGGTCGTCTTTATAGGTGTAGTACGCGGAGACCCCGGTGGAGAGCGCGGTCCAGGTCCTCGGAATGAGGGAGAAGGGCGGGATCAGACTAGCGGCTCCGAGGATGGTACCGGAGATGAAGCCCTCGGCCGCCTCGGCGTTCTCGAAGGCTTCCTGCTTGGCTTTCAGGACTCGTATGGCAGCGGCCAGCTCAAAGCCTCGCACGTTGCCCATAGCCCTGAACATACGGTCTATCGGGAGCGTCCTTTGGTTGTTTTTGACCAGGTCAGCGGCACGCGGAAGCAGGCGATGCATAAGCGCGTCCATGCCGTCCTCGAAAGGCTGGCGGGTCTGCGGGGATCCGGCGAAGGTGGTCATGAAGCGGAAGGTGTCCTCCGGGCTCAGCCGGAATGCGCCGCGCAAACCCGGGATCAGGATCGGGTCGAACGCACCCGGAGTGGTCCGCATGGCACTGTCCTTGGTCATGTCGGCATCACCCAGGTCCGCGCCCATGGTGATCTCCGAGGCGTACGCGCCCGCGATCTTCGACAGGTGAATGCGGGTCGCGTCGTTCAGCTCCCATTCGTCCGCCGATGTCATCACGGTGTACGCGAACAGCGCCGCTTCCCTGCTATGTTGACCGTCCGGCTCGTTGTAGGCACCGGAAGTGACGGCCAGGAGCCTGCCGAAAACGTCCGAGATCTCAGGTGACTTCGACACTCGCTCGTTGAGAGCTTTCAGGAACGCGGCCAACTCCGGTCGGTAGTCCCACTGTTCAGGGGTCTTGGGAAGCGGCCCGAAAGGAACGCTGAGGGTGGGCATCGGCGGGTGGGGGCCGAAGCGGCTTGCCGAGCCGATGGCTAGGCGGGCAGCGGCAGGATTGTTCGCGAGCGCGGTGAGCAGTCTTGCAAGGGCGGGGCCGGAGACCCGGCTGTCGGGCAGCAGCGCCGGCTCCACGAGTTCGGCCAGCCAAACGTCCGGGAAGTCTCCCTCGCTCAGCAGGGTGCTGATGACCTTCAAATCCTCATCGTCCTCGGGGCTTCGGGACTTGACCGATTTTCCCATCGACTTCATCACCGCCGCGAATCCGGGCACGCTCGCTCCACCGTTGACCGCGACGCCGAAGGCGGTTCTGAACGCGAGTTGTGCGTCCGCCTGTGCCTCATGGGCCAGTCGGCGCACCGCAGCATCTATCTTCCGAGGGGCGGACGGGCCGATCGCGGCGAAGAAGGCGGCGCTGTAGACAGCGTCCTGCCGGTGCGCGCCCAATTCCTTGAACACGGCGGCCATCTTGTCCGATGCGTACGGGCCGGTGAGGTTGAATTCGTCGAGGTCGATGGCGGCGAACCGCTTGCCGAGTGCTGTGCCCTGACGCTGTGCCTCGGCCGGGGCGAGTAGCGACGCTTCCTGATAGGGCATCAGGTGCCCCGGGTCGGACATTCCCGGCAGCGTGGGCATCGGCGCCTTGATGGTCGCCAGTCGCTGCCGCAGCTTGGGCAGTTCCTGTTCGGTCCAGCCGCCGATCTCCCGGATCGGGGCGAGCCCGGCGGCGGACAGGTCCACGGCGGCCAGTTCCCTGCGGATGTTCTCGGCCTGCTCGGCGATCACCTGCCCCGCCCGTTCCAATTCACTGATGAATCCGCTCATCAGCGTCGGATCGATTCCGGAGTACTGCGGGGCGAGTGGGCCGGTTCCCGGTGGTACAGAGGGGGACTCTGTCATTCGTCCATAATCGGGGAAAGGCGATCGGGATGCGAGGGGCCGCTGGAAAGAATTGCGCATATCACGCCGAGAAGGCCCGGATAGATGCGGTCGATGTCCTTGCGAAGTCGCTCGCCGTGCCGTTCCCATGCGGCCCAGCCGCAGGACGCATAGGGGGTATGCCCCACCACCAACAAGCCGGAGCGCATGACTGATCTCGCAGGGGGCGAGGCCGAAGAATCATTGCGTCAGTCCGCACCGAAGGAGGCGCACCACATGCGCAGGATTCTCGCCGCTGCCGCAGCCGCGACCGTTCTCACCGCGGCGCTCGCCGCCCCGGCCGCCGCCGCGGTCGCCCACCAGGGTGGCAAGGACGCCGTCCAGCGCCAGATCGACCGGCTGACCACGCAGGACGGCCTGGCCGGCGCGGTGGTCTCGGTACGCGAGCGGAACGGCCGCAGCACCAGTTGGACCTCCGGCACCGCCGAGCGCGGCACCGGCCGGCCGATGGTCGGCGCGGACGCGCACTTCCGCGCGGCCAGCGTCACCAAGGCGGTGATCGGGGCGCAGGTGATGCGGCTCGCCGCCGAAGGCAAGATCGACCTGGACCGGCGGGCCGAGCACTACCTGCCCGGCGCGCTGGACGGCCGGGCGATCACCGTCGCCCAGTTGCTGCGGCACACCAGCGGCCTGCCGGAGTACTTCGACCTGGTGGACTGGACCAGGCCCGCCACCCCGGCGGACCACCTCAAGCTCGCCATGGCCCGCGACCCCGTCGGCGAGCCGGGCCGGAAGTGGTCCTACTCCAACACGAACTACCTGGTCGCCGGCATGATCATCGAGAAGATCACCGGTAAGGACTTCCGCGAGGTCACCCGTGAGGGCGTACTGCGCGGCCTGCGCGGTACCTACTGGCCCAAGCCCGGCGAGCTGGACATCCGCGGCGAACACGCCCACACCTACGGCGTGAACCCGGTCGATCCGGACGCCGGTGAGGCCGACGTGACCCGACTGCCCGGCCACGCCTTCGGGGCCGGGGGCGGGCTGGTCGCGACGCCCGCCGACCTGAACCGCTTCTGGCAGGCCATCCCGCGCTCGACGCTGAACACCATGCTCGCGGGCCGGGTGCCTGCCACCGAGCCGGCGGGCAGCGAGTACGGGCTCGGCCTCTACACCTACCCGCTGAGCTGCGGCCCCGCGCTGATGCACGACGGCGGCCTGCCAGGTGTGCGGGTGCTCAGCGGACGCGACCGCGCGGGCCGGGCCGCGACCGTCTACGTCACCGGCAACCCGAAGGACGACCGGCACATCTTCGCCGCCTTCGACGCCGCCCTGTGCGGCAGGTGATCGTCGCGGCAGATGATCGTCAGCTCGCGCCCGCCACGGTGGCGGCGGTGGACGCGGCGACGGCCCCCGCGATCACGGCGGCGTTGATGGAGGCGATCGTGCGGGCCACGGCCGTACTCGCCCAGTCGCCCTCGGCGATCTCCTTGACCCGCTTGCGGTCCGCGCCGGGGAAGACCTTGCGGTCCAGGCGGCACGCGCGCAGCACGCCGATCAGCACCGCCGTCCGCTCATCCGGGTCGGCCCCGGTCAGCACGCTCCACACCCGATCACGCACCGCCGCCTCCGGCCCCGGGTCGCGCTCGGGGTAGCGGGTGACCGGGAACAGCCCCAATACCTTCACCCGCTCCTCGCGCAGTGCCCCGCGCACGGTCAGCCGGCGCAGCAGCCGCTTGCGCCGCTCGGCGGAGTGCAGTTTGCGCACCCACCACTCGGGCTTGCGCGGCCGGGAGTGCGCGGCGATCTGGGCGAGCACGGTGTCCAGCTCCGGGTCCAGCTCCAGGTCCGCGTCGGAGTCGCCGGGAAGGGCCGGACGGCGGGCGGTGATGGTCTTGTCGCCCAGGTCGATGCGGTCGGCGAGGGCGAGTTCGGCGAGTAGCGTGCCGGCGATCCCGGCGTCGAGTTCGGTGGAGCCGATCAGTGGCCTGCCGTCCGATTCCCGGTGGGCGAGCAGGACGAGCTCTTCGGCGATGGTGACGGGCATCCTTCGAGCGTACGCCGACTTTTCCCGGGCGACAGGGCGTCTGGAGGTTTCCCGGGGAATGGGACGCCGGGGCACAAAGTCCCTGACGTACTGTGGTGGCATGCCGGAGCTGCCCGAAGTGGAATCGCTCGCGGAATTCCTTCGCGAGCACGCCGTGGGCCGCGCGATCGCTGGTGTCGACGTGGTGGCCTTCCAGGCGTTGAAGACGGTCGATCCGCCGGTCACCGCCCTCGGCGGGCTGATCGTGACCGGTGCGGGGCGGTACGGCAAGTTCCTCGACCTCGACTGCGACGGGCTGCACCTCATCTTCCACCTGGCCAGGGCCGGGTGGCTGCGCTGGCGCGACGACCTCACCGGGGCCAGGCCGGTACGGCCGGGCAAGGGGCCACTGGCCGTACGGGTACGGCTGACGCCCGACGACGACGGCCGCGCCCCCGGCTTCGAGCTGACCGAGGCGGGCACCCAGAAACGGCTCGCCGTCTACGTCACAGAAGACCCGGCGAGCGTGCCGGGCGTCGCGGCGCTGGGGCCCGATCCGCTCTCTCCTTCGTTCACGGCCGACACGCTCAAGGGCATCGTGGGCGGGAGCCGGATGCAGATCAAGGGCCTGCTGCGGGACCAGAAGGTGATCGCCGGGATCGGCAACGCCTACTCCGACGAGGTGCTGCACGTCGCCAGGATGTCGCCGTTCAAGATCGCCTCATCGCTCACCGACGCGCAGGTCGCCGACCTGTACGAGGCGATCATCACGACCTTGCGCGACGCGGTGGCCCGCTCGCGCGGGCTGGCCGCCAAGGACCTGAAGACGGAGAAGAAGTCCGGCTTGCGGGTGCATGGGCGGACCGGGCAGAAGTGCGAAGTCTGTGGGGACACCGTCCGTGAGGTCTCGTTCGCCGATTCCAGCCTCCAGTACTGCCCGACCTGCCAGACCGGCGGCAAGCCGCTGGCCGACCGGAGGTTGTCCCGGTTGCTGAAGTGACCTGGGACAATTGAGGTCATGAACGTTCCCGAGATCGACGCGAACGCGGTGCCCGACGACGCCTACCTGCTCGACGTCCGCGAACACGACGAATGGCGCGCGGGGCACGCGCCGACGGCCACCCACATCCCGCTGGGTGAGCTGCAAGGACGGGTCGAGGAGGTTCCGGCGGAGGCCACCGTTTATGTGGTGTGCCGGGTCGGCGGGCGCTCGGCCCAGGCCACGGCCTGGCTCAACCACATCGGCCGGCAGGCGGTCAACGTGGGCGGCGGCATGCAGTCCTGGGCGGCGGCCGGGCGTGCGATGTCCAGCGAGAGCGGCCAGGACCCTTTCGTCGCCTGAAAGCGGGCTCTTCACGCCTTTCATGGAGCCTTGCGGCGAATCGGTTAGGGTGGCCCGTCGTGATCCAAGACCCCTCCCACCTCACCGTCACGGCGGACGCCTACGACTCCATCGCCGCCCTCTACGCCGACCTCTTCCGCAACGCGCTCGACGACCAGCCGCTGGACCGCGCGGCGCTGGGCGTGTTCGCCGAGGTCGTACGGACTGCCGGGGGCGGTCCGGTCGCCGAGCTGGGATGCGGCCCTGGGCACACGACGGCGTACCTGCGGAAGCTGGGCCTGGACATCTTCGGTCTCGACCTGTCGCCGGTGATGATCGACCTTGCCCGCGAGGCGTTTCCCGACCTGCGCTTCGAGGTCGGCTCGATGGACGCGCTCGACCTGGCCGACGGCGGACTGCGCGGGATCGTGTCCTGGTACTCCGTCATCCACACGCCCCCGCGGGAGCTGCCCGTGTACTTCGGGGAGTTCGGCCGCGTCCTGGCCCCGGGCGGCCATCTGCTGCTCGGCTTCTTCGAGTCCGAAGGAGACCCGGTGACGCCGTTCGACCACAAGGTGACGCAGGCGTACCGGTGGCCGATCGACGAACTGGCCGCGCTGGCCCGCGCCGCCGGCTTCGCCGAGATCGGCCGGATACTGCGCGAGCCGCACGAGGGGGAGCGGTTCCGCCACGGCCGCCTGCTGATGCGCCGGGAGCCCGGCTCCGTGGAGTGAACCACCCCTTGTGGTCAAGACGCGACCGGTACGGCATGATGAGGGCGCAATTCAGACCTCGCGGGAGCTCGGGGCCGAACCGGGCTGAGAGGGCAGTAATCGCCGCTGCCGACCGCATGAACCTGTCCGGGTAATGCCGGCGTAGGGAGCGTGTGATGGCGTCTGACGTCATTGATCCGCACATCAATCCTCCGTCCGATTCCAACGAGGCGCCCCTCACCCTCGATCAGGCCCCGCCCAAGACCCTCGGCATGCTCGACCAGAGCGCGTTCTGGGCCAATTTGGGCGTCAGCCTGCTCGGTTTCTCCGGGGCCCTGACCCTGCTCGATCCGACCGGTTCCGGGGTGACGCTGACCTTCGCCGCCGCGATCCTGGCCACTGTGGTGGGGAGCCTGATCGGCACCGCGATGGTGGGGCTCGCGGCGGTGCCCGGGGCGCAGACCGGGCGGCCCTCCATGGTGTTGCTGCGCGGGCTGTTCGGCGCGCGGCTTTCGTACGTGCCGTCGCTGCTCAACACCGTCCAGATGATCGGCTGGGGGGCGTTCGAGCTGTGGGTGATCGCGAACGGCGCTCAGGCGATCTTCGGTACGGCGGTGCCGTACCCCGTCTGGGTCCTGCTCGGCGGGGTGATCACGGTCGCGCTGACCATCTGGCCGCTCGGCTCGATCCGGCTGCTGCGCCGGTTCGTCACCGCCGGGGTGGTGGTGGCGATGATCTGGCTGACGGTGGCGCTGATCCGGCAGGGGCCGTCGCTGGGCGGCGGGTCGTGGGCGGGGTTCGTGCCCGCCGTGGACTACGTGATCGCGCTGTCGGTGTCATGGGTGCCGATGGCCGCCGACTTCACCAGGCACTCGCGTTCGCCCCGGGCCGCGTTCGGCGGGGTGTTCGTCGGCTACTCGATCGCCCAGGTGGCCTGCCTGGGCCTCGGCGTCATCGCGCTGGCGCTGGTCGGCAATGACGACACCAAGGTGTGGGGGGCGTTCGTGGCGGCCCCGCTGGGCGCGCTGTTCTTCGGGATTCTGGTGCTGCGCGAGACCGACCAGTCGTTCGCCAACACCTACTCGACCACCATGTCGCTCCAGAACCTGATGCCGAGGGTCGATCGCCGGATCATCTCCGTGACGGTCGGCGTGGTGATCAGCGCATTGGCGCTGGTCGCCGACGTCACCGCCTACACCGCGTTCCTGGCGCTGATCGGCGCGGTGTTCGTGCCGATGTTCGCGGTCCTCACGGTGGACTACTTTGTGCTGCGCGGGATGGCCCGCTGGGACACCCGCGAACGGGCCCCCTCCCGGTGGCTGATGCTCCTGCCGTGGGTGCTCGGGTTCGTGACGTGGTGGCTGGTGGCGGCGCTGCCCGAGGTGCCGTGGTGGCGGTCGCTGTGGAGGTCGGCGCGCGCCGCGCTCGGCTTCGCGCCGCAGCCGTGGATGAGCGCCGCGCTCGCGGCGTTCCTGGTCGCGGCCGTGGTCACGCTCGTGGTGGCCCCGCTGGACCGCAGGCTGCGCCCGGCCGGTTAGGGGCGGGCCTCCAGGTTGAGCAGCAGTTCCTTGGCGGCGGTCCCGCCCGCGTACGCGCCGGGGCCGTCGTCGTCCACCACCCGGTGGCAGGGCGAGATCACGCAGACCGGATTGGCCGTCAGCGCGTTGCCCACCGCGCGCAGCGCCCGCGGCCGGCCGATCCGCTCGGCCATCGCGCGGTAGGTCGTGGTCGTGCCGTACGGTACGCCGCTCACCAGGGACAGCACGCTGCGCGCGAACGACGTGGCGAGCTGGAGGTCCACCTTCGCGGTGAAGGTGCGCAGCCGGCCGGAGAAGTAGGCGTCCAGCTCGCGCCGGACCGGGTCGAGCCGGCGTGGGTCGGGGCCGATGAACGTGCCGATCGCCCGGCTGACCCGCTCGTACACGGCGTGCTCGTCGTCGTAGCTGCACACCGCCACCCCGCGCGCGGTGACCGCGATCACCAGCGTGCCGGCCGGGCTCTCGGTCGTGCCGAACGCGATGTCGGGCGGCCCGTGGCCGCGGTAGCCGGGCGAGGTGACGCGCAGCAGGGCGTCGAGGTCGCCGGACACTGGCCCTCACCCTCTCGCGCCCGCCGTCGGCCGTGAGCCGGCCGCCGAACAGAAGACGCACTAGACACCGCTGAGCGCAGCGTATCGGACGGATCGGCACAACGGACGCGGCGACACCCGCACCTCACACGGCGGACCGGACGAAAAGGCCAAGATCGGGCTACGGAAACGGGCACTATGGGATTGTGGGTGACGAGAAGGTCGAGAGTGATGACGGCATCGCGCGGGCGGTGCTGGCCAGCTCGCCCAATGCCATCGTCGCCCTGGACCGCGACCAGACCGTGGTGCAGTGGAACAGCGCCGCCGAGCGGCTGTTCGGCTGGACGGCGGACGAACTGCTGGGCAGGCGCGCGCCGATCGTGCCGCCCGAGCTGAGCGCCGAGCACAACGCGGTGCTCGAACGCGTCCGCACCGGCGACGTCGTCTCGCTGCGCACCAAGCGGCTGCACAAGGACGGCCGGATGATCGACGTCCGGGTGGACATCAGCGCGTTGCGCCACGACTCGGCGGCGATGGTGGGCTATGTGTGCGTACACCACTCGGTACGCGACGACCAGACCGCCCGGCACCGCGGTGAGCAGCGCGAACGGCTGGTCCGCCGGCTCACCGACGTCGTCGGCGACATCAACGCCGAGCTGGAGCTGCCCGCCGTGCTCGACCGCATCGCGGCCAGCCTGACCGAGCTGACCGGGGCCGACGCCGGGGGGTTCGTGCTCATCGAGGGCGAGCGGCTGCGGCTGGTCAGCGCGCACAAGCTGCCGCCCTCGCTGCGCGGGGCCACCGCCGACCTGCGTACCAGCCTGGTCGGCAAGCTGCTGCGCACCGGCAAGACCGTGCTGCTGGAGACCCAGGAGGTCGGCGACCTGATCTGGGCGGAGCTGCCGGGGCTGCACTCGATCGCGCTCGGCATCGCGGCCGTCGGCGGCCGGCCGTACGGGGCGCTGTACGCGCTGTTCGCCAAGCGCAAGGCCGGGCACGTGGAGCTGGAACTGCTGGAGCTGCTGGCCGGGCACGCCGGGATCGCGGTCGGCAACGCGATGGCCTACCAGGACGTACTCCGCCAGCGCGCGCACGAGCGGGCGGTGTTCGACGCCAGCGCCGACGGCATCGCGGTGCTCGACCGGGGCGGCGTGGTCATCCAGTGGAACCCGGCGGCGGGCGAGCTGACCGGGCACCACGCCGACGACGTGCTCGGCGGGCCGCCGCCCTTCCCGCTGCCCGCGCCCGGTGAGAAGGACACCTTCCAGCTCCCGAGCGGCGTGTGGCTGGACGTGGTCAGCGCGGCCATCCCCGAGACCGGCGAGACCGTGGTCGATTTCCGCGACGTCACCAGCGCCAAGGAGCTGGAGGAGGCCAAGGATCTCTTCCTGGCCACCACCAGCCACGAGTTGCGCACGCCGATCACCGTGGTGCGCGGGTTCGCCGGCACGCTCGACGCCCGCTGGGACAAGATGAGCGACACCGAGCGGCGGGCGGCCGTGCGCACGATCGCCGAGCGGTCGCGTTCGCTGGCGCAGCTCATGGACCACCTGCTGCTCGGCGCGCGGGCCGGGGCCGAGGAGCTGGCCGTGCGGGCCGAGCCGTTCGACCTGGCGGCGGTGGTGCGCCGGGCGACGCTGGGGCTGCCGGAGCTGTCGGCCAAGCACAAGATGGTGGTGGAGGTGCCCGGTGGGCTGCCGCCGGTGCTCGGCGACCCGGCGGCCACCGACATCGTGCTGTCGCAACTGCTGGAGAACGCCTTCAAGTACTCCCCGGACGGCGGGCTGATCCGGGTCGAGGCGTGGCGGGAGGCGTCCGGCGGGCAGGACGGCGTGGTCGTGGTGGTGGACGATGAGGGGGTCGGCATCGCCGCCGCGGACCGCGAGCGGATCTTCGAGCGGTTCGTCCAGATCGACACCGGCGACCGGCGCAGGTTCGGTGGCGTGGGTCTCGGGCTCTACATCGTGCGCAAGCTGGCGCGCGCCCAGGACGGCGATGTGAGCGCCCATCCGCGCCCGGGCGGCGGCACCCGGATGCGCTTGTTCCTGCCGTGTGCCACTACCAGCACAGACATACGGGAGGGGTAACGAGCGGGTAAGCGATGGCCCGGTCTATCCTCCAATGAGCACAAGCTGTAATCGCCGTTCGGTTTCTCGGGCGGTCTAACGGGGCATTTCGGTCGTACTGGGGTGTGCTCCCCGGGGGGGACATCAGGGAATGGGGGAGGTGAGTTCGTCGAGCGCCGTGCTGCTGCCCTATGCGCTGTCCAGCGTCGCCGTCGCTCGTCAGCGCATCTATTCCGACCTGCGTGAATGGGGGGTCTACGGCACCGCCGTCGACGATGCCGTGCTGGTGGTCAGCGAGTTGCTGAGCAACGCGCTGCGGCACGCGCACCCGCTGCCGTCCGGTCAGGTGGAGGTCGCCTGGCACCGGGTGGACGGCCATGTCGAGGTCGCGGTGAGTGACGGCGGCGCGACCACGGAGCCGCGGGCCGCGGTTCCCGCGCTGTCCTCCCTCGGCGGGCGCGGGCTGGGCATCGTCGAGTTCCTCGCCGAGCGCTGGGGGGTCAGGTACGAAGGCGAGGTGACCACGGTGTGGGCGGTCGTCGCCTGCCCGCAGTCGATGAACGGCGACCGCGCAAGCAGCGACGTGCCCGCCCTCCAGAGTAGCCCACCCGTGCGAAAAGGCCGTCAGGCCGCGACGGGCTTGGGGTAGAAGAGCGCCCGCTCCGCGGCCGTCCAGGCCGTGCTGGCGAGCAGGTAGAGCGCCACCGCGAGCGGCAGCACCAGTGCCGCGAGCACGGTGCCGTACGGCAGCAGCGGCACGATCTTGCGCATGATCTCCGGCTGCCCCTCCACCGCCACGGCCGTCAGCCGCGCCCGCCGCGAGGAGATGTACGCCACCCCGGCGATCAGCCCGATCACCGCCGCGAACACCAGGACCGGCACGCCGAACGGCCCGTACGCGCCGATCACCGACGCCACCTGCGCCCCCAGCGGAGCCCCGAACAACGTGTGCGTGCTGGGCGCGGAGGCGGTCTGGAACAGCAGCATGAAGAACGGCGCCTGGGCCAGCGACGGCAGCACTCCGGAGAAGGGCGAACCGCCCTCCTTGGCGTACAGCTCCCGGATCTCCTTCGCCATCCGCTCCGGGCGGCTCTTGAACCGGGTGCGCAGTTTGTTCACCTGCGGGGTCAGCCGTTGCCTGATCCGCTCACCACGGGCCGCGCGCAGCGTGAGCGGCACCAGCGCCAGCCGTACGGCCAGCGTGAACAGCACGATCGCCAGCGCCGCCGCATTGGGCCCCGCGATCGGGGCGACGAAGTCGGTGAGCCCGGCCAGCAGGCCGGACGTCAACGCGATCAACCCGTCGAACACGCTCAGATCACCGGGACTTGCCGAGGATCATGACGACCCCGACCACGACGACCGCGATCACACCGACGACCAGCAGCAGCTTCAGCAGACCCGCGACCATCGGGACGACCAGCCCGAAAACCACATAGATTGCGAGCAGCACGCCAAGAATGCTCAGCACGATTCGACCCATGCGCTCCACGGTACGTCGCGGCCAGGCGCCCCGCGACGCGGTTACCGGCCGCATCGGGTAACGATCAGGTGGCGATCACCGTACCGTTGAGGCATGAACGGCGCAGCGGCCCGCATCCTCGTGGTGGAGGACGATCCCACCGTCGCCGAGGTGGTGGCGAAGTACCTGGAGCGCGACGGCCACACGGTGGACTGCGTGGGCGACGGCGCGGAGGCGCTGCGCCGGGCCGTCGCCGACCCGCCCGACCTGCTGGTGCTCGACCTGATGCTGCCCAAGATGGACGGCCTGACGGTGTGCAGGAAGCTGCGCGAGCGCCGGCCCATCCCGGTGATCATGCTGACCGCGCTCGGCGACGAGATGGACCGCGTGGTCGGCCTGGAGACCGGCGCCGACGACTACGTGACCAAGCCGTTCAGCCCCCGTGAGCTGGCCCTTCGGGTGCGCTCGGTGCTGCGCAGGGCGCGCGGGGCCACCGTCCCGGCCGGCACCGGCGTGCTGGCCGACGGCGACCTGCGGGTCGATGTGGGCGCCCACGAGGTACGGCTGGCCGGCCGCCCGGTCACGCTCACCGCCCGCGAGTTCGACCTGCTCGTCTACCTGATGCGCAACCCCAGGCAGGCGTTCGGCCGCGCGGCGCTGCTGGACCAGGTGTGGGGCTGGTCGTTCGGCGACTCCTCCACCGTCACCGTCCATGTACGGCGGCTGCGCGAGAAGATCGAGCCCGACCCGGCCGCCCCGCGCCGCATCGTCACCGTGTGGGGCGTCGGCTACCGGTACGAACCACTGGACGGCGGGTGATCTGGCAGACCCTCGCCGCGGCGGCCGGGTTCGCGCTGCTGCTCGCCGGGGCGGGCGTGGCCGTGCTGCGGCTGCTGCGCGGCCGGTCCATCGGCGTGATGTTCGCCGTGGTCGCGGTGATCACGGTGGTGGCCACGCTCGGCGGCGTGCTGGCGGTCACGCTGCGGATGCTGCTCCAGGGCGACTCGCGCGACGTCGTGCTGACCGTGGTCGCGGTGGGCGGGATCGTGGGGGTCGGGGTGGCGCTGGTGATGGCCAGACGGGTGGTGCTGGCCAGCCGGCGGCTGGTCGGCGCGGTTCGCGAGGTGTCGGCCGACGGCGGCGGCTTCGCCCCGCCCGAGGGACTGCCCGCCGAGCTGGACACGATCGCCGGCGCCCTGGACGAGGCGTACGCCCGGCTGCGCGCCGCCCGCGAACGCGAGCGCTCCCTGGAGTCGGCCCGCCGCGAACTCGTCGCCTGGGTGAGCCACGACCTGCGCACCCCGCTCGCCGGCATCCGGGCCATGGCCGAGGCCCTGGAGGACGGCGTGGCGGGCGACCCTGAGACGATCGGCCGCTACCACAGGCAGATCGGCCTGGAGGTCGATCGGCTGTCGGCGATGGTGGACGACCTGTTCGAGCTGTCCCGCATCCACGCCGGCGCGCTGCGCCTCGCCCCCTCCCGGATCGACCTGCGCGACCTGGTCGCCGACGCCCTCGCGGGGGCCGAGCCGCCGGCCCGTGTCCAGGGTGTACGCCTGAGCGCCGACCCCGGCCCGCCGATCGCCGTACGCGCCGACCCGAACGCCCTCGGCCGCGCGCTGCGCAACCTGGTCGCCAACGCGATCAGGCACACGCCCCCGGGCGGTGAGGTGCGCGTCAGTGCCGCCGCGCGGGGCGAGCGCGCCCGTCTGTCGGTCGCCGACGCCTGCGGCGGCATCCCCCCGGGCGACCTGCCCCGCGTCTTCGACATCGCCTTCCGCGGCGAGACGGCCCGCACCCCTACCCCGGACGGCGGCGGGGCCGGGCTCGGCCTGGCCATCGCCCGCGGCATCGTGGAGGCTCACGACGGGGTCATCACCGTCGCCAACGACGGACCCGGCTGCCGCTTCGACATCGAGATCCCGCTCTGGACCCCTTGAAAGTTATCCACAGAGGCATTGTGGATAACCCTGTGGGCTGCGCGGAGTTGCCATCCCGGTCACGGGGCGGTTGGGCTTATAAACCAGCAGTAATGGGACAAAGTCCCCTAATTTCCGCCGTCTTGTTATCCACAAGTTATCTGTGGATAACGCTCAGGCGGGCTTGCGGGCCGAGAGCACACCGCCGGGGCCGCGGTGTTCGCCGCAGCCTTCAGCGTGGTCTTCGGCATGGCCTTCGGTGTGGCCTTTGGCGTGCTCTTTGGCGTGCTCTTTGCCGTGGTCTTCCGGCGGGCCCTGATCGATGGGCCGGGCGCGGCGGTTCCACCAGGGGGCGTCGAGGGTTTCGGCGACCGCGCGGAAGGTCGGGCACGGCCAGCGCCACATGCAACTGCGGCAGCGCATGATCGGGTTGGCGGCGTCGCTGGTGATGCCGCCCGCGTCGCGCGGCCGGTGCAGGTCGAGCAGACGCATGACGAGCCCGGCGAAACAGCGCACCTCCTCGCGGGCGACCTCAAGGAAGACCAGGTCGTGCGCGGAGAGCGGGGTGCTGATCGTCGCCGCCCCCTCCTGGCCGGGTGGCGGGCACGATGGCATGGCGCGTTCGCGCCACGAGGTGGCCTTCTCGGTGCGCTCAAGGGTCGCCTGAAGCGACTCCTTGAGCCGGAGACATTGTGGATCTTCCGGTTGATCTGTTTTCATCTTTTGTTGACGGCCGAAACACCGCCCGACGCCTGCCCTTCAGTTGCGAAGGCACGACAGGACGCGAAGCCCCGTAGACTCCTGCTGCCGGCCAAGCCGATGTCGCTCTGCGTCAATCTTTGCGCACCCAGAGTTTCCGTGGGGCGTGAATCGGGGACAAAGGCCGGACGACTCCCCGGCAGGCCGGATCTGCCGGAGAGCGTGACCCGGAGCCTTCGCGGCGCTAGTGTGCCCGCTGTGGAGCTAAAGGTCTCGACTCGATCACATGCCGGTCACGCCGTGATGGCCGTCGCCGGTGAAATCGATCTGTATACCGCGCCCCGCCTCCAGGCGGAGTTCACCAAGCTGCTCGAAGGCGGGCCCTCGCGGGTGGTCATCGACATGTCCGGCGTCGACTTCTGCGACTCGACGGGCATGAACGTGCTGCTGTCCGCGCTGAAACGGCTCAAGGAGCACGGCGGGGCGCTGGAGGTCGCCGCACCCCGCCCGGCGGTACGCAAGATCCTCCAGGTCACCGGGCTCGACTCGGTCTTCACCGTGCACGATTCGGTGCCGAGGGAGATGCCGATCTCCGAGTCCTGACCGCTCGCCCGCGGCTAGCATCGGTCACCATGGACACAGCGGTGATCATTCCGGCCAAGGACGAGGCCGACCGGATCGGCGCCACCGTGACGGCGGCCCGCGCACTGCCGGGCGTCGACCTGGTGGTGGTGGTCGACGACGGCTCGGCCGACACCACCGGCCGGGTGGCCAGGGCGGCCGGGGCCCGCGTGGTCCGGCACAGCCGCAACCGCGGCAAGGCCGCCGCCATGGAGACCGGCGCCGAGGCCGTCCGCCTGCTCGACCCCGAAGAGGCCGGGCAGGCCAGGTACCTGCTGTTCTTGGACGCCGACCTGGGCGAGACGGCCGGTGCCGCCGCGCCGCTCACCGAGCCGGTGCGGGCCGGTGAGGCCGACATGACCATCGCCGTCTTCACCACTCGGGTCAAGCTCGGCGGTCATGGCCTGGTGGTCGGCCTGTCCCGCGACGGCATCAAGAAGGCCACCGGCTGGACCGCCGCCCAGCCGCTGAACGGCCAGCGCTGCCTCACCAGGGCCGCGTTCGAGGCGGCCCGCCCGCTCGCGCACGGCTTCGGCGTCGAGACCGGGCTCACCATCGACCTGCTGCGCCGCGGCTACCGGGTGCGCGAGGTCGAGGTGGACATGGCCCACCGGGCCACCGGGGGCGACTGGCACGCCCAGCTCCACCGCGCCCGCCAGTTCCGCGACGTCACCCGCGCCCTCCTGGCCCGCAGAGCACTGCCCCTCCCTTCACGCTGAGCACTTCGCCATATCCGTCCCCGCGACGCTCCTGCCCCGCAGGGGACTGCCGGCCTTGTCGTGCTGAGCGGTTTCGCGGCATCGGCCGTTTCGGTGCTGGAGTCTCCTCTGTGACATTCCTGGTCCTTGGGCGTTGCCGGTCTCCTCGGGGCTGAGCGCTTCGCGGCATCGGCGGTATCTGTCCGGGAATCTCCCCGCGACATTCCCGGCCCGTGGGGCGTTGCCAGTGCCCTCGTGCTGAGCGCTTCGCGGTGTTGGCGGTGTCTGTCCTGGAATCTCGTGCAGGACATTCCTGGTCCGTGGGGCGTTGCCGGTCTCCTCGGACTGAGTGGCTTCGCGGCGGCGGTGGTATCTGTGCTGGAATTCCCCAGTGACATTCGTGAGGTCGCCGCTGGCGTTGATGGGTGCGAGCGTGCTGCTCATCGTGGTGATCGGGGTGCTGGGGCCGTCCGCGATGGTCCCGGGGCTGGACGGGCCCGCGTGGCAGCCGCCGTACTCGCTGGGGCTGCGCCCCGCGGGGACGTTCGTGATCGCGATGGCCGCGGTGGCGCTCGTGCTCGGTGCCGTCGGCCTGGGCGCGGCGCTGCGGGCGGTACGGCAGGGCCGGTGGGCACAGCCGGCGCTCGGCCGATGGCTCACCCTGGCCGGGTGCGTCGCCGCCGGGGTGCTCGCGCTGCTGCCCCCCTCGGGCTCCTCCGACCACCTCAACTACGCCGCCTACGGCCGGATCGCCGCCCTCGGCCACGACCCCTACACGACCACCCCCGCCGAGTTGCCGCAGGTCGCCGGGTGGCCCGAGGAGTGGAAGAACACCCCGAGCGTCTACGGTCCGGTGGCCTCGGCGATCCACCTGCTGGCGGGCCTGGCGGGCGGCGGGTCCGTGCGGCTGACGGTGTTCGCGCTGGAGGTCGCCAACGCCGCCGCGTTCATCCTGACCGCGCTGCTGATCCACCGGCTGACCCGCGGCGACGCGCGGGCCGCGCTGCTGTGGGCGGCCAACCCGCTGGTCATCTACCACCTGGCCGCCGGGATGCACGTGGACACCTTCGCCGCGCTCGCCGTCGTCGCGGCGCTGGCCACCGGGGTCGGTACGGCCGGCCGCCGCGCGGGCACCGGCGCGCTGATCGGCCTGGCGATGGCGGTGAAGATCAACGCGGGCCTGGTCGCGCTCGGCCCCGCCTGGGCGCTGCGCCGCGCCCCCGTGAAACTGGCGGTGGTCGCCGCCGTGGCGACCGCGACCGTGGCCGGGACCTACACGCTGGCCGGGCCGTACTCGCTGGACCAGGTCGCGCGGGCCAGCCGGTCCCTGTCGCACGCCACGCCGTGGCAGTTGTTCCAGGGCGCGTTGCAGTGGCTGCTCGGCCCCGGCGGCTACACGATCTGGATCCAGCTCGCCTCGCTGGCGATGATCGCGGCCCTGGCCGCGCTGCTGCTGCGGGCCATGCCGGGGGAGGTGTCGGCCGCGCAGGTGGCGGCGGCCGTGGTGGTGGCCTACCTGTTCGCCGCGCCGTACGCGCTGCCGTGGTACGACGGGCTGGCGTTCGCGCTGGTCGCGATCATCCCGGCGGCCGGGGCGCTGGACGGTTTCCTGGTGGCCCGGCTGGCGGCGCTGTCGCTGGCGTACCTGCCCGCGCGGGTGGTGGACCAGCCTCCCGAGCTGGCCGAATGGCTGCTCGAAGTGGTCAGGAAGCAGGCGGCGCCGTGGATTCTGCTGGCCGTGACCGCGGCTCTGGCGGTGTGGGCGTGGCGGGCCCGGCGAGTTGCAGCGCCCGTACCGCCGCCGCCAGTGTCAGCGGCACCGCGAACGTGAGCGCCATCGCCGGGATGGCCACGCCGGAGTCGTTGACCAGGAACCCGGCGAGCGCGCAGCTCAGCATCCCGAACAACGCCGGGCGCAGGCTCGGCGCGCGCCGGTAGAGGAGTTCCAGCGCGGAGGCCCCCCAGTTCGACGGCCTGGCCAGGACGAAGAACAGGAACGCCAGCGCGGCCACCGACAGGATCGTCAGCGGCACGTTGCCCAGGGTGCCGATCATCGCGCTCAGCTTGCGGCCGAGCACCGGCCACGCCTCGCCGTCCAGCACCTGCTGGAAGAACGCCCCCAGGTGGGTGCGCCGGTCGGCGGGCCGCCGCCAGTCCAGGAACGCGAACAGCGTGAGCAGCGCCGCCGCCGCCACCCCGACGACCACCAGGCGCGACACCGACAGCTTGCGGCCGGACAGCAGCGTCAGGAACACCGCGACGCCGATCACGAACGCGGGCACCCCGCCGAAGTCGGCCCCCCACGACGGCCACCCGTCGGCGAACACCGCCAGCAGGCCGTACCCCCCGCACACCACGAGCGCCAGACGGCGTCTGCCCCGGCTGACGAGGGGGTGCGCGAGCCCGGCCAGCAGCATGATCGAGGCGGTGGCGAACACCGCGAACGCGATGTTGCCGAACCCGTAGAAGCGCCCGCCGGTGACCGGTTCGTAGCCGGTCACCGCGTTGATCTGGAGCTGGGAGCCGTTGGCGACGTCGAGCATCAGGCCCAGCGAGGTCACCCCGGCGACCACCGTCAGCGGCCCCAGCACCGCGTGCCGCCAGGGCCCGGCGAAGGCCAGGCCGGTGATCAGGAAGGCGAACCCGAGGATGGTCGCGATCAGCCCGGCCATCGCGCTGCCGGTGCTCCACCACGGCACCAGTTGTGCCAGGAAGCTTGACACCGCGACGGCCGCGCTGACCACGGCGACGACCTGCGTGGCGGCCAGCAGCCGCGAGCCGCCCTTGCCCCGCCGTACGGCGATGGCGGCGGCCAGGTAGAAGAGCACCTGGACGATGACCAGGGCGATGTAGAAGGGCGTGCGGACGGTACGCAGCACCTGGCTGGCCAGGTCGGCGTCGGAGAGTTCGCGCACGGTCGCGCCGCCGGGGGAGTTGACATGCCAGGGCCGGCCGCTCACCCCGGCCGGGGGCTCCAGGCCGGCCAGGTACATCGCGGTGGCGGTCAGGTCGGTGATGGTGACCAGGCCCTGCTGGCGGGTGGAGGAGGCGGTGAGCCGCCCGGCGTACCGCTTGCCGTCCGGCGCGGGGCCGTGCGCGATGGCCACGTGCAGGTGGGCGGCGGTGGAGATGTCGGAGATGCCCGCGACGAGGACCGAGGCGCTCGGTGGCAGCCGGGCCAGCAGCGTGCCGATCTCGCGGTCGGCGGTGGCCACGGCGTGCTCCCTGGCCTGCTCGGTGGGCGGGATGGGCTCGCCGCTGCCGTCCACGCCACGGTCGATCCAGGCCCTGGCGAGTTCGTCGGCCTCCATCACGATCAGGCGGTAGGGGGTGAGGTCGTCGATGCCCTCCGGCGTGGCCGAGTATTTGGCGATATTTCCGCTCTTGTCGGCCGCGCCGAGGGCCGCGCCGGGGCCGATCGCCGCGACCTTCCACCCGATGTCCGCCAGCGCCTGACCGAGCGCCCCGATCCGCGCCCGGTATGACTGGTCGTCGTTGAACGCCCGCAGGTTGTCCCAGCCGGGCACCCGCGCGCCGCCGTCCGCGGTGGGCTCGGGCAGCGGCGGCAGCCCGCACCCGGCCCCCGGCGCCCCCGCGCGCTGGCCCGCCGAGATCGTCAGCCAGCCGGACACCGGGCAGGTGATCGCCCGGTCGGGCGGCGGGATGGTACGTGTGGACAGCGACCCCACCGCGCCCTCGGCGGCCAGCTTCCAGAGATTGGGGGTGGTCGCCCGGTCGATGTCCGACCACTCCAGGCCGGGGACCCCGATCACGGCCACCGGCACCGGAGCCGGACGCGCGGCGGCCTCGGCCGTGCCCCCGGGGGCCGCCAGGCAGAACAGCGCGGCCAGCGCCGCCAGCACCGCGGCGGCGCGGGGGGAGCGGAGCGAGCCGTACGCGGTGCGGGCGTCCGGGCGATGCATGTGATGCCGCTCCTTAGTGCTTGCCTGCTTGTCCGGGTCTACCTGTGCTCGGCCCGGCTCCGGCGGGGGGCCGTCCCTGCCTCGCCCGCGCCGGTTCAAGGCTCCACGGTAACCTCCCACGTCGTGAAGACTGGCGAGGTGTCCTCCGTCGAGCCCACCGTCACGAAGGCCGCGTGGCGGTGGTGGGCGTGGCCGCCCGCCGTACTGCTCGTGGCCGCGGCGGTCGCGCCCCTGGTCGGCTACTGGCTTTTCAACGTAGACGACCAACGGCTCGTCGATCTCGATGTGTACCGTACCGGGGGACAGGCCATCCTGGACGGCCGTCCGCTGTACGAGTTCATCACCCCGGCCCCCCAGCTCCTGCCGTTCACCTACCCGCCGGTCGCCGGGCTGCTGGCCACGCCACTGGCCGCGCTGAGCTGGCCGGTGGCGCAGTGGGTGTGGACCGTGGGGATCTTCCTGGCGCTCGCGGTGACCGTCGGCCATGCCTTCCGCCCTGCGATGACCCGTGCGACGACCCGTGCCAACGGCCTCCGCAACGGCCTCCGCAACGGCCTCGCGACGCCGCTGCTGTTCGCCGCCCTGATGATCGCCTGCACCTACCTGATGCCGATCAGGGACCAGGTGCGTTTCGGCCAGGTGGACATCCTGCTGGTCGCGCTCTGCCTGGCCGACTGCGTGGCCCGCCGCCCGTGGTGGCCGCGCGGGCTGCTGATCGGGATCGCCACCGCGGTCAAGCTCACGCCCGGGGTCTTCCTGATCTACCTGCTGATCACGAGCTGGGGCCGCGACCACGACAGAGGGCAGCGCCGGACCCTGTACGTGGCGGTCCTCACGGCGGGCCTGCTGACCGTCCTGCCGTTCCTGGTCATCCCGCAGGACGCGGCGCAGTTCTGGTTCTCCGCGCTGCTGGACAGCGACCGGCTCGGGGCCAACACCGGCACCACCAACCAGTCCATGCGCGGCATGCTGCTGCGGCTCTACTGGCCCGAACCGCTCAGCACCGGGCTCTGGCTCGCGCTGGTCGCCGCGGTCGGCTGGTACGGCTACCGCCGCGCCCGCGAGGCCCTGGCCGCCGGCGACACGCTCACCGCGGTGGCGCTCACCGCCCTGATGGCCGTACTGCTGTCGCCGGTCGCCTGGATCCACCACCTGGCCTGGGTCGTCGTGGTGCTCGGGGCCCTGGTGGGCGACGGCCGGGACCGGGTGCGCCTGTGGGTCGCGGGCGGGGTGTGGCTCTACTACGTCGTGCCGATCCCGTGGTGGGGGGTCACGATCAGGGCCGCCGAGATACCCGTGGTCAGCCCGGTGATCGGCAGGATCGTGCAGAACGCCTTCGGGCTCGGCGCGCTCGGCCTGGTCTGGCTGCTCGGCTCCTGGCTGCCCCGGCGGCGGGCGCGGCTCGACGACGAACGGGCGCGGCTCGACGATGAATCGGACAGGTAGAAATTCGGGTTCACCACGCCGCGCAGTGGCTACCCTGGTGATATGTCGAAACTCGCCTATCTGGGGCCCGAGGGCACCTTCAGCGAGGAGGCCCTGCGGATCCTGGCGCCCGAGGCCGAGCGTCTGTCCTGCCCCAATGTGGGGGCGGCGCTCGAAGCCGTACGGCGTGGCGTGGCCGACGCCGCGGTGGTCCCGCTGGAAAACTCCCTCGAAGGCGGCATCGCCTCCACGCTCGACGAGCTGGTCCGTGGCGAACCGCTGCTCATCACCGCCGAGCTGCTGCTCCCGGTCCGCTTCTCGCTTCTCGCCCGGCCGGGCACCGAGATCGGGCACATCAAGCGCGTGCTGACCCACCCGGCCGCGCACACGCAGTGCCGCGGGTTCATCGCCCGTGAGCTGCCCGACGCCGTGGTGATCGCCTCCGCGTCCACCGCCGCCGCCGCCCAGGAGGTGGCGCTGCCCAGTTCGCCGTACGACGCGGCCATCGGCGCGGCCATCGCGGGCGAGCACTACGGCCTGCTGGAGATCGCCGCCAACATCGGCGACCGCGACGACACGGTGACCCGGTTCGTCATGGTGGGCAGGCCCGCCCCGCTGCCCGCGCCGACCGGCGCCGACCGCACCTCGACGGTCGCCTACCTGGCCGAAGACCACCCGGGCGCGCTGCTGGAGCTGCTGACCGAGTTCTCCGTGCGGGGGGTCAACCTCTCGCGCATCGAGTCGCGGCCCACCGGCGACGGCATCGGCAGCTACTTCTTCTTCTTCGACTTCGAGGGCCACGTGGCCGACGCCAGGGTCGGCGAGGCGATCTCCGGCCTGCACCGGGTGTGCGCCGACGTGCGGTTCCTGGGCAGCTACCCGCGGGCCGACGGCATCGCGCCGCAGATCCGGCGGGGCACCTCCGACGCCGAGTTCGCCGAGGCGGGGGAGTGGCTGGCCCGGGTCCGCGAAGGGCGCCTCTGAAGATCGCCGCGGGCGGGGGTCGCGTCCACGCGCGGCGCGGCCTTCCTCCCCGGTAGCCTTTGCCCTGTGATTGACCTGCGTACCCTCCGAGAAGACCCGGACCGGCTCCGGGCGTCGCAGCGCGCCCGGGGCGAAGACGACTCGATCGTCGACTCACTGCTCGCACTCGACGCGAGTCACCGTTCCGCGCTCAGTTCGTTCGAGAGCCTGCGCGCCGAGCAGAAGTCCATGGGCAAGTCGGTGTCCAGGTCGTCCGGCGCGGAGAAGGACGCGCTGCTGAGCCGGGCCAAGGAGCTGGCCGCGCAGGTCAAGGCGGCCGAGGCGGAGGCCGAGGCGCTGGCCGGCCGGCTCACCGCGGCGGTCGCCGCGGTGCCCAACCTGGTCGAGGAGGCCGCCCCACACGGCGGCGAGGACGACTACGTGGTGCTGGAGGAGGTCGGCGCGAAGCCGTCGTTCGACTTCGCGCCGCGCGACCACCTGGAGCTGGGCGAACGGCTCGGCGCGATCGACACCGAGCGCGGCGCGAAGGTCTCCGGGGCGCGGTTCTTCTTCCTGACGGGCGTCGGCGCCCGCCTCCAGCTCGGCATGCTCAACCTGGCCATGCAGCAGGCGGTCGAGGCGGGCTTCACGCCGATGATCCCGCCCGTGCTGGTCAAGCCCGACGCCATGCGCGGCACCGGCTTCCAGGTCGAGCACGACAAGGAGATCTACCACCTCCCCGAAGACGACCTCTACCTGGTGGGCACCTCGGAGGTGCCGCTCGCGGCCTACCACGCGGACGAGATCCTCGACGCCGCCGCGCTTCCGCTGCGCTACGCGGGGTGGTCCTCGTGCTTCCGCAGGGAGGCCGGCTCCTACGGCAAGGACACCCGGGGCATCATCCGCGTCCACCAGTTCGACAAGGTGGAGATGTTCTCCTTCTGCCGTCCCGAAGACGCGGCGGAGGAGCACCGCAGGCTGCTGGCCTGGGAGCAGGAGATGCTGGCCAAGGTCGAGCTGCCCTACCGGGTGATCGACGTCGCGGCGGGCGACCTCGGCACCTCGGCGGCGCGGAAGTTCGACTGCGAGGCGTGGATCCCGTCCCAGGGCCGCTACCGGGAGGTCACCTCGACCTCCAACTGCACGGAGTTCCAGGCCAGGCGGCTGTCGGTGCGCCACCGCGGCGAGGACGGCAAGACCCGCCCGGTCGCCACGCTCAACGGCACGCTGGCCACCACCCGCTGGATCGTCGCGATCCTGGAGAACCACCAGCGGGCCGACGGCTCGGTGGTGGTGCCGGCCGCGCTCCGCCCCTATGTCGGTCTCGAAGTGCTGGAGCCGGTGAAGAAATAGCCCGGCGCGGGGCTCAGTGGGTCCGTACGGGCCCGCTGGGCCCCTTCCCGTACTCCGGGATCATTTCCGCATCCCATGGCCGGAGAAGGGTTTTCAACGATCCTGACCGCGCCCGAACACCCCACTGATTCGCCCGCTGGAAGTTTTGCCGTTAGATGCGCGAAAGGCGAGGTTCGCTTTGAGCGAACCCCGCCCTTTACGGCGAAGCCGGTGACGTCGTCAGATACCGCGTACCTGCGACGCCTGCGGACCCTTCTGCCCCTGCGTGATCTCGAACTCGACCCGCTGGCCGTCTTCGAGGCTGCGGTAGCCGTTGCCTACGATCTCGGAGTAGTGGACGAAAACGTCCGGCGCGCCGCCGTCCGGGGCGATGAAGCCGAAGCCCTTCTCAGCGTTGAACCACTTGACGGTTCCCTGAGCCATTAAAGCTCTCCCTCAGGATGTGAAACTTGGGATCCACACCTCGTGAATCCCGGTGTGTCGTACAGCGCAGCCCCGGGGTGGCTCAGACAGTCAAGCTGGTATTCACAACGGGATCTAGCTAATACAACGTCAACATATCTAACACCATCCAGGGCCGTGGTGTTCCCACCATCGCAAAGTTTCCTCACCGAGCATGGTTCCGGGCAGACTGTAACCGTTATGACTAGACCCCGGCTGGTCGCCACCGACCTCGACGGCACCGCACTGCGTACCGATGGAACCATTTCTCCGCGTACGGCCGCGGCCTTCGCGCTCGTCGAGCGCGCGGGGGCGCTGCTCGTCTTCGTCACCGGCAGGCCGCCACGCTGGATGAGCGCCGTGGCCGCCGCCGTTCACCACCGTGGCCTGGCGATCTGTGCGAACGGCGCACTCGTCTACGATCTGCACACCGAGGCGGTCGTGGAGTCCCACCTGATCGCCTCCGGAGTGCTGCGCGAGGCGGTCGCGGCACTACGTGACCGGATGCCCGCACTCGCCTTCAGCGCGGAATATGCGGGTGGATTCGCACGCGAGGCCCGATTTCGGCCCGACGGTAGAGACAGTCGCACACCGGAAGGGCCCGCGGTGGACGATTCCGGCCTCGTGGCGCGGCCCTGCGCCAAGCTGCTGGCCCAGGACCTCACGATGGCCCCCGACCACCTGCTGACGGTCGTACACGACGTGGTGGGGCATCTGGTGACCGCCACCCACTCCAGCCGGGGGGACGGCATCATCGAGATGAGCGCGCGCGGTGTGACGAAGGCCACTTCGCTGGCGGCGCTCGCCCGGCGGCACGGCATCACCGCGCGGGAGGCGGTGGCGTTCGGTGACATGCCCAACGATCTGCCGATGCTCGCGTGGGCGGGCACGGCGTACGCGGTGGCCAACGCGCACCCGCGGGTCCTGGCCGCCGTCGATCAGGTGACGGCGGCCAACGACGAAGACGGCGTCGCGGCGGTGCTGGAACGGCTCTACAGCGCCGTACAGCCCCTTCCCTGAGGAGGGGAAGGTGGAGAGGGCGCCCCGGGCCGCTCAGCGCTTCTGAGCGGCTTCTGGGGGGCTTACCGGCTTATAGGGCCTACCGGCTTATAGGTACGGGCCGGACGCACGGTGCTGTTGCTGCTGCTGTAGATGCTCGTCGCCCTGCGGGAATCCGCCGGGCAGCGCCCGGCGCATCTGCTCAAGCTGGGCGCGGGCGGCCATCTGCTGCGCGAACAGCGTGGTCTGGATCCCGTGGAACAGGCCCTCCAGCCACCCGACCAACTGCGCGTGCGCGACGCGCAACTCCGCGTCGCTCGGCGGCTGATCGTCATTGGTGAACGGCAGCGACAGCCGTTCCAGCTCATCGACCAACTCGGGCGCGAGGCCGTCCTCAAGCTCCTTGATGGAGCTTTGGTGGATCTCCTTGAGCCGCTTGCGGCTCGCCTCGTCAAGGGGGGCCGCGCGGACCTCTTCCAGGAGCTGACGGATCATGCTCCCGATGCGCATGACCTTCGCCGGCTGCTCGACCAGCTCGGTGACCGACCGCTCCTCGGAGTCGCCGTTCTCATCCTTGACCGGGACGCCCTGAGGGTCCACGACCACGATGTGCGGGGTGCTCTCCTCAGCATTCATGAATCTCAACCTAGCTCACCGGACCAGCAGGATTTTCCCGAAGTGGGAGCCTTCTTCGAGCGCCTCGTGCGCGCGGGCCGCGTCGGCGAGCGGGACCGTGATATCCACCACAGGACGGACCGCTCCGGCGCTGATCAGCGGCCACACGTTGTCCACCACGCTCCGGACGATCGCGCCCTTCTCATCGACCGGGCGCGAGCGCAGCGTGGTGGCGTGGACGGAGCCGCGCTTGGCCAGCAGCGCGCCGAGGTCCAGCTCGCCCTTCGTACCGCCCTGCAAGCCGATCACCACGATGCGCCCGCCGGTGTTGAGGGCCCGCACGTTGTCCTTCAGGTACTTGCCGCCGATGATGTCCAGGATCACATCGGCGGTGAACGCCTTGGCGAAGTCGTCGGTGCGGTAGTTGACCCCGTCGTCCGCGCCGAGTTCGCGGCACCGGGCCAGCTTCTCCGCCGAGCCCGCGGTGACCACCACGCGCGAGCCGTACGCTTTGGCGAGCTGGACGGCCAGCGTGCCGATCCCGCTGGCCCCGCCGTGGACCAGCAGGGTCTCGCCGCGGCGCAGCCGCGCCGTCATGAACACGTTGGACCACACCGTGCAGGCCACCTCGGGCAGCGCGGCGGCGTCGGTCAGCGACACCCCCTCGGGCACCGGCATGAGCTGCTGCCAGGGGACCGCCACCCGCTCGGCGTACCCGCCGCCGGCCAGCAGCGCGCACACCTCGTCGCCCGGCGCGTACCCCTCGACGCCCGGCCCCACCTCCGCGACGATCCCGGAGCACTCCAGGCCCGGGTACGGCGAAGCGCCGGGCGGCGGGTCGTAGAAGCCCTTCCGCTGGAGCAGGTCGGCGCGGTTGACGGCGGAGGCGGCGACCTCCACCAGCACCTCGCCGGGACCCGGGCGCGGATCGGGCACCTCCTCCCAGCTCAGCACGTCTGGACCGCCGGGACGGGAGATGACGATGGCACGCATGCGGCCAACCTATCCGCCCGGCCCTGCCGCTGGACGGCCGCCCGCCGGATGACGAGAACTTGACGGTTGCCCTGTTGGTTGGAACGCGGGGCGATAATCTGCAATGTGTTTGCTGCACCTGATATGCCCAGCCCCTAGGGGGAAAACGGTGGCACGACACGATCGTGAGGATCCCCACTCGCTCGAAGAACAGCTCGCCTGGCTCGATGCGATCAAGGAGAACGAAGAGGCTCCGACCAGTGTCGTGGCCACTGCCGTGGACGACACCGTGGCCTCTCCCTATCCGAAGGATCCCTGGCTGGCGGCGGCCAACGAGACCGATCCGGCCGCGCTGTCCCGCGCCTCCGGCTCCACCGCCGAGGAGTGGAAGCAGGCGGCCGAGGTCTCCGGGGCCTTCACACTGCCGCCGGCCGCTCCCGAGCGTTCTGGGGGCGAGGAAGGCGCGGCGTCGGGCACGGGGGACGAGGGGTTCCTTGAGCCGCTGCGCCCGCTGCCCCGCCAGGAGGCCGCCGAGCCGCCACCGTCTCCGGCCCCAACACCATCTGACACATCGCAGGCGGTGTCGCCCCCGGTGCCATCTTCGGTGTCGCCCTCGGTGTCGGCTGAGGAGTCATCTGAGGTTGCGTCGCCGGACGCGGTGCCGCCGATGCCCCCGGCGGAGTTCGAGAGCGCGTTCGGTACGGTGCCGCCGTTGCGCCTGGGAGAGCGCGGCCTGTTCGAGCCGCCGGAGCCACAGGAGGCGGCCCAGCCCGCCGGCTCGCCCTCCACGACGGCGGAGGACCTTTCGCCCGCGGCGTCACTGCGGCTCCCGGAGGAGGAGCCCGGGGCGCAGGAGCAGAACCAATGGAGTTCGTGGAGCCCGCCGGCCCCCGCCACCGGCCCGACCAGCCCGACGAATCCCACCAATCCCTCACTCCCGTCCGAATGGTCGCTCACCCCGCCCACTTCCCCGGGGGTCTCTGAGGGCACTTCACCAGAGGTCCCGGCGGGCACTGATCCCGGCGGTCCGGAGACCGGCGAGCGCACGCCGTACCAGGCCCGCCGCCGCCTCACCGAGCCCCAGCCGCCCGCACCACCGGCAGCACCGGTAGCACCGGCCCCTCAGCAGCCGGAACGGCCTCCGGCCGCGCCGACGTTCAGCTCGGCCCCGGCCCAGCACTCCACCCGGCGCGCGCGTAAGCCGGCCTCCGCCGTCCCCGACCTGTCCGGCCGCCCCAACGCCGACAGCCTCGACCCCGACTCGCTGCTGCGCGGCCGGCGCAACGGCCCCTCGGGCGGCTGGCGCAAACTGGTCTACAAGGCGTCCGCCGGCTGGATCAAGCCCGGCGAGCCCGCCGTGGTACGCCGCCGCCGAGAGCTGATCGCCCGCGCCCGCATCCCGGTCGCCAGCGGCCACCACCGTGTCGCCGTGCTGAGCCTGAAGGGCGGCGTCGGCAAGACGACCACCACGGTCGGCCTGGGTTCGACGCTCGCGCAGATCCGCGGCGACCGCGTGATCGCCGTCGATGCCAACCCCGACCGGGGCACGCTCTCCGACAAGGTCGAGCTGGAGACGTCGGCGACCGTACGCGACATGCTCAACGAACGCGCCCAGATCAAGCGTTACGTGGACATCAGGGCATTCACCTCACAAGCCCCCTCGCGGCTGGAGATTCTGGCCTCTGACCGTGACCCGTCCGTGTCGGAGGCGTTCAGCGCGGGCGACTACCAGGCCGTCGCCCAGGTTCTGGAGAACTTCTACTCCATCTGCATCACCGACTGCGGCACCGGCCTGCTGCACTCGGCGATGTCGGGCGTGCTCGGCCTCGCCGACCAGCTCGTACTGGTCAGCTCCCCCTCGGTGGACGGTGCACGGGCCGCCTCGGCGACCCTCGACTGGCTGGAGGCCCACCACTACGAGGACCTGGTGCGCAACGCCAACGTGGTGCTGTGCAGCGTACGCCCGAGGTCGAAGTCGACGGTCGACCTGGACAAGCTGGAGGCCCACTTCGCGGCCCGCTGCCGGGAGGTCGTACGCGTGCCGTACGACCCGCACCTGGAAGAGGGCGCCGAGATCGACCTCGACCGCCTCCAGGAGGCCACCCGCGACGCCTACCTGCGCCTGGCCGCCTCGGTCGGCGACGGCTTCGCCCCGGTGCCCACCACGGTGGTCCACTGAAGGATCGGCGGAGGGTGTGGGATTCGAACCCACGAGACCATCGCTGGCCTGGCCGCTTTCAAGGCGGCTGCACTAGTCCACTATGCGAACCCTCCCGTAGACACCAACGATAGCGGTGCCGCCCCCCTGCTCGCGGCCCTTTATCGCCCTGCCGGTCAGTCAGAGTTGATCGAGGAGCCAGCGCGGGCCGGTCACCGCCGCGTTCAGTTCGCTCACCCGCCGCCGCAACTCGCGGTCCGCGGTCACGACCAGGACCCGCTCCCAGGCCGGGACCTCCCGTACCGTACGTACGATCGCGTCGTCACCGCTGCCCTCGGCCCGTACCACCCCGACCCCCGGAGGCCCGCCCACGCCGCGCGCCGCCCCCTCCACCACGGCGACCACCCGCGGGAACCACCGCGCCAGCCGTGGAAACCCCTCCGGCTCGGCCCGCAGCCCGTCGTCCGCCAGGTCCCGTACCGCCGACAGCAGCTTCGCCGCGGCCCCCGCCCGATCCCGCCACCACCCATGTTCGGCCCGCGCCCCGACGATGTTGGCGATGTCCAGCACGAGCACCACCGGGCTCAGCGCCGGCCGGATGGCCGGCCACGTCTCCGCGAACCCCGGATGCAGCCGCCGGTCCACGACCTCGTCGGCGGCGACCCACACCAGCTCGTCGCTCTCCGCACTCGCCGAGACCGGGAGCAGGCCCGCCGCCTCCGCGATGACCGTGTCGAAGGTCCACCCGCCGTGGTCGTCGTGGTACACCCCCTGCACCCGCAACCCCTCGCCGTCGAGCCCGGCCTCCTCCTCCGCCTCGCGCAACGCCGCGGTGACCGGATCCTCATGGCTGTCCCGCGCACCCCCGGGGAATCCCCAGGTGCCCCCGTAATGGCTCCACCATGACCGTTTCTGCATGAGGATGTAAGGCGTACCGGTCATGTCGTGATGAACGGCCAGCAGCCCCGACGCGCCGTGGACCCCCCAATGCCGATGCCCGCGCCCGCACTGAGCCCACCCGTCGCCGTCGTTGGCCGCCATGGGCACCATCTTGCCCCAGCCGTCAGCTCGCCACGGTTCCCTCACAGCGGATGACGGCGACCACATGGGGATCGCTTTACCTTCCGCCTCTGGAAAATCCCGGCCTTATTAGACAACCATCGCCAAACGGTAAGTGAGCCCACATTCAATTATCACCGCCTGGCAACCGGCCATCTTCCCTATACTGCGGCCCATTCAAAAGGGAAGGGGCGCCATGCCGGATAAAGATCGCTGGGCCACGCCACTGGGCATCGCCACCGCCCTGGTGGCGGTCGTCGGCACCGCACTGGCCGGCCTGGCGTACTGCGACAGCCACCGCACCACCGATATTGCGCTGGAAGACAAGCAAAAAGACGAAAAACTCGAATCAGGAGACCCGATCCTCGTCTCCGAAGGGACGTCCTGGCTCGGCCCGGCCTGGTACGCCAGCGACAAGGTCCATTCCGTCGGCGGAATGCGGTTCCCGATGAACGGCTACGAGATCATCCACTGGCTCCAGGCGAACACCATTCACCTGGGCGTCACCGGCACCGCGATCACGGTCACCGCTCAGCACGCCACAACGGCCCTCGTCCACGGAGCCGAGCTGAGCGACCTGAAGTGCGAGCCCCCCTTCAACGGCACTGCCGTCCGCCTCCCCGCCATCGGCGACGGCGGCGAAACCGCCCCACCGGTCACCATCGGCTTCAACCTCGACGCCCCACGCCCAGTTGCCCAGAACGTCACCCCCTCCGGCGCCCTCTCCGGCCCTTTCACCCACCAAGTCGCCCTCGACAAGGGCGACTCCCGCGAATTCGTACTCAACTTCACCACCACCGGCCGTTCCTGCACTTTCCGCGCCACCCTCACCGTCAGCTCCCAGGGCAGAAAACACGCCATCCCCATCCCCGCCACCTGGCGAACCGGCAAACCCTCCGGCTACCTCTTCAAAGTCACCGCCCCGGCCAAACCGTACGCCCGCGCCTACATCACCGAAGGCGGCTCCGACTGGCACTTCAAGCCCATCAACCCCCGCCACATCATCCCCGAGAACACCACCCTCACCTATACCAAAGACCGCTGACCGCTCACCGCCGCCACAGCCAATGGGTGGAATTGGGATATGACCGGTAAACATCCCCGCCCATCCGCCCGCTCGGCGATCACCTCTGCGGCGGCTGCCAAGGCCCGGCGAAACGCACGCGATACCAAAGCCCCCCAGGAAATGCCCAGAAGCCGCTGGAGAAGATGGCAGCGATCGATCTTTACGGCCTTCGCCCTCGTCGTGATCGCGGCCTCCTTATGGTCTGCCCTCGCCCGGCCCGCCCCCCAGTGGGCACAATGGGCCCTGATCGGCATCGCCGTGACCCTCGCCACCTGCCTGGGCGTCGCCTTCCTGATCGGCCCGGCGGCACGGAGGCTGGCCGGAGAGACGAGCCCGCTAACGGCATCCGAACGCGCGCAGATGACGCCCACCGAGCGGGTCGAGGCCATCAACGCCGCCCGTCACACACTCATCCAATCCGCGACCGGCCTCGTCGTGATCGGCGGCGTCGTGTTCACCGCGCTTGGCCTGTGGTACACCGCCCGCACCGTCGAAACCACCCGGGAAAGCCAGATCACCGACCGCTACACCAAGGCCGTCGAACAACTCGGCTCCACCAAACAGGACGTCCGCCTGGGCGGCATCTACGCCCTGCAACGCCTCGCCGGCGATTCACCCCGTGACCGCGAAACCATCGGCAACGTCCTGGCCGCCTTCGTCCGGGGCCACGACGCCTGCACATTGGCACCGAACCAGAAAACGCCGCCCAGGAGATGCACCGCCATCGACCTCGCGGAGATCTCCCGAATCCAGATCATCCGCCCCGAAGCCGATGTCCTGGCGGCCCTGAACATCGCCCCCACCCTGGCCACCACCGAGCCGGCCGATCTCTCCGAAATCCGTTTCCCCCGCATGGACCTCAACGGCTCGAAACTGCCCAACGCGAACCTGAACAGAGCCAACCTGCACGCGTCCAACCTGGCCGGCGCCCGCCTGACCGGCACGGACCTGAGCGGAGCCATGCTCCGCAGCGCAGAGCTGAGCCACGCGGACCTGAGCAAGGCCCAGATGGTCGGCACGGACCTGGGCAGCGCCATACTCACCCACACGAACCTGTCCGGCGCAAGCCTGCCCGGCGCCCACCTTCCCTACGCCACCCTCCACCACGCGAACCTGCGCGGTGCCAACCTGACCCGCGCCTACATGAAACATGCGGACCTGACCCGCGCCGACCTGACCGGCACCGACCTGACCGGCGCGGACCTACGCCAAATACGCGGAAAGACCGAACAGGAGATCCGAGCGGTGGCCAAGGTCGATTCCACGACGAAGTTCCGGTGACCCGGCTCCCACAAGATCTCCCCGCTGCGCCGCGCCGCGCCTTCCGAACTGCCCGCAGCCCTGCTTCTACCGGCCGGGACCGCCGGAATCACGTTTGCCGAACGAAACCAGCAGCAGCGTTCCGACGCTCGCCGCCCGTCCCGATAGGCAGGATGCACCGATCGCTGCTCGCCAGGTGACTTCATCAGAACCTGAGCCCTTTGAGGGGGCTGCCCGCCACACCGACGAGCCCAGTGAGATCGCGACGACGCCACCGTCCATATCGGCCCCAATGCGTGGAGGGGATCAGATACAAGGTCTCCTTCATACAGCACACGCACCACGGCTGTCGGCACTCCTTGACCCGCGAACCGTAGGTCAGCGCCATAGCGCGCCGGCACCGTCCCAGGTGTCAGCCGCCGCCCTTGCTGAAGTGTTGGTAGTCCTTGGTGCCGGACCAGGTGCCGCCCCATTCCCAGCCGAGGCGTTGGAAGGCGCGGACGACGCGGTCGCCGGGGTTGATCACGCCGGGCTTGGCGAGGGGGCGGGTGGCGAATTGGCGGGCGTTGGCGTGGGCGACGGAGCCGTCGGCGGTGACGTAGGGGTTTTCTCTGGGGTTGATGTCGATGGCCTGGCCGTAGGCGTGTTTGGACCAGTTGCCCGAGCCGGTGGCGGCGCGGCAGTTGAAGGCGGAGGTGTTGTTGGCCTCGATGGAGTCGAAATCGCTGCCGCGGTAGGCGTCGACGCGCTTCATTCGCTTGATGGGGAAGCGCCATTCGTACAACTGCTTGAAGACGGTCTCGATATCGTCGGTGACCGTGCGGTGGACGACGAGTTCGCCGGTGTGGGCCTTGTCGTCGAAACCCCAGTGGGTCAGGGTCACCAGGCGGAGGTCGTGTAGCGGGACCGGGCAGCCGGGGCGCCAGGAGTGGGCGACGTCGGCGCGGGTGAGCTTGGAGACCTTGGCGGTGTATTCGGGCGGCCCGGTCGGGCTCGGGGTCGGGCTTGGCATTGGTGTGGCGGGCGAGGGCGCGGTCGTCACCGGGGGCTGGGGGGTGGTGCCGCCGGTCGGGCCGAGCGCGTTGCCCGCGCCGCAGGCCGTCGCGAGTGCCAGGCACCCGGACAGCAGAAGCGTCGGCTGGAGTGTTCTCCCACGTGAGGCCACATACGCAGCTTAAGCGATGAGTGACCGGATCAGCTCTCAGGGTGATCGTGGTGGTGCAGCGCGTCGCCGATCCACAGGTGGGCGATGACCTGTTCGGGTGGCCAGTGCAGGCCGCGGATGGTGTAGATGAGTTCCCAGTACCGGTGGGAGCGTGGGTCGTGCTCGTCGTACTCCTTGCGCAGCGTCCGCCAGAGCGCCGCGTCGTACGGCCGGCCGCGTCCCTCCGCGTTGAGGGCGACGATGCGCGCCAGGATCGGCGCGGCGGCCGGTGAATCGGGCTTCACCCCGGCCTGGAGCGCGGCCGTGGCCTCCTCGATGATCCGCGCGCTGGCCTGCTGCCACGCCGCGAGGTCCATTTCGTCGGCGTTATCCCAGAAGTCGGAACCCTGGCCGCGCAGGCTTTCGCGGAAGTCGTCGGCGGCCAGGAGTTCGGTCAGCTCCAGCCAGGCGTCGAGCTGGTCGATGGTGGGCTCGTCCGGTAGTTCGGGCACCATGGCCTCGCGCAGGCAGGCGAACCATTCGTCCAGCGCGGTGTTGCCGCTCGCGACGTCGTCGGCGAAGTCGTTCGCCAGGCGGCGCATCTCCGCCGCGCCGTACCTGCCGAGGGAGTTGAGCCTGCGCAGGTCCTCGTCGGTCGGGTCGGCGCGGTCCAGGGTGGCGCGCAGTACCGCGCGGGTGCGTTGCAACGACCGGAGCCGCGTCTCGACCGCCTCCAGGTGGAGGGTGAGCACGTCGCGCAGGTCGCGGTCGCCGAGGCCGCGGATGGTGGCCAGGTCGACCCCGATCTCCCGCAAGGTCCTGATGACCTCAAGCCGGGCCCTGTCCTCCTCGCGGTAGAGGCGGTAGCCGGCGGGGGTGCGCTCGTACTCGGGGAGTACGCCGCTGTCGGAGTAGAACCTGATCGTCTTGATCGGTAGCCCGGAGAGCCTGGACAACTGGCCGATGGTGTACATATTCGCTTGAGCCTCCCGTAACTGGAGACTTTAGCGTGCCGCTCATGGCAAAGAAGATCAGTCGCGTAGTGAAGATCCAGGCCAGGGCCGGTGAGGCGAACCCGGCGTCGGTGGGCAAGGACCTCGGCCCGCTCGGCGTCAACCTGATGGAGTTCTGTAAGCGGTACAACGCCGCGACCCAGGACCTGCGCGGGTTCGACGTCACGGCGGTGCTCACCGTCTTCGACGACCGCTCCTTCGAGATGGTGACCAAGAAGCCGACCACGGCGTCGCTGCTGCGGCACGCCGCCGGGCTGGCCGCGGGGAGCCCTCGGCCCGGGCACGCGCCGGCGGGGACGATCACCCGGGAACAACTTCAGGAGGTGGTACGGGTAAAGATGTCCGACCTGAACACGGATGATCCCGCGGAAGCCGAGAAGATCATCGCCGGCACGGCGCGCTCGATGGGCCTGGTCGTGAAGGGGTGACGGTCGCTGGCCTGCGGCAACGCGAGCCAGCAAGATCTTTACTCGGAATTCGGCGAAAAACTCGCGCAGGTGTTCGATGCCGCGCTACAGTCGATGGCAATCGGATCGAACACCGGTTCGGACCACGATCTTACCTGCGAGGGGTGCGCCATGGGAAGAGCGATCATCGCGACGCCCGCCCCCGCGTGCGCCGCGACGCCTCCGGTGACATCTCCGGTGACGCCTTCGGTGACGCTTTCCGTGGCGCCGCACCTGCTGGTTTCGAAGGCTCCGGGCCGGCCGCGGGCGACACGCCGTAGCACTTTCTACGGAAATCTACGACGGCCGCTATATCCCGTCATAAAGTCCGAGAGCGTGGATCCCGTGCGCAACCCCTACGCCCCCGGGGCCGGGCAGCGTCCGCCCGAGCTGGCCGGCCGCGACCGTGAGCTCCAGCAGTTCGAGGTCGTGCTGGAACGGGTGGCCCGTGGCCGCCCCGAGCGCAGCATGGTCCTCACCGGGCTGCGCGGCGTCGGCAAGACCGTGCTGCTCAACACGTTCAAGTCGATGGCGATGCAGCGGCTGTGGGGCACCGGCAAGATCGAGGCCCGGCCCGACCAGTCCATCCGGCGCGCGGTCGCCGCCGCGATGCACATGGCGATCCGTGAGCTGGCGCCGCGGCACCGCGCCCCCGAGCGCATCGAAGACTTCCTCGGCGTGCTCAAGGCGTTCGCGATGCGCGACCCGTCGGCCGCCAAGGGCACCTCCCACTGGTCGCCCGGCATCGACGTGCCCGCGAGCCGGGGCCGGGCCGACTCGGGCGACCTGGAGATCGACCTGACCGAGCTGTTCGTCGACGCCGCCTCGGTGGCGACCGACCTCGGGGTCGGCATCGCCCTGTTCATCGACGAGATGCAAGACGTCCAGGCCGCCGACGTCTCGGCGCTGTGCGCGGCCTGCCACGAGCTGTCGCAGAGCGGCGGCCCGCTGATCGTGGTCGGCGCGGGCCTGCCCCACCTGCCGAGCGTGCTCAGCGCCAGTAAGAGCTACTCCGAGCGGCTGTTCCGATATACCCGCATCGACCGTCTCGACCGCGCGGCGGCCGACCATGCGCTGATCGCGCCGGCCGAGCGTGAGGGGGTCGAGTTCACCCAGGAGGCGCTCGACGCGCTCTACACGGCGGCCGACGGATACCCCTATTTCGTCCAGGCGTACGGCAAGGTCACCTGGGACCTCGCGCTCGGTTCGCCGATCACCGCCGACGACGTGCGGCTGGCGGCCCCCGAGGCCGAGGCCGAGCTGGCGGTCGGGTTCTTCGGCAGCCGTTACGAGCGCGCGACCCCCGCCGAGCGCGACTACATGCACGCCATGGCCTCGATCGGCGACGAGCCGGTGGCGACCGCCGAGGTCGCCGAGGCGCTGACCAGAAAGCCGTCCAGCCTGTCCCCGGCCCGCGACAGCCTGATCAAGAAAGGTCTGATCTACAGCGCCGAACGGGGGTTGATCGCGTTCACCGTCCCGCACTTCGGCAAGTTCCTTCGCGCGCAGCCCGTCTGATCGGTGTGGCCGAGCCGGCCTCCTAGACCTCTATACGGCTCTCTAGTGGGGAAGCTAGAGAGCCGTATAGAGCTATATCGAGCCGTACTCGGCTGAGTTCTGGGCTGAGTTCCCGGCTTGGTGCTGGGCTTGGTTCTCGGCTTTTATACGGCCTTCTAGCGTCAGGCCGATACGGCCATAGATTCCCGTAGCGGCTCTACCGGCGCGCCGTCCGCGCTCACCAACGCCGCCCGTACCGGCGGTCGCCGGCCGCTCAGGTAGACGGCGAAGACCACGTCGACCGGTGCCCCGTCGGGCGTCCGGTCGGCGAACGCGAAGAACCGCCAGCACAGCTCCCGCCAGGTGTCCATCGGCTCGCCGCCGGTGAGCAGCATCCGATGGTCGTCCCAGGCCGCGCTGGCGCGCAGCCGGGCGAGCGCGGTGCCCGGCGCGAGCGGGCGCTGCTCGCACGGCGCGCGATGCCGGAGCCGGGCGACCGCCTCCTCCAGCTCCGGCGAGAGCGCGGCCAGCAGGGCGAGGCCCACCGCGGTGCATCCCGCCATCGTCCAGGTGATTCCGGACATCGCCGCCCATCCGGTGCCGGGGTACGCGAGCGTGCCGACGGCCATCGCGGTCAGCAGTACGGTCCGGCCGATCGAGCGTACGCCGATCGGGCGCGAACTGACCTCGCCGAAGCAGCCGCACCCCACGTCGGGACGCCGCCGCCGCAGATCGACGAGCACATAGGTGGACATGGCGAAGAATCCCACCGCTGCCCAGCGGAAGAGTGGATATGTCGTGAACGTCATCCCGGCGGCGAGCGTCAGCTCACCCGCCGCGCATATGGCGAGCGCCGGCGCACGCCAGCGTTCGGGTACTAGTACGGCCGGTCCGAGCCTGGTCAGCCCGCCCGGTTCGGCGTCGGCGCGGATCGTTGCCACCTTCGCGGCACTCCCCAGCGCCAGCAGTAACACCACCAGCGGCAGTTGCGCCGTGGCGACCGTCGCCGGCATGTCACCCCAATCCGATCCTGGCATTGAAACACCCCTTGATCAGGTCTCCACCCAGTTCGACGAAAGAGACGGGCGACACTTCCGCGATCCTGCCGCGCGGTGAGGTGTCGCATTCCACGCACCGGTCACAGAACCGCCCGGCGAGGCAGCCGCAGGCGACGATCGGGATCGACATCGCGCGCCCGGTGCAGGTGTTCTGCACGTTGAGCAGCGAACCCAGCGCGAGGTACGGCAGGCCCGCGCACGATGTCCCCGCGTCGTCGCATCCGCTGTCGGACCGTTCCAGCATCGGGTAGGCGGCTCCGTGGCCGTCGCCCGAGATGTGCTGGTCCGTAGTGCCTTGTCGGTCGTCCGATAGGCGCGTGTTCTCCGTTCGGTGTCCGTCCCGTGCTCGGTGTCCGCTCTCCGGGATGGCGTCCGACCAGGTGACCGTGCCGGCCACGCGGGACTGCGCCCCGCCGTACGCGGGAGGCGGGACCGGTACGGCCCGCGCCCGGTAGGGCGGTTGCGAGGTGGCGGGCAGCCGCGCGGACAGTACGTCGCCCTCGCGCACGCCGATCGCATCGAAGAGGTACCCCGGCTCGAATTTCGGATGCCGTACTCGGAGCCTTCCGGATGCCCGATAAGGGATGACGATCGTGTGCCGGCCCCGGTGCGGACCGGCGTCCAGTTCCACTAGCTGGTCCTTGCCGTCGGTACGGATCGACACGATCGTCCCGGTGATCCGGGTCGTGTCAGCCCATATCCGGTCAACGACCTTGCCTTCGTGAACCGTACGCATGATCACATTCGTCCCCGCGGGCAGATCCGTGACGGCCACGTCACCGCCGCGCCATGCGACCGCCCAGGGGGCGACCACCAGGCGCTCCTCCGCCCCGTTCCCGGCCTCGACGACGATCATGTGCGGGCTCGCGTCGAGGATTCGCCCGGTGACCGCGCGCAGCGGCTCTTGGCCGCCGTCGGAGCTCTCCGGCCGCTCGGGGGTACGCCCGAGTACGGCCGCGGCGAGGGCGCGACGCCGGTGAACGGTGGTCGGGTCGGTCATCCGCCTGTCCCAATCGTTTTTCTGGTCGTCCGTGCGCGCCGGCCCTCACGGTACACGAGCGGTACGCGGGGCCCGGCGATCCCCTCTCTCGGCCACAGGGCTGGCCGCTGCGAGGCCCCTCCATGACCTCTCAGAAGACAGCCTCACATGGGCAGAGGGTGTATCGAGTATGTTCTGCTGATATTTCCCGACTGATGGTATGGCGGATAGACATTTCCGTCCCTGAGTAGAAAAGTACGCCTACCGCTTCTCAGCAATCCTTACCCTGACCAGGGGGATCGGCTACCTGGCGATTTCTCGCAGTTTGTGCTCGGGCTGGCCATGGGTGCCGGCCGGTGCCTCTGTTGCCGCAGTGGCCGGATGGGCGGGTGCACGTCTCCGGTCGCCGAGCGGGTCGTGTGGCTCGTGTCCCGATACTTGGCCCTTCTTTGCTATTGGCAGGGCGAAACCTGGATTACGGTTCAGCCGTATCGGGCGGTCCGGCTGCGATTCTGGCCACAAGGGAGGTGTCTGGCAAATGCTGCCCGGCGTGGGGGCTGTCGCCGTGACACGGTACCGAGGCGCACGGGCAAGCCCCTCTGTGGTCGGCGGGTGATCGTGATGGACGTGCAAACCGATGAGTTCCGCGCGTACGTCGAGGCGCGCGGACCGGCGCTGCTCCGTACCGCCTGCCGGCTCACCGGCAACCCTATGGACGCCGAGGACCTGCTCCAGTCCGCGCTGGCCAAGACCTATCTGGCCTGGGACCGCATCCAGGACCGCGCGGCCCTCGACGGCTACGTGCGGCGGGCCATGGTCAACATCAACATCTCCTGGTGGCGGCGGCGGAAGCTGGAGGAGTACCCGGCCGAAGAGCTGCCCGAGCCGCCCGCGGCCCCGCACGCCGGCCACGAGCACGCCTACGAACTGCTGGAACAGGCCCTCGACCGGCTGCCGGAGCGGATGCGGGCCGCCGTCGTACTGCGCTACTACGAGGACATGACCGAACCGGAGATCGCCAAGACGCTGGGCATCAGCGTCGGCACGGTCAAGAGCACGGTCTCGCGGGCGATGGCCAAGCTGCGCGGCGAACTCGTCGTTCCGGCGCAACGCCGTGCCTGACCAGGCCGAATGCGCCGGTTACGCTTCCTCTTCGCCGCTCGCCCCCGCGGTCGCGCACGGCCGTACGACGTCACGGATCACGCGCAGCGCCGACAGCAGGCCGTCCAGCTCCTCGGGACTGAGCAGCCCGGTGAACCAGCGGTCGATGTCGTCGAGGTGCTGCGGCAGCACCTTCGCCAGCCTGTCGGCCCCCGCGCCGGTGAGCGCCGCGTAGGAGGCCCGCCGATCGGTGTCGCACGCCTGCCGTTCGACCATGCCCTCGCGCTCCAGCCGGTCGACGACACGCGTGACACCACTGGTGGACATGCTGGTCTGGGCGGCGAGGTCGCTCATGCGGAGCCTGCGGCGAGGCGAGCGGGACAGCCGGATCAGCGTTTCGAAGTCGATCAACGAGAGCCCGGCGGCGGCGAACGACGGCACCATCTTCGCGGACAGTCCGGCCTGGACCTCGGACAGCAGGCCCATGGCGGTGAGTCTGGGGTCGTCGAACGAGTGCATTGGGACAGTGTAGTCGACGATAGTTGACGTGAGGAAGAGTTGTCCGATAGAAAGATGAACAAGCAACCATCCGCTGTTCAATAATCCTCGCGAGGAGAAGACCATGGGCACCCGTGCATGGGAAGGGCTCACGATCCCGACGGCCGGCACCTACACCATCGACGCCATGCACTCCAGCGTCGGCTTCGTGGTGAAGCACATGATGGTCAGCAAGGTCCGCGGCAACTTCGGGAAGTTCTCCGGTAGTGTCACGATCGCCGAGAACCCCACGGAGTCCACGGCCGAGCTCACCATCGCGGCCGACAGCATCGACACCGGCGTCGCCGACCGCGACGGCCACCTCCGCAGCGACGACTTCCTGGCCACCGAGAAGTACCCTGAGCTGAAGTTCCGCACCACCCGCTTCATCAGCCGCTCCGGCAGCGAGTTCACCGTCGCGGGCGACCTCACCATCCGGGACGTCACCAAGGAGGTCCAGCTCACCGTCGAATACGGCGGTACCGGGACGAACCCGTGGGGGCACGAAGTATGGGGCGTCTCCATCGCCGCAGAGTTCGACCGCGAGGACTTCGGCCTCACCTGGAACCAGGCCCTGGAGACCGGCGGAGTCCTGGTCAGCAAGAAGGTCAAGGTAGAGATCGACGTCGAGGCCCAGCCGGCCGCCTGACGACCCGCCGCTTGCCCACATCCTTTGTCCACAGGTTGTGGACAAAGGATGTCGGGGCCTGCGGCTTGGTGGAGTCGAGAGGTGGTTTCGCCTCTCCACCTGCCAATCCGCTTTGCCGCTTGGCCCCGCTGCCGGTACGCTGTCGTGAGCCACAGTGGCAACCAGGAGGCTTCGCCTAGTCAGGTCTATGGCGCCGCACTGCTAATGCGGTTTGGGTTCACGCCCATCCCGGGTTCAAATCCCGGAGCCTCCGCACTTCAAAGGCCCTCTCCCGATTCCGGGACGAGGGTCTTTTGATCTTCATGGGCGCCGTGGTCGCAGTTGGTCCGGTATCGTCCCGGTAAGCGGGCCCGGCGCGGGTGCTCGCGTCCTTCATGAGCCGAGTCGCCGTGAGCCTTGATCCGTATGCCGATCGCCGTCATCGCCCGGGAGCGCACCGCACGCGCTCTGGTGGCGATCATGCCTCGTACGGCCTCAGCCATCGCGGGGAGTCCTGGCTGACGAACGTTGGCGCATTCGCCCGTACCTCGCCGGCGATCCATGATCCGGGAGATGGTTTCGAGGGTCATGAAGGTGGCGTAGTGGCGAGCGCCGTCAGGAAGGGTGATGGTCGCGTCGGCCTCCTCGGCGGTCTCAGGGGCGTGCCCTTCCCGGCGCGGGATCGGCATCTCGAAGCCGGGGTCGCTGACGCGATGGAAAGGGCCGTCGATCTCGATCACGGGGTGAGTCTGCCTGTCGTACCCGTTGCATGCCGTCGCGGGGGCAGGGCCGATCATGATCGGCTCATGTCTTTGCGAGCAGGGAGCCATCAAGCCAGTACAGCCCTACGCTCGCCAGAGCGTGGCCGGCCACTTGCCGGGGCCAACCGCCGTACGGAGGGTTCCTGCGCGGCGCGGACGCCGCGATCTCCACGGTCGCGTCCTGCTCGCGGTTCGGGATGGCGCCGGGGCGGTGGAGGCGTGGTCAGGCGTACGCCTACGAACAGCGCGCTCGGCCCGCCGTCCGGTGCTGGTCGGCGTGTGGGGTTGGGTACGGCAGAGCCCGCTGCTCGCCGCCCGCCGTCTTCGGCCGCGCCCCGCTGCCCGGCGTTTCGCGTGCGCCGTGGTACCTCGCCGTTCCGGCACCGGCTATGACCGGCCCTTTCCAGACCACCGCGCTGTCGTGGAAGAACGCGTGATCCTATTCATCATCGGCGTCACTCGTATATGCGTCGTACAGCTTGTGGCGGAGGAGGTCGGTCCGGACGGTAAGGGCGCCGAGGAGTTCCTCGTCGTTCATTCCGTCCGTGGTCCTGAAGGCCCAGGTGGAGTGGCCTTCCTCATCGATGCACCGCACGAGAACAATCGCGGCCAGGGCGGTCCATCCTTGGGGAAGCGAGTAGACGTTCAGGCCGTTCAGGGCCTGGCCTATCGGTACTTCCTCCTCTTCCTCCGCCACGGGGGTCTCCTGCTGCTGTCAATGGTGCTACGAATCGAAAAGTGCCGCTCAAGCGCGGCGTGGTTGACGTCCGGACGGCCGTGCTTCCGATCATGTGCCGTCGGCTCTCCGCTGTGCAACTGCTTTGATTTTCGGCGGCCCGGCCCCGGTACTGGTTCGGCCTGGGGGCCCGTACGTCTCCGGCCGGCTGCTCGGGTCGGGTGGGGCTGCCGCTGTCCCCGTCCAGGGCCTGGTGGTCGCTATGGCGGGGGATCAGTGTTGGGTCCCGAGTATGACCCGCGTGGCTAAGTGGCTACTAAATGGATGGCAAGTGGATAATGGAATGGACTGTCGAACCTCTTCGGGGATGATCATCATGATGGTGCCGAAAACGGCGAAGGTTCTGAAGGGAGAGACAGTGAAAACGCTATTTCGCGGGGTTCTGGGTGCCGCGGCGGCTGCGCTGACCGTTCTGGTGACCGTGCCCGCCACCCCGGCGTACGCCACCAACGCAGTGAGGTGCCCCTCGTGGGTCGGTTCTGAATACCTTGAGTTTCATAACAGCGACAAGCTGTGCTTCGCCAACGGCGGATCCCTGTCGGTGGCCATCTACGGTGTGCACACCGTGTGGTCCGGGAACAACAGGGTCCGCTATGCGTTCCAGCGTCATATCGGAGGCCCCGTAGAATGGGGCCAGATCGACCGTAGGAACGCGGCGGCGTATCACAGCCCGGCGATCCACCAGGTCACGGCCATCCAGATCTATTGATCAGTAGGGCGTAGGCAAGGACCGCGTGTTCGTCGCGCGGTCCTCACGTCAGTCGTGCGGAGTCACCGCGGCCACTCAGGTCACGCCCGACGTCCCCTGGACGACCGCTGTTCGCTTGGTTTATTCGGTTGCCCGGTGGCGGTGTGGTTCTCCAATGTCGGTGGGGTGAACATCCCGTACCGGCAGATTCGTGCCGCCTTCACCGATGAAACCATCACCGTCTACCAGGCATACGATCCGGCCATCGCGGTGCCGGCGGTCGCTGCTCAGCGGTTCGTGGCACCGTTCAAGCGGGAGCGGATGACCTGGATCAAGCCGTCGTTCCTCTGGATGATGTATCGCTGCGGCTGGGGGACGAAGGCAGGGCAGACGAGGGTGTTGGGGATCGACATCACGCGGGAGGGGTTCGAGTGGGCGCTACGGCATTCCTGTCTCAGCCATCCGGAGCGTGGTGCCGATCATGCGGTGTGGAAGGAACGGCTGCGGGTGAGTCCGGTGCGGATTCAGTGGGATCCGGAGCGCGATCCGCGGCACAGTCCTTTGGCGTATCGGTCGATTCAGGTGGGGCTGTCCGGGGAGGCCGTCGCTCGGTATATCGATGAGTGGATTGTGGGGATCACCGACCTCACCGATCGGGTCCACGAGATTCATCAGGCGATGCGCGGCGGTCAGGATGTCGCGGGCATGCTGCCCGGCGAGAGCCCGTATCCCTTGCCGACCGACCTCGGCCGGGTCATTGGTGCCACGATTCCCGCCGATTCCGAGCCGGCCCCCGGCTAGGTGGCGCGTTCCTGCCCGTGGAGGTGGGGGAGGAGGTCGGTCACGAAGCGGTCGTGGTGGGCTCGTTCGGTGGTGCGGGCGGCGCTGCCGAGGACGGCTTCCTTGGCGGCGACGAGGGTGTCCGGGCCTGCGCCGAAGAGGTTGCCGAAGAGGTTTCTGGTGACCAGGATGGCGTCGATGATTCCCGTGTCCAGGCCGGTGGACAGGCGCTTTACCGCGCCCATGCCGTTCCCCCTGCGCAAAGAGCTTCCATGCCGCTCCGCTGCGAAAAGAGGGGGGCATTTCTCGGTGAGTTCGGCTATTCGCAGTGCGCGTTGTGGGCCGAGGGCCGCTGGGGGCGGCCCTCGGCGCGGGGGTGGGGGTCAGTCGGTCGGGTTTGTTCGGGTGAAGTGGAAGGGGCAGTGGGTGCCGCCCAGGCCGATGGTGGTGGGGCGGTCGAAGCGGAAGCCGTGGGTTTCCGGGTCGATGGCGTCGATCCAGTTGGCGTCGAAGGCGCACATCGCCGGGGTCAGTTCCGGTGCGGAGTTGGCCGTCAGGACGTCGTGGTAGAAGCAGCGGCGTACGTTGAGGTGGTAGCGCTGGTCGTCGTCGATCGCGCGCTCGAAGACGAATGTCTCGCCGAAGGCGTGTTCCTCGCGGGACTTGGACATGGCGACCATGGCCGCGAAGGGATCGGGTGCGGCGTCCAGCATCGCGCGGGTGCCGCCTCTCAGGACGTCGCCGAGCGGTTCGATGAAAGCCGCGCGTACGGTGTTCATGGCCGTTTCCCGGCCCAGGTGCGGGGTGAGGATTTCGTAGGCCGCCACCAGGGCCAGCGTCAGGCGGAGGTTGTGGCGGGACGGCTCATCGATGATCCGGTGCCGGTCGGCCGCCTCAAGTGCGGCCTGGCGTGACCGCATTTCGGTCACCAGGGACTCGGGGAGCGCGTGGTCGCGCAGCACCGCGGCGATGTGGTCGTAGTAGCCGTCCAGCAGGATCGCGGTGTCGCGATCGGGGTCCGGGACGTAGTCGCCCTCGGAGAGGCGGAATCGGTCGGGGGACATCGTGTGCCTTTCGGGTACGGCTCGGCCGCACACGACCAGGACTCCGCCCGGAGGCGCATCTGGTCGTACTCGCGGACCGAGCGAGCACGCCAGCGCACTCCACCGACCGACCAGGCGCTGACAAGCATGGTTGATGTTGTCCCGGCCAGTTTCGCACGCCTTTGCCGTCGCGTCGAACCGATCTGGCGTACGCGGAGAAGTACGCCGAGTACTTCAGGATGCGACGGCGTGACGGGATCATCGAGGTGCGGGTGCACACGAGCGATGGACCCGCGCGGTTCGGGTTCGCCGCGCACAATGCCTGGGGGCAGGCGTGGCAGGAGATCGGCAACGACCCGGGCAACGAGGTGCTGATTCTCACCGGTACCCGGGACCAGTGGCTCGCACCATCGCCCGCCAGCACGGGGAGCGAGGGGACGCGTGAGTTCATGCGCGAGCAGCGGCCCAAGGATTTCGCCTACGAGCACGCCTACTACGCTGCCGTGAAACTGCTGGAGAATTTCGTATTCGGCATCGACATTCCGACGATCGCGGCCATCAACGGGCCGAGCGTGCCCCACACCGAATTCGCGCTGCTGCTGTGACATCACGCTGGCGGCCGAGTCCGCGACCATCGTCGATCCGCACCTGCCGACCGGGGGCGCGCCCGGCGATGGTCAGCAACTGACCTTGCAGCATCTGATCGGTACCAAACGGGCGGCGTACCACCTCTACACCGGCAAGCCGATCGACGCACGGCAAGCGCTTGAGCTGGGGCTGGTCAACGAGGTGCTGCCGGTCGAACGGCTGTTGCCGCGGGCCTGGGAGATCGCCGAGCAGATCATGAAGAGTCCGCGGGCGGCGCGCCGGCTCACGCATGCGATCGTGCAGCGGCCCTGGAAGCGCCGGCTGGTGGAGGATCTGGGCTTCGGCGTCGCGCACGAGATGTTCGGTATCGCCGCCCATCGCCTTACCGGGTGACGAGAAGGCCCCCCAGGACGATGCGTCGGTCCCCAGTACTTCAGCGGGGCCGACGGCGTACCGGCCAGGTCCGGGCCGAGCGCGGTACGGCCAGTGCGCCGATGACCAGGCAGCCGCCGGCCGGCATCAGCCCGGCCGGCACGAACACGAACGACGCCTCACCCAGCGCGCCTTCCCCCCGCAACCCCGGCCCGATTCTCGTGGCCGCGGCCAGGCCCACGGCCATCGCCACCAGGCCGAAGAGGTAGGCCAGGGACTTCGCCCCCGCCGGCCCCGCCACAACCCGATGGCGATCAGGATGTAGCCGACGGCCAGCGCTATACGCGCGTACCCGGCAGCACGAACAGCACCGCCGCGAACAACCCGTTCGTCACCACCGCGACGATCACCGCATCGGTGGGGTGATGTGCAGGTCCATCGTCATGCGAACCACCGCCGCGAGGCGCCCTTCCGTGCGCTTTCGCCCCTCAAGCGTTCGCCCCTCAAGCTTTCGCCTCTCAGCATGACCGGCCTCCCCGACCCGATCCAGTTCCGCATCCGGACATGAACCCGACCCCCCGCTTGAACCCGCGTTTGAGGCTCGAACCGCCACCACCTGCGCACCAGCGGCCGAACCTTCCGGGATCGCTTCAACGGAAGGCTGGATTTCATGCTGATCACAGACAAGCGCTGGTGGACTCTGCCGGTGGTGAGCGCCGCCCAGCTCCTCGTGGTGCTGGACGGCACGATCGTGAACATCGCGCTGCCCTCCGCGCAGCAGGACCTCGGCATGTCCGACGCCGGCCGGCAGTGGGCCATCACCGCCTACGCGCTCGCGTTCGGCGCGCTGCTGCTGATCGGCGGCAGGGTGAGCGGCGCGCTCGGCCATCGGCGGACGTTCGTCGTCGGCCTGGCCGGCTTCGCCGCCGCCTCCGCCCTGGGCGGGCTCGCGGTGAACCCCGGGATGCTGTTCGCCGCCCGCGCGGCGCAGGGCGTGTTCGCGGCGGCGCTCGCGCCCGCCGGGCTGTCGCTGCTGACCACCACGTTCACCGACCCCCGCGAACGCGGCCGGGCCTTCGGGGTGTTCGCCGCCGTGGGGGCGGCCGGGTCGGCGGTCGGACTGGTCGCGGGCGGGCTGCTCACCGAGTACGCGAACTGGCGGTGGTGCCTCTACATCAACGTCCCGGTCGCGGTGCTCGCCGTCGCCGGGGCGGCCCTCATCCCACCCGACCGCAAGGCACGGCCCACCGGACGGCTCGACGTCGCGGGCGCGCTGCTCAGCGGGGCCGGTTTCGCCGCCATCGTGTACGCCTTCAGCGAGACCGAGGCGCTGGGCTGGGGCTCGCCGAAGGTACTGGGCCTGCTGGCCGCGGGGGTGGCGCTGCTCGGGGTGTTCGCCCTGGTGGAGACCCGTGCGGCGAGCCCGCTGCTACCGATCCGGCTACTCCTGCACCGGGCCCGCGCGGGGGCTTTCGTGTCGATCACCCTGATGTTCACCGCGATGTTCGGGTTCTACCTGTTCATGAGCTTCTACACGCAGACCGTGCTGGGGTACTCACCGGTCCAGGCCGGCCTGACGCTGATCATCAACGCGCTGGCCACGCTCGTCGCGTCGACGTTCATCGCCGGGCGGCTGCACGGCCGCGTCCCGCCCGCCGTACTGATCGTGCCGGGACTCCTGGCCGCGGCGCTCGGGATGCTGATCCTGACCCGCCTGACCGCGACGAGCACGGACGTTCTGCCGCTCTACCTGACGCCCGCCCTCGTGCTCACCGGCCTGGGGCTGGGCTGCGTGATGCCCCCGACCGCCGCCCTGGCCACCACGGGCCTGAACCATCAGGACATCGGAGCCGGCGCGGCGGCCTACAACGCCTTCCAGCAACTCGGCGCGGCGCTCGGCACGGCCCTGCTCAACAGCGTCGCGGCCGGTACCGCCGCCACCTACCTGGCTGAGAACCACGCGAGTACGGCGGCGGCCTCGGTCCACGGCTACACCACCGCGCTGACCGTCGCCTTCGTCATCCTCCTCGCCGCCGCCTGCCTCACCGCCCCGCTGACCATCGCCAAACCATCCCCAAAGGAGGCGAACACCCATGTCTGACCCCACACCCTTCCCCATGCCCCGGTCCACGGGATGCCCGCTCGACCCGCCGCCGGAGCTGACCAGGCTGAGCCGCGAGCACCCGGTGACCCGGGTACGACTGTGGGACGGGAGCACGTCGTGGCTGGTCACCCGGTACGCGGACGCGCGCGCCCTGCTGGCCGACCCACGGATCAGCGTGGACGTCGCGCGGCCCGGCTTCCCGCACACCAACGCCGTGAGCAAGGCCCGCGACGCGCGCATGAAGACGCTCATGCAGATGGACCCGCCGGAGCACACCGCGAACCGCCGGCTGCTCATCCCCGGCTTCACCGTCAGGCGCATGCGGGCGCTGCGGCCACGCGTGCAGCGGATCGTGGACGACCTCATCGACGACCTGCTCGCCGGTCCTGATCCGGCCGACCTGGTGGAGGCGTTCGCGCTGCCGGTCCCGTCCCTGGTGATCTGCGAACTCCTCGGCGTGCCGTACGAGGACCGCGGCTTCTTCCAGGACGTGGCCCAGTCGCTGGTCATGGACCGGGCCGACCCAGGCCAGGCCCTTGCCGCGAGCGAGAGCCTGAACGCCTACCTTGCGGACCTGGTCGTCAGGAGGAGCGCCGACCCGGGCGAGGACATGCTGAGCGAGCTGGCCGTACGGCAGTACCTGACCGGCGCGATGACGGCGGACGAGATCGCCACCATGGGGCAACTCCTGCTGGTGGCCGGGCACGACACCACCGCCTCGATGATCGCCCTCGGCACGGTCGCCCTGCTGACCCATCCGGCCCAGCTCCACGCCGTCCGCGACGGCGACCCCGCGGTGATCGCGGGAGCCGTCGAAGAACTGCTGCGCCACCTGTCGATCACGCATACCGAGGCCCGCCGGGTCGCCACAGAGGACATCGAGATCGGGGGACGGGTCATTCGCGCGGGCGAGGGCATCATCGTGGTGAAAAGCACCGCCAACCGCGATCCCGAGGTTTTCCCCGACCCTGATGTCCTGGACGTCGGCCGTACCGGCCGCTCCCACATCGCCTTCGGCCACGGCGTACACCAATGCCTGGGCCAGTCGCTGGCCCGGTTGGAACTCGAAGTCGTCTACGGCACCCTTTACCGGCGCATTCCCACGCTCGCTCTGGCCATACCCTGGGCGGATCTGGAGTTCAAAGAGAAGGCGGTCTTCTATGGCGTACGCGAGCTGCCCGTGACCTGGCGCCGCACGGCGAAAAACCGGAACCATCGCGCCCGCTGATCGGGCACACTTGCCTGCGTGACCACCCCCCATTCGGTTTCGGTCGAACCGGTTCTCGCGGCCCGGCGGCACCGGGTCGCCGCGGCCATTATCGACAATCTGACCATCGCCATCGCGTTCATCTTGATACGTGCAGCCCTCGGCGGAGAGGAGACGTTCGAGGAATCGTCGTCCACTTCATGGCTCAACTTCTATGAGGAAAATCCCGGCTGGCTCACCGAAATCGTGCTCCTGATCCTCACCATCGGATACTTCTGGTCCCAGCACGCCGTGTGGGGGCAGACGCTCGGCAAGCGGCTGTGCCGGCTGAAGGTCGTCGCCGCGGCGACCGGGGAGGCGCCGGGGGTGGTGGGGGCGGGGATACGGACTCTCGTCTATCCGACGCTGATCATGGTGCCGTACATCTGGCCGGTCCTGTACGTGGCGACGCCGCTGTGGTCGTTCGCCGACCGCAGGCGGCGGGGGCTGCACGATGTGGTGGCGCGGACCATCGTGGTGGACCTGACCGGGCCCGGATCGGCGCGGGCACAGGTGCGGGGCGCGCTGTTCCGCGTCGGGCTCCTCGTGGCGGTGTTCGCCGCGCTCGTGCTCGTCTCTGTCATCGTGGCAAGGTGATGAGGGAGCATCTGCTAGGGGTGGCCGGCAGCCGGCTGCGGTTCGGGTGCGGCGCGGCGGGGATCGAGCGGCTGGAGGCCGCGCTGGTCGGGACGGCGTTCTCGCCGCACCGGCATGACACCTACGCGATCGGCATGACGATGGCCGGGGTGCAGACGTTCGGCTACCGGGGGGAGCGGCGGGTGTGCCTGCCGGGGGAGTGGCACATCCTGCACCCCGACGAGCTGCACGACGGCGCGGCGGGCGGCGAGGAGGGGTTCGGGTACCGGATCTTGTACGTCGATCCGTTCCTGGTGCAGGAGGCGCTGGGCGGCGGGCCGCTGCCGTTCGTGGCCGATCCGGTGGTCCGGCCGCAGCGGATGCATCCGGCGCTGGCGGCGTGCCTGCGGCGGATGGACGAGCCACTGGACGAGTTCGCCCGGCTGGAGATCGCGTTGCTGGTCGGGGCGGCGCTGGAACGGCACGCGGACGCGCCGCCGCGCAGAACACATGGAAGACCGGCGGTGGAGGCGCTGACCCGGGTACGGGAGCTGATCGCCGCCGATCCCGCCGCGCGGCACACGCTGGCCGAGTGCGAGCGGGTGTCAGGGCTGGACCGGTGGACGATCGCCAGGCAGTTCCGGGTGGTGTTCGGTACCAGCCCGACCAGGTTCCGCACGATGCGCAGGCTGGACCTGGTCCGGCGCGCGCTGCGGCAGGGCACGCCGCTGCCGGAGGCCGCGCTGGCCGCCGGGTTCGCCGACCAGAGCCACATGACACGGATGTTCAAACGGGCCTACGGCTTCACGCCGGGGGAATGGGCCGCCGCCCTCGTCTGAAGCCGCACGAAAGCGCACGAAAGCCGCACCAAAGCCGCATGGAACCGCACGGAAGCCGTACCGACTACAGCCCGCCGGTCACCTCGAGCACGGCCCCGTTCACGTACGACGCCTGCTCCGACAACAGCCACACGATGGCCTCGGCGATCTCACCCGGTGCGCCCGGACGCCCCAGCGGCACCCGTTCGGCCAGCCGGAAGGCCCGCCCCGGCTCGCCCGAGCGCGCGTGGATGGTCGTGTCGATGAACCCGGGCGACACGGCGTTGACCCGCACGGCGGGGGCCAGCTCCTTGGCCAGCCCCACCGTCATGGTCTCCACCGCCGCCTTGGTGGCCGCGTAGGTGACGTACTCGCCGGGGGAGCCGGTACGCGCCGCCACCGACGACACCGTGACGATCGCCCTGCCCGGCCGCCCCTTCCACCGCCGGGCGGCCTCCCGGCACAGCCGTAGCGGGGCCACCAGGTTGACCTCGACGACCCGCCGCAGGTCGTCGTCCGCGAGGTCGGTGAACGGGCCGATCCCGCCGGTGATCCCGGCGTTGTTCACCAGCCCGGACACCTCGCCCAGCGACTCGGCGAGGTCGAACAGCCGGCCGGGGGCGTCGTCGCCGGTGATGTCCAGCCGGACGCCGCGGACCTGCGGGCCGAGCCGTTCCTCCAGCTCACGGGCCTCGTCGTCGGAGGCCGAGTGGGTGAAGAGCACGGGGACGCCGGTCGCGGACAGGCGCTCGACGACGCTGGCGCCGATGCCGCGCGAGCCGCCGGTGACGATCACCGTCATGCCGGGGCCCCCTGACCGGCCGTCCTGGCCTCGATGGCGCGGACGACGGCCGCCATGTCGAGCCCGCCGTGCCCGAGCGCCAGGGTCTCGGCGAACAGCTCGTGGCAGACGTCGATCAGCGGCGAGGCCGTACCGGAGGCGCGGGCGGCCCCGGCGATCAGCCGGTTGTTCTTGAGCACGTCGGCGATGGCCGCCTGGGCGGCGAGGTCGCCCTCGACCAGCTTGCGCGCCTTCACCCGGGACACCGCGCTGGCCATCGGGCCGGAGTCGACAACATCCCGGAAGCTTCGCATATCCACCCCGTGCCGTGCCGCGAAATGCGCGGCCTCGGCCAGCCCGGTGACCGTCGTGATCAGGAAGATGTTCACCGCCAGCTTCATCAGCAGCCCGCCGGGCACCTGCCCGCACTCGATGGCGTCGCGGCACATCGGCGGCAGCAGCGCCCGTACCTCCGCCACGGCGGCGGGCTCGCCCGCCAGCATCGCGACCAGCTCACCGGCCTCGGCGGGGTCGCGCGAACCGGACACCGGGGCCTCGACGTACTCGCCCCCGGCCGCCCGCACGGCGGCGCAGAGCGCGGCCGAGTACGTCGCCGACGTCGTGCCCATGTGGACGACGACGCGCCCGGCGACGTTCGCCGCGAACGCCGCCGGGGCGTCCCGCTCCAGCACCGCGTCCATCGCCGCCTCGTCGGCCAGCATCAGCAGCACCACGCGCGCCCGCCGGAAGACCTCGGCCGCGCTCCCCGCCACCGACGCGCCCGCGGCGCGCAGCGGCTCGCACCTGGCGGCGGTGCGATTCCACACCACGAGCGGTGTCCCCGCCCTGGCCAGGTTGAGCGCCATGGGCTGCCCCATGATCCCCAGTCCGACGAACCCCACACCCATCGACCGACCTCCGCCCGCATGCCCGTTGGACGCCCCGTTGTAGTGCGGACTCGGGCCCGGTGTCTTGAACGATTGTGATACGGCCCTGAGCTGGACTCATATCGAAACCCGCAACGTGTCCGCCCGCATATCGATATTTGACACTGCCTGAATTGACCGCTTTGCTGCTCGCCACGGGGTTCGATGGGGGAGGGGAGTAAATGTCCAGCAAGCGACTCGGTGCGCTGGCCGCGGCCGGGGTGGCGGCGGGGCTGCTCGTCGCGGGGATCACGCTGCCCGCGGTCGGCGGGGCGGGCGTCGGCCTGGTGACGGTGGTGAACGAGGTCGGGATCGCGCCGAAGGCGCTCAGCGAGCCGCCGCCGGCCGAGGTCTCGGTGGTCCAGGACGTCAAGGGCAGGGAGATCGCCCGGTTCTACGAGCAGTACCGGGTCGCGGTCGGCCTCTCGGACGTGGCCGAGATCATGCGCAGCGCGATCGTGGCGATCGAGGACTACCGCTTCTACCGGCACGGCGCGATCGACATCGAGGGCACGATGCGGGCGCTGGCCAAGAACGTGCAGGCCGGTGGGGTCAGCCAGGGCGGTTCGACGATCACCCAGCAGTACGTCAAGCAGGTGCTGTTCAACTCCGCCACCACCAAGGCGGACAAGGAGAAGGCCCTGGCCGCGAGCTACGCGCGCAAGCTGGACGAACTTCGCCACGCGCTGTGGGTGGAGCAGAAGTACAGCAAGGACCAGATCCTGGAGAAGTACCTGAACATCGCCTATTTCGGCGCGAGCGCCTATGGCGTGGAGGCGGCGGCCAAGCGGTTCTTCGGGGTCACCGCCGCCGAGCTGACGCTGCCCCAGGCGGCCACGCTGGCCGGCGCGGTGCAGGACCCGAACGCGACCGACCCCAACCTGGGCCGCGGGCACCAGGAACGGCTCCGCAAGCGGCGTGACGTGGTACTGGACCGGATGGCCGAGCTGGGCAAGATCACCAAGGCGGAGGCGGCCAGGGCCAAGGCCAGCAAGCTCGGCTATGTCGGGACGAAGCTCCCGGGTGGCTGTGAGACCAGCAAATATCCGTACTTCTGCTTCTATGTCCGCCAGGAGATCCTGCGCGACCCCACGTTCGGCCGCACCAAGGACGAGCGCCGCAAGTACCTCGAACGCGGCGGCCTCACCATCAGGACGACGCTCGACCCGGCCATGCAGCGGGCCGCGGAGCGGGCCATCCGCGCCCGGGTGCGTCCCACCGACGGCCCGGTCGCGGCCCAGGCGCTGGTCCAGCCGGGCACCGGCGCGATCCGGGCGATGGCGGCCAGCCGGGAGTACGGCGCCAAGAAGCACCAGATCTCCTACAACGTGGTGGCCGACGCCGCGCACGGCGGCGGCGTCGGCTTTCAGGCCGGCTCCACGTTCAAGACGTTCACCCTGCTCAACGCGCTGAGCAAGGGCATGCGGCTGGACGACGGGCTGACCGCTGGAGCGGGCTTTCGCGCCTCCGCGCCCTCCGACTTCGTCAACTGCGCGGGCAAGAGTGTCGGCGACCTGTCCCACACCGTCACCAACGACGAGGGCTCGCCCGGCTGGAAGACCCTGCGCACCGGCACCCGGCACTCCGTAAATACCTTCTTTATGGAGCTGGAAAGACGGGTTGGGCTGTGCGACACCGTCAAGACGGCCAAGGCCCTCGGGATCCACCGCGCCGACGGACGCCCGCTGGCGGAGTACGAGACGTTCGTGCTCGGCATCAACGAGACCGACCCGGTCACCGTGGCCAGTGCGTACGCGGGCATCGCGGCCCGCGGCCGGTACTGCGCGCCGATGGCGATCACCGCGATCACCGGCAGGGACGGCAAGGCCACCCGCTACCGCCCGTCCTGCCGCCAGGCCATCGACGCAGGGGTCGCCGACGCGGCGGCGGAGGTGCTGTCGGGGGTGTTCACCGAGGGCACCATGAGCGGCGTGGGCGGCATCGGCCGGCCCGCGGCGGGCAAGACCGGCACGACGGACGGGTACGCCACGGCATGGTTCGCCGGGTTCACCCCGGACCTCGCGGGCGCGGTCAGCATCGGCGACCCGCGCGGATCGAGCCGGTACAAGCTGACCGGCGTGACCATCGGCGGCCGGTACTACGGCTCGGTGCAGGGCGCGAGCATCCCCGGCCCGATCTGGAACGACACCATGCGGGAGGCGCTGCGCGGCATCGCGCCGACGCCCTTCCCGCAGGTGGACCGGACCCGCTTCGGCGGCTGCGCCCAGGACTGCCGCACCGAACCAGAGCCTGAGGAGGATGCCGAGCCGGATATGGAGGACATCGAGGACTTCCAGTGATCAGGGGAACGGCGGGGCCAGGCTCCACACCCGGACGCCGTGGTCCTGCCCGCCGCTGACCACGATCGGGACGTCGTGCAGCCACCCGACGGACACCGCCCACACCCGCCCGGTGTGCCCGGTGAACGGCTTGCCCACGGGCCGCATGGTACGCAGGTTCCAGACCCGCACCGTGCCGTCCTCACCGCCGGAGACCGCGAGCGGGACATCGTCCACCTCGGCGAACGCCACCGACCACACCGTCCCCCGATGCCCGGTGAGGGTGGAGCCGAGCCGTTCGTGGGTGTCCACCCTCCAGACCCGCACGGTGCCGTCGAGGCCGCCGGAGAGGGCCACGAGCGTGCCGTCCACATGGCCGATGTCGACCGTGCGGACCTGGCCGGTGTGCCCGATCAGGCGGTCGCCGATCGGCCGGCCGCCGGCGAGCTCCCAGATCCGCAGTGTGCCGTCCTCGCTGCCGGTCACGGCGAGCGGCTGGAAGTTCCGCTCCCCGTAGGCGACCGAGAGGATCTTGGAGCTGTGGTCGGCGTCGCGGGCGTAGATCTCCCTGCCCTCGGCGAGGTCCCAGACGTGCAGGGCACGGTCCTCGCCGCCGCTGATGGCGATCGGCTCGCCGCCCCGCCTGCCGGTCGCCACCGCCTTGACCTGCCCGCGGTGCCGGTACGGCGGGCCGGTCTCCTTGAACGCCCGAAGCTCCCACGCCCTGACCGTGCGGTCGTCGCTCGCCGAGACGACGGTCGGCTGCCCGATGCGCGCGCTCACCGCGATCGACCGGACCGACTCGGTGTGCCCGGTGAAGGGCTTGCCGATCTGCTGGCGTTCGGCCAGGTCGAACACGCGGACCGTGTGGTCCTCGCCCCCGGACAGGGCCACCGTGGTGGCGCCCAGCACGGCGGTCGCCACGGCCCTGACGGCCTTGGTGTGGCCGACCAGCGGGCCTATCAGGAGCCGCCCGAAGGGCGGGCCCGCCCCGGTACGGCCCGTCGTGGCCGGACCCGGGGTCGGCTCGGCGGTGAGCCGGGACACCAGCGGCGGCACGGAGATCGCGCCCGCGGCGGCGGCCACACCACCGGCCAGCCCGCCGACCACCAGGGCCCGCCGCCGCGACATCCCACGGAGCGGACCCGAAGCGGTGGGCCCGGTCGAGTCAGGGACGGGGGCGCTCTCGCCGGTCAGCGCGCGGTACACCGCGACGGCGGTGGGCCGCTCGTCAGGGTCCTTGGCCAGGCACTGGGCGAGCAGCGGGCGTACGGCGTCCGGCACACCGGACAGATCGGGCTCGGCGTGCAGAATCGCATGCATCACCGCAGGAACCGCGTTCCGGGCGAACGCCTGCTGCCCGCTCGCCGCGTAGGCCATCGTGCAGCCCCAGGCGAAGATGTCCACGGCGAACCCGGGCGGGGAGTCGGTGAACAGTTCGGGGGCCATGTAGGCGGGGGTGCCGATCGCGCGGGTGCCGGGGGAGGTGTGATCCAGCGCGCGGGCGATGCCGAAGTCGATCACGACCGGGCCCTCCGGCCCCATGATGACGTTGCTCGGCTTGAAGTCGCGGTGGATGATCCCGGCCCGGTGGATGGCCGCCAGCGCGCTGATCGTGGTGACCGCCAGGCGGTCCAGGCCGCCGCCCGACCGGGGCCCTTCGGTGCGGACCAACTCCTCCAGCGAGACGCCCGGGATGTACTCGCTCACGATGTACGGCCGGCCGTCGTGCAGGCCCATGCCGAGCACGCGCGCCGTACAGAAGGGAGCGACCCGCCGCGCGGTCTCGACCTCACGGAGGAACCGCCGCCTGCTGTCGGATTTGTGGGCGAGCGACAGGTGCAGAAGCTTGATCGCCACGTCTTCGCCCGAGGGCGCGCGGGCGAGATACACCACCCCCTGCCCGCCGTCACCGATCTGGCGGATCAGCCGGTGGTCACCGATCCAGGAGTGCCCCTCATTCAGAGGGTCGGACATGTCCACCTCATTCCGGGGACCTGTACGAGGCACGACATATCGTACTTCTGCCCACTCGGGCCGGTCAGGGAATCGGTCAGCCCGGTGGGGTGAGCGCGCGGATGATCGCGTCCGGTATCAGCAGGTCGGCCCGGTGGCGGGTGGCCGCGATGAGGTCCGCGTTGCGCTGGTCGGTACCGGTGGCCCAGGCCATGGCCGCGTCCGGGGCCTTGCCGAACCGCACGTGCCTGGCCACCAGGCGGCGCAGCCGCTCGCCAGGGTCGAGGTCGCAGTACCACACCTCGGCCAGGCGGGGCCGCACCCCGGCCCAGTCGCCCTCGTCGTGCAGCAGGTAGTTGCCCTCGGTGATGACCAGCCGGGCGGCGCGAGGGACCGGGATGCTGCCCGCGATCGGCTGTTCGAGGTCGCGCTCGAAGGCGGGCGCGTAGACCACGTCGTCCTGCTCCTCGTCCAGCCGGCGCAGCAGCGCCGCGTACCCGGCCGCGTCGAAGGTGTCCGGCGCGCCCTTGCGGTCGCGCCGGCCGAGCCGGTCGAGTTCGACGTCGGCCAGGTGGAAGCCGTCCATCGGGACGTGCGCCACCCACTCCGGCCCCGCCGTACGGCGCAGTTCCCGCAGCAGGTGCTCGGCCAGCGTGGACTTGCCCGCCCCCGGCGCGCCGGTGATGCCCAGCACGGCCCGCCTCCCCCCGGCGGTGAGCGCGCGGGCCCGCGCGGCCAGGTCCGCGAGGCCGGTCATCGGGCCGCGGCGGCGTGGAGCTGACCGGCGATGAACGCCCGCGCGTGCCGGGCCAGATCCTCCCCGTCGGACCACAGGTTGCGCCAGATCGCCAGGTCGTTGGACAGCCCGCGCATGACCACGGCCGAGGAGAACGACTCGAACGTGATCGGCCCCCGGTACCCGATGTCGCCGAGCGCGTGGAAGAAGGAGGTGAAGTCGAGGTGCCCCGATCCGAGGTAACCCCGGTGGTTCTCCCCGATATGGACGTATCCGAGCCGGTCGCCCACCTCGTGAACCGGCCGGACGAGGTCGTCCTCCTCGATGTTCATGTGGTAGGTGTCCAGGTGGATCAGCACGTTGTCGGCACCGATGTCGTCGGCGAGCCGCAGCGCGTCGCGGGCGGTGTTCACCACGTTGGTCTCGTAGCGGTTGCAGATCTCCAGCCCGAGCGTCATCCCCCGGCCCTGCGCCTCTCCGGCCAGCCGGCGCAGCACCGCCACCACGTTGCGCCGCCCGGCCTCGGTGAGCGGGTGACCGTACTTCCCGAGCGCGCTGTAGAGCGCCCCGGTCAGGTGCGTGCCGCCGAGCCCCTGGGTGACCGCGAGCGAGTCGTGCAGCAGCTTCTCGCCGCGCTCCACCACGGCCGGGTCGTCGCTGGAGACGTCGGCGTCGAAGGCCAGCCCGCGCGAGCACGCCACGCCGAGGCCCGCCGAGCGCAGCGCCTCGCGGGCGGCGGCGGTGTCCAGGTTGACCGAGTCGTGCAGGGACAGCTCCAGCAGGTCGAACCCGGTGGCCTTGGTCTTGCGCACGGCCAGGGCGAGCGAGGCGGGGCTGGTGTCGCCCGCCCACACCAGGGCGTGCACTCCGATGGGGTTGGTCTGCGTGTCGGTGGCCACGGTGGGTGCCTTCCTCGGTGTGGTCGGGTCAGTTCTCGATGGCGCCGGTGATCAGGCCGACGATCTCCTCGCCGGTGGTGTCGGCGGTACGGCGTCCGCCCACCCGGCGGCCGGCGCGCATCACCCACACCTGCTGACTGAGCCGCATGACCTGGGCGAAGTTGTGGCTGATCAGGAGTACGGCATGCCCCTCGTCGCGCAATCGCACGATCAGCTCCTCCACCCGGGCGGTCTCCTGGACCCCGAGCGCGGCCGTCGGCTCGTCCATGATGACCAGTTTGGAGCTGAATCCCGTCGCCCGGCAGATGGCCACGGCCTGCCGCTGCCCGCCCGACAGCCGCCGCACCCGGGAGCGTACCTCGGGCACGTTGACCGCCAGCGCCGAGACCATCTGCCTGGCGCGGGCCTGCATGGCCCGGCGGTCCAGCAGCGCCACCGGGCCGAACCGGCGGACGATCTCCCGGTTGAGGAACAGGTTCTGCCAGACCGTGAGGTCCTCCACCAGGGCGAGGTTCTGGTGGACGGTCTCGATCCCGGCGTCGCGGGCGTCCTCCGGCGAGTGGAACGCGGTCTCCTCGCCGTCGAACAGGATGCGCCCGCTGTCCGGCCGGTGGATGCCGGACACGCAGCGGACCAGTGTGGACTTGCCGGCCCCGTTGTCGCCGACCAGGGCGGTGATCTCGCCTCGCCGTGCGGTGAGCGAGACGTCCACCAGCGCGCGGACGCTGCCGAAGGTGAGAGAGACGTCCCGGCAGTCGAGCAGGATGTCCTGACCGTTTGGTGTGCTCACTTCTGGAACCTCGTCATCAGCGCGGCCAGCACCACCACGATGCCGACGGCGAGCGGCTGGTAGAACTGCGCGACGCCGAGCAGCGTCAGGCCGTTGACCAGGGCGGTCAGCAGCAGCGCGCCGATCACCGGGCCGACGATCGTGCCCCGGCCGCCGAACAGGCTCACCCCGCCCAGCACCACGGCCGCCACGGAGTTGAGCAGGAAGGAGGTGTTGGAGGCCGGTTCGGCCGCGCCGACCCTGGCCACCAGCAGGATCGCGCCGAGCCCGGCCAGCGCGCCGCTGATCGAGTAGACCGCGATCTTGATCCGCCGGGTGCTGATGCCCATCGCCGCGGCCGACTCCGGAGCGCCGCCGGTGGCCAGCAGGTGGGTGCCGAACCTGGTGTGGAACAGCGCCACATGGGCGATCATCGCGACGGCGAGCGCGATCAGGAACGTCCAGCCGAAGATCCCGAGCCCGCCCGTGGACAGCCGCAGCAGCACCGCATCGACGATCGTCACCGGCTTGCCGTCCGCGAGGATCAGGGCGAGCCCCGAGGCCGCGGACAGCATGCCCAGCGTCACGATGAAGTCGGCGATCTTCCCCCAGGCGATGATCATGCCGTTCACCGCGCCCGCCACCCCGGCGGCGGCGACCGCGAGCAGGCAGGCGGGCCCCAGCCCCCAGCCGGCCGTGTACGACAGGCCGAAGGCGACCGCGCCCATGGTCATCACCGAGGCGATGGACAGGTCGATGCCCGCGGTGGCGATCACGAAGGTCTGGCCGACCGCCAGGATGATCAGGATCGCCGCGGCGACCAGCATCGAGGCGATGTTCCCCGGGCTCAGGAAGGTGGGATTGAGCGCCTGGAAGACGATCACCAGGACGATCAGGCCGGCCAGGGCGGCCCACTCCGCCCAGAACGCCGGGTCCTTCAAGCGCGCCGCGACGCTCACCGCGCTTCGGTCCCGATCATCGGATGAGCGCCTTGAACGGGTCGTCGTACTCGCCGAACGGCTTGGGCGTGGCCGCCAGGGCCTGGTCGGCGTTGTCCTTGGTGACCATCTCGACCGGGGCCTTCACGTTGGGCGGGAGCCGCTTGCCGGCCGCCGCGGCCTGGCACGCCTCCACGCCCATCACCCCGATCGTGTAGGGGTACTGTGCCACGGTACCGTCCAGGGTGCCGGCCTTGACCGCCTCCAGGGCGTCCTTGATGCCGTCCACGCTGATCACCTTGACCCGCCCGGCCTTGCCGGAGTTGGCGACCGCGCGGGCCACGCCGAGCCCCATGTCGTCGTTGGCGACGAAGAAGCCCTTCAGCTCGGGGTGGGCGCGCATCAGGTCGGTGGCGGCGGTGAGCGCGGCCTGGCGCTCCCAGTTGGCCGCGACGGTCTGGACGACCTTGATGTTCGCGGGCACCCCCCGCTGGAAGCCCTCGACCCTGGCCCCGCTGGTCACATCGCCCGCGATGCCGCCCACCACGGCGACCTGCCCGCCCCCGCGTAGCAGCTCGCCCATCCGCCGCGCGGCCAGCGCGCCGGCCTCGGCGTTGTCGGTGCCGATGTAGGTCGCGGGCTTGACGCCCGCGCTCTCGGCGGCCTTGGCGTCCACCGGGCTGTCGATGTTGACCACGGTCTTGCCCAGCGCGGACAGCTTGGCGAGGCCCTGGACCAGGTTGGTACCGGAGATCGGGTTGACCACGTAGCAGGAGAAATCCTGACCGGCCAGCCCGTCCAGCTTGTCGGCCTGCCCGGTGGTGTCGGTGATGGCGTTGGCCGCCTGCACGGTGACCTGCACCCCGCCGGTCTTGGCCTGCTCGTCGATGCCCTGCTTCATGGTCTGGAAGAACGGGTTGTCCAGGCCCTTGATCACTGCGGCGATCCGGGGAGTGGCGGTGGTCGCGCCCGCCGTCTGACCGGCCGTGCCTGCGGGCTCTCCCGAACCACAGGATGCCAGTGCGAGGGCGCCCGCGGCCACGAGCGCACCGACCGCCGCCAGGCGGCGGCCTCGGGCGTTGGCATACATCGGATATCCCTTTCAGCTCAGATGTCCTGACCGTAATCCCCGCTTCTGGCGTCTGGCAACCCTTCTTTCAACTTTTGCCGTCGAAAGTCGGGTGACTTACGGACAGTCTCGGTCATAGCTAGAGTGTCCGCATGGGCACAACGAGTCTCGCCGCCGCGCGGATGGGGGCCAGTTCGGGCGAGATCCTTGGCTTGTTCCGTGACGTCGCCGAGGGCCTGACCAAGGCCGAGGTGGTGAGCCGTACCGGGCTGTCGCGCACCACGGTCAACCAGCGGCTGGACGGCCTGCTGGCGGCCGGGCTGCTGATCCCGTCCCCGGTCGACGCGCGCACCCGCGGGCGTCCGGCGGGCCGGTTCGTCGTCAACCGGGGCCGTGGGGTGCTGCTGGTCGCCGACATCGGCGCGACCGGGCTGCGTACCGCGCTGTGCGACCTGGCCGGCGAGGTGCTGGTCGAGCGCGAGACCAGGGCCGATGTCACCGAGGGGCCGCGGGCGGTGCTCTCGGTGGTGGACGGGCTGTTCGCCGAGATCCTGGGGGTGGCCGGGCGCGGGCCCGCCGACGTGCTCGGCATCGGCCTGGACGTCCCCGGCCCGGTCGACTTCGCCAGCGGGCGCGTGGTCAGCCCGCCGATCATGACCGGCTGGGACCGCTACGACATCCCCGGCTGGTTCGCGGCGGGCTACGACTGCCCGGTCCTGGTGGACAAGGACGTCAACGCCATGGCGTACGGCGAGCACCGGCTGCGCTATCCGGACGTGCCGCACCTGCTGATGGTCAAGATCGGCACGGGGGTCGGTACCGGGCTGGTCGCCGGCGGGCGGGTGCACCGCGGCGCGGACGGCGCGGCAGGCGACGTCGGGCACATCCAGGTCCATGTGGACGACGTGGACGAACCGCCGGTCTGCCGGTGCGGCAACGCCGGATGCGTCGAGGCGTACGCCGGGGGCTGGGCGCTCGTGCGCGACCTGCGCGCGGCCGGGCGCGCGGTGACGACCGTGGACGACGCGGTCGGCCTGATCCGCGGCGGCGACCCGCTCGCCGTACGGCTGGCCAGGCGCGCGGCGCGCATCCTCGGCGGGGCCATCGCCGACACCGTCAACCTGTTCAACCCCCGGGTGATCGCGATCGGCGGCCAGCTCGCGCACATCGACGAACAGCTCTTCGCGGGCATCCGCGAGATCGTGTACCGGCGTTCGCTGCCGCTGGCCACCCGCAACCTCCAGATCGTGCGCAGCGACCTCGACCCGCACGCGGGGGTGCTCGGGCTCGCGCAGTTGCTCGCCGACGGCCTCTACACCCCCGAGCGGGTTCAGGAACTGGTCGATCATGCTGTCGATCACGCTTAGGTCACCGGCTTTGGGGGGTGCGGGGCGTCGCCGTCATCAGGATGTCGTCGGCCGCCCACAGGACGAAGCGCTCCACCGGCACCACCGGGTGCCCCGCGACCGGGGCGAACTCCAGCCGCTTCAGCAGTACCGCCAGCACCAGTTCGGCCTCCACCATCGCCAGCCCCGACCCCTCGCAGGCCCGCGGCCCCAGCCCGAACGGGACGAAGGCGTAGCGCGGCCGGGCGGCGATGGCCTCGGGGGTGAAGCGTTCCGGGATGAACGCCTGCGGGTCGGGCCAATAGCGCGGATTCGTGTGGACGGCCCAGAACGAATAGAAGATCGTCGTTCCGCTGGGGATGTGGTGGCCGCCTAGCGTGAGGTCGTGGGTGGCCTCGCGCGCGCCGTACGGGCCCGGTGGGTAGAGCCGCATCGACTCCTTGAGCGCCATCTCCAGGTAGGTGAGCCGCCTGAGGTCGGCGTACGCGGGCGCGGGCCGGTCGCCGAGCACGCCGTCCACCTCGGCCGCCACCCGGGCGGCGATCTCGGGATGGCGGGCCAGCAGGTGCAGCGTCCACGACACGGCCACGCCGGTCGTGTGGTGCGCGGCCAGCATGATCACGAGCACGGTGTCCCTGATCCGCGCGGGGCTCATCCCGGCGGCGGCCAGCGCGCCGATCAGGTCGCTCTTGTCGCCGGCCTTGTCGCCGGCTTTGTTACCCAGGATTCGGTCCACGACGCTCCGCAGGTACGTCAGGGCCTGGCCGGCGCCGTCGCCGTCGCCGTTCTCCAGAACGGTCTGGAAGGCGGTCACCACGCGCTCGGCCGTGGCGGGGTCGTCCAGCCCGCCGAGCGCGTAGTCGCAGATCATTCGCAGCGACAGCGCGCTCAGGTCCTTCTGCAACGCGATCGGCCCGTCGTGCGCCGCCCACCGCCCGGCCAGATCGGTGGCCAGTTCGGTGAACCGCGCGAACCGCGCCTGGTGCGAACGCCGCCCGGCCAGTACCGAAAGCAGTACTTTGCGCCACGGTGTGTGCTCGTCGGCGGGCAGCGTTTGCAGATTGCCCGCCTCGCACAGCGGGGCCAGGAAATCGAACATTTCTTCCGGCCGTTTGTCGATATGCGCGGTGGCCTCCAGTAACACCGGATCGGCCACCGAGACGGCGGGGAGCCCGCCCGGCAGCAGGAACCGCGCCACCGGCCCGTATTCGGCGTGCAGCCGCAGTTGGTACTCGTGCAGCCCGCTCACTGGCGCGAGGTCCGCACCGGGGCCCGGGCCGGGTATCGAATTCTCCGGCATTTCTCTTCCTTTCCCTTTGATCTAATCTGGAGGTGAGGTTGAGCGAGGGCGGACACATGTCCAAGTGGCCGGATAGTGACCGAAATCCAGCGGAAATCAACCATAATGAGATGGCCGGAACGGCGTTCGGGTCGGTCGTCCAATTCCGTGATGTGCTCGGCGGTCTGCATTTGCACGAGCCGACCTCCCTGCCGGTCCCCAACCAGCTTCTTCCCCGTCTCCGCCTGGTCGATCGCACAGCCCCGCTCGCCGAACTCGACGCCATGCGCGAGGAGCACGCGCTCGCCGGCGTACCCGCCGCCGCGCTGATCACCGGCTCGGCCGGCGTCGGCAAGAGCGCGCTCGCGCTCGCCTGGGCGCATACCGTCCGCCCGCACTACCCCGACGGCCAGCTCTACGCCGACCTGCGCGGCCACGCCGACGACGGGCCGGTGACGCCCCTGACCGTGCTCGGCGACTTCTTGCACGCTCTCGGCGTACCGATCGAACTGATCCCCGGCGAACTCGCCGGGCGGGCCGCCCTCTACCGCACGGTGACCCACGACCGGCGGCTGCTCGTACTGCTCGACGACGCGCTGACGGCCGCCCAGGTCCGTCCGCTGCTGCCCACCTCGCCGAGCAGCGTCACCCTGGTCACCAGCAGGCTCCGGCTGGCCGGCCTGCTGGCGGGCGGCGCGCGCGGCGTCTACGTGGACCGGCTCGACACCGCCGCCGCCCTCGACCTGCTACGCGACACCGTGGGAGCCGAACGCGTGGACCGCGAACCCGAGGCGGCCACCGAACTCACCGAACTCTGCATGCGCCTGCCGCTCGCGCTGACCGTCGCGGCGGCCCGGCTCGCCTCCCGGCCCAACTGGACGCTCGGCGAGATGGCCGCCGTCCTGGCCGAGGAGCAGCGACGGCTCGCCGTGCTGACGATCGGAGACGACATGGCCGTACGTTCGGCCCTGGACCTTTCCTACCGCGCGCTGCGCCCCGACGCCGCGCGGATCTACCGGCTGCTCGGCCTCGTCCCCGGCGCCACCTTCAGCGGGGGAGCCACCGCCGCGCTGGCCGACATCCCGGCGGTCGAGGCGCGCCGGCTGCTCGGCATCCTGACCGACGCCAACCTGCTCACCGACACCGCCGGCGGCCGGTACCGGTTCCACCACGCGCTGGTCCGGCTGCACGCGGCCCAGCTCGCCGACACGACCGAGCGGGCCGATACCCGCGAGGGGGCGGTGGCCCGGCTGCTCGGCTGGTACCTCGGTACGGCGGCGCGCGCGGAACGCCGCCTCCGGCCGTACCGGACGGGCCTGCCGCGCGACGCCGAACCACGGCCATCCGAAATCACCGACTTTGGCGGCCCCACAGATGCCCTTGAGTGGCTGGAGTCCGAACGCGCGAACCTCACCGCCGCCGTCACCACCGCTCACGACCGAGGGCGGCACGCCACCGCCTGGCAGCTCACCGACGCGATGTGGAGCCTGTACCTGTACCGCGGCCACCACATGGAACGCCTCGACGTCGAACGCACCGGCCTCGCCGCCGCCCGCGCCTGCAACGACATGGAGGCCGAGGGCAAAATGCTGGGCAGGCTCGGCCTCACCCTGAACGCCCTCGGCGAGCCCGACGAGGCCGCCGCGCACTTCACCGTCGCCCTGAACCTCTGGCGCCGGCTCGGCGAACGCGACCGCGAGGCGGGCTCCCTGCGCCGGCTCGGCGTCGTCGCGGCGGCGCTGGGCGACAAGGAGCAGGCCATCACCCACTTCCTCGCCGCGATCGAGATCTACCGCGAGGAGGGCGCCGACCGCAAGGCGGCCCTGGCCCTGGTCGAACTCGGCGGGGTCCTCATCACCCAGGGACGTGGTGCCGACGCGGTGATCTACCTCGAACAGGCCCGCCCGGGCCTGACCAAGGTCGACGACCAGTACAACCAGGCCCGCCTGGACATCATGCTCGGCCGAGCACACGCGGGCGCCGGCGATCTCGGCACAGCGGACGAGCACCTCCGGCGCGGCCTGGAACAGATGACCGCCCTGGGCTCGTCAGTCGGCCGCGCCGCCGCCCTGGAGGCCCTGGGCGAACTCGCCAAACTCTCCGGACGACGAGAAGAGGCCCGCCACGCGTGGGAACAGGCCCTTTCAATTCTGGACGAACCGGCCACCGCCACAACCGCTCGCCTCCACACCCACCTCAACTCCCTCAACGACCCCCACTGACCCGGCCTCCCCGCACCATGCCCACCCGCCGTTACGACACAGGGCTGAAGCGTTCTCGGCTGGTGGGACACATGTGGGCTCGATGAGACCGGGCGGTAAGGGCACCCCTGGGCGCGGATGACAAACGCGACCCCTCATGATCGTTGGGTGTCTACGCCAGTCGATC